>NZ_JBFBAL010000010.1:0-303043 GCF_040682175.1 Streptomyces sp. NPDC051320
GCGGCGTCCTCCATCAGGTTGAAGATGGCGACCGCGCCCATGCCGCGCAGCCAGGCCTCGATGTAACGCAGGCCGACCTGAACGGCGTTGACCATGGCTACGCCCCGGACCCCGCCGCTGCCTACACCCGCACCCCGGCGAGCACCCCCGCCAGCACCCCCGGACCGTCCAGCGTCAGCACCGACTCGGGGTGGAACTGCACCCCGGCGAACCCCGGCCCCCGCACCGCGTGCACCTCGCCGCTCACCGCGTCGCGGCTCACCTCCATGCGGTGCATCGCCAGCTCGGCCGCCACGCGGTCGTCGCACCGGGCGGTGTACGAGTTGTAGAAGCCGACGGTCTCCGTCCTGCCGAAGAAGTCGATCCGCTCCTGGGCGCCCTGGTAGGGGACCTCCTTCCGGACGATGTCCAGGCCCAGTTCGGCGGCGAGCAGCTCGTGGCCCAGGCAGACTCCGAGCAGCCCGTGCCGGTGCTCGCGGAGCAGCTCGGCGGTGAGGCCGCGCAGAAAGCTCATCTTGGGGTCCGCCGCGTCCCGGGGGTCGCCGGGCCCGGGTCCGAGCACCACCGGGCCCCGGTGGGCGCGGACCACGGACCGCAGACCGGGCTCGTCGTAACGCCGTACCGTCACGTCCAGGCCGGAGGCCCGCAGCAGATGGGCGAGCATCGAGGTGAAGGTGTCCTCGGCGTCCACCACCAGCGCGCTTCCCGACAGCACGGCACCGTGCGCGGCCGGCGCACCGTCCCGCATCCGTAGCCAGAAGGGCGCCAGATCGCCGCGCCGGGACTCAAGCGCGGCCTGCACCCGCGGGTCGTCACTGAGCCGGGGGGCCGCGGCGGCCGCCCGGGGAGGGCCGGGCCGCACGCCGAGTGCCGCGAGCACCCCGGCCGCCTTGGCATGGGTCTCGGCGACCTCGCTCGCCGGGTCCGAGTGGCGTACCAGCGTCGCCCCGACCGGCACCCGCAGCCCGCCGTCGGCCGCGATGTCGGCGGTACGGATCAGAATCGGCGAATCCAGCGTCCGGGCGCCGCCGGCGTCCCGCCCGATCAACGCCAGCGCCCCCGCGTAGTAACCGCGCCCGCCCACCTCGTGCCGCTCGATCACCCGGCAGGCGTTCTGCACCGGCGACCCGGTGACGGTCGCCGCGAACATCGTCTCCTTCAGCACCTCGCGCACATCCAGCGAACTGCGTCCCCGCAACTCGTACTCGGTGTGGGCGAGATGGGCCATCTCCTTGAGCCGCGGCCCGACGACGACCCCGCCCATGTCGCCGACGGTGCACATCATCTTGAGCTCCTCGTCGACCACCATGGAGAGTTCCTCGGTCTCCTTGCGGTCACCGAGGAAGTCCAGCAGCGCCTCGGCGGTCGGTCCCTCGGACGGATAGCGGAAGGTGCCGCTGATGGGGTTCATCACCACCGTTCCGCCGGACATCCGGACATGCACCTCCGGACTGGCGCCGACCAGGGTGCGCTCCCCGGTGTGCACCACGAAGGTCCAGTACGCGCCCCGCTCACCGGCGAGCAGCCGCCGGAAGAGGGCCAGCGCGTCCGCCCGGCCGAAGCCCGGCACCGAGCCGGTGTAGGTGCGGCGGATGACGAAGTTGGCCCCTTCGCCCCGCCCGATCTCGTCCTCGACGACCCGCCGCACGATGTCCTCGTAGGCGTCGTCGGTGACGTCGAACGCGCCGTCCTCGACCCGTACGGAGTGGTCCGGCAGGGTGGCGAGCGCTTCGGAGAGCGGCAGCTCGTACGTTTCGTCGGCGACCAGCACGGCCAGCGGAGTGCCGTCGTCGCGCACATCGAAGCCGCGCTCCCTGATCTGCCGGAAGGGCACCAGAGCGAGAACGGGCCGGTCGCCGTCGGCCGGGATGTCCGCGAGCCGCTCCACCTCCCGCACCTCACCGATCAGCAGTTCGACGGTGTCGTGGTCGTGTCCGGGGGTGCGCCGGCGCAGCAGTGCGAAGGGGCGGTGGTCGTTCAGCAGTCCGCTGACAAGCATCGATGGTGTTCCTTCCGGGTTCCCCGGGAGGCCCGGGGCGGGTGGAGAGGAACGGCCGGTGAAAACACGGAAGGCCGCCCCTCGGGCGGCCTTCGCTTCGTCTGTGCGCGCGATGTCAGTGGGCCGCCGGATGAGCGGTCCACCACCAGTTTCGAGTCGTCGTCGCGAACATGTGCAGCACTCTAGCCGATCGACCGTGCTCCGGGGAGGCGTCTCAATGGATGGGCGGAGGGCCGTACGTACCGGGCAAGGCCGTAATGTTGTGCGGGTGACCGTGAACGTGAACACCTGGCGAGACCTTCCCGCGGCGCAGCAGCCCCAGTACCCGGATGCCGAGGCCCTGCGCGATGCCATCGGGGACCTCCGCACCTATCCGCCGCTCGTCTTCGCGGGCGAGTGCGACCAGCTGCGCGACCGGCTGGGCGCCGTGGCCAGGGGCGAGGCGTTCCTCCTGCAGGGTGGCGACTGCGCCGAGGCCTTCGACGCGGTGTCCGCCGAGCACATCAGGGCGAAGCTGAAGACTCTTCTCCAGATGAGCGCCGTGCTCACCTATGCCGCCTCGGTACCGGTCGTCAAGGTCGGCCGGATCGCCGGTCAGTACTCCAAGCCGCGCTCGAAGGACACCGAGACCCGCGACGGCGTGACCCTGCCCACCTACCGCGGCGACTCGGTCAACGGTTTCGACTTCGACGAGAAGTCCCGGGTCCCCGACCCGGAGCGGCTGAAGCGGATGTACCACGCCTCCGCGTCGACGCTGAACCTGGTCCGTGCCTTCACCACCGGTGGCTACGCCGACCTGCGCCAGGTGCACGCCTGGAACCAGGACTTCGTGAAGTCGTCGCCCTCCGGGCAGCGTTACGAACAGCTCGCCCGCGAGATCGACAGCGCCCTCAACTTCATGAAGGCCTGCGGTACCGATCCCGCGGAGTTCCGCGCGGTCGAGTTCTACGCCTCGCACGAGGCGCTGCTCCTCGACTACGAGTCCGCGCTGACCCGTACCGACTCACGCACCGGCAAGCTCTACGACACCTCCGGCCACATGGTCTGGGTCGGCGAGCGCACCCGGCAGCTCGACCACGCGCACATCGAGTTCGCCGCGCAGGTCCGCAACCCGGTCGGTGTGAAGCTCGGCCCGACGACCACCCCGGAGGAGGCGCTCAGCTACATCGAGCGGCTCGACCCGGACCGCGAGCCCGGACGGCTGACGTTCATCGTCCGGATGGGCGCCGACAAGGTCCGCGACAGGCTGCCGAACCTCGTGGAGAAGGTCACCGCGTCCGGCGCCCAGGTCGTCTGGGTGACCGACCCGATGCACGGCAACACCTTCGAGGCCGCCTCCGGCCACAAGACGCGCCGCTTCGACGATGTGCTCGACGAGGTCAAGGGTTTCTTCGAGGTCCACAAGAGCCTCGGTACGCACCCCGGTGGCATCCACGTCGAGCTGACCGGTGACGACGTCACCGAATGCGTCGGCGGCGGCGACGAGATCTTCGTCGACGATCTGCACCAGCGCTACGAGACGGCCTGCGACCCGCGGCTCAACCGCAGCCAGTCGCTCGACCTGGCGTTCCTGGTGGCGGAGATGTACCGCGACCAGTAGGGCCGGACCGCGGCGAGCGGAGCACGGGCCGTGGGGCGCGGATCACATCGATCCGGACTCCGCGGCCCTTTTGCGCCGCTCGACCGGGCAGGTAAGGTTAGGTTAGCCTCACCGAGACATCGGGACGGCGACCGTCAGCCGATCCCGCCCGGGAGGTGAAACCGCGTGTTTGTCTGCTCATGCTTCGGAGTGACCGAGCAGCAGGTCAGGGAACACGCGGACGCGGGCGCCTGCACGCCCCGCCAGATCGCGTCGGCCTGCAAGGCGGGCACGGACTGCGGCGGTTGCGTACGCAGCATCCAGGCGCTCCTCGGCCGGGGCAACTGCCCCCGCCGCGAGCTGCTCGACCAGGGGATGCCCGCCCTGGCGTCGGAGGTCACCGCGGCGCCGCCGCTCCCCGAAGCGGCGTGAGCGGCGTCATCCGCCGCCCGCCGGCTGCCGCCGGTCAGCTGTCCGGCTGCTCGATCAGCTGGGCGATGTAGAGCGGCTCGCCGAGCTTCTCCACCAGCTCCAGCTGGGTGTCGAGGTAGTCGATGTGGTGCTCCTCGTCGGCCAGGATCGACTCGAAGATGTTCGCGGACGTGATGTCGCCCTTGTTCCGCATGACCTCGATGCCCCGCTTGAGGCGATCGACGGCCTCCGCCTCGACCTGCCGGTCCGCCTGGAACATCTCGGTGACGGTCTGACCCACCCGGACGTGGAAGAGCCGCTGGTAGTTCGGCAGGCCCTCCAGGAACAGGATCCGGTCGGTGAGGATCTCCGCGTGCTTCATCTCGTCGAACGACTCGGCCCGGGTGTACTTCGCCAGCTTGGTCCAGCCGAAGTTCTCCTGCATCTTCGCGTGCAGGAAGTACTGGTTGATCGCCGTGAGCTCGGCGGTCAACTGCTCGTTGAGAAACTCGATGACCTCGGGGTCGCCCTGCATCGCAGAGGCTCCTTCCAGGCGTGGGTCCGGGCTGGTTCCGGGCATCCTCGCACCGCCTCGGAAGAGCGTCCAGTAAGTACAGGCTTAGTATGAGTTGCCCGAATCGGCGCCTGCCTGGTCATGACCACCCTGCGCGGTCTGTCACCATGGAGTCATGGGTCAGCCGGAAAGCCGGGAACAGCAGGGAGCGGCACAGTCGGAGCTTCCACCGGGGCAGCGGCTGCAGCGCGGCTGGCCGGTCACCCACTACGGGCCGGTCCCCAAGTTCAAGCCCGACCGCTGGGAGTTCCGGGTCTTCGGCGCCACCGCGGACGGGGACAAGCACTGCTGGAACCACGAGGAGTTCTCGGCGCTGCCGTTCTCCACGGTGATCGCCGACCTGCACTGTGTCACGAAATTCTCCATGCTCGGGGCCGAATGGGGTGGGGTGCAGGCCCGTACCCTCGTCGAGCTCGCGCCACCCGCACCCCACGTCACCCATGTCATGGTCTGGGCGGAGTACGGCTACAGCGCCAATCTGCGGCTCGCCGACTTCACCGACGAACGCGCGCTCTTCGCCACCCACAAGGCCGGTGAGCTGCTCACCGCCGAGCACGGCTTCCCGCTGCGCCTCGTCGTGCCGCATCTGTACGCCTGGAAGGGCCCCAAGTGGGTTCGCGGCATCGAGTACATGACCGCGGACCGGCGCGGCTTCTGGGAGGAGCGGGGCTACCACAACCTCGGCGACCCCTGGCAGGAGCAGCGCTACTCGTACCAGGAGGAGCCCGGCGACGGCCCGGAGCTCTGACCTGCTTCCGTGCCCGCCTGCGGAATCAGGGGCGGAGCGCCTTCAGACGCTTGACGTCCGCGTTGTGCCCTTCCTTGCCGCCCGGCGTCTCGATCACCAGCGGTACGCCCTCGGTCGCCGGGTGCGTGAGCAGCTCCCGGAAGGGCTCCTCCCCGATACGACCGGAACCGATGTTCTCGTGGCGGTCCCGGTGCGCGCCCGCCGCTTCCTTGGAGTCGTTGGCATGGATCAGCTTCAACCGGCCTTCGCCGACCGTGCCCACCAGCAGGTCCAGCGTCCGGTTCATCCCGCCGGGTCCGGCCAGATCGTGGCCCGCCGCGAAGATGTGACAGGTGTCGAGGCAGACGCCCAGCCGGGGGTGCGCGTCGAGCGCCTCGAAGTACGGGCCGAAGTCCCAGGTGCGCGAGCACAGGGAGGCGCCCTGGCCCGCGGTCGACTCCAGGAGCAGAAACGGGTCGTCGTCATGGGTGAGCCCGTCGAGCAGCGGCAGCATCCGCTCACGGACCTGCGCCAGCGCCTCCGCGCGCGGACGGCCTCCGGTCGCCGAACCGGTGTGCACCACCACGCCCAGCGCGCCTATGTCCCGGCCGCGGCGCAGCGAATGCCGCAGCGAGGCCACCGACTGCTGGACGGTCGCCTCGGTGTGCGAGCCGAAGTTGATCAGATACGGCGCGTGCACGTAGGCCACGATCGACTCGGCCGCGCATTCCTCGCGGAACCGCTCGTCCTGCGCCGCGTTGCCGGCCGGCAGCGCCCAGCCGCGCGGATTGGCCACGAAGACCTGCACGGCTTCCGCGCCGAGCTCGCGGGCATAGGGCAGCCCGGTCCTGGCGAGGCCGCCGGCGACCGGGATGTGGCCGCCGATGGGATTGCGCACGCCCTTCAGAGCCCCTTGGTCGTGAGGGTGATGGTGCCGCCCTCGGGAGCCTGGTCGCCGCCTTCCACGGACTGGCTCTCGACCGTGTCGCTGAAGGACAGGAACGGACGTTTGACATGGACCTTGAAGCCCTTGTCGGTCAGCGTCTTCTTCGCATCGTCCACGTTGTCGCCCGTCACATCGGGCACGTCGATCATCCGGGGCCCCTTCGAGACCGTCAGCGTGACCGTGTCGCCCTCCGCTGCCCGCGCACCGTCCGCCGGCGACTGCTTGGCGACATCGCCCGGGTCCTGCCCGGAGTTGATCTGCTCCGTCGCGACCCTGACCTTCAGGTGCAGCTGCTGCAGGTCAGCGGTGGCCTCGTCCACGGACTCCCCGGTCACGTCCGGCACGTCCACCGGGGCGCCCTTGGAGACGACCAGGGCGACCGCGGAACCCGCATGACGCTCCGTGCCGGTGGCCGGGTCCGTCCGGATGACCCCGCCGCGGTCGATGTCTTCGCTGAACTCCCTGGTCACCATGCCGGCGTCCAGCCCCGCCTTCGCCAGATCACGCTTCGCTTCGGCCGGCGGCTCGCCCGCGACGTCCGGAACCTTCACCATCTCGGGGCCGCGGGACACCACCAGCGTCACCGCGTCGTGGTCGCGGATCCGGGCGCCCGACGCGGGATCGCTGTCCATGACCGTGCCGCGCTCGTAGGTGTCGCTGTATGCGTGCTTGGTGTTGTTCGCCTCGAGGCCGGCGGACGTGAGCCGTGACGTCGCCGTCTTCTCCGTCTGCCCGAGCAGCGAAGGCACCCGGGTGAACTGCCCGGAGTTGATGTACCAGACCCCGGCCCCCACCCCGAGAACCAGCAGCACGGCGACGACCGAGGCGATCAGCCCGCGGCCCGCCCGCCGCTTGCGCCGTACGGGCGTCCGCTGCGGCTCCGGCGGCGCGGGCATCTCCAGCCTGCTCGTACGGTTGACGCCCGCGGCGGGCAGGACACGCGGGATCACGTTCGTACGGTCCTCGGAGCCGTTCGCGGGCCGCTCCCCGGCCTCGCCGTCCCGTGCCTGCGGCGGCACCGCGTCGAGCTGCCGGTCGCTGAGTGCTGCCCGGCTCTCCCGGGCCTGGCGGAGCAGCGCGACCGCGTCGTGCGGCCGCGCGTCGGGGGTGCGGGCGGTGGCGCTCGCCACCAACTCGTCCAGCGCGCCGGCCAGCCCGGGCACCACCGCGGACGGCGCGGGCACACCGTCATTGAGGTGCTGGTAGAGGACCTGCGCCGGGGTCTCGCCGGAGTGCGGCTTGGCGCCCGTCAGCATCTCGTACAGCACCACGCCGCAGGCGTAGACGTCGGAACGGGTGTCGCTCGTGCCGTGCTCGATCTGCTCCGGGGCGAGATAGGAGACGGTGCCCAGAATCGTCCCGGTGCTGCTGGTCTCGGTGCCGACGGCCCGCACCAGGCCGAAATCGGCGACCTTGACCCGGCCGTCGTCCCCGATCAGCACGTTCTCCGGCTTCATGTCGCGGTGCACGAACCCGGCCCGGTGCGCGGCGCCGAGCGCGGCCAGCACCGGCTCCAGGATGTCCAGAGCCGCCCGGGGCCGGAGCGCGCCGCGCTCGCGCAGCACGTCGCGGAGGGTGCACCCGGCGACATACTCCATCGCGAGATACACATACGCGCCGTCCGCGCCCTGATCGAACATGCCGACCACATTGGGATGGTCGAGCCGCGCGACGGACTTGGCCTCCCGGATGAAACGCTCCACGAAGGTGGCGTCCACGGCCAGTGCGGGGTGCATCACCTTGAGCGCGAGCACCCGGTCCAGCCGGGTGTCCACGGCCCGGTAGACCGTGGCCATGCCACCGACGGCGATACGTGCCTCCACGCGGTAGCGGCCGTCCAGCAGCTGCCCGACGAGGGGGTCCTTGAGGGTCGTGTCCACGAAGCGAGTGTACGAGCTGGGGGTGACAGGGTTCGGATGGCCGGGAGGCTGGAGCGGGACTGAAGCCGAGCTGTGACAGCGCGGCTCCCGGAGCCCGGCCTCAGAACGCCGGCCGCTCCGGATCCAGCGCGGCCCGCCCCTCACCCGGCGAGGAAGCACGGGCGAAGTGCCGCCGAGGAATCCGCCCGGCCCGATACGCCAGCCTTCCCGCCTCCACCCCCCGGCGCATCGCCTCGGCCATCAGTTCGGGCTCCTGCGCCCGGGTCACCGCGGAGGCCAGCATCACCGCGGCGCAGCCCAGCTCCATCGCCAGGGCCGCATCCGAGGCCGTGCCGGCGCCCGCGTCGAGGATGACCGGTACGCGTGCCTGTTCCACGATCAGCTGGAAGTTGTGCGGGTTGCGGATGCCGAGGCCGGAGCCGATGGGGGAGCCGAGCGGCATGACCGCCGCGCAGCCGACGTCCTCCAGCCGACGGGCGAGCACCGGGTCGTCGTTGGTGTACGGGAGGACCGTGAAGCCGTCGTCCACCAGCGTCTCGGCGGCGTCGAGCAGTTCGACCGGGTCCGGCAGCAGGGTGTGCTCGTCCGCGATCACCTCCAGCTTGATCCAGTCGGTGGACAGCGCCTCGCGGGCGAGCCGCGCGGTCAGCACCGCCTCACCCGCCGTGAAACAGCCCGCCGTGTTCGGCAGCACCCGGACGGAGAGCTTTTCCAGCACGGAGAGGACCGAGCCCTGGACGGTGGGGTCGAGGCGGCGCATCGCGACCGTGGTCAGTTCGGTGCCCGATGCGATCAGCGAGCGCTCCAGTACCTCGAGACTCGGCGCACCACCGGTGCCCATGATCAGGCGGGACGAGAACGTGCAGTCGGCGATGGACAGGAGATCGTCTGCCATATCGGGGTCAGCCTCCTTGGACTGCGGTGAGGATTTCGACGCGGTCGCCGTCACCGAGCGGGGTGCTGGGCCACTGGCCACGCGGCACCACGGCCTCGTTGAGCGCGGCGGCCACTCCGGCCGGTGCCCGGGTCACGGTGGCGACCAGCAGATCGAGGGTGGTGCCCGGTGCGACGCGTTGCGCGGCACCGTTCACGGAGACCGATACGCAACCGTTCGGGGCGGTCATACGGGCTGCTCCTGCCGTGCGGGTGAGAAACGCCGTGGCGTGAAGGGGGCGGCCGCGGCGGGGAGTTCGCCGGTGGTGAGGAACTCGGCCATCACATCGCCGGTCACCGGGGTCAGCAACACGCCGTTGCGGTAGTGGCCGGTGGCCAGGTGGAGTCCGGGCAGCGCCGTCGGGCCGAGCAACGGGGCGTTGTCGGGGGACGCCGGGCGCAGACCTGCCCGGGTCTCGGTGAGTGGTAGTTCGGTGATGCCGGGGACCAGTTCATGCGCGTCGCGCAGCAGTTCGTACACGCCGCCCGCGGTGACCGTGGTGTCCCAGCCGAGCTCCTCGCTGGTGGCGCCGACGACGAGTTCGCCGTTCTCCCGCGGTACGAGATAGACGTGGCTGCCGCGCACCACCGCGCGGACCGTACGGCTGAGGAAGGGCGCGAAAGCCTTCGGCACCGTGAGCCGCAACACCTGGCCCTTCACCGGGCGGACGGGCGGCAGCACGTCGTCCGGTACCCCGGCGAGCTTCCCGCTGAGGCTGCCCGCCGCCAGCACCACCTGGCCGGCGCCGAGCGCGCCGCCGGCCGCCAGCACGACCCCGGTGGCCCGGCCCCCGCTCAGGGTCAGTTCGGAAACGCGGTCGCGCCGGAAATCCACCCCGGTCCGCTCGCACGCCGTGACCAGGGCTGCCGCGAGCCGCCGCGGGTCGATCTGGTGGTCGCCGTCCACCCTCAGACCGCCGCGCACACCGGGCGCCAGCATCGGCTCCAGACGCCGGCATTCGCGGCCGGTGAGCCACTCGGAGGCCAGCCCCGAGCGCTGCTGCAGGGCGTGCAGTTCACGCAGGTGCGCACGATCGTCGGCGTCGAGCGCGACGGCGAGCGTGCCGCAGGTGCGATAACCGAGGTCCTGGCCGGAAGCCTCCGCCAACTCGGCGGTGAACGCCGGATAACGGCGGGCGGACTCCAGATTGAGGCCGAGCAGGACCTGCTCGCCGTAGTGCAGTTCGGTGACGGCGGCCAGCATGCCGGCGGCGACCTGCGCCGCTCCGCCGCCCGGTGCCGGATCGACGACAGTGGTGCGCAGCCCGCGCTGCGCCGAGCGCCAGGCGGTGACGAGACCGATGATCCCGCCGCCGACGATCAGTACGTCCGGCAGTACGTCCGGAACCGTGTCTGCATGAGCTCTGTCCGCGTGCATGGGCGTCCAGCCCCTCCCTTCGCCGGCATGACCCGGATCAGGTTCGTACGGTCGGAGGCCGTCGCAGCCTCCCTCTCAGCCCGGTGCGCCCGGACTCCCGCGAGTGGTTTAGCTTGGCCAGCCTAACCCCAGGTTTCCGTCGGCAGTAAGACCGGCCGCCCCCCGGTGCCGGCCGGACCGAGGGGGCCGACGCTGGGCCGCGGTCCTGACGGTGTTCGGCTGACTGAAGCAACGGCTGACTGAAGCAACGGGTGAGTGAGGTAACGGGTGAGTGAGCAGAGGCACGTCGTCATCGTCGGCGCGGGCATGGCCGGAGTGCAGACCGCGGTCGCGCTGCGGGACCAGGGCTTCACCGGCGCTGTCACGCTGGTCGGCGACGAACCGCACCAGCCGTACGACAGGCCGCCGCTGTCCAAGGCCGTGCTGCTCGGCAAGGCCGACGGATCCGCCTTCGACGTGGACTTCGACGCACTCGGTGTGACCCTGCTGCTGGGGCGCGAGGTGACCGGGCTGCGGGCATCGGACCACCGACTCGACACCACGCAGGGCCCGGTGCCCTACGACGTCCTGGTCGTCGCCACCGGCGCCCGCCCGGTCACCCTGCCCGGCAGCGAGAACGTCCCCGACGTCCATCTGCTGCGCACCCTCGACGATGCGACCCGGCTGCGGGCGGTCCTGGCCGCCCGGCACGACGTGGTGGTCGTCGGGGCGGGCTGGATCGGCGCGGAGTTCGCGACGGCCGCCCGCGAAGCCGGCTGCGCGGTGACCGTCGTCGAGGCGGCCGGGCAGCCCCTGGCCGGAGCGCTGCCCGCCGGAATCGCGGCGCCCATGGCCGACTGGTACGCGGACAGTGGCGCCGAACTGCTCACGCACGCCCGGGTGTCCCGTATCGAGCCCGGCGCCGTGGTGCTGGAGTCCGGGCGCAGGCTGACCGCCGGGGCCGTGCTCGTCGGTATCGGCGCGCGGCCGGCCACCGGCTGGCTGACCGGCTCCGGAATCGAACTCGGCGCCGACGGCTCGGTCACCGCCGATGCGTGGCTGCGCAGCACGCTGCCGGGGGTGTACGCGGTCGGTGACTGCGCCTCCTTCCCGTCCCGCCGATACGGTGAGCGACTGCTGATCCACCACTGGGACAACGCTCTTCAGGGCCCCCGTACGGTGGCCGCCGACATCGTCGGCGAGGCGCCGCCGGCCTACGACCCGGTGCCGTACTTCTGGTCGGAGCAGTTCGGCCGCTTCGTCCAGTACGCGGGCCACCACCCGGCCGCCGACACCCTGATCCGGCGTGGCGACCCGTCCCCGGACTCACTCCCCGGCGCGAGCGAGGGTGCTTCCGCGGCTCCCGCCTGGTCGGTCTGCTGGCTGCGTGAGGGGCGGCTGGTCGCGCTGCTCGCCGTGGGACGGCCCAGGGACCTGGCTCAGGGACGCAGGCTGATCGAGTCGGGGGCGCCGCTGGATCCGGTGCGGGTGGCCGATCCGGGCATTGCGCTGAAGGCGTCGGTACGGCCGGCCGGGGGCTGAACGCCGTAGTCCGGGGTGCTGATTGTCGGTGCGGGATGGCAGGCTGGGTGCCGTGACCGAGATTGACGCAAACATCGATGCTCTCGTCCCCGCCTGGCTGCACCTGCCCGACATCGCCGAAATGCTCGGTGTCGAGGTGACGCGTGTCCGTCAGCTGGTCAAGGAGGGCCAGCTGATCGCCGTGCGCCGGGGTGAGAACCGCGTGCTCCAGGTGCCTGCCGCCTTCATCGACGGCAACAAGGTGGTCAAGGGCCTGTCCGGCACGCTGACCCTGCTGCGGGACGACGGCTACAGCGACGAAGAGATGCTCGAGTGGCTCTTCACTCCGGACGAGACCCTGCCGGGCACCCCCGCGCAGGCACTGAGTGAGAATCGCGGGACGGAGGTGAAGCGCCGGGCTCAGGCGCTCGCCCTCTGAGCACAGTCCGAACGCCTCGCGGTGCACGACGCCGGCGCTCCGGCGCCGTGCACCGCATGCACCGATCAGCACGCACCACCGCACCACCGCACGCTCGCACCAACGACCGGGGGGAACATCCGATGTCCACCGCACCAGCACCGCTGTCCGATGCCCGGCTGTACCTGTGCACGGACGCCCGTAAGCGGCAGGGCGATCTCCCGGAGTTCCTCGACGCCGTCCTGGCATACGGCGTGGACATCGTCCAGTTGCGTGACAAGGGCATGGAAGCCGCCGAGGAACTGGAACACCTCGAGGTCTTCGCCGACGCCTGCCGCAGGCACGGCGCCCTGCTCGCGGTGAACGACCGCGCCGATGTCGCGCACGCCATCGCCTCCGACGTACTCCACCTCGGCCAGGGCGACCTCCCGGTCCCGGCGGCCCGCCGGTTGCTGGGCCAGGACGTGCTGATCGGCCGCTCCACGCACGCCCGGTCCGAGGTGGACGCCGCAGCCGCCGAGGTGGGCGTGGACTACTTCTGTACCGGTCCTTGCTGGCCGACCCCGACCAAGCCGGGCCGGCACGCCCCCGGGCTCGACCTGGTGCGGTACGCGGCAGCGCTCACCACCGAGCGCCCCTGGTTCGCGATCGGCGGGATCGACGCGGGCAACCTCGACGAGGTGCTGGACGCGGGCGCACGCCGGGTGGTGGTCGTCCGGGCGATAACCCAGGCCGACGACCCGGCGGCAGCCTCCGCCGATCTCGCGAAGCGGATCCGCGAGCGGAGTGACGCGGGACCGTCCGAGAGTGTCCGAGGGGTGGACAAGTAACCGGCAATTCGGCCAAATAACCCCGGCTTGGTTGGGGGAGTGGCAAGCCCTGACTAACCTGCCCGTATGGCCCTCGGCACTTCGTCCACCAGAACCGATCACGCACGGACCGTGCGCGACATGCTCGCGACCGGCAAGACGTCGTACTCGTTCGAGTTCTGGGCGCCCAAAACCGAGAAGGGCGAGCGCAACCTCTGGAACGCGCTGCGCCGGGTCGAGGCGGTGGCGCCCAGTTTCGTCTCGGTGACCTACGGCGCCGGCGGCTCGTCGCGGGCCGGCACGGTGCGGGCCACCGAGCAGATCACCTCGAACACCACCCTCACCCCGGTCGCACATCTCACCGCGGTCGATCATTCCGTCGCCGAACTGCGCAACATCATCGGCCAGTACGCCGACGCCGGGATCCGTAACATCCTCGCCGTCCGAGGAGATCCGCCCGGCGACCCGATGGGTGAGTGGATCAAGCATCCGGAAGGCGTGACCTATGCCGCCGACCTGGTCCGGCTGATCAGGGAGTCCGGTGACTTCTGCGTGGGCGTCGCCGCCTTCCCGGAGATGCACCCTCGCTCGGACGACTGGGACAGCGACATCCGGCACTTCGTCGACAAGTGCCGGGCCGGTGCCGATTTCGCCATCACCCAGATGTTCTTCGACCCGGCGAACTACCTGCGGATGCGTGACCGGGTGGCCGCAGCCGGCTGCGACACCCCGATCATCCCCGAAGTCATGCCCGTCACCAGTGTCAAAATGCTCGAGAGGCTTCCGCAGCTGAGCACCGCGCAGTTCCCGCCGGAGCTGAAAGAACGGATCCTCGCGGTCAAGGACGACCCGGTCGCTGTACGCTCCATTGGCATCGAGTTCGCTACGGAGTTCTGTGCGAGTCTGCTCTCCGAGGGTGTCCCGGGGATGCACTTCATCACGCTGAACAACTCCACGGCGACCCTCGAGATCTTCGAGAACCTTGGGCTGCACAAGCAGTCCTGACCGGCCACACCCGCTCCCACCCCCAGGGCGGCGGCCGTACGAGAGGGGCGTACATGGGCTGGACGGTCCTCTATGTCGGCTTCGGGTTCGTCGCGCTGTGGTTGCTGGGCGAGGTGCTGCTGCAGTACAAGGCGCGGCTCCGCTGGCGCATGCTCGCCTTCACCGGCTTCCTCGGTGTGGTCGCCGGGGTGCTGCTGCACTCGGTGCCGGTGATCGTGGCGGGCGCTCTCGCCTTCGCGGTCGGCCAGACCTACGTGACGCTGTCCTTCCGGCGCGGCTTCTCGACGGGCTGGGCCCTGGGCGGCTCGCCGGGGGCGAGCCGACGGCGCAAGCGCGCCACCGAGGGCGCGGCCAGGGAGCCGGTCCTGGAGGTGACGGATCTCGCATACGGTTCCGGCGCACCGGACGAGGAGACATCGCCCGGCGCGGGCGCCGGACAGGGCGAGAGCGCCTACGAGCAACCCGGCCCCCAGCCGGGCGAGTACGAGCAGCCGGCGTACAGCCAGGGCGGCTACGAGCCGAACAACTCCGACGGCAACGGCTTCGACGCGAACGGTTTTGACTCCAGCGCCTACGACCCGAACGCCTACGACCCGAACGCCTACGACCGGCCCGCCTACGAGCCGGCCGGCGCCATGGCATCGGACTCCACCGCCGTCTACGCCCCGCAGCCCATGCCGGACGACACCGGCCAGTACGGGATATACAGCGACACCGCCTACGGCACGGCCGCGCAGTACGGCGCCTACGACACCAACGGCTACGACCAGAACCAGCAGCAGAACACCGGGCAGTACGACTACGGCAACGGACAGCAGCAGTACGCCCCCTACTCGGACCCGTACGTCGGCTCAGGACAGTACGACGCCTCCTACGGCGGCCAGCAGCAGTACGCCGACCCGTACGCCGGGCAGTACACCACCGACACCCCGCCCGGCGGGGTGTGGGTCCCGCAGCAGCGGGAGACCGAACAGCCGCCGTACGGCACGCCCGAACAGCCCGCGTACGAGCCGCAGCCCAACGGCGGCACTCCCGGGTACGACAACGGCTACAGCGAGCAGCAGTACCGCTACTGACGCCGCGCGACGCGCGAGTTCACTGGGAGCCGCGGAAGCCGTCGCCCTCCACGATCAGCCCGGCGGCCAGCGCACCGGACATCCCGGCGTGGGCGAACCCGCCTCCCGGGTGCGCCCAGCCGCCCACCAGGAACAGGCCGGGCAGCGACGACCGATTGGGGACCGGCAGCAGTTCTCCGCCCGCACCGGCCAGAGCCGGGCCGGGCACCGTGGCGCTGCCGGTCTCCCGCAGGGTGTCGGCCGGGGTCCGCACCTCCCGCCACAGCGTCCGCCCGCCCAGTCCGGGCAGGGCCGCCTCGGCCGCCGCCACGACGCGGTCGGCGAAGACCTCCGCCGGCCCCGCGGCCCGGGAGGCGGCCACGCCGGTCCAGTCCGCCACCGGCACCGTGACCGTCAGCGTGACCGACTCGTGGTCCCGGTCGGGGACCAGCGCCGGATCATCCGGGCGCAGCACCGTCACCATCGGCAGATCGCGGTCCGCGCGGTGGACGACGGTGCGGTGCACCGCACCGTCCGGCCGACCGCCACGCAGCGCAAGACACACCACGACCCGTCCGGTACCGGTGTCCGTCCTGCGATGCGGGAGCGGAACCGCGGGAACCGGCGCGCCCGCGATCACCTGTTCCGCGTCGATCCGCCGTCCGTCGGCCAGCTCGACGCCGCACGCCATGCCGTCCTTCTCCCGCACCGCGATCACCTCGGCGGAGAACACGAACTCGACCTTCCGCGCCAGGCACCGCCGGTACATGGCGTCGGCCAGCGCGCGCATCCCGCCGCGTACGTACCAACTCCCGAAGGTCTGCTCCATGTAGGGCAGTACGGCCGCCGATGCCGGCGCGTTCACCGGGTCGAAACCGTAGGACAGCGCGTAGCTCCCCAGCAGTGCCGCCAGCCGCGCGTCACGCAGCTCCCGGCCGGCCACCTCGCCGAGCGTGGTCGCGGTGCGCCGCAGCAGCCCGGTCCGGAGCGCCGGGTACGGGTCGCGGCTCAGCGGCGCGGTGTCCGCCGGGAGCGGTTCCTCCAGGAGCGGGCGCCTGGTCCGGTCCCAGGTGTCCCGTGCGCGGTCCAGGAACGCGCCCCAACGCGGCCCGGCGCCGCCGCCCAGCGCGGCTTCCAGCGCATCGACCACCCCGGCGCGCGAGGCGTTCGGCAACAGCACGTCCGTGCCGTCGGCGAAGAGATGGCGGCTCGCGGGGTCCACCTGGACCAGCTCGACGCACTGTTCCAGCGGCTCACGGCCCGTCTTGACGAACAAGTCGCGGTGGACGGCGGGAAGATGGAGGAGTCCCGGCCCGGTGTCGAAGGCGAACCCGTCCCGCTCGAACCGGCCCACCGCTCCGCCGTACGTCGACGAGCGTTCGAACACCGTCACCCGGTGGCCCGCCGCGGCCAGTCGGGCGGCAGCCGCCAGGGCGCCGGTGCCGGCTCCGATCACCGCAATCTGTGCCATGACAGGCACTTTATCGGTGTGGACGGACAGCGCCGGTCTCTGAGTACCCGTACTCACCGGGCGAGATGAGTAATTGCGCGGATGGGCCGCCACCTGCACGGACGGCAGAGTGTGGGACACGGAAGGGGCGCACCGCCGGTACCGCCGACACGGGGCTGCGGAACGGCGGGCTCTCCTGCCCAGTACGGGGATGTACGGGGGAGTACACCGGGGGAGTACGGAGTACGCGCCGTTCCGGCAGGCCCAGCACGCCATGGCCTGCCGGGACGGCTCGTCTTCGTTTGCTCCTCTTCGGTTTCGCCCTTTCATTTCCGTCGGTCCGTTTTCGTCGGTCCGCTCCGCAAAAGCGCAGGTCAGCGCCGATTGTCAGTGGTGTGTCGCACAGTGGACACATACGGCCACCGCGCCGTCACATCACGACAGGAGGTTCGTCATGGCCAGCTCGAACGCCTCAGCCGCGCGCCGGCACCGTGTCACCGCCCCTGCCCCCACGTCCAGCGGCTCGGCGGGCGACATCCACCCCGTCCTGCGCCGCACCACCGCTCCGCCCGCAGCGCTGGATCTGCTCGCTCAGGCCCGTACCGGGCTCGACGAGGCAGCCGTTCTGGAGACGCCGAACGAACGCTATGCCACGGCCCACCTCGCGGCGCTGCGGACCGCCGCCGCGGTGCTCGCCGTCCGTGGCTGCCCCGACACCGTGCCGCGCCGCAGACAGCGCATCCGCAGCGCCTGGGAAGTCCTCACCGAGATCGCCCCGGAGCTCGCCGAGTGGAGCGCGCTCTTCGCTTCCGGGGCCCGCCGCAGGGCCAGGGCAGAGGCCGGCATACCGGGCGCGGCCGGCCACCGGGACGCCGACGACCTGCTGCGGGACGCGGCCATGTTCCTGCGCCTCGTCGAGCGGCTGCTCGTGCTCCAGCCGGTGCTTCCGCAACCCAGGGCGGAGCACCCGAAGGCGGGGTGACCGGGGCAACGGCTCACGCGGGGTGACCGGCGGCGGTCCGGGAGGCAATAAGGTGGGAGGCACGTCCCTGTTCACGTGTCTCAGCCGCTGCCCGCGTCGCACCGTGGGCGGTGGCCCCGCGCCGAGGAGTCAACCGCCGTGCCGGACCAGCTGCGCCCCCGCGCCTCCCTTCGAACCGCCGTGGTGTGGGACGTACTCAAGGACGCCCTCGAGCGCCGGGTCAAGGCGACCGGACGGGACACCCTGGACGTTCTCGACACCGGGGGCGGCACCGGTAACTTCGCGGTGCCCGTCGCTCGCCTGGGCCACCGGGTCACCGTGGTCGACCCCAGCCCCAACGCGCTCTTCGGTCTGGAGCGCAGGGCCGCAGAGGCAGGCGTCGCCGATCAGGTGCGCGGCGTGCAGGGCGATGTGCTCGGACTCTTCGACGTCGTGCAGCGCGCGGGATACGACGCGGTGCTCTGTCACGGGGTGCTCGAATACGTCGAGGACCCCGCCGAGGGAGTCAGGAACGCGGTCGACGCGCTCCGCCCGTCCGGTGCGCTCAGTCTTCTCGCGGCCGGCCTCGGCGGAGCCGTGCTGGCCAGGGCGCTGGCCGGGCACTTCGCCGAAGCACGACAGGCACTGACCGACCCGGCAGGACGCTGGGGCGAAGGCGACCCGGTGCCCCGGCGGTTCACCGCGGAACAGCTCACCGGGCTGGTCGCGGCGGCCGGTGTGGATGTCGGTGCGGTGCACGGCGTGCGGGTCTTCGCCGACCTCGTACCGGGCGCGCTGGTCGACACGGAGCCCGGTGCCCTCGACGCGCTGCTGCAGCTCGAGGCGGCGGCCGCGGAGCTGCCCGCTTTCCACGCGGTCGCCACCCAGCTGCACGTGCTGGGCGAGAAGCAGGGCTGATCAGCAACGCAGTGACGTACGTACTGGGCTACTGGCCCCCCGATCGGGGGCTAGTCCCCGTATGATCGGGGTAACCATCCGGCATGACGGTTCGGCCGTCGGGGCATGCGCGCCTCGGTAGCTGTTCCGCGTGGCGGCCCGGATGGTGAATTGGCGTAGAGGGCGGGTTTCACGGGGGCGATTCCCTGCCTATTCTGAAAGGGCCGCATCACGGTCGCCCCCCGCGACCGACGAGTAGGAGGACTCCGTGCCGCTCTCGGAGCACGAGCAGCGCATGCTCGAGCAGATGGAGCGAGCGCTGTACGCCGAAGATCCCAAGTTCGCGACAGCGCTCGAGGGAAGCGGGCTGCGTACGTACACCCGGCGACGGGTTTACCAGGCGGTCGCTGGCTTTCTGGTGGGTATCGCGCTCCTCATGGCGGGAATGGTCGCCCAGCAGATCTGGGTCAGCGTGGTGGGGTTCCTCGTCATGCTCGGCTGCGCAGTGCTCGCGATCACCGGGTGGCGGAAAGCGCCGAAGCCCGGTGAGCAGCAACAGGCCACCGGACAGGTGGCGGCGAGGCAGCCCAGGAAACATCGCTCGATGATGAACCGGATCGAAGCACGGTGGCAGCGCCGCCGCGACGGCGACGAACAAGGGCGCTGAGCCCCACAGCTCACAGCCTCCACGGTTCAGCGGCCCAGCAGGATGACAACCGGCTGAACGTACGGGTGAGGGGCGACCGCCTTCGAGGCGGTCGCCCCTCACCCGTTTCCCGACGGCAAGCCGTGGCCGGCCCGAACTCGCGCCGGGCGGCCGCCGATTGCTCAGCCGCCCTGCCGCGACGGCCGCCGCAGAGCCGACCACCGGCGGTCCAGCCCCGCGAGGCACCCCTTCAGCCGGTCCGCGGCCGCGTTCCAGCGCCGGGACAGCCCCCACCGCACCCGAACGGCCGAACGCGGAGCGATCACCGCCCGGATCCGCACGACCCTCCCCGCACCGGCCCGCAGGCCTGCACGGACCCGGTGAACATCCTCGGCGAGGCTGCTCGGCTCGCCGGGCTCCGGCGCGTACAGCACCCGCTCGACGGCACCCGCCGTCCGGTGCACCGCATCGGCGGCCGACCCGGTCAGCGAACCGATCCGTACGATCCGTTCCGCCGCCTTCCGCGGGGTCCGGGAGGCATCGGGCTCGATGCCGTAGTCCCACGCCGAGTCGGTGATCTCACGCCACGCTGCCAGCGTCCGATGGGCGCCGTCCGTCGGAGTACGCCCCCCGGATCCCAGCCGCCGCGCCCGGACCCTGACCCGCCACAGCAGCGGCAGCACCAGCAGCAGGACCAGCAGGGCCGCCACCGCAGCCGCGGCGATCGCCGGGGCCGGCGATGAGGCCGGGGCGGCGACGGCGCCACCGTTCCGCTGCGCGCCACCCCCGCAGTCGTTCAGCTTGCGCAGCTCCGGCGGGCAGTCCGCCGTCGCCGACGGCGTCGTGACCGGCGCGGCCGACGCGGTGCCCTCCGGCTGCGCCGGAGTCGTCGGACTGTCGGGCGACGTGTCGGCCTGGGTGTACGTGGGCACCGACCCACGTGTCGGGGTGGGCTCGAAACGCGTCCAGCCCACACCTGCGAAGTAGAGCTCGGGCCAGGCATGCGCATCGCGCAGCCCCACCGACATGGTGCCGTCCTGCTGCATGGTGCCCGGGGTGAAGCCGACCGCCACCCGGGCCGGGATATGCAGCGTCCTGGCCATCGCCGCCATGGTGAAGGCGAAGTGGACGCAGAAGCCCTGCCTCTGCTTCAGGAAGCGGGCGATCGCAGCGGATCCGGTACCCGACTCCACCTGGGTGTCATAGGTGAAGCCGCCGTCCGAAGCGAACCAGTCCTGCAACTTGACCGCGCGCTCGTAGTCGTTCGCCGCGCCGGCCGTCACCTGCTCCGCGGTCGACTTCACCACATCGGGCAGCGAGCCCGGCACCTTCGTGTATTCGTTCTGCAGGTTCTCCGGGGGAGCCGGGGCCGCGGCCAGTTGAGCCGCGGTCGGCTGCACCAGCAGACTGTTCACGCCGTACTGCGCACCGCGGGTGGTCTGTCCGCGGTCGCCCACCAGCGTCCGCCCGGCCGGCTCGAAGCGCCACCGTCCCTTGATGCTCACCTTCGTGGCCGGATAGGGCATCGGCAGCCAGTTCTGGGCGTACCATCCGGCGGCCGAGATGTTGGTGCGGATCTCGGTCCGGTCGACGTCGGGGCTCAGCCCCGGCGGCTGAGGCAGTTCGGCCGGCACGTCCTCGATCCGCCGCTCCGACGACTTCCACGCGGTGCCGTCGAACTGGTCGAGCGAGACGATCCGCAGGTAGAGGCCGTCGGTGGCGGTCGCGTTGGTGCGATACCGCATCACCTCACGGTCGTCCGACTGGGTGAGGCTGTTCTGCAGCGAGACCAGTGGGTTCACCGCCGAGATGGTGCCGCCACCACCGGTGCCGGTGCCCGCCCCCGTACTCCCGAGCAGCCCGGTGTCCAGGGCAGGCAGCGCCGCGGGGACAACCAGGGCGAAGCCCAGCGCGACCGCGCCGATGCGCCGGCCGGTGCGGACCGTGGCCCTCGGAGTGCCGCCGACCTCGAACCCGGAGGCGTTCCGGCCGCCGGCCCGTGGCGCACCACCGAAGACCCGTCCCCACTGCGAGAGCCGGTCCCTGCTCTCGGCGAGGAGAAGCAGCAGATAACCCGATGCGGCCAGAACGAACCAGAGCCAGGCCGCGCTGCTGCGCGCGATGCCGGCCGCGACGGAGTAGAGCGCCAACAGCGGCAGCCCGGCAGGGGCCGCGCTGCGGAAGGTCACGGCGAGCGCGTCCACCAGCAGGCCGATCAGCAGCACCCCGCCGATCAGCATCAGTCGCAGACTCGCGGTCGCCGGGGCCGGTATGGCGTACTGCCCGACGTCCTCGGTGCCCTGCCGCAGCAACTGCCCGAAGCGCACGATGACATCGGCGTCCGGCAGGATACCGACGATGGCCGAGCTTCGGGCGAAGACCATGGTGAGCAGCAGGAATGCCGTCACCACCTGGGCCAGTACCGTCAGCGGCCGTGCCAGCGGTACCCGCCGGGCGAGTGCCCCGACCCCGCTCTGGATCGCCAGCAGCACAGCCGCCTGCACGATCCAGGACACCGGGTCGACCAGCGGCAGCAGGGCCGCGGCCGCCAGCATCGTCGCGGTGAAGGCGCACAGCGCCAGTCTCGTGCGGCCGCTCATGACCATCCCCCCGAGGCCCCGGCGACGGTGGAGCCGGTGCCGCCGTGCCACACGGCGGACGCCGTCGCGGTGCGCTCCTGGCCCGCCCGGCGCCACAGCTCGGCCAGCGGCACACCCGGCCGGGCCTCCAGCGCGGTCCAGCCCGCGTCCCGCAGCAGCTGCAGCCGGTGCCCGGCACGGTCCATCGCGCCGCTCTGCGCCCATGCCTCGCTGTTCAGCACGAAGGCGACGGCCACGCCGCTGCGCTGCCGCATACGGGCCGCCACCGCGGCCTGCTCGTCGTCCAGGTCGCCGAAGAAGGCGATCAGCAGGCCTTCGTTCCCGCCGCGCAGCACGTCGTACGCACGCGAGAGCCCTTCCTCGTCGGAGTGCTCCAGGACGGCCAGCGTCTCCATCATCAGGCCGGCCGAGTCCGCGGACTCCTGGGTCGCCCCGGCGAACCCCCCCGAGCTGTCGGCCGGCACCGAACTGCCGGTGTCCGTGAGCAGTCGCACCGAGAAGCCCCGCTCGAGCACATGGACCAGCGCGGACGCCGCTCCCGAGACGGCCCACTCGAAGGCCGAGTCGGGGCCCGCCCCCTGGTAGGCGCCGCCCCGGGTGTCGAGCAGCACCGTGCAGCGGGCCCGCTGCGGCTGCTCCTCGCGGCGCACCATGAGCTCGCCGTACCGCGCGGTCGAGCGCCAGTGCACCCGGCGCAGGTCGTCGCCGTGCCGGTAGCCGCGCGGTATCACATCGTCCTCGCCGGCCAGCGCCGGCGACCGCTGCCGCCCGTCGCCGTGCCCCGAGGCCGCACCGGTCAGCCGCACCGGCGGCAGCGGCTCGGTCCTGGGGACGACGGTCAAGGTGTCCTGGGTGCTGAAGGACCGGGTCAGTTCGCACATCCCGAACGGATCGGCCAGCCGGAGCTGGAGCGGACCCAGCGGGTAGCGCCCGCGCAGGTCGGACCGGACCCGGTAGGACACCTCACGCCGCCCGCCCGCCTCCACCCGGTCCAGCACGAACCGGGGCCGCGGCCCGAGTACGTACGGCACCCGGTCCTGGAGCATCAGCAGGCCGGTGGGCAGTCGCGAGACGTTGTCCATCCGCAGATGGACCCGGGCCTCGGAGCCCGCCGGTACCCGGGCCGGGGAGAGCCGCCTGCTGCCGGCCACCCGGTAGCGCGTCCGATGGAGCACCATCGCGCACGCCGGCGGCAGCACGGCGAGCAGCAGGCCGACCCTCAGCAGGTCCGGCTGCCCCAGGGCATACGCGCACACCGCGGCAGCGATACCGGCGGCGAGGAACGAACGCCCGCGTGTGGTCAGCCCGGACAGTGCGGTCCGCAGACCGGCCTGCTCCTCCTCGACCGCGTGCGGGGACCCGCCGCCGGCGGCCATCACAGCCGCCGGGTGCCCGGCTGCTGCTGCCGGTACGCCGGGGTACCCGGCGGCGGGGACTGCCGAGTGGCCGGGTAGCCGCCGTCGGTGGCCGCCTGGGCGGCGGGCACCGCGGTGCGCTGCAGGATGTCCTGGACGACCTGCTCGGCGGTACGCCGGTTCAGCTGGGCCTGCGCGGTGGGCAGCAGCCGGTGCGCCAGCACCGCGACGGCCAGCGCCTGCACATCGTCGGGCAGGGCGTACTCGCGCCCGCTCAGCGCCGCCGAGGCTTTCGCGGCGCGCAGCAGGTGCAGGGTCGCGCGCGGTGAGGCGCCGAGTCTGAGGTCGGGGTGGTGACGGGTGGCCGAGACCAGCTCGACCGCGTAGCGCCGGACGGGGTCGGCGACATGGACCGAGCGGACCGCGTCGATCAGTTTCACGATCTCGTGGGCGTGCGCCACCGGCTGCAGGTCGTCCAGCGGGGAGACCCCGCCGTGCACGTCGAGCATCTGCAGCTCGGCCTCGGGGCTGGGATAGCCGATGGAGACCCGCGCCATGAACCGGTCCCGCTGGGCTTCGGGCAGCGGGTAGGTGCCCTCCATCTCCACCGGGTTCTGGGTGGCCACCACCATGAAGGGGCTGGGCAGTTCATAGGTCTGCCCGTCGATGGTGACCTGGCGCTCCTCCATCGATTCGAGCAGCGCCGACTGGGTCTTCGGCGACGCGCGGTTGATCTCGTCGCCGATCACGATCTGCGCGAAGATCGCGCCCGGTTTGAACTCGAAGTCGCGGCGCTGCTGGTCGAAGATCGACACGCCGGTGATGTCCGAGGGCAACAGGTCGGGCGTGAACTGGATGCGTCGTACCGAGCAGTCGATGGAGCGTGCCAGCGCCTTGGCCAGCATGGTCTTGCCCACGCCGGGAACATCTTCGATGAGCAGGTGACCCTCGGCGAGCAGCACGGTCAGCGAAAGCCGTACGACCTCGGGCTTGCCCTCGATCACACCCTCCACCGACCGGCGGATCCGCTCCGCTGTGGTGGTCAGATCGTCCCCCACGCTCGGATTCGCTCGCGCGGGGGCACCCCCATGGCTCGCTCGATCGTCATAGGTCGTCACCCGGCCCTCCTCGGCCCATTCCAGCTCTTGCGGAGCACGGGATACCCCACATAACGGGCCGGGGGCATGACACACGGCCCCGGCCCACCCCGAACAGCGGACGCCCCGCCCGGTGGACCGGACGAGGTGTCACCCCTGCATTCTGGTTGCCGTTACCGCTTCGTGTCACTCGACTGTGGACAAGTGGACGGGATATGTCGCGGCTTGCCGTGTTTTTTGCGCCGCTCCGACTGCTCGGATGAGGGTCCCGGAGGGCGCGGTCCCGGCCGGCCGGGCCTCAGACGGCCGCGTCGATCTCCCGCAGCAGTCCCGTCTGCACGTCGAGGACAAAGCCGCGGACATCGTCGGTGTGCAGCAGGAACGGAGAGGTCCTGACCCGCTGCATCGACTGGCGCACGTCCTGGTCCGCGTCGCTGAAGGACTCCACGGCCCAGGCCGGCTTCTGGCCGACCTCTGCCTCCAGTTGCTGCCGGAAGTCCTCGGTGATCGTCTGCTGGCCGCAGCTGGTGTGGTGGATGAGGACGACGCTACGCGTGCCGAGGGCGCGCTGGCTGACGGTGAGTGAACGGATGACGTCGTCGGTCACCACCCCGCCCGCGTTGCGGAGCGTATGGCAGTCACCGACCTCGAGACCGAGGGCGGCCTGCAGATCCAGGCGGGCGTCCATACAGGTGACCAAGGCGACGCGCAGGGCCGGACGGGCATCCCGGCCGGCGTCGTCGAACTTGTCGGCATAGCGTTGATTGGCCTCAACCAGTCGGTCGGTGACCGTACCGCCGTCATTGACGGCGAGGTGCGGCTGCGACGGGGCGGGCTCTGCGGAGCGGTGCGCAGGAGTCGACATGTTTATGACGGTAACCGGCGCTGATCGATCAGTCCCGCCCGGGGGCCGAAAAATTACCCCCATCCGTGGTTGCTGTGAGCTAAACCACAGACTGTCATCCGGTAATCAGTCCGAGTGAAAAGCCGGTCCGGCGGCGCGCTGGGCGGTTGATTGACCGGCGGGATCGGTGGACTAAAGTGACGCGGAGTGGGAGGCGCGGCGATGCGTCCCCGCGCAGTCCGTGTGGCCTGCATGTCGCATTCATGTCGTGCTCGTGGACATGCCGTGCTCATGGACGTAGTCCGCCACGCTTCGCACACCCCCGCATGCGCGGTGTACGTACGGCTCGGCCCTCTCCCGCTCGTCGGCCGGCCGACGCCCCTTCCGGCGCCGGTGGACCGTCCCCTTCCGAGCGGGCGGGGACCCGGCAGTACGTGCGATCGCGCCGTAACTGAGAGGGCGCATGAGCCAGTCCCGACATGTCCCGGTGATGCTCCAGCGATGCCTGGACCTGTTGGCCCCGGCGCTCGCCCAGCCCGGCGCGGTCGTCGTCGACTGCACCCTCGGCCTCGGCGGTCACAGCGAGGCACTGCTTTCCACCTTCCCCGCGGCCCGGCTTGTCGCGCTCGACCGGGACAAGGAGGCGCTGCGGCTCTCCGGTGAGCGGCTGGCACGCTTCGGCGACCGGGTCACGCTGGTGCACGCGGTCTACGACGAACTGCCCGACGTCCTCGACCGCCTGGCGATCCCGCGGGTCCAGGGAGTCCTCTTCGACCTCGGTGTCTCCTCGATGCAACTGGACGAGGCGGACCGCGGGTTCGCGTACGCGCAGGATGCTCCGCTCGACATGCGCATGGACCAGACGACCGGTGTCGGCGCCGCCGAGGTGCTCAACACCTATCCGCCCGGCGAACTCGTCCGGATCCTCCGGGCGTACGGCGAGGAGAAGCAGGCCAAGCGCATTGTGTCGGCCGTGGTGCGGGAGCGAGAGAAGGAGCCCTTCACCAACAGCGCCCGGCTGGTCGAGCTGATCCGTGACTCCCTGCCGCAGGCCGCCAAGCGGACCGGCGGAAACCCGGCCAAACGCACCTTCCAGGCGCTGCGGATCGAGGTCAACGGCGAGCTCACCGTGCTGGAGCGGGCGATCCCCGCCGCGGTGGCCTCGCTGGCGGTGGGCGGCCGTATCGCCGTCCTCTCGTACCACTCGCTCGAGGACCGCCTGGTCAAGCAGGTCTTCGCCGCCGGGGCCGCCAACACGGCGCCGGCCGGCCTGCCGGTCGTGCCCGAGCGCTACCAGCCACGGCTGAAGCTGCTCACCCGCGGCGCGGAACTCCCGACGGAGGAGGAGGTCGCGGAGAACCGGCGTGCGGCCCCCGCACGGCTGCGGGGTGCGCAGCGGATTCGCGAGGAGGCCCCGTGAGCAAACCGGCCAGTGAGCTGAAAGGCCGCGCCGCCCGGCTGGCCAGGCTGCTGCCCGCCCGACCGAGCAGAGCGGCCCGGACACCTTTCGTCCTCCTGGTCGTGCTGCTGCTCGGTGGCGGTCTGATCGGCCTGCTGATGCTGAACTCCGCGCTCAACGCGGGGTCCTTCCAGCTGAGCAAGTACGAGAAGCGGAACACCGAGCTCACCGACGAGGAGCAGGCGCTGCAGCGGGATGTCGACGACCGCTCGGCGCCCGGCGCCCTGGCGAAACGCGCCGGTGAACTCGGCATGGTGCCGGGCGGTGGTCCGGTCTTCCTCAATCCGGACGGTACGGTCCGGGGCGTCCCCGCAGAGGTCACCGCGGAGCCCGCCCGGGCGTTCGTACCGGCGTCCGAACCCGCCGCGACACCGGACGCGAGCCTGCCCAACACCGCGCCCGGGACACCGACCGAAACACCGGCCGGGACACCGGACGTGACGCCCGGCGCCGACCCGCCCGTGACCCCGCAGGGGGCGGCTGCGAACGGCGCGTCGGCGACCCCCGCATCGCCCGCCCCGGCCGATCCGACAACAGAGCCCACCCCGACCCCCGGCAGGTGACGCAGTGCCGTCCAAGGAACCACCGCGCCGCCGAGTACCGGTCCCCGCGCGCTCGGCGAGGCCGGCAGCACCGGCGCGCCCGGTGCGACGCCGGCCGGCCCCGCCGAGAAGGAGCACCCGGACGCTGCGACTCGGCAGCCCGCGCCCGAGGCTGCGGCTCATCAGCCTCTGTCTGACCGTGGTGATGGGGATCTTCGTCGTACGGCTGCTCCAGGTGCAGGCCGTCGACGCGAGCGCCTACGCGACCAAGGCGGACAAGAACCGCTATCTCAGCCACACACTGACCGCGGACCGCGGTGAGATCACCGACCGCAGCGGTGTCGCGCTCGCCGCCAGTGTCGATGCCTACGACATCACCGCCGACCCCACGATGTTCACCCGGAAGCAGACCCACGTGGCGGACGCCCCCCAACAGGCGGGCGCGCTCCTCGCACCGATCCTCGGCGTGGACGCCGACACCCTCGCCAAGAAGCTCGCCACCCCCCGGACCCGCTACGTGCTGCTGGCGCGCAGGCAGACCCCCCAGGTCTGGAACCAGATCAAGGACCTGCAGAGCGTGCTGCTGCAGAAGGCCAGCGCCAAGAAGGGCGCCAACGTGCTGGCCGGGGTCTTCCACGAGCCGACCACCAAACGGGTGTACCCGAACGGCGACCTCGCCGCCGGGGTACTCGGCTGGGTCAATGCCGCGGGCAAGGGTGCGGGCGGCCTCGAGTCCTCCCTGAACAAGGAGTTGGCCGGCCGGAACGGCAAGATCACCTACGCCCAGTCCGGCGGCCGTCAGGTGCCCACCGCGGGCCGGAGCGAGGTCCCCGCCGTCGCGGGTTCGGACGTCCAGCTCACCCTGGACCGGGACATCCAGTGGGCCGCGCAGAGCGCCATCTCGGCCCAGGTGAAGAAGTCCAAGGCCGACCGCGGCTACGTGGTGGTGCAGGACACCAGGACCGGCGAGGTCCTCGCCATGGCCGATGCCCCCGGCTTCGACCCCAACGACCTCCGCCACGCGAACCCGGCCGACCTGGGCAACGCCGCGCTCCAGGACGCCTTCGAACCGGGTTCCACCAGCAAGGTCATGTCGATGTCCGCCGTCATCGAGGAGGGGGTGGCCACCCCCGCTACCCACGTGACCGTACCCAACCGGCTGCACCGCGGTGACCGGCTGTTCCACGACGACATCGACCACGACACCTGGTCCCTGACGCTCAACGGCGTACTGGCCAAGTCCAGCAACATCGGCACGATCCTGGCCGCCGGACAGCTGGGGAAGACCCAGCCGGAGGCCAACAAGGTCCTCTACTCGTACCTGCGCAAATTCGGTATCGGGCGCCCCAGCGGCGTCGGCTTCCCCGGTGAGACCCCCGGCATTCTCGCCAAGCCGCAGGACTGGTCGACCTCCCAGCAGTACACCATCCCGTTCGGCCAGGGCCTCTCGCTCAACGCCCTGCAGGCCGCGTCGATCTACTCCACGATCGGCAACGGCGGCGTCCGGGTCGAACCCTCCCTGATCCGCGGCACCAAGGGCCCCGACGGCCGTTTCGACCCCGCGCCCGAGCCCAGCAGGACCCGGGTGGTGAGCGAGAAGACGGCGAAGACGGTCTCCCGCATGCTGGAGTCCGTGGTCGGCGACGAGGAAGGCACCGGAGTCTCCGCCCGTATCCCTGGCTACCGGGTCGCGGGCAAGACCGGGACGGCCAACCGGGTGGATCCCAGAACGGGTCGCTACCGCGGTTACACCGCCTCGTTCGCGGGCTTCGCGCCGGCCGACAACCCGCGGGTCACGGTCTACTGCGCCATCCAGAACCCGACGAGCGGGCCCTACTTCGGCGGCTCGATCTGCGGCCCCATCTACAAGAAGGTCATGGAGTTCGCCCTCAAGTCGCTCCAGGTGCCGCCGACCGGCAAGAAGGCCGCCCCCCTGCCGGTCACCTTCGATCCCGAACAGTGATCCTTCGAGTGGCCCCGCGAGGGGCCACCACGAGTCATCCAGGAACCATCAGTGACGACCATCACCAGCGACCCGGGGAACCGAAACGCTCCGCACCCCTCACTTCGCGACAAGCCCGGTGAGCCCGGTACGCTCACCGCCGTGCCACAAGCTGATCAGTCCCAAACCACCCAGAAGGACGCCTCTGTGACCTACCCCGGAGCGCCCCGTCCGGCCGAGGTACGGCCGACCGCCTTGGCGGAACTGGCACGACAACTGGGTATCGCGTCCCCGGGCGCCGGTGAGGTCACCGGCATCACCCACGACTCCAGGGCGGTCCGCCCCGGAGACCTGTACGCGGCCCTGCCCGGCGCCCGCTTCCACGGCGCCGACTTCGTCGTGCAGGCGGCCGGCCTCGGAGCCGCCGCCGTACTGACCGACCCGACCGGCACCGAACGCGCCGCGGCGACCGGCCTGCCGGTGCTCACCGCCGACGACCCCCGGTCCCTGATGGGCGAACTGGCCGCCGAGATCTACGGCCATCCCGGCCGCGAGCTGCTCCAGATCGGCATCACCGGCACCTCGGGCAAAACCACCACCGCCTATCTGGTCGAGGGCGGTATCCGGGCCGCGGGGCATCTCAGCGGTCTCATCGGCACGGTGGAGATGCGGATCGGTGACGAACGCATCAAGTCCGAGCGCACCACCCCCGAAGCCACCGACCTCCAGGCGCTCTTCGCGGTGATGCGCGAACGCGGCGTCGACTCGGTCGCCATGGAGGTGTCCAGCCACGCCCTGGTGCTCGGCCGGGTCGACGGTTGTGTCTTCGACGTCGCCGTCTTCAGCAACCTCAGCCCCGAGCACATGGAATTCCACTCCGACATGGAGGACTACTTCCAGGCGAAGGCGCGGCTGTTCACCCCGGAGCGCAGCAGGCTCGCGGTCGTCAACCTCGACGACGAGTACGGGCGCAGGCTCGTCGACCAGGCCACCGTGCCGGTGACCACCTTCTCCGCGGAGGGACACCCGGACGCCGACTGGCGGGCCGAGAACGTCGACGTCTTGCGCTTCACCAGCACGTTCACCGTGGTCGGCCCCAAGGGCGAGCGCATCGCGGCCACCTCACCGCTGCCCGGACCCTTCAACGTCGCCAACACCCTGGCCGCGATCGTCACCCTCGCCGTCGCCGGGGTCGACCCGCAGACCGCCGCCGACGGTATCGCCGCCGTACCCGGCGTACCCGGCCGCCTGGAACGGGTGGACGCGGGCCAGCCGTATCTGGCCGTCGTCGACTACGCGCACAAGACCGACGCCGTCGAATCGGTGCTGCGTGCCCTGCGCAAGGTCACCGAGGGCAGGCTGCACATCGTCCTCGGCTGCGGCGGTGACCGGGACCGGACCAAACGGGGCCCGATGGGAGCGGCCGCCGCGCGGCTCGCCGACACCGCCGTCCTGACCTCCGACAACCCCCGCTCCGAGGACCCGCTCGCGATCCTCGCCACCATGGTCGCGGGCGCCGCCGAGGTGCCGGTGCACGAGCGCGGCGACGTCCTGATCGACTCCGACCGGGCCGGCGCCATCCGGGCAGCCGTGGCCAGGGCCCGGCCCGGCGACACCGTGCTGGTCGCCGGCAAGGGCCATGAGCAGGGTCAGGACATCGCCGGAGTGGTACGCCCCTTCGACGACCGCCAGGTTCTGCGCGCGGCCATCGAGCGCGCGGCCATCGAGAACAACAGTCAGGGATGACCAAGTGATCACCCTCTCCCTCGCCGAGATCGCCGAAATCGTCGGCGGGCATACGTACGACATACCGGATCCCGCCGTCCAGGTCACCGGCCCGGTCGTCACCGACTCCCGTGCCGTGCAGCCGGGCGGCCTCTTCGTCGCCTTCGCCGGTGAACACGCCGACGGCCACGACTTCGCACAGCGTGCGGTGGCCGCGGGCGCGGTGGCCGTGCTCGCCACCCGCCGGATCGGCGCCCCCGCGATCGTGGTGGATGACGTCACCGTCGCCCTCGGCGCACTGGCCCGTAGCGTCGTCGAGCGTCTCGGCACCGAAGTCGTCGCCCTCACCGGCTCGGCCGGCAAGACGTCCACCAAGGACCTGATCGCCCAACTCCTGCAGCGCAAGGGCCCGACGGTCTACCCGGCGGGCAACCTCAACAACGAGATCGGTCTGCCGCTCACCGCACTGCGCGCGGAGCGGGACACCCGGTACCTGGTGCTCGAAATGGGCGCACGGTACATCGGCGACATCCGTTACCTCACCGAACTCGTACCGCCGAAGACCGGACTCGTACTGAATGTCGGGACCGCGCACATCGGGGAGTTCGGCGGCCGCGAGCAGATCGCCCAGGCCAAGGGCGAAATGGTCGAGTCGCTCCCGGAGTCCGGTGTCGCCGTGCTCAACGCCGACGATCCGCTGGTACGCGCGATGACGTCACGCACCAAGGCGCGGGTGCTGCTCTTCGGAGAGTCGGACGAAGCGGACGTGCGCGCCGAGAATGTCCGACTCACAGCTACCGGACAGCCCGCTTTCACGCTGCGCACACCCACCGGGTGCAGCGATGTGACCTTGCGCCTGTACGGTGAGCACCACGTGTCGAACGCGCTCGCCGCAGCCGCCGTCGCGCATGAGCAGGGCATGTCCGTGGACGAGATCGCACTGGCGCTCTCCGAAGCGGGCACGCTGTCCCGCTGGCGCATGGAGGTCACCGAGCGTCCGGACGGCGTGACGGTCGTCAACGACGCCTACAACGCGAACCCTGAATCCATGCGAGCCGCGCTGCGTGCACTGGCCGCGATGGGCGAAGCCTCACGGGCCCGAGGGGGACGCACGTGGGCGGTGCTCGGCCAGATGGCCGAGCTCGGTGACGAGTCGTTCGCCGAGCACGACGCGGTCGGGCGGCTTGCCGTCCGGCTCAACGTGAGCAAGCTCGTGGCAGTCGGGGGCAGGGAAGCGTCCTGGCTGCAGCTGGGCGCCTATAACGAGGGTTCGTGGGGTGAGGAGTCGGTGCACGTGTCCGACGCAGAGGCGGCCGTCGACCTGTTGCGCAGGGAACTGCGGGAGGGAGACGTCGTGCTGGTGAAGGCGTCCAGGTCGGTGGGGTTGGAGCAGGTCGCGGACGCGCTGCTCGACTGTGGCACCGGGACCGGCACCGAGGGCGAGGTCGCCGCCCGATGAAGCAGATTCTCTTCTCGGGAGTCATCGGACTCTTCCTGACCCTGGTCGGCACGCCACTGCTGATCAAGCTGCTGGCCCACAAGGGTTACGGACAGTTCATCCGGGACGACGGACCACGCGGCCACCACGGCAAGCGCGGCACCCCGACCATGGGTGGGATCGCCTTCATCCTGGCCACGATCATCGCGTACTTCGCCACCAAGGCGATCACCGGCGCCCCGCTGACGTTCTCCGGGGTGCTGGTGCTGTTCCTGATGACGGGGATGGGTCTGGTCGGGTTCCTCGACGACTACATCAAGATCGTAAAACAGCGTTCGCTGGGTCTGCGGGCGAAGGCGAAGATGGCCGGCCAGCTGATCGTCGGCATCGCCTTCGCCGTGCTGGCCATGCAGTTCAAGGACATCCACGGCAACGCTCCGGCCTCCACCAAGCTGTCGTTCGTCACGGACTTCGGCTGGACGCTCGGCCCGGTGATCTTCGTCGTCTGGGCTCTTTTCATGATCCTGGCGATGTCGAACGGCGTGAACCTCACCGACGGCCTCGACGGTCTGGCCACCGGCGCCTCGGTGATGGTCTTCGGCGCCTACACCTTCATCGGCGTCTGGCAGTTCCAGGAGTCCTGCGCGAACGCGGCGACCCTGACCAACCCCAGTGCCTGCTTCGAGGTGAGAGACCCGCTGGACCTGGCGGTCGTCGCCTCGGCCCTGATGGGCGCCTGCTTCGGCTTCCTGTGGTGGAACACCTCACCGGCCAAGATCTTCATGGGCGACACCGGATCGCTCGCCCTCGGCGGCGCCCTCGCGGGTCTGGCCATCTGCTCCCGTACGGAGTTCCTGATGGCCATCCTCGGCGGCCTCTTCGTGCTGATCACCCTGTCCGTGGTGATCCAGGTCGGCTCCTTCAAGATGACGCGCAAGCGGGTCTTCAAGATGGCACCGCTGCAACACCACTTCGAACTCAAGGGGTGGTCCGAAGTCCTTGTGGTGGTCCGCTTCTGGATCATCCAGGGCATGTGTGTGATCGTCGGCCTCGGCCTCTTCTACGCGGGCTGGGCGGCCGACAAGTGACGTGGCAGGACAAGCGGGTCACCGTCGCGGGGCTGGGCGTCTCCGGGCTGCCGGCGGCGCGGGTCCTGCACGGGCTCGGCGCGGTGGTCACCGTCGTCAACGAGGGCGACGACGCACGCTCCCGGGCACAGGCCGCCGAACTCGAGGCGCTGGGCGTCACGGTGCGCCTCGGCGACGCCACTCTGCTGCCGGAGGGCACCGAACTGGTCGTCACCGCACCGGGCTGGCGGCCCGACAAACCACTCTTCCGTGCCGCGGCCGCCGCGGGCGTCCCGGTGTGGGGCGATGTCGAACTGGCCTGGCAGCTGCGCGACCTGAACGGCAGGAAGCCGGCCCCCTGGCTCGCGGTCACCGGCACCAACGGCAAGACCACCACGGTCCGGATGCTCGCGTCGATCCTGCGGGCGGCCGGTCTGCGTACCGCGGCGGTCGGCAACATCGGCGTCTCACTGCTCGACGCGGTACTCGGTGACGAGCCGTACGACGTACTGGCGGTGGAGCTCTCGAGCTACCAACTGCACTGGGCGCCCAGCCTGCGGGTGCACTCCGCGGCGGTGCTCAACATCGCGCCCGACCACCTCGACTGGCACGGCTCCCTGGCGGCGTACGCGGCCGACAAGGGCCGTGTGTACGAAGGCAACAGCGTCGCGTGCGTCTACAACGTGGCCGACCCGGCCACCGAGGAACTGGTCCGTGCAGCCGACGTCGAGGAGGGCTGCCGTGCCATCGGCTTCACCCTCGGCGCCCCCGGGCCGTCCCAGCTCGGTGTCGTGGACGGCATCCTGGTGGACCGTGCGTTCGTGGCGGACCGCCACAAGCAGGCCCAGGAACTGGCCGAGGTCACCGACATCGGCCGGCCCCCCGCCCGCCACCCTTCCCCGGCCGGCGCTTCGCGCCCCCCTGTGGCCGCTCCGCACAACATCGCCAACGCCCTGGCCGCTGCCGCCCTGGCGCGCGGCTTCGGCGTCGAGCCCGCCGCGGTCCGCGACGGACTGCGTGATTTCCGTCCCGACGCGCACCGGATCGAGCACGTCGACGAGGTAGCGGGCGTCACGTTCATCGACGACTCCAAGGCCACCAACACCCATGCTGCCGAAGCCTCGCTGGCCGCATACGATCCGATTGTCTGGATTGCGGGAGGCCTTGCCAAGGGTGCGCGGTTCGATGATCTCGTTATCGGTGCGGCGAAGCGGCTGCGGGGAGTCGTACTGATCGGCGCCGAGCGGGCCCTGATCGCCGAAGCCCTCGCGCGACACGCGCCGGAAGTCCCGGTGGTCGACCTCGACCGGACCGACACTGGGGCGATGTCGGCGGCGGTCCGGGAAGCGGCACGTCTCGCCCGGCCCGGGGACACCGTCCTGCTGGCCCCGGCCTGTGCCTCGATGGACATGTTCGCCAACTACAACAAGCGCGGCGAGGCATTCGCCGACGCGGTACGCGAGTTGGCTGCCGAGACCGACTGAGCGGCTGCGAGGCCCCGCGCCGGGACCCGGCAGAGCCGGGCACGAGTGGAGGGGACAGGGACATGCCGGTCAGGGACAGCAACGGGCGTGGTGGCACCGGGACGGCACGTCGTCCCGCCGCCTCGGGACGCAGCCCGGCGCCCCAACGCGCCGGGCGTGGCATCGCCGGACTGCGCAGGACGTTCGAGCAGGCGCGCAGCGCCTGGGACCGGCCGCTGACCGCCTACTACCTCATCACCGGCTCCGGCGTCCTGATCACCGTGCTCGGCCTCGTCATGGTCTACTCCGCATCGATGATCAAGGCGCTGGAAATCTCCGAGCCGGGGTCGTACTTCTTCCGCAAACAGCTGTTCGCCGCGTTCCTCGGCGGGATTCTGCTGTTCGTCGCCACCCGGATGCCGGTGAAGCTGCACCGGGCCTTCGCCTACCCGCTCCTCGCCGGGACCATCTTCCTGATGGTGCTGGTCCAGGTGCCGGGGATAGGGCAGGCGGTCAACGGCAACCAGAACTGGATCTCGCTGGGCGGTCCCTTCATGCTCCAGCCGAGCGAGTTCGGCAAACTCGCCCTGATCCTCTGGGGCGCCGACCTGCTCGCGCGTAAACAGGACAAGAAGCTGCTGACCCAGTGGAAACACATGCTGGTCCCGCTCGTTCCTGTGACTTTCATCCTGCTCGGCCTGATCATGCTCGGTGGCGACATGGGCACCGCGATCATTCTGACCGCGATCCTGTTCGGACTGCTGTGGCTGGCGGGAGCGCCCACCCGGATGTTCGCCGGTGTGCTCGGTATCGCGGCAGTGATGATTTTCCTGCTCATCAAGACCAGCCCGAACCGGATGGGCCGACTGGCCTGCATCGGAGCCAGTGACCCCGGACCGCAGGACCAGTGCTGGCAGGCGGTGCACGGAATCTACGCCCTGGCCTCCGGTGGATGGTTCGGATCCGGCCTCGGCGCAAGTGTGGAAAAATGGGGCCAACTACCGGAGCCGCACACCGACTTCATCTTCGCCGTCACCGGTGAGGAACTGGGTCTCGCCGGGACGCTGTCGGTACTCGCCCTCTTCGCGGCTCTAGGCTATGCGGGTATCCGCGTGGCCGGACGCACGGAGGACCCCTTCGTGAGGTACGCAGCGGGAGGTGTGACCACCTGGATCACGGCGCAAGCCGTGATCAATATCGGTGCGGTGCTCGGTCTGCTGCCGATCGCCGGTGTCCCGCTCCCGCTGTTCTCCTACGGGGGTTCGGCGCTGCTGCCGACCATGTTCGCGGTGGGGCTGCTGATCGCCTTCGCGCGGCAGGACCCCGCAGCGAAGACGGCTCTGGCCCTGCGGAGGCCCCGGGTGAGATGGAAGTCGATGAGACGGCGCGTCAAGAAGCGTCCGTCCGGAGAGCGGTGAATTTCGGTGCATGTCGTACTCGCCGGTGGGGGGACCGCCGGCCATATCGAGCCTGCGCTCGCCCTCGCGGATGCCCTGCGCAGGCAGGACCCGACCGTGGGTATCACGGCCCTCGGCACGGAACGCGGCCTTGAGACGCGTCTGGTGCCCGAGCGGGGTTACGAGTTGGGGCTCATCCCCGCCGTCCCTCTGCCCCGCAGGCCCACCCCGGAGCTGATCACCGTTCCCGGGCGGCTGCGCGGAACCATCAAGGCGGCCGAACAGATCCTGGAGCGGACCAAGGCAGACTGCGTGGTCGGCTTCGGCGGCTACGTGGCGCTGCCCGGCTACCTGGCGGCCAAGCGCCTCGGAGTGCCGATCATCGTGCACGAGGCCAACGCACGTCCCGGCCTTGCCAACAAGATCGGCTCGCGGTACGCGGCCGCCGTGGCGGTCTCCACGCCGGACAGCAAACTCCGCGGCGCCCGCTACATCGGCATTCCGCTGCGCCGCACCATCGCCACCCTCGACCGGGCCAGGGTCCGTCCCGAGGCGCGTGCCGCGTTCGGCCTCGACCCCAATCTGCCGACCCTGCTGGTCTCCGGTGGCTCGCAGGGCGCCCGCAGGCTCAACGAAGTGGTCCAGCAGGCCGCTCCGGTGCTCCAGCGCTCGGGGATCCAGGTCCTGCACGTGGTCGGACCCAAGAACGAACTGCCGCGTGTCGACAACATGCCCGGAATGCCGCCGTACATCCCGGTACCGTATGTGGACCGGATGGACCTCGCGTACGCCGCGGCCGACATGATGCTCTGCCGGGCCGGCGCGATGACCGTCGCCGAACTCTCCGCCGTCGGGCTGCCCGCCGCTTACGTCCCGTTGCCCATCGGCAACGGCGAACAGCGGCTCAACGCCCAGCCGGTGGTGAACGCGGGCGGTGGCCTGCTGGTGGACGACGCCCAGCTGACCCCCGAGTGGGTCCAGGGCAACGTCCTGCCGGTACTCGCCGATCCGCACCGGCTCTTCGAGATGTCCCGCGCAGCAGCCGAGTTCGGCCGCAGGGACGCCGACGACCTGCTCGTCGGCATGGTGTACGAGGCGATTGCCGCGCGCCGCTAGGACAGGACCCGGGCGTGACCCCTAAGGAGCGAGTGTGGCCGGACCGACGACCGCCCAGCGCGGCGAACGCAAGCCATCGGCCGGCTCCGGCCGTGCTCGCTCCTCGCAACCCCGGCGCCCGGGCCGGTCGACCCGCAGAGGGCGGCTGCTGATCCTGGTGGTCGCCGTGCTGCTCGCTCTGACCGGCGGCGGCGTCTGGCTGCTCTACGGCTCCTCCTGGCTGCGCCTGGAGCGGGTGCGGACCTCGGGGGAGCATGTGCTGACCCGGGACCAGGTGGAGTCGGTTGCGGCCGTACCGGTCGGCGCACCGCTGATTTCTGTCGATACGGCGGCGATCGCTGACCGTCTTCGGAAGAAATTGCCGCGTATCGACTCGGTGGATGTCACCCGTTCATGGCCGCACGGCATCAACCTGAAAGTGACCGAGCGAAAGCCGGTGCTGCTCATGAAGTCGGGCGGTAAGTTCACCGAAGTGGACGCGAAGGGAGTCCGTTTCGCCACCGTGGAGAGTGCTCCCCAACGGGTTCCGGTACTGGAATTGACCCCTGAACAGTCGCCGAGCCTGCGTCGTTTCGGCGTAGACGGGCTACGTCTGGAAGCGGTGAAGGTGGCCGGGGAGCTTCCGTCCGCGGTGGCCGATGACACCCTCCTCGTCCAAGTCCGTTCATATGACTCAATCTCCCTGCGGCTGACGGGCGGTCGCACGGTGGTTTGGGGAAGCAGTGAGTTCGGCGCGGCGAAGGCCCGCGCGCTCAGCGCGCTGATGAAAGCCGCTCCCCGGGCCGAGCACTTCGACGTGAGCGCTCCCACCGCCCCTGCCGTGTCAGGGAGTTGACGCACATACTCGCTGGCCAGCACCCTGGTTGGGCAGCGCAACGGCTGATCACATAGGGTGAAAAGAAAAACGGGAGGTTCGGCGTGTTCGTTGAACGTGCGCCGCTTGTCGACTTAGTGTCCTGTTCGGAGAGTCCAAGGAGCAGACACACTGGTAACCCTGAACTTCACCGTTAGGGTTCGGGTCGGCGTTCGGACCGTCCCATCGGCATCCGTCGTCGCGACGCGACAAACCGCGAAGCGGCGACACGTAACTCGAGGCGAGAGGCCTTCGACGTGGCAGCACCGCAGAACTACCTCGCAGTCATCAAGGTCATCGGTGTCGGCGGCGGTGGTGTCAATGCCATCAACCGAATGATCGAGGTCGGCCTCAAGGGCGTCGAGTTCATCGCGATCAACACTGACGCACAAGCCCTGTTGATGAGCGACGCCGACGTCAAGCTCGACGTCGGCCGTGAACTGACCCGCGGCCTCGGGGCCGGAGCCAACCCGGTAGTCGGTCGCAAGGCGGCAGAGGACCACCGTGAGGAGATCGAGGAGGTCCTCAAGGGGGCCGACATGGTCTTCGTCACCGCAGGAGAAGGCGGCGGCACCGGCACCGGTGGCGCACCCGTCGTCGCCAACATCGCCCGTTCACTGGGCGCACTCACCATCGGCGTGGTGACCCGGCCCTTCACCTTCGAGGGCAGGCGCCGCGCCAACCAGGCGGAGGACGGCATCGCCGAACTCCGCGAAGAGGTCGACACCCTCATCGTCATCCCCAACGACCGGCTGCTGTCCATCTCGGACCGCCAGGTCAGCGTGCTGGACGCGTTCAAGTCCGCGGACCAGGTACTGCTGTCCGGTGTCCAGGGCATCACCGACCTGATCACCACGCCCGGCCTGATCAACCTCGACTTCGCCGACGTCAAGTCCGTGATGTCCGAGGCCGGATCGGCGCTCATGGGCATCGGCTCCGCCCGCGGCGACGACCGGGCGGTGGCCGCCGCCGAAATGGCGATCTCCTCACCGCTGCTCGAGGCGTCCATCGACGGCGCCCGCGGTGTGCTGCTCTCCATCTCGGGTGGTTCGGACCTCGGTCTCTTCGAGATCAACGAGGCCGCGCAACTCGTGAGCGAGGCTGCTCACCCCGAAGCCAACATCATCTTCGGCGCCGTCATCGACGACGCCCTCGGTGACGAGGTGCGGGTCACGGTCATCGCGGCGGGCTTCGACGGCGGACAGCCGCCGACCCGCAGGGAGAACGTCATTGGCGGCAACACCGCCAAGCGCGAGGAAGCGACCCCGGTGAGGTCGAGCGAGCCGCAGCGTTCACTCGGCGGCCTCGGTGCGGTGACCCAGCGCGACGAGCTCCCGATCCAGGCCGATGCGGAGCGGAGGGACGAGGCCCCGGCGACGCCGGCCGGCCCGCCGCAGATCCCGCCGGCCCGGCCGTACCAGGACACTCAGGCCGAAGAGCTGGACGTCCCGGACTTCTTGAAGTGATCCGGACTTCCTGAAGTGATAACGCAGCACGATGCAGTGAGCGGCGCGCACTTCGCCTTCACCGACAGGTGGGGCGGGGTGAGCGCCGTTCCGTACGAAGAGCTCAACCTCGGCGGCGCGGTCGGCGATGACCCCGCTTCCGTGCGGGACAACAGGGCGCTCGCGGCTGGGTCGCTCGGTCTGGATCACGCGCAGGTCGTCTGGATGAACCAGGTGCACGGGCGCGAGGTGGCAGTGGTCGAAGGTCCCTGGGACGCGACCGGTTCCGGCGGTGAGCAGCCGGTCCCCGCTGTGGACGCGATCGTGACCGCCCGTCGGGGCGTGCCGCTGGCCGTACTCACCGCGGACTGCACCCCGGTGCTGCTCGCCGACCCCGTAGCGGGGGTGGCGGCCGCGGTCCATGCCGGCCGCCCCGGACTGGTGGCCGGTGTCGTCCCGGCAGCCATCGCCGCCATGACGCGTCTCGGTGCCGACCCGGCTGCGATCATCGCCCGGACCGGACCCGCGGTCTGCGGGCGCTGCTACGAAGTCCCGGCGGCGATGCGGGCCGAGGTGGCGGCGCGCGTTCCCGGCGCCTGGTCGGAGACCAGCTGGCACACCCCTGCGGTGGACGTCACCGCCGGGGTGATGGCGCAGCTCGAAACGCTCGGAGTCACCGACCGGCAGCAGTCGCCGGTCTGCACGCTGGAATCGCTCGACCACTTCTCGTATCGTCGCGACCGCACCACCGGGCGGCTCGCCGGATATGTCTGGCTGGACTGATAGGACATGACGGACCGTAAGCACGAACTCGCCGCAAACCTGGCACGGGTGGAGGAACGGATCGCATCCGCGTGTGCGGCGGCCGGTCGCAAGCGGGCAGACGTGACGCTGATCGTGGTCACCAAGACCTACCCCGCGAGCGATGTACGGCTGCTGTCCGATCTCGGGGTGCGTCATGTCGCGGAGAACCGGGACCAGGATGCTGCCCCCAAGGCCGCGGCCTGTGCGGACCTTTCGCTTCACTGGCATTTCGTCGGTCAGTTGCAGACGAACAAAGCCCGTTCCGTGGCGGGTTATGCGCATACGGTGCAGTCGGTCGACCGAGCGCGACTGGTCACAGCGCTCTCCGGAGCGGCGGTCGGAGCGGACCGCGAACTCGGCTGCCTGATCCAGGTAGCGCTCGACGCGGAGTCCGGTGAGCGCGGTGCGCGCGGCGGCGTCGGGCCGGACGGGGTCGAGGAGTTGGCCGACCGGGTGGCCGGCGCACCAGGACTGCGGCTCGACGGACTGATGACCGTCGCGCCGCTGGCCGGACCGTACGCGGGACGGCAACAGGCGGCATTCGAGCGGCTGATGGAAATCTCATCCGGCCTGCGCGTGGCCCATCCGGCTGCGAACATGGTGTCAGCAGGGATGAGTGCGGACCTCGAAGAGGCGGTGGCGGCGGGTGCGACACATGTCCGCGTCGGCACTGCGGTACTCGGCGTGCGCCCCCGGCTCGGGTAACGTCGCGAAGCAAGTCGGACCACAGCAGAAAATATGGTCATTTCCGCCGATTGGCGGGCAGACCCAGTGGATCGTGGGCACTTGGTGACGCTGCGACATTGGCACAAGGGCGATCCACCACAGAGCGGAGGACTCAGAGAATGGCCGGCGCGATGCGCAAGATGGCGGTCTACCTCGGCCTCGTGGAGGACGATGGATACGACGGCCCGGGGTTCGACCCCGACGACGAGTTCGAACCCGAGCCGGAACCCGAACGGGACCGGCGGCGGCACCAGCCTTCACATCAGTCACAGCAGGACGAACCGGTACGAGTGGTGCAACCGCCCGCCCAGCGCGAGCCAGTTGCGCTACCGGCAGAAAGCGGACGTCCCGCCCGAATCGCCCCCGTGGCGTCTATCACACCTGAACGCCCGAGTATGGAGAAGAACGCCCCGGTGATCATGCCCAAGGTTGTGTCCGAGCGGGAGCCCTACCGCATCACCACACTGCACCCCCGGACCTACAACGAGGCCCGTACCATCGGGGAACACTTCCGCGAGGGCACTCCGGTGATCATGAACCTCACGGAGATGGACGACACGGACGCGAAGCGACTTGTCGACTTTGCGGCAGGACTTGTCTTCGGTTTGCATGGCAGCATTGAACGGGTGACGCAGAAGGTGTTCCTGTTGTCGCCTGCTAACGTCGATGTCACGGCGGAGGACAAGGCCCGTATCGCAGAGGGCGGTTTCTTCAACCAGAGCTGAGACGAGACACCGGGACTACCCCGGCCGGGAGGCCGGAAGACGAAAGCATCAGGGGAGAGGGAAGCGCTGGATGGGCATCGCATTGCAGGTGATCTACATCGCGCTGATGTGTTTCCTCATCGTGTTGATCTTCCGGCTTGTCATGGACTACGTCTTCCAGTTCGCCCGTTCATGGCAACCTGGTAAGGCGATGGTGGTCGTTCTGGAGGCCACCTACACTGTCACCGATCCACCGCTCAAGCTTCTGCGGCGGTTCATTCCGCCGCTGCGTCTCGGGGGCGTGGCACTCGACCTGTCCTTCTTCGTTCTGATGATCATCGTCTACATCCTGATCACCATTGTGAGCCGGGTGTGAACGATTCGGTCCTGCCGACTGCCGACGACTACGTAGAGGTGAAGAAGAGATGCCGCTGACCCCCGAGGACGTGCGGAACAAGCAGTTCACGACTGTCCGGCTGCGAGAAGGCTATGACGAGGACGAGGTTGACGCCTTCCTCGACGAGGTCGAAGCCGAACTGACCCGGCTGCTCCGTGAGAACGAGGACCTGCGCGCCAAGCTGGCAGCTGCCACCCGTGCCGCCGCGCAGAATCAGCAGCAGGGCATGCGCAAGCCGGAGCAGCAGGACGGCCGTGGCGGTCCGAACGCCCCGGTACCCGCCGCCATATCCGGTCCACCGCAGGTCCAGCAGCAGCCGCAGATGGGCCCGCCCCAGCTTCCGGGCGGCCAGCCGCAGTTGCCGGCAGGACCTGGCGGTCACGGTCCCCAGGGCCAGCACGGCCCGGGGCCCCAGGGACAGCACGGCCCCGGCCCGCAGGGCCAGCACGGTCCCGGCCCGATGGGCCAGGCGCCGATGGGCGGCCAGGGCCAGCTCGGCCAGGGCCCCATGGGTCAGGGTCCGATGGGCCAGGGTCCGATGGGCCAGGGCCCCATGGGCGGCCAGGGTCAGCTCCAGGGCCCCATGGGAGGTCAGGGCCAGCTCGGCCAGGGCCCCATGGGCGGTCCGATGGGTGGCCACGGCGGTCCCCCGCAGATGCAGCAGCAGGGTCCTGGCGGCGACAGTGCGGCCCGGGTGCTCTCGCTCGCCCAGCAGACCGCCGACCAGGCGATCGCGGAGGCCCGTTCCGAGGCCAACAAGATCGTCGGCGAGGCACGCAGCCGCGCCGAAGGCCTGGAGCGCGATGCCCGAGCCAAGGCCGATGCGCTGGAGCGGGACGCACAGGAGAAGCACCGTGTCGCGATGGGCTCGCTGGAGTCCGCCCGCGCGACACTGGAGCGCAAGGTCGAGGATCTGCGTGGCTTCGAGCGTGAGTACCGGACGCGTCTGAAGTCCTACCTGGAGAGCCAGCTGCGCCAGCTGGAGACCCAGGCCGACGACTCGCTGGCCCCGCCGCGGACCCCGGCGACTGCTTCGCTGCCGCCGTCGCCCTCGATGGCTCAGGCCGGAGCGGGCGCGATGGGCCACACCCAGCACACGATGGGGGGCAGCCCGTCGATGGGCAGCCAGCCGTCCATGGGCTCCCCGTCATACGGTGGTCAGCAGCAGATGTCGCCGGCCATGACGCAGCCGATGGCACCGGTGCGGCCGCAGGCGCCGCAGCCGATGCAGCAGGCACCTTCGCCGATGCGGGGCTTCCTGATCGACGAGGACGACAACTGACGGCGGGCGCCGTGCGCGCACCGCGGTCGGCAGACTGAGGGCCGGGCCCCGGGGTTTCCCCGGGGCCCGGCCCTTTTGCCGTAGCCGGTGGCGAGGGGCCGGCCCATTCCCTCATGATCCGGCGAAACCAAGCCCCTCCTGGGGCCCCCGGACGGAGTCCGGGGGGATTGAGGAGCGGGGTCCGGGGCGGAGCCCCCGGGGGCCCCGCCCGGTGCGGGTTAGGCGTTCGTGCGGCGGAGCCGGAACGCGAGGGACAAGCCCTCGTCCTCGAAGGCCGCCCCGTACGTGGCGTCGCCCTCGCCCTCCGCGTAGTCCACCGCGAGCACCTCGTCCGCGATCAACCCCGCGTGCTCGCCGAGCGCTTCCGCGACCGTCGCGTCCTTGGCGGACCAGCGGACCGCGATACGGTCCGCGACGTCCAGGCCGCTGTTCTTCCGGGCCTCCTGGATGAGGCGGATCACGTCGCGGGCCAGCCCCGCCCGGCGCAGCTCCGCGGTGATCTCCAGGTCCAGGGCGACCGTGGCGCCCGAGTCGGACGCCACCGACCAGCCCTCGCGGGGGGTTTCGGTGATGATGACCTCTTCGGGGCTGAGGGTGACGGACTCGCCGTCGACCGTCACCGTGGCGGTGCCCTCGCGCAGGGCCAGCGAGAGGGCCGCCGCGTCGGCCTCGGCCACCGCCTTCGCCACCGCTTGGACGCCCTTGCCGAAACGCCTGCCCAGCGCCCGGAAGTTGGCCTTGGCCGTGGTGTCGACCAGTGAGCCACCCACCTCCGAGAGCGAGGCCAGCGAGGAGACGTTCAGCTCCTCGGCGATCTGCGCCCGTAGCTCCGGGGACAGCGCTTCGAAGCCGGCCGCCGCCACCAGCGCTCGGGAGAGCGGCTGGCGGGTCTTCACACCGGACTCGGCGCGGGTGGCGCGGCCCAGCTCCACCAATCGCCGCACCAGCGCCATCTGCTGGGAGAGCGACGGGTCGATCATGGTCAGGTCGGCCTTCGGCCAGCTGGAGAGGTGCACCGACTCCGGGGCGTCCTCGGTGACCGGTACCACCATGTCCTGCCAGACCCGCTCGGTGATGAACGGGGTGATCGGCGCCATCAGCCGGGTCACCGTCTCGATGACCTCGTGCAGCGTGCGCAGCGCCGCGGCGTCACCGTGCCAGAAGCGGCGGCGGGAGCGGCGCACGTACCAGTTGGAGAGATCGTCGACGAAGGCGGAGAGCAGCTTGCCCGCCCGCTGGGTGTCGAACCCGTCCAGCGCCTGCGTGACCTGGTCCACCAGGGCGTTGAGTTCGCTCAGCAGCCAGCGGTCGAGCACCGTGCGGTCGGCGGGCGCCGGGTCGGCGGTGGACGGGGCCCAGCCGGAGGTGCGGGCGTAGAGGGCCTGGAAGGCCACCGTGTTCCAGTAGGTCAGGAGGGTCTTGCGGACCACCTCCTGGATCGTGCCGTGACCGACCCGGCGGGCCGCCCACGGGGAACCCCCGGCTGCCATGAACCAGCGCACCGCGTCCGCGCCGTGCTGGTCCATGAGCGGGATCGGCTGGAGGGTGTTGCCCAGGTGCTTGGACATCTTCCGGCCGTCCTCGGCGAGGATGTGACCGAGGCAGACGACGTTCTCGTAACTCGACTTGTCGAACACCAGGGTGCCGATCGCCATCAGGGTGTAGAACCATCCACGCGTCTGGTCGATCGCCTCCGAGATGAACTGCGCCGGGTAGCGCCGCTCGAAGAGCTCCTTGTTCTGATACGGGTAGCCGTACTGGGCGAAAGGCATCGAGCCCGAGTCGTACCAGGCGTCGATGACCTCGGGGACCCGGGTCGCGGTCTGCGCGCACTGCGGGCAGCCGAAGGTGACCTCGTCGATGTACGGGCGGTGCGGGTCGAGCCCCGACAGGTCGGTGCCGGTGAGGTCGGACAGCTCGGCGCGTGACCCGACCACGGTGAGGTGGTCCTGTTCGCAGCGCCAGATCGGCAGGGGGGTGCCCCAGTAGCGGTTGCGGGAGAGCGCCCAGTCGACGTTGTTGTGCAGCCAGTCGCCGAACCGGCCCTGCTTGACGGAGTCCGGGAACCAGTTGGTCTTCTCGTTCTCCCGCAGCATCGCGTCCTTGACCGCGGTGGTCCTGATGTACCAGGAAGGCTGCGCGTAGTAGAGCAGCGCGGTGTGACAGCGCCAGCAGTGCGGGTAGCTGTGCTCGTAGGGGACGTGGCGGAAGAGCAGGCCGCGCGCCTGGAGGTCGGCGACCAGGGTTTCGTCGGCCTTCTTGAAGAAGAGACCGCCGACCAGCGGCACGTCCTCCTCGAACGTGCCGTCGGGCCGTACCGGATTGACGACGGGCAGCCCGTAGGCGCGGCACACCTTGAGGTCGTCCTCACCGAAGGCGGGGGACTGGTGGACGAGACCGGTGCCGTCCTCGGTCGTGACGTAGTCGGCGTTGACGATGTAGTGCGCCTCGGCCGGGCTGTGCTCGTTGTTTCCCTCGCTGACGCTCGGAAAGGGGATCAGCGTGAACGGCCGCTGATAAGCCCAGCGCTCCATCTCCGCCCCGGTGAAGCTCTGCCCCGTGAGCTCCCAGCCCTCGCCCAGCGCCTTCTCGACCAGCGGCTGGGCGACGACCAGCTTCTCCTGGCCGTCGGTCGCGACCACGTACGTGACGTCGGGGTGCGCGGCGACCGCCGTGTTGGAGACCAGGGTCCAGGGGGTGGTCGTCCAGACCAGCAGCGCGGCCTCGCCCGCGAGCGGGCCACTGGTCAGCGGGAAGCGTACGAAGACGGACGGGTCGACGACCGTTTCGTAGCCCTGGGCCAGCTCGTGGTCCGACAGACCGGTGCCGCAGCGCGGGCACCAGGGGGCGACCCGGTGGTCCTGGACCAGCAGGCCCTTGTTGAAGATCTCCTTCAGCGACCACCAGACGCTCTCCATGTAGCCGGGGTCCATCGTGCGGTACGCGTTGTCGAGGTCGATCCAGTAACCCATGCGGGTCGTCAGCTCGGCGAAGGCGTCGGTGTGCCGGGTCACCGACTCCCGGCACTTTTCGTTGAACGCGGCGATGCCGTACGCCTCGATCTCCGGTTTGCCGCTGAAGCCCAGTTCCTTTTCCACCGCGAGCTCGACGGGCAGCCCGTGGCAGTCCCAGCCGGCCTTGCGGGGCACGTGGTAGCCCTGCATCGTGCGGAAACGGGGGAAGACGTCCTTGAAGACCCGGGCCTCGATGTGGTGTGCGCCGGGCATGCCGTTCGCCGTGGGCGGACCTTCGTAGAACACCCACTCGGGGCGCCCCTCGGACTGCTCGAGACTCTTCGAGAAGACCTGCGCCTCGCGCCAGAAATCGAGCACGGCGTGCTCGAGCGCGGGCAGGTCGACCTGGGCGGGCACTTGGCTGTACTGCGGCCGTGTCATGGGCGAACTCCTCCAACGGACGTTTCTCTCTCCGTCGGAGGGACGAGAGCCCAGTCGCTCCCGCGGTACCACCCTCCTTGGCCTCGGGCGTGCACCCGTGGCCCCCTCATTGGGGTCGCGACGCCGGTTCTACTCGCCCGCTGGTTCGGCTGGGCTTTCTTCCGACAGCTCCGGGGTGATCTTCACGTCGTGCCTGCCTCCGGGCTCGCACCGTCCCCGGATCGCTCATGGCCGCCTGCGACGCTACTCGTCCCATCCATGCCTTTCGCTGGGCCCAGTGTACGGGCCGGTGCGCTGGGCATCCCACCGCTTTTCGCGCGGGCGCGCCGGTCCGGTCCTTGGTCCGAATGGCCACTCGGATTCTGCCCGGGTCCGGGCCGCTTCGTGGTGGCGGATTACCGGGCGGGGAGCTGGGCACAACGGATGGAGGCTTTCCTTGTCGCGGCGGTGAGGGGGCTGAACGGGCGGCGTGCCCGGTTGCCGCCGAGCACATGTCGACTTATCGTCCCAGAACGGTTTGCGCGCAAGATCACACAATGTGAAGGGGCCGCGGCCATGGTGGCGAAGAAGGCGGCAGCGAAGAAGACGCCGGCGCACAGCGCGTCGGCGAAGAAGGCCGCAGCCGCGGCCCAGGGGGCGGCTCAGGCCGCGGAACAGACGGGAGCCAAGACGGTGGTTGCGAAGAAGACTGCTGGCCGTACTACGGCGGCCAGGAAGCGTGCTGCCGCGCCGGCACCCCCCAAAGCCGGGGTTGCTGTGCCGGTGGCACCGGGTGAGCTGCCGGTACGTCCCGGCGAGGACCCCTGGACCCCGGAGGAGGTCGCCGAGGCGCGCGCCGGGTTGCAGAGCGAGGATGCCCGGCTGGAAGCCGAGATCGCCTCGGCCGAGACGGCGCTCGCCGGGCTGATGCGGGATCCCGGGGACGGCGCGGGCGACGACCAGGCCGACACCGGCACCAAGAACATCACCAGGGAGAGCGAGCTGGCGCTGGCCGCCAACGCCCGCGAGATGCTCGAGCAGACCGAGCGTGCCCTGGAGCGACTGGACGCGGGCACCTACGGACTCTGCGAGAACTGCGGCAATCCCATCGGCAAGGCCCGCATGCAGGCCTTCCCGCGCGCCACGCTCTGTGTGGAGTGCAAGCAGAAGCAGGAGCGCAGGTACTGAGCAGATGCCCGGGCAGGTGCTGAGGGGTTTCCGGCACCGGTGTGTCGTACCCTCGTTCTCAGTCAGGTACTAGGGCGAGGGACTCACGTGGCAGAGGCGGAGCGCATCATCGGTACGCCGGACATCCCCGAGGCCGCCGGAACGGGGCCGGAACGGTTCCCCGAGGAGCGGCCGGCCGGGACTCGGCAGGCCGGGACTCAGCCGTCCAGTGAGGAGCTGCCCGCCACGGACGGTACGGCGGACGCGGAGCGGCCCCGGGGCAGGCGCAAGCTGCCAGTGCTCTTCGCCGTGGCGGTCTTCGCCTACCTGCTCGACCTGGTCAGCAAGACCATCGTGGTCGCCAAACTGGAGCACCACGCCCCGGTCAGCGTGATCGGTGATGCCCTGAAGTTCGAGGCGATCCGTAACCCGGGCGCCGCCTTCGGGGTGGGCGCGGCCTTCACGGTGATCTTCACCTGCATCGCAGCGGTGGTGATCTTCGTGATCGCCCGGCTGGCCCGCAAGCTCTACAGCGTGCCCTGGGCCATCGCCCTCGGGTTGCTGCTCGGCGGGGCACTGGGCAATCTCACGGACCGGATCTTCCGTTCACCCAGCCCCTTCCAGGGCGCGGTCGTCGACTTCATCTCCGTCGCGCACTTCTCCGTCTTCAATCTCGCCGACTCCGCGATCTGCTGTGGCGGGGTCCTGATCGTGCTGCTCTCCTTCAGGGGACTGGACCCCGACGGCACGCTGCACCGGGACTGAACGCACGCGTCCGGCCTCTCGCGGACCGGCGGGCGCCGGGGGCAAGGCATACTCGACGAGTGAGCACAGTTCCCGATATCCGCACCCTGCCCGTTCCCGACGGCCTGGAGGGCGAGCGCGTCGACGCCGCCATCTCCCGCATGTTCGGATTTTCCCGTACGAAGGCGGCCGAGCTTGCCGCTACGGGAAAAGTGCAGGTCGACGGGTCGGTGGTCGGCAAGTCGGAGCGGGTGCACGGCGGTGCCTGGCTGGAGGTCGTGATGCCGCAGGCGGCCGCTCCGGTGCAGATCGTCGCCGAGCCCGTGGAGGGCATGGAGATAGTCCATGACGACGACGACATCGTGGTGATCGTGAAACCTGTCGGTGTCGCCGCCCACCCCAGCCCCGGCTGGACCGGCACCACCGTCATCGGTGGTCTCGCCGCCGCCGGATACCGGATCTCCACCTCGGGCGCGGCGGAGCGCCAGGGAATCGTGCACCGGCTGGACGTCGGTACTTCCGGGCTGATGGTCGTCGCCAAGTCCGAGCGTGCGTACACCCTGCTCAAGCAGCAGTTCCGGGAGCGCACGGTGGACAAGCGCTATCACGCCCTGGTGCAGGGCCACCCGGACCCGATGAGCGGCACGATCGACGCCCCCATCGGGCGCCACCCCCAACACGACTACAAGTGGGCCGTGACGGCCGACGGCAAGCCGTCCGTGACCCACTACGACCTGATCGAGGCGTTCCGGGCGGCCTCGCTGCTCGACATCAAGCTGGAGACCGGGCGCACCCACCAGATCCGGGTGCACATGTCCGCCCACCGGCACCCCTGTGTCGGCGACCTCACCTACGGCGCCGACCCCACCATGGCCAAGCGGCTGGGGCTGACACGGCAGTGGCTGCACGCGATGCGGCTGAGCTTCGAGCACCCGTCGGACGGCCGCTGGGTGGAGTTCGAGAGCGCGTACCCGGACGATCTGCAGCACGCGCTGGACGCGATCAGAGCGGAAAGCGAGTGATGCCGGTCACGGATCGGCAGGTGCGGGTCGTTTCCGACCCGGCCGGCCTCGCCGCCTGCTTCGCGGTACGCAAGGCGGTCTTCGTCGACGAGCAGGGAGTGCCCGCCGACATCGAGTACGACGCCCATGACGCGGACGCGGTCCACGTGCTGGCCGAAGGTCCGGAAGGACCGATGGGCACTGGTCGGCTGCTCCTGCCGGCCCCCGCCACGCACGTATCGGCGGACCCCGGTGCCGGAACCGTCGGCTCGCTCGGCAGACTGGCCGTCACCGCCGCGGGCCGCGGCCGGGGCGTCGGCGCCGCGCTGGTCCGGGCGATCGAGGACGCCGCGCGGACACGCGGGCTGACCATGGTGGACCTGCACGCGCAGACCCACGCACTGGGTTTCTACGAACGTCTGGGGTACGAGGCGTACGGACCCGAGTTCCCGGACGCCGGAATTCCGCACCGGGCGATGCGCCGCACCATCTGAGACGGCACCACGGCCCGGGGGCCCCGTTGAACGATTCGCGGCCGCTGCCATGGCACCCTTGGGCCCTGATCACCAGGTGTTCGATCGGCTCGGAGGGTGTCCCGTGGACCAACTGGCGCTGCTGCTCGCGCTGTTGATCGGCGCGGTGATCTCGGTGCCGATCGGGGAGCGGCTCGGGCTGCCCGCGCCGGTTCTGATGACGATTGCCGGGATCGGTCTGGCGCTGCTGCCCTTCGTGCCGAACGTGCAGGTCCCCTCGGATTTCATCCTTCCGCTGGTGCTGCCGCCGCTGCTGTACGCCGCGGTGCAGCGCACCTCCTGGCGGCAGTTCACCGCGAACTTCCGGCCGATCCTGCTGCTCGCCGTGGCGCTGGTCTTCGTGACGACCGCGGCGGTGGCCACCGTGGCGAGCGCGATCGTGCCGGGGCTGCCGATCGCCGCGGCCGTCGCGCTCGGCGCGCTGGTGGCCCCGCCCGACCCGGTGGCGGCCACCGCCGTCGCGGGCTCCATCGGCCTGCCCAGGCGTCTGGTCTCCATTCTGGAGGGCGAAGGGCTGTTCAACGACGTGACCGCCATTGTGCTTTACCACGTGGCGATCGCGGCAGCCGTCACCGGGACGTTCTCCTGGCCGGTCGCGGCCGGCCAACTGGTGCTGTCCGGGGTGGTGGCGGTCGGGGTCGGTCTGGTGCTCGGCTGGCTCACCAACAAACTGCTGGGACTGCTCGACGACACCACCCTGCAGATCGGGCTGACGCTGATGGTGCCGTTCGTCGCCTATGTGCTCGCCGAGGAGCTGCTGGGTTCGGGTGTGCTCGCCGTCCTGGTTACGGCGCTGTCCCTGGCCGAACACACCGCCGACGCCGACGACGTGCGGGGCCGGCTCGAGGGCAACGCGTTCTGGAGCATTGTCGACACCCTGGTCACCGGGGTGGCCTTCGGACTCATCGGCCTCGAACTGCATGTGATCTTCGGATCGGCCACCGCCCATCTCGGCCGGATGATCGGCTGGGGCGGGGTGATCGTGGCGGTGGTCGTCGGTGTACGCCTGCTCTATCTGCTGCCCGCCACCTGGCTGGCGAAGCGACTGCACCGGCTGAACCTTCAGGAGGACATCCCCACCAGCTGGCGCGAGACCGTCGTGATGTGGTGGTCCGGAATGCGCGGGGTGGCGTCCGTGGCACTGGCACTGGCCATTCCGACGACCAAGGACAACGGAGATCCGTTTCCCGGTCGCAGTGAGATGATCTTCATCGCGTTCGCCGTGATTATGGTCACTCTGGTCTTCCAGGGACTCACGCTGCCCTGGCTGGTGAAGCGGCTCGGAGTCCGCTCCGACACTGATGCCGAACGCGAACTCGAGCGGCGCCTGGCGATCCGGGCGTCCAAGGCGGCCAGACGCCGGCTCAAGGACATCCAGGAGGTCGAGGAACTGCCCGAGGACATCCTGGAACGGATGTCCCGCAGCGCGTTCGAGATCGGCGTCAGGATCAGTCCCGACATGGTCGACGAGGAACGGCACCAGGCGTACCTGAAGCGCGCCGAGCGGCTCAAGTCCGTACAGCGGATCCAGCGCGAGATGATGTCCGCCGCCCGCCACGAGGTGCTCTCCGCGCGGAACGAGCCCGGTTCCGATCCTGAGATCGTCGACCGGGTGCTGCGCCACCTGGACGTGCGCAGCCTGCGCTGATCAGGGCTGCACTGCGCCCCTTGCGGCGATCGGAAGCTGTCGTCAGCCCCGGCCGGTGCGTATGGAGCCGTTGTGCTTGGACAGGTCCGGACCGGGGTCGACCCGCTCGGCGGCGGGTCCGGTGGAGATCCGCGGCAGCGCGTAGGGGTGCCGGTCGCACAGCCAGGCGATCAACTGCTCCCGCACCGCGCAGCGCACCGTCCAGATGTCGTCCGCGTTCTTCGCGGTGACCACGGCACGGACCTCCACGGTGCTCGGTGTGCTGTCTGTGACCGCCAGCGACCAGTTCCGGCCGTCCCAGGCCGGGCACTCACGCAGAATGTCGCGGAGCTTGTCGCGCATCTGCGGAACCGGCGCCGAGTGGTCCAGCTGGAGGTAGACGGTCCCGGTCATCTCCGCGCCACCGCGCGACCAGTTCTCGAAGGGCTTGCTGGTGAAGTAGGAGACCGGCATGGTGATCCGGCGCTCGTCCCAGGTCCGGACGGCGAGGAAGGTCAGAGTGATCTCCTCGACCGTGCCCCACTCCCCGTCCACCACCACGGTGTCCCCGATCCGCACCATGTCGCCGAAGGCGATCTGCAGCCCGGCGAACAGGTTGCCGAGGGTCGACTGGGCGGCGACACCGGCGACGATGCCGAGAAGCCCGGCGGAGGCGAGCAGCGAGGTGCCCGCGGTCCGCATCGCGGGGAACGTCAGCAGCATGGCGCCCACAGCCACCGTGCCGACGATCGCGCTCACCACCCGCTGGATGAGCGTGACCTGGGTACGCACCCGGCGCACCCGGGCCGGATCGCGGGTGGAGGCGGCATAGCGGGCATACGACGAATTGACGATGGCGGCGGCGATATGCACCAAAAGCCACGCGGCGGAACCGATCAGGATCAGCGTCAGCAGCCGTCCGATCCCCACCCGGTGGTCCTGCAGCCACCCTATTCTCAGCTGATCGTACGAGCCGCGGAGCAGCGCCACGCAGAGCATGACCTGCAACGGGAACCCGCAGCGGCGCAGCATCCCCCACAGCGGGGTCTCACGGTGGCGCGCGTCGGCCCGCCTGAGCATCCGGTCGACCAGCCACCCCACCAGCAGGGTGAACCCTACCGAGCCACCGAGAACGATCAAGGGGCGCAGTACGTTCTCCGTGCCCCCGAACGTATCTGGCAGCATGGCCACGTGAACATCATCCTTTTCCATTCGACGTACGGATTGCGACCCGCGGTCGGCGCGGCAGCCGAGAGGCTCCGCGCAGCCGGCCACCAGGTGCGTGTGCCCGATCTTTTCGACGGCAAGACCTTCGCCACCATCGAGGAGGGAATGGCGTTTAAGGAGGAGCTCGGTTCCGAGGAACTGCTCAAGCGCGCCGTCACCGCCTCGGCCCCGCACTCGGACCAGGGGCTGGTGTACGCGGGATTCTCGCTCGGTGGTTCACTCGCGCAGAATGTGGCCCTGGCCGACGAGAAGGCCCGCGGGCTGCTGCTCCTGCACGGCACCTCGGACATCGCCGACGAGGCGTCGGTGGACGAGCTGCCCGTACAGCTGCATGTCGCCGACCCCGATCCGTTCGAGTCGCACGACTGGCTGACCGCCTGGTACCTGCGGATGCAGCGGATCGGGGCCGATGTGGAAGTGCACCGCTATCCGGGCGCGGGCCACCTCTACACCGACCCCGAGCTGGCCGACTACGACGCCGAGGCCGCCGAGCGGACCTGGCAGACCGCGCTCGGCTTCCTCGACAGCCTTTAGGTTCCCGGAAGCCTTTCGGTTGCGGACCCTCAGCCCTTGAGCGCCTCGTCGAGTGCGGTGTTGAAGTCCGTGACCGTCAGGGGAGCGTTGTCGCTGCCCGCCTGGGTGAGCTTCTTGCCGTCCAACTTGAGGGTCGGCGTGCCGGTCACCCCGCTCTTGTCGAACTTCGTGGACATCTTCACCGCCCACGCGTCGTAGGTGCCGTTCTTCACGGCCTTCTGGAAGGCCGCGTTGTCCTTCAGCGCCGGCACGGTCTGCGCGACCTTGATGAGGTACGCGTCGTCCTTGAACTTGTCGGTGGTCTCGTCCGGGTGCCACTTCGCGGAGTACAGCGCGGTCTTGTAGGCCATGAAGGCATCGGGGCTCACGTTCAGCGCGGCGCCCAGCGCGCTCAGCGCGTTCTTGGAGCCCTCGCCGCGGCTGCCGACGGTGCCCTTCGAGAATTGGTCGCCGTCGATGAACGTGGCGCCGATGTACTGGATCTTGAATTTGCCGGCGTCGAGGTCCTTCTTGACCGTCGGCCCGACCGCCTGCTCGAAGCTGGCGCAGATCGGGCAGCGCGGGTCCTCGTACGTCTGCAGGGTCTTCTTGGCGGACGCCTTGCCGATGGTGACCGTGGTTCCGTCGCTGCCCGAGGTGTTCCTCGGGGCGACGACCTTGGCGTCCTTCGCCGCGTCCCAGTGACCCGGCTTGTTCGCCTGCATGATGCCGTACCCGGCGCCGGCGGCTATCGCCAGCACGACGACGACCGATCCGGCGACGATGAACTGCCGGCGGACCTTGTCCTTCTTCGCCTGGCGCTCGCGCTCGGCGCGCAGCCGCTCGCGGGCGGCAGCCTTGTTGGCCTGGCTGTTGCGTGTACTCATGGTGATGCGCTCCGTTGGAGACGTGTGGTGTACGGGACTGTCCTGCTCAGGCGAGGGAGAGAGCCGGGCGGGGCGGTCCGCGCAGTCCCACGGAGTGCACCAGGAGCCGGTCACGCGAGGTGCGCGGCCGGGGTGCGGGAAGGGCCGCGCAGCGTACGGCGCCGGGCTGGGCGGTGACCACCGCGACGGCGACCAGCAGCGGCCGGAAGGCGAAGGCACCCACCGAGCGCAGCAGCGCGGCCAGTGCGCGTTCGCCGTTGCGCAGCCAGCAGGCGGCCAGCAGCCCGACCGTCATATGGGCGCCGAGCAGCAGCCACGGCAGGGCCGGGTCGGGGGTGTCGAACAGGGCGGTCGCCGCGGCCCTGCTGGGGCCGGCGACGGAGGCCAGCGGGGTACCGACGTCGTGGCCGCCGCCGCAGAGCACGTTCACCCCGACCGAGCGCAGCGCCCCGGTGATCGGGCCGCCCGACGGGCCGTAACAGACCTGCTGGCCGGCCGTGAAGACCGTGTCGGCGGCGAGCTCCAGCGGAATCAGTACGGTCGCTATCGCCCCGAAACCGCGCTCCCGGCCGGCCAGCGCGAAGGCGACACCGAAGACGCCGGCCGACAGCAGGGCCACCGTGGTCAGCGGCAGGGGGGCCTGGGAGAGCAGCACATGGGACGCAGCGGAGAGGGTCACGACGAGCGCTGTGAAAAGCGCCGCGCGAACCGCTCTGAGCTGCGTCCCGGATATGTCCATCGCGCCCGAGTGTGCCACGGGTCTTGGTAAACGCCTCTTAAAGACCCATGAGATCCGGTGAGATCACAGGCCGGGGATCCGTCCATTGCGGAACAAGTCGACGAAGATCTGATGGTCGGCCCGGGCCCGCGCGCCGTAGGTGTGCGCGAAATCGACCAGCAGTTTGGCGAATCCCGCCTCGTCGGCCGCGATCGCAGCGTCGATGGCCCGCTCGGTGGAGAACGGCACCAGCGAGTGCCCGCTCTCGTCGTCCGCCGCCGCGTGCATGGTCGCGGTGGCCCTTCCGAGATCGGCCACGACCGCGGCGATGTCCTCCGGGTCGTCGATGTCCCCCCAGTCCAGGTCCACCGCGTACGGCGAGACCTCGGCCACCAGCTGGCCGGTCCCGTCCAGTTCCGTCCAGCCCAGCCACGGGTCGGCGGCCGCCTGCAGCGCCCGCTGCGAGATCACCGTGCGGTGTCCCTCGTGCTGGAAGTACTGCCGGACCACGGGGTCGGTGATGTGCCGGGCGACGGCCGGTGTCTGCGCCTGCTTCATGTAGATGATCACATCGTTCTCAAGGGCGTCGCTGTGCCCTTCCAGCAGGATGTTGTACGACGGCAGCCCGGCCGAGCCGATGCCGATGCCCCGGCGGCCGACGACGTCCTTGACGCGGTAGGAGTCGGGGCGCCCCAGACTGGACTCGGGCAGCGTCTCCAGGTAGCCGTCGAAGGCGGCGAGGATCTTGTAGCGGGTGGCGGCGTCCAGTTCGACGGCGCCCCCGTCGGAGCTGAAGCGCCGCTCGTGGTCCCGTATCTCGGTCATCGAGTCGAGCAGCGAGAAGCGGGTGCGGGACCGGGCCGAGCGCAGCGCGCCGAGCAGCGCGCCGTCGGCGGTGCCCAGCATGAACGGTGGTACGTCGTCGTCCTTGGCTCCGGTGGCCAGTACGTGGATGCGCTCGCGGTAGGCGGCCGCGTAGATGCCCACCAGCTCGGTGATCTGGTAGTCGCTCAGCGCCTTGGCGTGGCCGATCAGTGCCAAGGAGGCGGCGAAGCGCTGCACGTCCCAGGTGAAGGGACCCACGAAAGCTTCGTCGAAGTCGTTCACGTTGAAGATCAGCCGGCCGTTGGCGTCCATGTAGGTGCCGAAGTTCTCGGCATGCAGATCCCCGTGCACCCAGACCCTGCTGGTGCGCTCGTCCAGATACGGACCGCCGTCCGCGGTGTCCCGCAGGTCCTCGTAGAAGAGACAGGCCGTGCCCCGGTAGAAGGCGAAAGCCGAGGCGGCCATCTTCCGGAACTTGACCCGGAAAGCGGCCGGATCGGCGGCCAGCAGCTCGCCGAAGGCGGTACCGAAAACGGCGAGTATCTGTTCGCCACGCTGCTCGACGCTGGGCTGCGGGACCGACATCGCGGGGTGCCTCCTGGTACATGACAAATGGGACAGGTGTTCCGAACTGCTCAACGCACGGGAAAGGCGCTGAGTGCCCGTACGCCCCTTGGGCTGTCGGTCCACCGACGTAGAATTCCAGACTGATCGCATTTGTCCCGCCGACCCGTCCCGCCACGCAGATCGTCCGGAGGTCCACCGTGGCCGAGCCGCCGTTCACGCACCTGCACGTCCACACCCAGTACTCGCTGCTGGACGGTGCCGCGCGGCTCAAGGACATGTTCGAGGCCTGCAACGAGATGGGCATGTCGCACCTCGCGATCTCCGACCACGGCAATCTCCACGGCGCTTACGACTTCTTCCATCAGGCGAAGAAGGCGGGCGTGACGCCGATCATCGGCATCGAGGCGTACGTCGCCCCGGAGTCCCGGCGCGACAAGCGCAGGATTCAGTGGGGCCAGCCGCACCAGAAGCGCGACGACGTGTCCGGTTCCGGCGCCTACACGCACAAGACGATCTGGGCCGCCGACAACACCGGTCTGCACAACCTCTTCCGGCTCTCCTCCGACGCGTACGCCGAGGGCTGGCTCACGAAGTGGCCGCGGATGGACAAGGAGACCATCGCCCAGTGGTCCGAGGGCCTCATCGCCTCCACCGGCTGCCCCTCCGGCGAGGTGCAGACCAGGCTGCGACTCGGCCAGTTCGACGAGGCGGTGCAGGCAGCATCGGACTACAAGGACATATTCGGCGAGGGCAGGTACTTCCTGGAGCTGATGGACCACGGCATCGAGATCGAGCGCCGGGTCCGCGAAGGCCTCCTGGAAATCGGCAGGAAGCTTGCCATCCCTCCGCTGGTCACCAACGACTCGCATTACACCTACGCGCACGAGGCGGCCGCGCACGACGCCCTGCTCTGCATCCAGACCGGCAAGAACCTCACCGACCCGGACCGCTTCCGTTTCGACGGCACCGGCTACCACCTCAAGTCCACCGACGAGATGTACGCCATCGACTCCTCGGACGCCTGGCAGCAGGGCTGCGCCAACACCCTGCTGGTCGCCGAGCAGATCGACACCGACGGCATGTTCGTCGAGCGCGACCTGGTGCCCAGGTTCGACGTCCCCGAAGGGTTCACCGAGGTCAGCTGGTTCCGCGAGGAGACCATGCGCGGGATGGCCCGCCGCTACCCGAACGGCATCCCCGAGGACCGGCGGAGGCAGGTCGAGTACGAAATGGGGATCATCATCGACATGGGCTTCGCCGGGTACTTCCTGGTGGTCGCCGACTTCATCATGTGGGCCAAGAACAACGGCATCGCGGTGGGTCCCGGCCGCGGCTCGGCGGCCGGATCGATCGTCGCGTACGCCCTGGGCATCACCGACCTGGACCCGATCGAGCACGGGCTGATCTTCGAGCGCTTCCTCAACCCCGAGCGCGTCTCGATGCCGGACATCGACATCGACTTCGACGAACGCCGGCGCTCCGAGGTGATCAGGTACGTCACCGAGAAGTACGGCGCCGACAAGGTCGCCATGATCGGTACCTACGGCAAGATCAAGGCCAAGAACGCGATCAAGGACTCGGCCCGCCTCCTCGGTTACCCCTATGCCATGGGCGACCGGCTCACCAAGGCGATGCCCGCCGACGTCCTGGGCAAGGGCATCGACCTCAACGGCATCACCGACCCCGGTCATCCGCGCTACGGCGAGGCGGGCGAGATCCGGGGGATGTACGAGAGCGAGCCGGACGTGAGGAAGGTCATCGACACCGCGAAGGGCGTCGAGGGCCTGGTCCGGCAGATGGGCGTGCACGCGGCCGGCGTGATCATGTCCAGCGAGACGATCACCGACCACGTACCGGTCTGGGTCAGGCACACCGACGGCGTGACCATCACGCAGTGGGACTACCCGAGCTGCGAATCGCTCGGCCTGCTGAAGATGGACTTCCTCGGCCTGCGCAACCTCACGATCATGGACGACGCCGTCAAGATGGTGAAGGCCAACAAGGACATCGATCTCGAGCTGCTGAGCGTCCCGCTGACGGACCCCAAGACCTACGAGCTGCTCTGCCGCGGTGACACGCTCGGCGTCTTCCAGTTCGACGGCGGCCCGATGCGCGCGCTGCTGCGACTGATGAAGCCCGACAACTTCGAGGACATCTCCGCCGTCTCGGCCCTCTACCGGCCGGGCCCGATGGGCATGAACTCGCACACCAACTACGCGCTGCGCAAGAACGGCCGGCAGGAGATCACCCCGATCCACCCTGAGTTGGCGGAGCCGCTCAAGGAGGTCCTCGGAGTCACCTACGGCCTCATCGTCTACCAGGAGCAGGTGCAGAAGGCCGCACAGATCATCGCCGGCTACTCACTGGGCGAGGCCGACATCCTGCGCCGGGTGATGGGCAAGAAGAAGGCCGACGAACTGGCGAAGAACTTCGTCCTGTTCCAGGAGGGCGCCAAGAAGAACGGCTACTCCGACGCGGCGATCAAGGCGCTGTGGGACGTCCTGGTGCCGTTCGCCGGCTATGCCTTCAACAAGGCGCACTCGTCCGCCTACGGTCTGGTCACCTACTGGACCGCCTATCTCAAAGCCAACTACCCGGCCGAGTACATGGCGGCGCTGCTCACCTCGGTGCGTGACGACAAGGACAAGTCCGCCGTCTACCTCAACGAGTGCCGTCGCATGGGCCTCAAGGTGCTGCCGCCCGACGTCAACGAATCCGAGGCGAACTTCGCCGCCCGGGGCGACGACGTGATCCTCTTCGGTCTCACCGCCGTCCGCAACGTCGGCGCCAACGTCGTCGACTCGATCATCCGCTCGCGCCGGGCCAAGGGGAAGTACGCGTCCTTCCCCGACTACCTCGACAAGGTCGAGGCGGTCGCCTGCTCCAAGCGCGCCACGGAATCGCTCATCAAGGCAGGCGCCTTCGACGAGATGGGGCACACCCGCAAGGGCCTCACCGCCCGGTTCGAGCCGATGATCGACGCCGTGGTCGCGGTCAAGCGCAAGGAGGCGGAGGGGCAGTTCGACCTCTTCGGCGGCGGCGAGGAGGAAAGCGGCGAGCCCGGCTTCGGACTCGACGTCGAGTTCTCCGACACGGAGTGGGAGAAGCCGTATCTGCTCGCCCAGGAGCGGGAGATGCTCGGACTCCACGTCTCCGGTCATCCACTGTTCGGCCTGGAGCGCGTTCTGTCGGACAACAGCGACGCGGCGATCGCCCAGTTGACCGGCGGAGAACATGCCGACGGCGCGGTGGTCACCATCGGCGGGATCATTTCGGGACTTCAGCGCAAGATGACCAAACAGGGCAACCCCTGGGCGATCGCCACCGTCGAGGACCTCGCGGGCTCCATCGAGTGCATGTTCTTCCCCGCCACCTATCAGCTGGTCGCGACCCGGTTGGTCGAGGACGCCGTGGTGTTCGTCAAGGGCCGCCTCGACAAGCGGGAGGACATCCCGCGGCTGGTCGCCATGGAGCTGCAGGTTCCGGATCTGTCGCCGGCAGGCACCGACGCGCCCGTGACGATCACCATCCCGACCGTGCAGGTCACTCCGCCGATGGTCAGCAGACTCGGTGAGGTCCTCTCCCATCACCGGGGCAACGCGGAAGTACGGATCAAGCTCCAAGAAGCCGGGAAAACCACGGTGCTCCGGCTGGACCGGCACCGGGTGCAGCCGGACCCGGCGCTCTTCGGCGATCTGAAAGTGCTGTTCGGCCCGGGCTGTCTGGCAAGCTGACCCGCTCGGCCCCGGCCCCGTCCGGCCCGCTTCCCCGCGCGGTAACGCGCGAGGGGCGCGCCGTGCACGGCGCGCCCCTCGATGCCTTGCGGGTGCGGTCAGTTGTGACCGAAGCGCCGCTGGTGCTTACGTGCAACATCAGCCGGGCTGCCCTGCGGCATCGACTGCGGCTGTGACTCGTTCGGCGACTCGTAGGCGTGGGACTGCGCCTCCTGCCGGCCGCGCTGCGCGGCGGAGGATCGATCGTGTTGGCTGTCCTGCTTGCTGCGGTTCTTGTTCTTGGCCATGGGGTGCCTCCTTGAGGGGGACTAGGGGCCAGGACCGCTGCCAGAGTCACATATCGAGCATACTGCCGCATTTTGGATCATTACCGTGCGTAATATGGACCAAGAAGGCGCTGGTACAAGGCGACTTCGAAGGAACTTCGCGCTGCGCCACGCCGATGATCGAGTTCCGGCCGTTAACCCCCGTGCGGTCGGGCAGACTCGAGAGAACCCGAAGAACTTCCCCTTCTCCCGAGGTACCCGAAAGAGGGTGGATCGCGTGGACCGCTGCGTAGTCCTGGTGGACGCCGGATACCTGCTGGGCGCCGCCGCGAGTCTGCTCGCAGGGGAGCCCGCCCGCTCCCGCATCACCGTCGACCACGCCGCCCTCATCCAGGGGCTGCGGGAACGCGCCGAGGACGACACGGAGCAGCCCCTGCTGCGTATCTACTGGTTCGACGGTGCCCCCGACCGGGTGCCGCAGCCCGAGCACCGCAGACTGCGGGTGATGCCCCGGGTGACCGTCCGGCTCGGCGCACTGACCCGCAGCGACGGACGCTGGGCACAGAAGGGCGTCGACGCGGCGATGCACGCCGAACTGACCGAACTGGCCAGGAACCGCGCCTGTTCGGACATCGTGCTGGTCACCGGGGACGGCGATCTGCTGCCCGGTCTGATGTCCGCCAAGGAGCACGGCGTCGCCGTGCACCTCTGGGCGGTGCAGGCCGCCGACGGCGACTACAACCAGTCCGAGGACCTGGTCGCCGAGGCCGACGAGCGCCGGGTCCTGGACCGGGCCTGGATCACCAAAGCGGTACGCGCCAAGGAAATCGGCGGAGTCTGCGCCCCCTCACCGGCGCCCCGCCCGGAGATCGCCGCGATTCTCTCCGCCCCGCTGCCGGAATCCGCACTGGCCGCCTCGGCCGAACGAGCCGCCCGGGCCGCCGACGTACAGCATGGCTCGACGTCCGCCCGTACCGCGGAGCCACCCACCGAGGAGGAGCGGGAGCACGCCGCGGGCAAGGGCGTACCCACCCCCAAGGACCTGGCCGGCCTGCGCGGCCCGGGCGCGCAGCCCACCGCCCCGCAGCCGGCCAGTGCGACGCTGCGCTGGTCCTCCGAGCGCGGCTGGGTCGAGCGGCCCGGCGGCGGTCCGGCCGGGGAGCCGCCGGAGACCGCGTCGCTGCCGACCCTGGCCCAGCTGACCAGTGCCGAGCAGCGCTGGGCGGACCGGGAGGAGGACATCACCACGGTGGGCGGCGACCCCTTCGAGGTCGGGCAGGTCTTCGCCAGACGGTGGATGGAACGGCTGCCGGACCCCGGACACGTGCAGACGCTGTCCACGATGTACCCGCGGATTCCGCACCGGATCGACGGCGAGTTGCTGCGGTACGCGGCCCGCTTCGGTCTCCTCGCGCACAAGGACGACCAGATCGACGAGCACGACCGCTATGCGATCCGCGCGGGGTTCTGGCGGGAGATCGATGTCAGGGCGGCGGCGGAACAGCCCGCCGCGGGGGAATAGCCGGTCGCCGGTTGCGGGGGGAGCGGCCCCCGGGGGCGTCGCAACCGGCTGAACCCCGTAGGCTCGTACCTCGTGAGTACGGGCGATGTGTGTGTGGTGCGGGATCTGGTGAAGACGTACCCCGCCACGCCCGGCAGGCGCGGCGCCCCCGCCACCGCCGAGGTCCGGGCCACCGACGGAATCTCGCTCTCGGTGCAGCGTGGTGAGATCTTCGGCCTCCTCGGACCCAATGGCGCGGGCAAAACCACACTGGTGCGACAGCTCACCGGGCTGATGCGACCCGATTCCGGAAGCGTCGAAGTCCTCGGTCACGACCTGGTACGGCACCCGGAGCGCGCCGCCCGGCTGCTCGGATACCTGGGGCAGGAGTCGACCGCGCTCGACGAGCTGACCGTCGCGCTCGCCGCCGAGACGACCGGGCGGCTGCGCGGGCTGCCGGTCGCGGACGCGCGGCGGGAGCGGGACGCGGTCATCGAGGAGCTCGGGCTCACCGAGATCGCCGGGCGGCCGCTGAAGAAGCTCTCCGGCGGCCAGCGCCGGCTGGCCTGCTTCGCCGCCACCCTCGTCGGGGACCGGGACATCCTGGTGCTGGACGAGCCGACCACCGGAATGGACCCCGTCGCCCGGCGCGCGGTATGGGCGGCTGTCGACCGGCGGCGCGCCGAGCGCGGCGCCACCGTGCTGCTCGTCACCCACAACGTCATCGAGGCGGAGACCGTACTCGACCGGGTCGCCGTGATCGAACGCGGCCAGGTGATCGCCTGCGACACCCCCGCCGGGCTCAAGGCGGAGATCGCCGGTGAGGTAAGGGTCGAGCTGGTCTGGCGCGAACAGGCGCCGATCGATCTCCCCGCGATCGCCGCACTCCGCGAATCGGCGCAGGAATCCGGTCGCCGCTGGGTGCTGCGCCTTGCGCCCGAAGCGGCCCGCGCCGCCGTCGCCACGGTGACCGGCGGCCCCGCATTCGCCGCGCTCGACGACTTCACGTTGTCCACGCCGAGCCTTGAGGACGTCTACCTGGCGCTCGGCGGCCGTACGAAGGGGCTGGTGAAGGCGTGACCGCCGTCGTCCCCACCGAAACCGTGCAGGCCGCCACGGTCGGCGCCGCTGAGGGCTCCGCGGCGCCGCTCGCCCCGCGGGCGCGGCTGCTGCCGGCGCTCGCGGCGGTCTACCGGGCCCAGCTGTCCCGGGCGCGAGTGGCTCGGATCCCGCTGTTGTTCGTCGCCACCTTCCAGTCCATCGGGATCATGATTCTGATGCGCGGGGTCGTCGACGGCGGAGCCGAGGCACGGGCCGTGGTCGCGGGCTCCTCGGTGCTGGTCGTCGCGTTCGTCGCGCTGAACCTGCTCGCCCAGTACTTCGGGCAACTACGGGCGAGCGGCGGACTCGACCACTACGCCACCCTGCCGGTGCCGCCCGCGTCGGTGGTCCTCGGCACGGCGGGAGCCTATGCCTCGTTCACGGTGCCGGGAACCGTGGTCACCGCCGTGGCCGGCTCGGTGCTCTTCCAGCTGCCGCTGGCCCACCTCTGGGTGCTCGCCGCAGTGATTCCGCTGGCCGGGGCGGCGCTCGCCGGTCTCGGCGCGGCACTGGGGCTGCTCGCGCCGCGCCAGGAACTGGCCACCCTGCTCGGCCAGTTGGGCATGTCAGCCGCGCTGCTGCTGGGCGTGCTGCCGGCCGGACGGCTGCCCGAACCGATCGTCTACGCCCGTGATCTGCTGCCGTCGACCTACGGAGTCGAGGCGCTCGCCCGTACCTTCGGCTCCCATCCCGACTGGTCCGCCGTCGGTCTCGATCTGGCGGTCTGCGCCGCCGTCGGCGTGGCGTCTTTGGCCGTCGCGACCTGGGCGTACCGCCGGGCGGCAGTCCGGTGAGGCGGCACACAGCACCGCCTGGCACGATGGCAGGGTGACCGCGCCACTGACACCTCCCCACCAGCCACCGCCCAACGACGACCCCTGGCAGAAGGGCCCGTCGGGAGCCACCCGCTGGCCGGGTCCGGCCGAGGACCCCGCACCGGGCCCGGGGATCCGGGCCGAGCTGGGGCAGGCGGCGATCGTCGCGGTCCTGGTCACGGTGGCCGGCTTCGTGCTCGGCCTGCTCTGGGTGTGGCTGGCCCCGCGGGTCCCGCTGATCTCCGACGGCAAGAACGTCTTCCTCAAGGACTCCGAGGGCGAGCAGGCGATCGGCGCCGACGGCACGTTCGCCCTGCTGGCGCTGGGCTTCGGTGTGGTGAGCGCGCTCGCCGTCTTCTTCTTCCGCAGGCGCGGCGGGGTGCCGTTGGTGCTCGCCCTGGCGGTGGGCGGCCTGCTCGGCTCCCTGATCGCCTGGCGTCTCGGCCTCTGGCTCGGCCCGTCCGACAACGTGCGCAGCGCCGCGAAGCACGCGGGCAAGGGCGTCACCTTCGACGCGCCGTTGCGGCTGGCGGCGAAGGGGGCGCTGCTGGCGTGGCCGGTGGCGGCGATGGTGGTGCACCTGGGGGTCACCGCGGTGTTCGGGCCCCGAGATCCCGAGCCGGTGTGGACGCCCGGCGGATACGCTGCGACGCCCCCGCCGCCGGGTCCCGGTGACGGCCCGGCCGGGGCGTAGCGCCTGCGGCGGGCCTTGCCCCCTCCCAGCCCCTTCCCGTAACTGGGGCTCCGCCCCAGACCCCCTGTGTCCTCGATCGCCGGAGGGCTTGATTTTGGCTCGCGTCAGCCTCACCGTGCGGGTGCTCGAGCCATATCCAGCCCCTCCTGGGGGCCCCTCCCAGCGGTAGCGGGGGGGAGTTTGCGGAGCGGGGCCCGGGGCGGAGCCCCAGTTGCGGGGAGGTGGGGCCCCCGCCGGAGACTGGGGGGGAACAGGCCCGCCGCAGGCGCCTACGCCCGGCCGATCGCCGCGAGCACGGCCCCCGTGAGCCGCACCAGATCCTCCGGCGCGAGCTCGACCTCCAGCCCCCGCCGCCCGGCGGAGACACAGACCGTCGCATGCCCGGCCGCGGACGCGTCGACCACCGTCCGCAGGCGTCTCCGCTGGCCCAGCGGAGAAATGCCGCCCAGCACATACCCGGTGGCCCGCTCCGCCGCCCCCGGATCCGCCATCGCGGCGCGCTTGCCGCCCACCGCGGACGCCAGCGCCTTGAGGTCGAGGGAACCCGACACGGGGACGACCGCGACGGTGAGGTCGCCGTCGACGTCGGCGACCAGCGTTTTGAACACCCGGCCGGGAGCGACACCGAGCGCCTCCGCCGCCTCCTCGCCGTACGACGCCGCTGCGGGATCATGCGCGTACGCGTGCACGGTGTGATCGGTCCCGGATGCGGTCAGCGCGACGGTGGCGGGGGTCCCGCCCGGCTGCTTCTTCAGCTTCTTCGCCACAGGTGGCTGCTCCTTGTACCGGGGCGGCGGGGCCGGGCCGCGGACGGCGGCCGGTCAGTTGAGATGGGTCCGGGCGCGCGTCAGATCCGTGGCGGGCAGCGAGGGAAGATGGCGGATCACCGCGGTCTCCGCCCGCAGCAACGTCAGCTCCGCGCGGAGCCGGCTCCCGATGTCCGGAGCCTCGAGCAGCCGTTGCTTCGCGGGAACGTCCAGTACGGCCGCGGCGGCCACCAGGTAGGAGACCACCGACGGATCGTCGGGCAGCTCCGCTCCGGTGGCGAGCGAACGCTCGGTCGCCCCCGCCAGCCGCTTCTGGTAGGCACGGAAGGCCCGCAGTACGCCCTCGGCGAGCGTGGCCGCCCCGTCGCCCTCCTCCTCCGGGAGCTCCTCGACCTCGGCCGTCAGATAGGGGCCGCTCGCGTCCACCGAGAGGATCCTGACCCGGGCGGTACCGGTTGCCAGCACCTCGAAGCTGCCGTCGGCGCGCTCGCGGATCGTCGCGGCGTCCGCGGTGCAGCCCACCTGGTGGAAGGAGCGGATCGGATCGTCGCCGAAGCCGGCCGTCGGACCGGGTTCAGGCGCCGGGGCCCCGTCGGGCAGCCCCGCCTCGGTCGGGGCCACCTCGTGGCCGTCGCGGATGGCGACCACGGCGAAGCGACGCGGCTCCGCCTCGTCGTCCACCTTGAGCAGGTCGCGCATCATGGCGCGATACCGCTCCTCGAAGACGTTCAGCGGCAGCACGAGGCCCGGGAACAGTACCGAGTTCAGCGGAAAGAGGGGCAGGCGCGCGGTGGTCACAGCGGTCAAGCGTAATGGCCGTTGACGCGGCTGCGCTCCGGCCTGCCGCGAGGTCCTCGCCCGGAGTCCGCGGAACGCAGTGCGGCGTACCGCAGTTCGAGGAAACGGCCGAGCGGATCATCGCTGAGCTGGGCCCAGGGAAACGACGTCACATCCGGGCCGATCAGCCGGAACTGCTCCACCGCCTCGGCCCACCGCTCCCGGCTGACCAGCACGTACACCAACAGATTGCGTATCTCCGCCTGCCAGGTGTTGCCGGGCCCGAACGAGGCGGACAGAGCTATCGCACGGTCCGCCGCCTCGTCGATCCGCTCCCGGGCGACCGGCAGCCGGCCGCCACTGATCAGGTAGGCGAAGGCCGCCCTGACCGGCAGCGCCTGGATCAGCGAACTCGGCAGTGCGTCGTCGGCGGCCTGTTCGGCGAAGTCGAAGCACTCGCGATGCGATCCGTACCACTGCGCCGAGAGGTACTGCAGCGCCGCCACATGGCAGCCGTAGTGCCGGGAGGAGCGGCGCAGCGCCTGTTCCCACAGCTTTTCGAAGTCCGTGTGCGGGGTGTGCACGCCCCGGGCGTGGTCCAGGGCGATACGCCAGGGCACCGGATCGCGCGGATCCCCGTCGGCGGCCGCGTCGATCAGCGGGCCGACCTCGCGGAGCCGCTCGGCCCGCGCGGGCGAGTCCCAGGCCTGCAGGACCGCCAGCTCCGCCTTGAGCAGCCGCGCGTCCGGATCATAGGGGGCGGCGGCGAGCCACTCGGCGAGCCAGTCCTCCCGGCTGAGCGTGAAGGCGGCGAGCCGTGCGGTGTAGCGGTCGCGGTCCTCCCATTCGGCCGCTTCCCGCGTGGTGGCCAGCAGCTTGGCGGCCGGTTCGTACTCACCGTTCGCGGCGGCGACGAGGGCGGGGCCCAGCCGCTCGTCGGGGACGTCGAGGAGCACCTCAGTGTCGCAGGACAGCCCGGCCGGAGACGGTGGCCCGGGCCGCAGCCTGCGCGCGGTGCCGATCAGGGAGCGAAGGTAAGACATGGTGCGGACCATTGAAAACCGCAGGTGAGGAGGGCGCCAGGGGCAAGCTGTGAAGAGTTCGTATCGGCCGTGATGGTTGTACGACGGACAGTCAAGGCGCGGTAAAGGCATCGGCCAACTTCCGGGTGGGGGGCGGCTTTCACGGAGAAGGCCACCCGGAACCACTAGCCTCTGCGCAGCAGCCGGGAAGCTCCCGCGGCGACCGTGGTGGCGAGAATCCAGCCGAGCAGGATCAGCGCGGCCGCGACCCACTGCCAGCCGCCGCTGAGCTTCCAGTAGCCGTCCTGGCCGAGATTGATCACCGGTATCAGCAGATCCAGGGCGTACAGGGGGGCGTTCCACTGCGGGTGCTCGCTGCCTCTGATGGCTTGCGGGTCGTAGCGCGAGAACGCCACGGCGCCCGCCGCCCACAGCACCGCCATCCACAGCGCCGCCCGCCCGGGGCGATAGCCGTACGCCACCGTCCAGTCCTGCAGATAGCCCCACAGCTTGGCGGCGAGCGGCAGCGTCTCGCGGCGCCTGCGCTGCTTGGCGAGCAGTACCTCCCGGGCGTCCGCGTCCTCGCCGCTGCTGCGCAGCACCGACGCCAGGCGTTCGTAGGGCTCGGGGGCGTACTCCGGGGTCGCCGCCGTCACCCACTCCAGCCGGCGTTCCAGCGGGAAGTGACCGACCGGGACCAGATTCTCGTAGGTGAACCCGCCCATCGCGAGCCCGCCCGGGCCCGGCCAGCTGGTCGACAGGTCGACCAGATTGACCACCTTGGCGCCCGACAGCACCACCCTGCCCTGTTCGGGGCGCTCGCCGAGGAAGCGCAGCTCCGGAGTCTGTATCCGGCGCAGCGAAAGCTCCTGGTCGCCCCGCATCCGGAACCTCGCGCTGCGAAGGTCCACCGCGTCACCGAAGCGCCCGTCGTCGAGCCGCACTCCGCCGTCGCATTCGAACGGCTGGAGCCGGGTGCCGAAGCGCGGGGTCGAGCCCGTTCCGTACGGGGGAGTGGCGCCCGGACCGACGCCCTCCGGAGCCGCTCCGGCGGCCGTCAGATAGAGCGTGCGCTCGACCGAGAGCTGCGGGGCGTTCAGCGCCCGTCTCCCGGCGGGGTTGAGCAGCCTGCTGCCGTTGAGACTCAGCGAGACACCGATCCGCGCCGCGCGCAGACTGACCTCGCCGTGCGATTCGATCATCTCGGCCTGCAGGTCCTGGGCCACTTTCAGCCCGTCGGCCGCGATCGACCGGCCCATCCGGTCGGGGTGCACCACCAGCATGTTGAGCAGCAGGTCGGTGCCGATCTGCGCATCGGTGAGGCGGATGCCCCGGGCCACGTGGCAGCGCGGCAGATGGAGGTCCCCCTGGGTGTGCAGCCGGGCCGCCTCCAGACGCGGAATCGCGCAGCCGACCATCCGTACCGTGTTCACCCGGCACTCCGGCATCAGCACTTCGTTCTCGAAGCGGCAGCTGTTCAGCTCCATGTACGGCTCGATCAGGCCGCCCGCGAGATCCAGCGCTCCGCTGATCTGGACACCCCGGAGCTTGAGCGCCGCGACCCGCCCGGCCAGTGCCTGCGGTCCGTCGAGCAGCAACAGGGCGACGACCCGGGCGCGGACCGTCCGCTCCGGACCCCAGGCGCGGGTGGACAGCGGGTCGTCCAGGACCGGGTTGCGGGTGCGGAGGTCGTAGGTGCTGCCGTTGCGGAAGGCCTGCCACATGCCGAGTTCGGCACCGGTCAGCCAGTCGGGCGCATCGTCCTCGTGCTGCGCCTCGGTCACTGCCGCCCCTTCCTGCCCACGAGTGATGGACTGAACGCTAATGGTCACCGGAGCGGGGCGGGGTATGTATCAGCCACTGATACGGGCGTCCGGCACCCTCCGCCGGTCTGAGAGAATTGGCCCCGTGATCTCACGAATCGATCTGCGCGGCAAGGCCCTCCCCGAGGGGGGCGCCCTGCGCGACCTGCTGCCCCGAGCCGACTTCGACGTACAGGCTGCCCTGGAAAAGGTGCGGCCGATCTGCGAGGACGTGCATCATCGTGGCGACGCGGCGCTGATCGAGTACGCGGAAAAGTTCGACGGTGTGCAGCTCGACCGGGTACGGGTGCCCGCCGAGGCGCTGACCGCCGCCCTCGAACAGCTCGACCCGCAGGTCAGGGAAGCGCTCGAGGAGTCGATCCGGCGGGCCAGGCTGGTGCACCGCGCGCAGCGCCGTAAGGACCACACCACCCAGGTCGTCCCGGGCGGCCGGGTCACCGAGAAGTGGGCACCGGTCGGCCGGGTGGGCCTCTACGCACCGGGCGGGCGGTCCGTCTACCCGTCCTCCGTGATCATGAACGTGGTCCCCGCCCAGGAAGCCGGCGTCGAATCGATCGCCCTCGCCTCCCCGGCGCAGCCGCCAACCGGCGGCGGCAACAGCGGCGGCCTGCCGCACCCGACGATCCTGGCGGCCTGCGCGCTACTCGGCATCGACGAGGTGTACGCGGCCGGCGGCGCGACCGCCGTCGCGATGTTCGCGTACGGCACCGAGTCATGCGCCCCGGCGAACATGGTCACCGGGCCGGGCAACATCTGGGTCGCCGCCGCCAAGCGCTACTTCACCGGCCGGATCGGCATCGACACCGAGGCCGGCCCCACCGAGATCGCGGTACTCGCCGACGCCACCGCCGACCCGGTGCACGTCGCCGCGGACCTGATCAGCCAGGCCGAGCACGACCCGCTGGCCGCCGCGGTCCTGGTCACCGACTCGGCGGAACTCGCCGACGCGGTCGAGCGGGAGCTGGTGCCGCAGATCGCGGCCACCCGGCACGTCGAGGACCGGATCGTCCCGGCGCTCGAGGGCAAGCAGTCCGCGATCGTGCTGGTCGACTCCGTCGAAGACGGCCTGAAGGTCGTCGACGCGTACGGCGCCGAGCACCTGGAGATCCAGACCGCTGACGCCGCAGTGGTGGCCGACCGGGTCCGCAACGCCGGCGCGATCTTCGTCGGTCCCTGGGCCCCGGTCTCGCTCGGCGACTACTGCGCCGGCTCCAACCACGTGCTGCCCACCGGCGGCTGCGCCTGCCACTCGTCCGGACTGTCGGTCCAGTCGTTCCTGCGCGGTATCCACGTCGTCGACTACACCCGCCAGGCACTCGCCGACGTCACCCACCACGTGGTGACCCTCGCCGAGGCCGAGGACCTGCCCGCGCACGGCGCCGCAATGAAGGCGCGCTTCGACTGGAAGGTGCCCACGCCATGAGCGGCCCCGACGCGACAGGCCCCGACGTGGCAGGCGGCGACGCGACAGGCATCAACGATCTGCCGGTACGGGACGAGCTGCGCGGCAAGTCCGCCTACGGCGCGCCCCAGCTGGACGTGGCCGTGCGGCTGAACACCAACGAGAATCCGTACCCGCTGCCCGAGGCACTCGTCGAGCGCATCGCCGAACGGGTCCGTGACGCGGCCCGCACCCTCAACCGCTACCCGGACCGTGACGCCGTCGAACTGCGCACCGAGCTCGCCAAGTACCTCACCCGCACCGGCGGGCACCGGGTGGCGAGCGAGAACGTCTGGGCGGCCAACGGCTCCAACGAGGTCATCCAGCAGCTGCTGCAGACCTTCGGCGGTCCCGGACGTACCGCCATCGGCTTCGAGCCCTCCTACTCGATGCACGCGCTCATCGCCCGGGGCACCGGCACCGGCTGGATCTCCGGCCCGCGCCACGAGGACTTCACCATCGACGTCCGGGCGGCGGTACGCGCCATCGCCGAGCACAAGCCGGACGTCGTCTTCATCACCTCACCCAACAACCCCACCGGCACCGCGGTCGACACCGGCACGGTCCTCGCCCTGTACGAGGCCGCGCAGGCGGCGGGCCCGTCGATGGTCGTACTGGACGAGGCGTACGGCGAATTCAGCCACGAGCCCTCACTGCTCCCGCTGATCGAGGGCCGCCCGCACCTGGTGCTCTCCCGCACCATGTCCAAGGCGTTCGGCGCGGCGGGACTGCGACTCGGCTATCTCGCCGCGCACCCCGCCGTGGTGGACGCGGTCCAGCTGGTCCGGCTGCCGTACCACCTGTCGTCCGTCACCCAGGCCACCGCGCTCGCCGCCCTGGAGCACACGGATACTCTGCTGCAGTACGTCGAGCAGCTGAAGGCCGAACGCGACAGGATCGTCACCGAGCTGCGCGCCATCGGCTACGACGTCACCGCGTCCGACGCCAACTTCATCCAGTTCGGCCGCTTCGAGGACGCCCACGCCGCCTGGCGCGCGATCCTCGACCACGGGGTCCTGATCAGGGACAACGGGGTCCCCGGATGGCTGCGGGTCTCCGTGGGCACCCCGGCCGAGAACGACGCGTTCCTCGAAACGGCACGCGCACTGCACAAGGAGATCACCGCATGACTCGCGTGGGCCGCATCGGACGGGTGGAACGGACCACCAAGGAGACCTCGGTGGTCGTCGAGGTCAACCTCGACGGCACCGGCAAGGTCGATGTGTCGACCGGCGTCGGCTTCTACGACCACATGCTCGACCAGCTCGGCCGGCACGGCCTCTTCGACCTCACGGTCAAGACCGACGGCGATCTGCACATCGACTCGCACCACACCATCGAGGACACCGCCCTCGCGATCGGGGCCGCCTTCAAGCAGGCGCTCGGCGACAAGGTCGGCATCTACCGGTTCGGCAACTGCACGGTGCCGCTGGACGAATCGCTCGCCCAGGTCACCGTGGACCTCTCGGGCCGCCCGTACCTGGTGCACACCGAGCCGGAGAACATGGCGCCGATGATCGGCTCCTACGACACGACGATGACCCGGCACATCCTGGAGTCCTTCGTCGCCCAGGCGCAGATCGCGCTGCACGTCCACGTACCGTACGGACGCAACGCCCACCACATCGTGGAGTGCCAGTTCAAGGCCCTGGCCCGCGCGCTGCGTTACGCCTGCGAACACGACCCGCGTGCGGCGGGCATCCTTCCTTCGACCAAGGGCGCACTGTAAGCATGACTGGCCTCAACACCATCCTGATCGTCGTCGGACTCTTCCTGCTCGGTGGCGTCTACTCGTTCTACAAGCAGAAGATGCCCGCGAGCCTGCTCGTCCTGCTCTCCATCGGCTCGGTGATGTGCCTGGCCGCGGGCGTGATGCGGATCCAGGGGATCTGGTCGTGAGCGCCCCAGGCAAGCCGGCCCCGAAGAAGGTCGTGGTCTTCGACTACGGCTTCGGCAACGTCCGGTCCGCGGAGCGGGCGCTCGCCCATGTCGGTGCGGATGTCGAGATCACCCGCGACTTCGACCGGGCGATGAACGCCGACGGGCTGCTGGTCCCCGGCGTCGGCGCCTTCTCCGCCTGCATGCAGGGTCTCAAGGAGGCCCGCGGCGACTGGATCATCGGCCGCAGGCTGGCCGGCGGGCGGCCCGTCATGGGCATCTGCGTCGGCATGCAGATCCTCTTCGGGCGCGGCATCGAACACGGTGTGGAGACCGAAGGACTCGACGAATGGCCCGGCACGGTGGGCCCGCTGCAGGCCGATGTCGTACCGCACATGGGATGGAACACCGTGGAGTCCCCCGAGGACTCGCAGCTCTTCGCGGGTCTCGACCCGCAGGCGCGTTTCTACTTCGTGCACTCCTACGCCGCGCACGACTGGTCGCTGGAAGTCACCAACGCCCGGATCCGCGCACCCCGCGTCACCTGGGCCACGCACGGCGAACGTTTCGTCGCGGCTGTGGAGAACGGGCCGCTGCGCGCCACCCAGTTCCACCCCGAGAAGTCCGGCGACGCCGGCGCCCAGCTGCTGACCAACTGGATCGGAACCCTGTGATGTCTGCGTTGCAGAAGAAGCTCGAACTCCTCCCCGCCGTCGACGTCCGCGACGGCCGGGCGGTCCGTCTGGTGCACGGCGAGTCCGGCTCCGAGACCTCCTACGGCTCCCCCCTCGAAGCCGCGCTCGCCTGGCAGCGCGCGGGCGCCGAGTGGCTGCACCTCGTCGACCTGGACGCCGCCTTCGGCACCGGCGACAACCGGGCGCTGATCTCCGAGGTGGCCTCGGCGATGGACATCAAGGTCGAACTGTCGGGCGGCATCCGCGATGACGCCTCGCTGGCCGCGGCCCTCGCCACCGGCTGCACCCGGGTCAACCTCGGCACCGCGGCACTGGAGACCCCCGAGTGGGTCGCCAAGATCATCGTCGAGCACGGCGAGAAGATCGCGGTCGGCCTCGACGTACGCGGCACCACACTGCGCGGCCGCGGCTGGACCCGCGACGGCGGCGACCTCTACGAGACCCTGGCCCGCCTCGACTCCGAGGGCTGCGCCCGCTACGTGGTCACCGACATCGCCAAGGACGGCACCCTTCAGGGCCCCAACCTGGAACTGCTGAAGAACGTCTGCGCGGCCACCGACAAGCCCGTCGTCGCCTCCGGAGGCGTCTCGTCCCTCGACGACCTGCGGGCCATCTCCTCGCTGGTCCCCGCGGGTGTGGAGGGCGCGATCGTCGGCAAGGCACTGTACGCCGAGGCGTTCACCCTGGAAGAGGCGCTCGCGGTGGTGTCCGGATGACCGGCATTCGCCGTATCGCTTCGGACGGTCCCTGGGAGGAGAGCATCGGCTACTCCCGTGCGGTGGAACTCCCCAACGGCCTGGTCCTTGTCTCCGGTTGCACGTCCGTCGTGAACGGCCAGATCGCCGCGGGCGGCCCCTACGACCAGGCCGTCACGGCCTTCGGCGTCGCCATCGACGCGCTCAAGGAATTCGGCCTCGGCGCCGAGGACGTGGTGCGCACCCGGATGTACCTCACCCACGCCAGAGACGTGGACGACGTCGGACGCGCCCACAAGGCGTTGTTCGCCACGGTGCGCCCGGCCACCTCGATGATCATCGTCGCCGGCTTCATCGACCCCAGCCTGGTCGTCGAGGTCGAGGTCGAGGCCTACCGGGGGGATCCCGCATGACACTCGCCGTACGGGTCATCCCCTGCCTCGACGTGGACGACGGCCGGGTCGTCAAGGGCGTCAATTTCCAGAACCTGCGTGACGCGGGCGACCCCGTCGAGATGGCCAAGCTGTACGACGCCGAGGGCGCCGACGAGCTGACCTTCCTCGACATCACCGCGTCGTCCGGCAACCGCGAGACGACCTACGACGTGGTGCGCCGCACCGCCGAACAGGTCTTCATCCCGCTCACCGTGGGCGGTGGCGTCCGGACCACCGAGGACGTCGACAAGCTCCTGCGGGCCGGCGCGGACAAGGTGGGCGTGAACACCGCGGCCATCGCCCGTCCCGACCTCATCCGGGAGATCGCCGAACGCTTCGGCCGCCAGGTCCTGGTCCTGTCGGTCGACGCCAGACGTGCCGCCGACGGCTCCTTCGAGGTCACCACACACGGCGGCCGCGAAGGAACCGGCATCGACGCCGTGGAATGGGCCCGCCGGGCGGCCGAGCTGGGCGCCGGGGAGATCCTGCTCAACTCCATGGACGCGGACGGCACCAAGGACGGCTACGACACCGAGATGATCGCGGCAGTCCGCAAACACGTCACCGTACCGGTCATCGCCAGCGGCGGCGCGGGCGCCCTGCCGCACTTCCCGCCGGCCGTCGCGGCGGGCGCGGACGCGGTGCTCGCCGCTTCCGTCTTCCATTTCGGTGATCTGCGGATCTCGCAGGTCAAGGAGACACTGCGGGACGCGGGACACCCGGTGCGGTAGTGCCGTGACCGGCAAGGTCCGCCCCGGGACGAGCACGACCACTGTCGTACCCGCCGAACAGCCCGAGCGGTCCGCTCACCGGGACGGCAACGTGCTGCGCTGGCTCGGTGCGTACGCCGCTTCGACGGTCGGCGACAGCATCTACTACCTGGCGCTCTCCTGGGCGGCGGCCCGCTCCGGCAGCCCCGCCCAGGCCGGGCTCGTCCTCGCCGTCGGCGCGGTACCGCGTGCCCTGCTGATGCTCGGCGGGGGAGTGGTGGCCGACCGCTTCGGCCCGCGCCGGGTCGTCATCGGCAGCGACGCGGCCCGCTCGGTGATCATCCTGGGGATGGCGGGCCTGCTGCTGGTCACCGGTCCGGCGCTCGGCCCGCTGATAGCGGTCGCTCTGGTCTTCGGCGTGGTCGACGCGCTGTTCCTGCCCGCGGTGGGCGCCCTGCCACCGCGGATCACCACGGAGGGCCAACTCGGCCGGGTCCAGGGTCTCCGCGGACTTGCCTCCCGCGTCGCCTCTGTCACCGGCGCCCCGGCCGGTGGCCTCGCGGTCGCGCTCGGCGGGTCGGCGGCCGCGTTCGCCGCGGCGGGCGTGCTCTTCGCGCTCTCGCTGGCACTGCTGCTCTCGGTGCGGATCGCGCCGCCCACCGCGAGCGGTGCGGAGAGCGAAGGTACCGCCTGGCGCGAGCTCGGCGACGGGCTGCGCTACATCCGGGGCCACGCGGTGCTGGCGCCGCTGATGCTGGTCATCGCCATCGGTGAGCTGGGATTCGTCGGACCGCTGAACATCGGCCTCACACTGCTCGCCCAGCAGCGCGGCTGGGGAGCGGCGGGGATGGGATGGATCCTCGCGGCCTTCGGGGCCGGCGCCGGAGCCGCCTCGCTGCTGCTCGCGGTACGAGGACGCATACCGCGGGCCGGCCTGGTGCAGTCGTTCGCTCTGCTCGGCGGAGCCGTTTCCACCGCAGGGCTGGCCTTCGCTCCCTCGGTCGCCCTCGCCGCTGTTGCGGGCGCCTTCATCGGCGGGCTGGCCGGGCTCAGCGGGGCGATCTGCGGAGTGCTGCTGCAGACGGTGACCGAAGCCGCCTACCTGGGCCGGGTCACCTCGGTCGCGACCCTGTTCACCCTCGGCATCGCACCGCTCAGCTACCCGGTGACGGGCGCCGCGATCGGGGCGTGCGGCACCGGCCCGGTCTTCGTCAGCAGCGCCGCCGTCTGCGCAACGGGAGCGCTCATCGGACTGGCCTCCCGGGTGCTGCGCCGGGTGGAACTCGCACGCCAAGCGTGACCGCATCGCGCCACCGCATCGCTCCGCCGCGCGGTCTCACATGCCGAGCTTGGCCTCGATCGCCCTGGCCGAGGCGTCCTTGTCCCCTTCCAGGTCCACCCGCGCCGCGTCCTGCCGGCCGAAGGCGAACATGGTCAGCTCACCCGGCTCCCCGGTGACCGTCACCGCCGGGGTACCGCGGTGGGCCACCGCGGTCTGGCCGTCGGGGCGGCGCAGCACCAGACCCACCGGTGCCTTGCGGCCGATCATCCTGGCCGTCTTCTCCAGTCGCTTCCACAGCGCCTCCGCGAACACCGGGTCCAGCTCACGCGCCGTCCAGTCGGGCTGCGCCCGCCGGACGTCCTCCGTGTGCACATAGAACTCCACGGCATTGGCGCCCTCGTCGACCTGCTTGACCGAAAACGGGGAGAACTTCGGCGGCCCGGTACGGATCAGCTGGATCAGCTCCTCGTACGGCTTCGAGGCGAATTCGCCTTGCACCCGGTCGAGACGCCCCTTGAGCGCGCCGATCATGATTCCGCCCGCCGCGTCGAGGCGCCGCTCCCGGACCACCACATGGGCGGCGAGATCGCGGGTTTTCCAGGCGTGGCAGAGCGTCGCGGCGTCGGGTCCCGCCGCCTCCAAGAGGTCTGCCAGGAGGAGTCGTTCGCGCTTCGCATGGGTCGACATGCCCGCCAGGGTACGGCGGCCGCCCCCGTTCCGCCCAGTGGACGCGGCCCTGGCGTGCCTCCTTCGCACGGCACAATGGACCCATGACCAGCACGCCGGGCCCCAGCGGTCTCGCCCCCGACATCACCGCCCGCCTCAAGCGCACCGCGGACGGCCTGATCCCGGCCATCGCCCAGCAGTACGACACCGGCGAGGTCCTGATGCTCGGCTGGATGGACGACGAGGCCCTGCACCGCACACTCACCACCGGTCGCTGCACCTACTGGTCGCGCAGCCGCCGGGAGTACTGGGTGAAGGGCGACACCTCCGGCCATGTCCAGCACGTCAAGTCGGTGGCGCTGGACTGCGACGCGGACACGGTTCTGGTCAAGGTGGATCAGGTGGGGGCGGCCTGCCACACGGGTGAGCGGACGTGCTTCGACGCGGACGTGCTCCTCGGCTGAGCCGGCTCGCGCCGCGCCCTAAGCTTTCCGCCATGGACCTGGAGACCTTCCGCAAACTCGCCGCAGACCGCCGCGTCATCCCCGTCAGCCGCAAACTCCTCGCCGACGGCGACACCCCGGTGGGCCTCTACCGCAAGCTCGCGGGCGACCGGCCGGGGACGTTTCTCCTCGAGTCGGCGGATGGGGGCACCTCCCACGCGTCGAGCAGTGGGGGAGGGCGCTCCTGGTCCCGTTACTCGTTCATCGGGGTGCGGTCCGCCGCCACCCTCACCGAGCGCGAGGGGCGGACGCACTGGGAGGGCACCCCCCCGGTCGGCGTCCCGGTGGACGGCGACCCGCTCCAGGCGCTGCGCGCCACCGTGCAGGCCCTGCACACCCCGCACGACCTCGCGGCGGGACAGCCGCCGTTCACCGGCGGAATGGTCGGCTATCTGGGGTACGACATCGTGCGCCGGCTGGAGAAGATCGGCCCGGGCGAGCGCGACGACCTCCGGCTCCCCGAGCTGACCATGCTGCTCACCTCGGACCTCGCGGTGCTCGACCACTGGGACGGATCGGTCCTCCTGATCGCCAACGCGATCAACCACAACGACCTCGACACCGGTGTCGACGAGGCGTACGCCGACGCCGTGGCCCGGCTCGACGCCATGGAGGCCGACCTCGCACAGCCCGCCAGGACCGCGCCGGTGACGCTTCCGGCCTCCGAATTGCCGGAGTACACCGCGCTGTGGGGCGGCAAGGCGTACCAGGACGCGGTCGACGACATCAAGGAGCGGATCAGGGCCGGCGAGGCCTTCCAGGTCGTGCCCTCGCAGCGCTTCGAAACCCCGTGCACGGCGAGCGCACTCGACGTCTACCGGGTGCTGCGAGCCACCAACCCGTCGCCGTACATGTACCTGTTCCGCTTCGACGGCTTCGATGTCGTCGGGTCGAGCCCCGAGGCACTGGTCAAGGTCGAGGACGGACGTGCGATGGTCCACCCGATCGCCGGCACCCGCCGCCGGGGCGCCACCCCGCAGGAGGACCAGGCCTTGGCCGAGGAACTGCTCGCGGATCCGAAGGAGCGTGCCGAGCACCTCATGCTCGTCGACCTGGGCCGCAACGACCTGGGGCGGGTCTGCGAGCCGGGCTCCGTCGAGGTCGTGGACTTCATGTCGGTCGAGAAGTACTCGCACGTCATGCACATCGTGTCCACCGTCACAGGCCGGGTGGCCGAAGGCCGTACCGCCTTCGACGTGCTGACCGCGTGCTTCCCCGCGGGCACCCTCTCCGGAGCCCCCAAGCCCCGCGCGATGCAGATCATCGACGAACTCGAGCCGTCGCGGCGCGGACTCTACGGCGGCTGCGTCGGCTATCTGGACTTTGCCGGCGACTCCGACACCGCGATCGCCATCCGCACCGCGCTGCTGCGCGACGGGACGGCATATGTGCAGGCCGGAGCCGGAGTGGTGGCCGACTCCGACCCGGTCGCGGAGGACACGGAGTGCCGTAACAAGGCGGCCGCGGTGCTCCGTGCGGTGCACACGGCCGGCCGGCTCGGCCGGTGAAGGAGCCGTGCCGTTCGGCGCGGGGCGCGGGGCCGGCCGGGTTGTCCCGGGCCCCGGGTGTCGGCCGGTGCGCTTCTCGGGGGATAGTGGACTACGTGAGTGCCGTTCCTACGCCCCGATCCGAAGCAGGACCGGACGCCGCCTCCACGGGCGGCCGCCGCAGTCTTGCCACCGCCCTGGTGCTCGGCGCCATCGGCGCCGCTGTCGTGCTGCTCTCCTCCGGGCAGACCTGGGCCGAGGGCAGGGCCGCCATCGGTGCCGGCGGTTCGCTGCCGCTCTCGGCCGACGGAGGCGACGTCACCGGTGTCCCCACGGCACTGGCGATAGTGGGCCTGGCCGCACTTGTCGCGGTCTTCGCGGTACGCAGCGCCGGCCGGCTGCTGGTCTCCGCGATACTGGCTCTCTGTGGAGCCGGCGCGGCCGCCTCGGCCTTCATCGGCGCCGGTGACAGCAGCGCTCTGGACGAGAAGGCCGCCCGGGTGGCCGGCAACACCGCAGCCACCATCGACTCGCTCTCCCACACCGCATGGCCCTACGTGACAGCCGTCGGCAGCCTGCTGATCCTGATGGCGGGTCTGCTCGCGCTGCGGTACGGCAAACAGTGGCCGGCCATGTCCGGACGCTACGAGCGCGACGGCACACCCCGACCGCGTCGAGCCCCCCGCCGGGCGCCGGACCCGGAACGGCCCGAGGAGATCTGGAAAGCACTCGACCGCGGTGAGGACCCGACCCGCGAAGCGTGACGGACGGCTCACCCCCCCGTTCGGTGCGTGGTGAACGGGTGCGAGACAATGCGTGCACAGATCTTTGACGTCAGCTTTTGACGCACAGCACTTTTGACGTACAGCACTTTTGACGTACAGCTAACGAGGAGCAGCTCATGGCGGGCACCAGCCACGGACACACCCCGGCCGCCTGGACCGGCGTCATCATCGCCTTCATCGGCTTCTGCGTGGCGGGCGCCTTCATGGTCGCGGCCAATCCGTTCGGGTTCTGGGCCGGTCTGGTCGTGGTCGCCGTCGGCGGCGTCGTCGGCTACGCCATGAAGCTCGCCGGACTGGGCATGCCCAAGGAGAGCGAAGAGCAAGCCAGCGCCAGGAACCAGGCCGCTCAGTACCAGCAGCACTGACCGCGGACTTCCGTACGCGGACTTCCGGTGCGAGGCGCAGCCCCCCACGGGCTGCGCCTTCTCGCGTGAACGGGGAGAATCACCGAGTGGATCCATACGCAACGCCCGCCGCCTTCCGGCCCCAGCGGTCGGCCCCCTCACCCGAATCGCTGGTCCGGCGACTCCTCACCCCGCTCGGCACCCTGGTCGCCGTGGGTGCCGCCTTCGGATACGTGGGCACGGTCGACCCGAATCACCCCGGCCACTACCCGGTCTGCCCGCTGCTGGCGCTCACCGGGATCTACTGCCCCGGCTGCGGGGGGCTGCGCAGCGCCCACGCGGTCGCCCACGGCGATTTCCGGGCCGCTCTCGGTGACAACGCGCTCGCCGTCGTCGGCTACGGCGTCTTCGCCGTGGTGATGGCCGTGTGGCTGATTCGCGCCGTACGCGGGCGCCCCACCCAGGTCACGCTCCGTCCGGCGTACTGGTGGGCGATCGGTGCCGTGATCCTGGTTTTCACCGTGGTACGGAACCTCCCCCTGGGGTCGGCTCTGGCTCCGTGAGCGCCCACCCAGTGGGACTCCCACCGGCTGGATGCGGAGCCCGCGCACTTATGCGGATAACATCGGAGTGGCTGAACCTGCTCCATCCACACCGTCCCGGAAGGGGGCCGCTCGCGTGAGTGTGCTCGACGAGATCATCGAAGGCGTACGCGCCGACCTCGCGGAACGGCAGGCGAGCGTCAGTCTCGATGAGCTCAAGGAGCGCGCGGCGAAGGCCCGCCCGGCGCAGGACGGGGTCGCCGCGCTGCGCGGCGACAGCGTGAAGGTGATCTGCGAGGTCAAACGCTCCAGCCCGTCGAAGGGCGCGCTGGCCGCGATCGCCGACCCCGCCGCGCTCGCCGCCGACTACGAGGCCGGCGGCGCCTCGGTGATCTCCGTGCTCACCGAGCAGCGCCGCTTCGGCGGATCGCTCTCTGACCTGGAAGCGGTCCGGGCCAAGGTCGACATCCCGGTCCTGCGCAAGGACTTCATCGTCACCGCCTACCAGCTCTGGGAGGCGCGGGCCTACGGCGCCGACCTGGTGCTGCTGATCGTCGCGGCGCTGGAGCAGGAGGCGCTGGTCTCGCTGATCGAGCGCGCCGAGTCGATCGGGCTCACCCCGCTGGTCGAGGCGCACGACGAGGACGAAGCCGAACGAGCCGTCGAGGCCGGTGCCCGGATCGTCGGGGTCAACGCACGCAACCTCAAGACGCTCAAGGTCGACCGCGGCACCTTCGAACGGGTCGCCCCCGAGATCCCGGCGCACGTGGTCAGGGTCGCCGAGTCCGGGGTCCGCGGTCCGCACGACCTGATCGCCTACGCCAACGCGGGCGCCGACGCGGTCCTGGTCGGCGAGTCGCTGGTCACCGGCGGAAACCCGAAGTCGGCCGTCGCCGACCTCGTCGCCGCCGGTGCCCACCCCGCGCTGCGCCACGGGCGGGGCTGACCCGTCATGACCGCCTTCGCCGCCCTCCTCCGCGGGTGCAAGCCGCGCGGCTGCCGTGCGCCCGCACGGCGGGTGCGGGGGCGGCGGGTGCGCTATCACATCGGCTCCGAACCCGGCCAGATCAACGGCATGCGATGGCGTCGCTGAGCGAACCGCTCAGCGACACCGCCCACCTCCCCCGTACACGACCCCTCGTACCCGGTCGTGTACCCGCAAGCGCACCCGTGGAGATCACGCATGTCTTCAGATTTCTTCATTCCCGACCCCGACGGCCGGGTCCCGAGCACCGACGGCTATTTCGGTGAATTCGGCGGCAAGTTCATCCCCGAGGCGCTGGTGGCCGCGGTGGACGAGGTAGCCGTCGAGTACGACAAGGCGAAGGCCGACTCGTCGTTCGCGGCCGAGCTCAACGCGCTCATGGTCGACTACACAGGACGGCCGAGCGCCCTCACCGAGGTCCCGCGCTTCGCCGAGCACGCGGGCGGCGTGCGGATGTTCCTCAAGCGCGAGGACCTCAACCACACCGGCTCGCACAAGATCAACAACGTGCTCGGCCAGGCACTGCTCACCAAGCGGATGGGCAAGACCAGGGTCATCGCCGAGACCGGGGCCGGTCAGCACGGCGTCGCGACGGCGACCGCCTGCGCGCTGTTCGGCCTCGAATGCACCATCTACATGGGTGAGATCGACACCGAACGCCAGGCACTCAACGTCGCCAGGATGCGCATGCTCGGCGCCGAGGTCATCGCCGTGAAGTCGGGCAGCCGCACCCTCAAGGACGCCATCAACGAAGCGTTCCGCGACTGGGTCGCCAACGTGGACCGCACGCACTACCTCTTCGGTACGGTCGCAGGACCGCACCCCTTCCCCGCCATGGTGCGCGACTTCCACCGGGTGATCGGGGTGGAGGCGCGGCGGCAGATCCTGGAGCGGACCGGGCGGCTGCCCGACGCGGTCGCCGCCTGCGTCGGCGGCGGTTCCAACGCCATCGGGCTCTTCCACGCGTTCCTCCCGGACGCCGGGGTCCGGCTGCTCGGCTTCGAGCCGGCCGGACACGGCATCGAGACCGGCGAGCACGCGGCCACTCTCTCCGCCGGTGAGCCGGGCATCCTGCACGGCTCACGGTCGTACGTCCTGCAGGACGAGGAGGGCCAGATCACCGAGCCCTACTCGATCTCGGCGGGCCTCGACTACCCGGGAATCGGCCCGGAGCACGCCTATCTGAAGGACATCGGGCGGGGTGAATACCGCGCGATCACCGACGACCAGGCCATGCAGGCGCTGCGGCTGCTCTCGCGTACCGAGGGCATCATTCCGGCCATCGAGTCCGCGCACGCGCTGGCCGGTGCGCTGGACCTCGGCAAGGAACTCGGCAAGGACGGCCTGATCGTGGTCAATCTGTCCGGCCGCGGTGACAAGGACATGGACACGGCTGCCCGCTACTTCGGGCTGTACGGCGCGGATGCGGAGGTCACCAAGTGAGCGGCAACATCGAACTGCTGAGTTCGGTCCTCGACCGGGCGAAGACCGAGAACCGGGCCGCGCTCATCGCGTACCTGCCGGCCGGGTTCCCCACCGTCGACGGCGGGATCGCCGCCGTGAAGGCGGTCATCGACGGCGGCGCCGACATCGTCGAGGTCGGTCTGCCGCACAGCGACCCGGTCCTCGACGGCCCGGTCATCCAGACCGCCGACGACATCGCCCTCAAGGGCGGGGTGAAGATCGCCGACGTACTCCGCACGGTGCGCGAGGCCTACCGGGCGACCGGCGCGCCGATCCTGGTGATGACCTACTGGAACCCCGTCGACCGGTACGGCGTCGAGCGTTTCACCGCGGAACTGGCCGAGGCGGGCGGGTCCGGCTGCATCCTGCCCGATCTGCCGGTCCAGGAGTCCGCGCTGTGGCGTGAGCACGCGGAGAAGCACGGTCTGGCCACCGTCTTCGTCGTCGCCCCGAGCAGCAAGGACGAACGCCTCGCGACGATCACCGCCGCCGGGTCCGGTTTTGTGTACGCGGCCTCCCTGATGGGCGTCACCGGCACCAGGGCCTCGGTGGGCGAGCAGGCCCAGGACCTGGTCCGGCGCACCCGGGCCACCACCGCACTGCCCGTCTGCGTGGGGCTCGGCGTCTCGAACGCCGCTCAGGCCGCGGAGGTCGCCGGATTCTCCGACGGCGTGATCGTCGGGTCAGCGTTCGTCAAGCGCATGCTGGACGCGGCCGACGAGGGCGCCGGTCTGGTGGCCGTACGCGAACTGGCGGGCGAGCTGGCCAAGGGCGTACGCCGAAGCTGACGGCGTCGCTCGTACGGGTGGAAGTGGGACCGGGGAGGCACGCTGGTGCCTCCCCGGTTCGTTGCTGGGGGTGTGAGCGAGAAGAACCGAGACGCGAAGAGGGCCGCCCGAGAGCGGCTCATCGAAGAGCGCCAGAAGCAGAAGGCGCGGGACAAGCGCAGGCGCGGACTGATCGTCGGCGGAGCCGTGGTGGGCGTACTGGCGCTGGCCGCCGCGATCGGCGTCGTCGCGGCCGACTCCGGCGACGACAGCGGCGGCACCACCGCGCACGCGGTGCTCCCACCGCAGGGCGCGACCGGAAAGGACAGCCTGGCGATCCCGGTGGGCGCGAGCGACGCACCGTCCACGCTCACGGTGTGGGAGGACTTCCGCTGCCCGGCCTGCGACCAGTTCGAGACCGATTTCCGCAGCACCATCCATGAGCTCGAGAAATCCGGTCAGGTCAAGGTCGAATACCACCTGGTCACCCTGATCGACGGCAATATGGGCGGATCCGGCTCCCTGCGCGCTGCCAACGCGGCCGCCTGTGCGCAGTCCGCGGGGAAGTTCCCCGCCTACCACGACGTGCTGTACGAGAACCAGCCCGAGGAGACCGACGACGCCTTCGCCAAGAACAGCCGGCTGATCGAGCTGGCGGGTAGGGTCCCCGGGCTGAAGACGGCCGCCTTCACCTCCTGTGTGAACGAGGGGAAGCACGACGGCTGGGTGGAGAAGTCCAATGCGGCCTTCCAGCAGGGCAAGTTCAGCGGCACGCCCACCGTCCAGCTGAACGGCGAACCGATCTACCCGAAGAAGGGCAATGAGCAGATCACACCCGCCCATCTGAAGAAGTGGGTCACCGAGGCGAACAAGGGGAAGAAGCCGGGCACCCGCTCGCCGAGCCCCTCGGCCTGACGCCCCTCGGCCGGACGCCGTTCGGTCGCCCCTCGTTATCACTACGTTGCCGGGTGGGTTGCCCCCTGCCCCGCCCGGCAAGGTAGCGTCGACGGTGCCATGAACCTTGCCTTCATCCCCAGTCCGTCGACCGGCGTGGTCCACCTCGGACCGATTCCGCTGCGCGGCTATGCGTTCTGCATCATCATCGGTGTCTTCGTCGCCGTCTGGTACGGCAACAAGCGCTGGGTCGCCCGGGGCGGCAACGCCGGCACCGTGGCCGACATCGCCGTGTGGGCCGTGCCCTTCGGGCTGGTCGGCGGGCGGCTCTACCACGTCATCACCGACTATGAGCTGTACTTCACCGACGGCCGGGACTGGGTCAACGCTTTCAAGATCTGGGAGGGCGGCCTCGGTATCTGGGGCGCGGTCGCGCTCGGCGCGGTCGGAGCCTGGATCGGCTGCCGCCGTCGCGGCATCCCGCTGCCGGCCTGGGCCGACACGCTGGCACCCGGCCTCGCCTTCGCCCAGGCCATCGGCCGCTGGGGGAACTGGTTCAACCAGGAGCTGTACGGCAAGCGGACGGACCTGCCGTGGGCGCTCAAGATCAGCGCCGGCCCGGACCGTGTCGCCGGGACCTACCACCCGACGTTCCTCTACGAGTCGCTCTGGTGCGTCGGTGTCGGGCTGCTCGTCATCTGGGCGGACCGCCGCTTCAAGCTCGGCCACGGCCGGGCCTTCGCCCTGTACGTCGCCTCCTACTGCGTCGGACGCGGCTGGATCGAGTACATGCGGGTCGACGACGCACACCACATTCTCGGGGTGCGGCTCAACGACTGGACCGCGATGATCGTGTTCCTGCTCGCGGTGTCCTACTTCGTCATCTCGTCGAAGCTGCGCCCGGGCCGCGAGCCGATCGTGGAACCCGCCGCGGGGGCCGCGGGGGCCGCTGAAGCGGCCGAGGGGTCCGAGCCCGACGCCGAGGCCACCCCGGAGCCCGACGCGGGCCCCGACCCCGCCGAGCCGGAATCCGACCCGGACACCACCCCCCCAGCCGAAACCAAGGCAGAAGCCAAGGCCGACCAGGCCTGACCCCGTGCGGGGGTGGCCTGCGGACGCCACCCCCGCGGTGTTCATCCCGCCGGGGGCAACCCTGCCGAGACCCCCTCCGCGGGGTGACCCTTGTTGCCGGCGCACCCCCGCGGGGCAACCCCTGCCGGGCCAGCCTCCGTGGGGATATGACCCCGCAGGGCAAAATCCAGCCCCTCCGGCGTTTGAGGAGCGGGGTCTGGGGCGGAGCCCCAGAAGAGGGCGACGGGCGCCAGCCCCGGCGATCGCACCCCGCCAACTCAAGCGTGCGCCGACCCCCGTGGCAGCCCCGCCGGCCGTCGCGGGAGACGTCAGCGCTGGTAGCGGTCGAGGACGCACTGGCCGAACCCGCGGACCATCGCCCCGTACACCGGGTCCCCGATGTCCTCCATCGCGAAGGTCAGCTGCCGGGCCCTGCCGCCCTTGAGGGAACGGGCGACCGCGTTCGGCACGTAACCGGGCTCCGCCACCGCGCGCTCGACCTTCTGGACGGTTGCCGGGCGGGTGCTCATCCCGTTGAGCACCCGGGAGACGGACGCGATGGAAACCCCTGCGCGCTCGGCGATCGACACGATGGTCGGTGGCCCGTTGTGCGACATGGCTGCCCCTGACCGGCTGAACCGGAAACGTTTACAGACGGTGCTCACAGGTTCCTCGGCCGTCAATGAGATCGCCGTGTGATCCATCTCTCGAAGGCGCTTCCGACGGGGTCGGAGAAGTGCCGTTCGGGGCCTCTCCCGCCTTGGTAAGTACGGCCTTCCTTGCTGGCGGGAGGTGCTTTTGGTGCGTACTTTCGAGCTTGTCGATGAACGGAAGAGGGGGCCTGGACCGATGTCCATCATGGAGAACGAGGCGACGCTGCATGTGGCGCATCGCGACAATCACACCCATCGCGACGTCAACGGCGGATGGCTGCGCCCGGCCGTCTTCGGCGCCATGGACGGTCTGGTCTCCAACCTCGCCCTGATGACGGGTGTCGCGGGCGGTGACGTCTCGCACCGCACCCTCGTGATCACCGGGCTCGCCGGGCTGGCGGCCGGTGCCTTCTCGATGGCCGCCGGTGAGTACACCTCGGTGGCGTCCCAGCGCGAACTGGTCGAGGCCGAGCTGGCCGTCGAACGGCGAGAACTGCGCAAGCACCCGCTGGACGAGATGAGAGAACTCGCCGAGCTCTACGTATCGCGTGGCGTGGAGCCCGAGCTGGCCGCCGCGGTGGCCGAGCAGCTGTCCAGAGACCCCGAGCAGGCCCTCGAGATCCATGCCAGGGAAGAGCTCGGCATCGACCCCGACGAGCTGCCCTCCCCGCTCGTCGCGGCGCTGTCCTCCTTCGGGGCCTTCGGGCTGGGCGCCCTGCTGCCGCTGCTGCCCTACCTCCTCGGCGCCAGTACGCTCTGGCCCGCCCTGCTGCTCGCGCTGATCGGGCTCTTCGGGTGCGGTGCGGTAGTGGCGAGGGTCACTGCCCGCTCCTGGTGGTACAGCGGACTCCGGCAGCTCACACTGGGAGGAGCGGCCGCCGGCATCACCTACGCCCTCGGGGCACTGTTCGGCACCGCCGTAGGATGAGACACTATGCAAGGCGCTACATAATTAGTCGATAACTCGTCGGTTACCCGACGGTTTCGAGCAGCTGCCCTGCGGGCATAAGGCGGAGGCGCCGAGGGCAATGACGCCCACTCCGCTTCGGGTCGACGATTCCGGGCCGACAGTCACCCTGTCCGACCCCTTGAGCCCCACCCCCACCGCACCCACGGTGTCCGCATGTTGGAATGATTCATCCGCTTTTCGAGAACCGCTCCATCATGTAACCTGCTCGAAATTTCGCAGAGGGCCAACGTCGTCCCAACGCACTTGCCTATGCCACGACGACGACGGGAGAGCCGATGCGCATCCACGCCTGGTCGCCCATGGACGGTCGCCCCGCCCAGCAGGGGATGTACGACCCCCGCAACGAACACGACGCCTGCGGTGTCGGGTTCGTGGCCACTCTTACCGGTGTGGCCAGCCATGAGCTGGTCGAACAGGCGCTGACCGTACTGCGCAATCTCGAACACCGCGGCGCCACCGGCTCCGAGCCGGACTCCGGTGACGGTGCGGGAATTCTGCTCCAGGTACCGGACACCTTCCTCCGCGAGGTCGCCGGCTTCGAGCTCCCCGAAGCGGGTGCGTACGCCGTCGGCACGGCCTTCCTGCCGCTCGACGAGACCCCCGCCGCCGTCTCGCGGATTGAGACGATCGCGGCCGAAGAGGGCCTCACCGTCCTCGGCTGGCGCGAGGTCCCCGTCACGCCGGACCTCCTCGGCAACGGCGCCCGCGTCACCATGCCCGAGTTCCGCCAGCTCTTCGTCACCGACGACGCTGTCACCGACACGGCCGCAGGCCGGGACGCTGCCCCCGCCACGGGCATCGCGCTCGACCGCAAGGCGTTCGTCCTGCGCAAGCGTGCCGAGCGCGAAGCCGGGGTGTACTTCCCCTCGCTCTCCGCCCGCACCATCGTCTACAAGGGCATGCTCACCACCGGGCAGCTGGAGCCGTTCTTCCCGGACCTCTCCGACCGCCGCTTCGCCACCACCATCGCCCTGGTGCACTCGCGCTTCTCGACCAACACCTTCCCCAGCTGGCCGCTGGCCCACCCGTACCGCTTCGTCGCGCACAACGGCGAGATCAACACGGTCAAGGGCAACCGCAACTGGATGAAGGCCCGTGAGTCCCAGCTGGCCTCCCACCTCTTCGGGACCGAGAAGCTGGACCGGATCTTCCCCGTCTGCACCCCGGACGCATCGGACTCCGCCTCCTTCGACGAGGTCCTCGAGCTGCTCCACCTCGGCGGCCGCTCGCTCCCGCACTCGGTGCTGATGATGGTCCCCGAGGCGTGGGAGAACCACGACTCGATGGACCCGGCCCGCCGCGCCTTCTACCAGTACCACTCCACGATGATGGAGCCCTGGGACGGCCCGGCCTGCGTCACCTTCACCGACGGCACCCAGGTCGGCGCGGTCCTCGACCGCAACGGTCTGCGACCCGGCCGCTACTGGGTCACCGACGACGGCCTCGTCGTGCTCTCCTCCGAGGTCGGCGTCCTGGACATCGACCCCGCCAAGGTCGTCCGCAAGGGCCGCCTGCAGCCCGGCCGGATGTTCCTGGTCGACACCGCCGAGCACCGCATCATCGAGGACGACGAGATCAAGGCCTCGCTCGCCGCCGAGCAGCCGTACGAGGAATGGCTGGAGACCGGCGAGATCGAGCTCGAGGACCTCCCCGAGCGCGAACACATCGTGCACACCCACGCCTCGGTCACCCGCCGCCAGCAGACCTTCGGCTACACCGAGGAAGAGCTGCGCGTCATTCTGGCGTCGATGGCCCGCACCTCCGGTGAACCGCTGGGCTCCATGGGCACCGACTCCCCCATCGCCGCGCTCTCCGAGCGCCCCCGGCTGCTCTTCGACTACTTCACCCAGCTCTTCGCCCAGGTCACCAACCCGCCGCTGGACGCCATCCGCGAGGAACTCGTCACCTCCCTGCGCTCCACCGTCGGCCCCGCCGGCAACATCCTGGAGCCCACGGCGGCCGCCTGCCGCAGTGTGACGCTGCCCTTCCCGGTGATCGACAACGACGAGCTGGCCAAGCTCATACACATCAACGCCGACGGCGACATGCCCGGCATGAAGGCCGCCACCCTGGCCGGCCTCTACCGGGTCGGCGGCGGTGGCGACGCCCTCGCCGCCCGGCTGAAGGAGATCTGCGACGAGACGGACGCCGCCATCGAGGCGGGCGCCCGGCTGATCGTCCTCTCCGACCGGCATTCGGACGCCGAACACGCACCGATTCCTTCGCTGCTGCTCACCTCCGCCGTCCACCACCACCTCATCCGCACCAAGCAGCGCACCCAGGTGGGCCTGCTGGTCGAGGCCGGTGACGTACGCGAGGTCCACCACGTCGCCCTGCTGATCGGCTACGGCGCCGCCGCGGTCAACCCCTACCTCGCCATGGAATCCGTCGAGGACCTGGTCCGCGCGGGCACCTTCATCGAGGGCCTGGACGCCGAGCAGGCCATCCGCAACCTGATCTACGCGCTCGGCAAGGGCGTCCTGAAGGTCATGTCCAAGATGGGCATCTCGACCGTCGCCTCCTACCGCGGCGCCCAGGTGTTCGAAGCCGTCGGCCTCGACCAGTCCTTCGTCGACACCTACTTCAACGGCACCGCCACCAAGATCGGCGGCGCCGGCCTGGACGTCGTCGCCACCGAGGTCGCCGCCCGGCACGCCAAGGCGTACCCCGCCTCCGGCATCTCCGCCTCGCACCGCAAGCTGGAGATCGGTGGCGAGTACCAGTGGCGCCGCGAGGGCGAGCCGCACCTCTTCGACCCCGAGACGGTCTTCCGGCTCCAGCACGCCGCGCGCTCGCGCCGGTACGACATCTTCAAGAAGTACACGGACCGGGTGAACGAGCAGTCCGAGCGGCTCATGACGCTCCGCGGGCTCTTCGGCTTCAAGTCGGATCGCGAGCCGATCTCCATCGACGAGGTCGAGCCCGTCTCCGAGATCGTCAAGCGCTTCTCCACCGGCGCCATGTCGTACGGCTCCATCTCCAAGGAGGCGCACGAGACCCTCGCCATCGCCATGAACCAGCTGGGCGGCAAGTCCAACACCGGCGAGGGCGGCGAGGACGCCGACCGGCTCTACGACCCGGCACGCCGCTCGTCCATCAAGCAGGTCGCCTCCGGCCGCTTCGGTGTGACCTCGGAGTACCTGGTCAACGCGGACGACATCCAGATCAAGATGGCCCAGGGCGCCAAGCCCGGCGAGGGCGGTCAGCTGCCCGGCCACAAGGTGTACCCCTGGGTCGCCAAGACCCGGCACTCCACCCCCGGTGTCGGCCTGATCTCCCCGCCGCCGCACCACGACATCTACTCCATCGAGGACCTGGCCCAGCTGATCCACGACCTCAAGAACGCGAACCCGCAGGCGCGGATTCACGTCAAGCTGGTCTCCGAGGTCGGCGTCGGCACCGTCGCCGCCGGCGTCTCCAAGGCGCACGCGGACGTCGTGCTGATCTCCGGCCACGACGGCGGCACCGGCGCGTCCCCGCTCACCTCGCTGAAGCACGCCGGCGGCCCCTGGGAGCTCGGCCTCGCCGAGACCCAGCAGACCCTGCTGCTGAACGGCCTGCGCGACCGCATCGTCGTACAGACCGACGGCCAGCTGAAGACCGGCCGTGACGTCATCATCGCCGCGCTGCTCGGCGCCGAGGAGTTCGGTTTCGCGACCGCGCCCCTCGTCGTCTCCGGCTGCGTCATGATGCGCGTCTGCCACCTCGACACCTGCCCGGTCGGCATCGCCACCCAGAACCCGGTGCTGCGCGACCGGTTCTCCGGCAAGGCCGAGTACATCGTCAACTTCTTCCGGTTCATCGCCGAAGAGGTCCGCGAACTCCTCGCCGAGCTGGGCTTCCGCACCGTCGAGGAGGCCGTCGGCCACGCCGAGCTCCTCGACACCGAGCGGGCCGTGAACCACTGGAAGGCGCAGGGGCTCAACCTCGAGCCGCTGTTCTTCGTGCCGGAGCTGGCCGAGGGCGCCGTACGCCACCAGGTCACCGTGCAGGACCACGGTCTGGAGAAGGCGCTCGACAACCAGCTGATCAAGCTCGCGGCCGACGCCCTCGACGCGGACTCCGCCGAGGCCGCCCAGCCGGTCCGCGCGCAGGTCGCGATCCGCAACATCAACCGGACCGTCGGCACCATGCTCGGCCACGAGGTGACCAGGAAGTTCGGTGGCGCGGGACTGCCCGACGACACCATCGACATCACCTTCACCGGCTCCGCGGGCCAGTCGTTCGGCGCCTTCGTGCCGCACGGCGTGACCCTCCGCCTGGAGGGCGACGCCAACGACTACGTCGGCAAGGGCCTCTCCGGCGGCCGGGTCGTGGTCCGCCCGGACCGCGGCGCCGACCACCTCGCCGAGTACTCCACCATCGCGGGCAACACCATCGCCTACGGCGCCACCGGCGGCGAGCTGTTCCTCCGCGGCCGCACCGGCGAGCGGTTCTGCGTCCGCAACTCCGGCGCGACGGTCGTCTCGGAAGGCGTGGGCGACCACGGCTGCGAGTACATGACCGGCGGCCACGCCGTGGTGCTGGGCGAGACCGGGCGTAACTTCGCGGCGGGAATGTCCGGCGGTGTCGCGTACGTTATCGACCTCGACCCCGACAACGTGAACGTCGGCAACGTCGGCGCCATCGAGACCCTCGACGACACCGACCGGCAGTGGCTGCACGACGTCGTGCGCCGCCACCACGAGGAGACCGCGTCCACCGTGGCCGAGAAGCTCCTCGCCGACTGGGACACCGCGGTGACCCGCTTCAGCAAGATCATCCCGACCACCTACAAGGCAGTGCTCGCCGCCAAGGACGCCGCTGAGCTGGCAGGTCTCTCGGAGACCGAAACCACCGAGAAGATGATGGAGGCGGCGACCAATGGCTGACCCCAAGGGCTTTTTGACCACGGGCCGCGAGGTCGCACAGACCCGCCCCGTCGAGGAGCGGGTGAAGGACTGGAACGAGGTCTACGTTCCCGGTTCGCTGCTCCCGATCGTCAGCAAGCAGGCCGGCCGCTGCATGGACTGCGGCATCCCGTTCTGCCACAACGGCTGTCCGCTCGGGAACCTCATTCCGGAGTGGAACGACTACGCGTACCGCGAGGACTGGTCGGCGGCGAGCGAGCGGCTGCACGCCACCAACAACTTCCCGGAGTTCACCGGCCGGCTGTGCCCCGCACCCTGCGAGTCGGCGTGCGTGCTGGGCATCAACCAGCCGCCCGTCACCATCAAGAACGTCGAAGTCTCCATCATCGACAAGGCCTGGGACAGCGGCGACGTCACCCCGCAGCCGCCCGAGCGGCTCTCCGGCAAGACGGTCGCCGTCATCGGCTCGGGACCGGCGGGTCTCGCCGCCGCCCAGCAGCTCACCCGGGCAGGCCACACGGTCGCCGTCTACGAGCGCGCCGACCGCATCGGCGGACTGCTCAGGTACGGCATCCCCGCCTTCAAGATGGAGAAGTCGCACATCAACCGCCGCATCGAGCAGATGCGCGCGGAGGGCACCAAGTTCCGCACCGAGACCGAGATCGGCCGCGACATCGACGCCGCGAAGCTGCGCCGCAGGTACGACGCGGTGGTCATCGCCGCCGGCGCCACGGTCTCCCGCGACCTGCCGGTACCCGGCCGCGAGCTGAACGGCATCCACTTCGCCATGGAGTACCTGCCGCTCGCCAACAAGGTGCAGGAGGGCGACCTCACGGTGGCCCCGATCACCGCCGAGGGCAAGCATGTGGTGGTCATCGGCGGCGGTGACACCGGCGCGGACTGCGTGGGCACCGCCCACCGTCAGGGCGCCGCATCGGTCACCCAGCTCGAGATCATGCCGAAGCCCGGCGAAGAGCGGAATCCGGGTCAGCCCTGGCCGACCTTCCCGATGCTCTACAAGGTCACCTCCGCGCACGAGGAGGGCGGCGAGCGGATCTACGCCGTCTCGACCACCCACTTCGAGGGCGACGAGGACGGCAACGTCCAGTCCCTGCACCTCATCGAGGTGGAGTTCAAGGACGGCAAGCTGGAACAGCTGCCCGGCACCGAGCGCCGGATCCCGGCGCAGCTGGTCACCCTCGCGATGGGTTTCACCGGCACCGACCAGGCCAACGGCCTGGTGCAGCAGTTCGGCCTGGAGCTCGACGCCCGCGGCAACATCGCCCGCGACGCCGACTTCGCGACCAATGTCCCCGGGGTGTACGTTGCCGGTGACGCGGGCCGCGGCCAGTCGCTGATCGTCTGGGCGATCGCCGAGGGCCGCTCCGCGGCACGCGGCGTGGACCGTTTCCTCACGGGCGCCAGCGAACTGCATGCCCCGATCAAGCCGACGGACCGCGCACTGGTGGTCTGACCGGCTCCACGGAACGTCCCGCACAATGGGGTGCGGAACTGATCACGGCGTCTGCCCTGTCCCCGACCGGACCCTGGGTGGGCGCCGTGGCGCGTCCCGGCGGTGTCGTACGCTCAACTCGCCCCGGCCCTCCGACGAACGGGCCCGGGCCGGACGACCGAGCGGGAGCGACGCATGGCCATCAGCCTCCAGAAGATGCAGGAGACGGCGCCCGCGCTCGTCAGCCTCTACAAGAGCGCCGGAATATCCCTGCAGAAGCACGGCCTGCACGGTGAGCGGGTCGCGGTCTACCTGGTCATCGACTACTCGGGCTCGATGAAGCCGTACTACGACGACGGCAGCGTCCAGGCCCTCGCCGATCGTGTCCTGGGACTCTCCGCCCATCTCGACGACGACGGGACCGTCCCCGTGGTCTTCTTCTCCACGGAGGTCGACGCGGTGGAGCACGTGGCGCTCAGCAACCATCAGGGGCGGGTGAACGAGATCGCCGCGAGCCTCGGGCACATGGGGAAGACCAGCTACCACCTGGCGATGGACGCCGTCATCGACCACTACCTGGACAGCGGCTCGACCGCGCCGGCCCTGGTGGTCTTCCAGACGGACGGCGGCCCCATCAACAAGCTCGCCGCCGAGCGCTACGTCTGCAAGGCGGCCAAGCTACCGCTGTTCTGGCAGTTCATCGGCTTCGGAAACCCGGCGAGCAAGCAGTTCGACTTCCTCCGCAAGCTCGACGAACTCGCGGTGCCCGCCCGCAGACCCATCGACAACGCCGGTTTCTTCCACGCGGGCAGCGACCCCCGCAAGGTCCCCGACACGGAGCTGTACGACCGGCTGGTGTCCGAATTCCCGGCCTGGCTGAGAGCGGCCCGCGCCAACGGGACGGTGCGACCGTGACCGTCACGCTGCTGAGGGCCACGGACCGGACGGCGACGCGGTGGAAGAACGGCGGCGGAATCACCCGGGAGATCGCCGCCGCGCCCCCGGGCGCCGGAATGGACGACTTCGCCTGGCGGGTGAGCCTCGCCGAGGTCAAGGACGACGGGCCCTTCTCCGCCTTCCCCGGCGTCACCCGGACCCTCACCGTGGCCGAGGGCGCGGGCATGGAGCTCACGGTCGACGGCGTCCGGCGAACGGTCGGCGAGCGGTTCCGGCCACAGGACTTCGCCGGTGACGCCCGGACACACGGCCGCCTGCTCGACGGTCCGGTGGTCAACTTCAACGTCATGTACCGCCCCGGGCTCACCGAGGCGCTCACCGCAGTCGTACGCGGCCGGCTCACCGTGTCCATACCGCCCGGCGGGACCGTCCTGGTCGTCGCGCTCGACGGGACGGCGGTCATCGAGGGAGCCGGAGCGGAACTCGGACCGCACGACGCCGCGTTGCTGACCGGCGAATCGCCGGGGGTCCTGCGGGCCGACGGCCGCACCGCGGTGGTCACCTTCTCCCCGGCCCCCGACGGCGCCCCGTGCCCCTGACGGCGCAGGGACTGACGGCGCTGAGAACGGTGCGGCATAGTGGCGATCATGACTTCGTTTGTGCGCCATGTGACCGTCGACTGCGCCGACGCCTACCGGCTCGGCAGCTTCTGGGCCCAGGTCCTCGACATCCCGCTGACCGACGAGGACAAGCCGGGGGACCCGGAAGCGCTGGTGCAGGCGCCCGGCTTCGGCCTGCTGTTCATCCAGGTTCCCGAGCCCAAGTCGGTGAAGAACCGGCTTCACCTGGATCTGCAGCCGACCGACCGCACCCGGGAGGAAGAGGTCGAACGGCTGCTGGCGCTCGGCGCCACCCTGGTGGAGGACCACCGCAGGCCCGACGGACGCGGCTGGGCGACCATGGCCGACATCGAAGGCAATGAGTTCTGTGTGGAGCGGAGCACCGGCGAGCGCTCCGCGTAACCGGCCGTGGATCAGTGGCGGACCAGGCAGAACGGATGCCCCGCCGGGTCCGCGTACACCCGCCACCCCTGAGCGCTGTCGTCGAGCAGATGGGCGCCCGCGTCCAGTACCTCCACCTCCGCCCGGTCCAGGTCCGGCACGCCGAAGTCCAGATGGAACTGCTGGGGCCGAGTGGGATCGGGCCAGGCCGGCGGCCGATGGTTCTCGGCCCGTTGGAACGCCAGGACCAGCCCGGACGTGGTGTGCAGCGTCGACCAGTCCTCGTCGGGCGACCAGCGGGGATCGGGCCGGTCGACCGTGCCGCCGAGCACCGACCGGTAGAACACCGCCAGGCCGGCCGGGTCGGGGCAGTCCAGCACTATGCACTGCATTTCCGCGATCATGACCCGAATCCTAGGCCGCCAGGACTTCCCGCCGGCACGCGGAGGGTGATGTGCCAGGACTGGCGGAGGGTGATGTGCCAGGACTGCGGGACACCCGGGGACGAACCCGTACGGGTGAACGTCGGTGGGGGAGACGACCCCGCCACGCCACCCCCGGTCGAGGTCCGCCGTCGGGGGCGACACGACGTTCTCCGAACGGATCCGAAGATTCGAACCCCGTGCCCGACCGCTTGATCATGTCAACTCTCGCCACTGTTCGGCGAGTTGACGTGGCACACGAAACGGGGTGCCGTTCCCGGGAACGCCCGGCCGACACGTGGGCCCCAGGCGTCCACACATCCGGGCGACAAGCGTGCTAGGCTGACGTTGTTGCAGTTTTGGTACCCATGAACTTTATGTGCGCCTGACGGGAATGCTCCGACAGGCGCATTATTGTTTTCCGGCTTTTCTCCGGATGGGGTTCAATGCGGCGACGCGGAATTCGTAAAGTGCGAATTTCCGGCACTGCACCTGTTGAGGAGAATGTTATGGCCACCGGTACCGTGAAGTGGTTCAACTCGGAAAAGGGCTTCGGCTTCATCGAGCAGGACGGCGGCGGCGCCGACGTCTTCGCCCACTACTCCAACATTGCCACCCAGGGCTTCCGTGAGCTCCAGGAGGGCCAGAAGGTCTCCTTCGACGTCACGCAGGGCCAGAAGGGCCCGCAGGCGGAGAACATCGTCCCGGCCTAATTGTCGGACGCGTACCTCGCTGACCGGGGCCCGCACCTCCAAGGTGCGGGTCCCGGTTTGTGCTGTCCTACACCTGGCAGGAAGGCTAAAACTGCATGACCCGCTCCGCTGAACGCCCGGCACGCCCCGCACGCACCAGTCCGCCGAGGGGCCGAGGCAAGGCCCCCGCAAAGTCTCCGGCCCGCAAGGCAGCGCCCAGGCCTGCCGAATTCACGCTGCCGGACACCATCACCCCCGCGCTGCCCGCCGTCGATGCCTTCGCCGAGCTGGACATGCCCGCCGCCCTGCTGAAGACCCTCGGATCACAAGGCGTCACCGACCCCTTCCCGATCCAGGCAGCCACCCTGCCGAACTCCCTCGCGGGCCGCGACCTGCTGGGCCGCGGACGCACCGGATCCGGCAAGACCCTCGCCTTCGGCCTCGCCCTGCTCGCCCGCGTCGCCGGCCGACGCGCCGAACCGCGCGCACCGCTGGCCCTCGTCCTGGTACCCACCCGGGAACTCGCGCAGCAGGTCACCGACGCGCTGACGCCGTACGCCACCTCGGTGAACCTTCGGCTGACCACCGTCGTCGGCGGTATGTCGATCTCCCGGCAGTCCGGCGCGCTGCGCCGCGGCGCCGAAGTGGTCGTGGCCACCCCCGGCCGCCTCAAGGACCTCATCGAGCGCGGCGACTGCCGCCTCGACCAGGTAGGCATCACCGTGCTCGACGAGGCCGACCAGATGGCCGACATGGGCTTCATGCCGCAGGTCACCGCACTCCTCAAGCAGGTGCAGCCCGGCGGACAGCGGATGCTGTTCTCGGCGACCCTGGACAAGAACATCGACCGCCTGGTGAAGATGTTCCTGTCCGACCCCGTGGTGCACTCCGTCGACCCGTCGGCCGGTGCGGTCACCACCATGGACCACCATGTGTTCTACATCGCCGACGAGACCGACAAGAAGGCCGTCACCACCCGGATCGCGGCCCGCGACGGCCGGGTGCTCCTCTTCCTGGACACCAAGCGCTCGGTGGACCGGCTCGTCAAGCGGCTGCTCGCCAGCGGCGTACGGGCGGGCGGACTGCACGGCGGCCGTTCGCAGCCGCAGCGCAACCGTACCCTCGACCAGTTCAAGAACGGTCTGGTCAACGTCCTGGTCGCGACGAACGTCGCCGCCCGCGGCATCCACATCGACGACCTCGACCTGGTCGTCAACGTGGACCCGCCGACCGACCACAAGGACTACGTCCACCGTGGTGGGCGCACCGCGCGCGCCGGTGGGTCCGGCAGCGTCATCACACTGGTGCTCCCGGAGCAGAAGCGGGAGATGACCCGGCTGATGTCGGACGCCGGTATCACCCCGCGGACCGCCCGGCTGAAGTCCAGCGACGAAGAGCTCACCCGGATCACCGGGGCGCGGGAGCCCTCCGGCGTGGCCGTCGTCATCGACGTGCCGCAGCAGGCCACCCAGCCGCAACGCCGTTCCCGGCCGAGCCGGCCCGCAGCGGGCGGCACGGCGGCGGCCGGCCAGCCGGGCCGCAGCCGCGGTCGCCGCGGCGGCCAGGGGCAGGGCCAGGGCGGCCAGGGCCGCAGCGCGGCGGGCCGCAGTGCCCAGAGCCGCAGCGGTCAGGGCCGCGGCGGCCAGGGTGGCCGCCGGGCCGCCGCCTGAGAGGCGCCCGGCCTTCGTACCCCGACGCCCGTCGGCGCGGGAGCGTGCTCAGCACCTCCCGCGCCCCGGGCCGGTCACCGCAGCCGGCACCTCACGTGTCGCAGCCTCAGGTGTCGCAGCCTCACGTGTCGCAGTCGAGGACCGTCCCGCACAACCCGCAACGCGCCCGCACCCGCCCCCGCACCGGCACCCGGATGCGCTGTTGGCAGGTGGGACACGGGAAACTGACCCGCAGTCCGTTCCCGGCCTCTTCGAAGGCGTACGGGGTGCGCGGCGGGCTGTGACTGCCGTGCTCCAGCGCGTACTTGCGGTTCTTGGCATAGGCACGACGGCCCACCCAGCCCGCAGCGGCCAGCGGCGGCAGCCGGCTGTCCTGACGGGCCCGGTCCAGGCCTTTGTTGTACGCGGTGTACGCCTGCGGGCTGGTGAACCAGATCGACGGATCCTCGTCGAAGGCCAGAGCTCGCTTGGCCAGCACATAGCCGAACTCCTCAGGGGTGAGATACCCCAGCTTCTGGCTGGACACCCCGTCCTCGCGGTATGCGTCCAGCAGCAGCCAGCCCGCCCCCAGATAGGTGGTCGCGGTGTCGGTGAGGATCTCGTTGTCCCGGGTGCCGGTGAAGCTCAGGTCCAGCCGGTGCAGCAGGACATGCATGACCTCATGGGCCAGCGCCGCGCCGATATCGTTGCGGTGCGTGCGGAAACGGTTGTTGAGCTCGATGAAGTACTCCGGCCCCGCCGCCAGTTCGACCCCCGCCGCATGGTGCATCTCACGAAAGCTCACGATCATGCGGGCATCCGGCAGATGCAGATGCTGGACCATCGCGTGCGCCACCCGCTGTGCACCCAAATGGAGGTCGTCCAGGTCGGAAAAAGCGACGTCGGCCGGGGCGACGCTCGGGGCGTAGCTGCGGATGCCGTCGTACGAGAGGCGTTTGTGCAGTGCGGTGATGGCCGCCCGCACGGTCTCCAGGTGCGGAAAGCCGTGCACGACCTCGCTGTCGTCCGTCACATGGCCCACTCTACGGCGGGCGGAATCGCCGGATAGTGACGAGTCTTATGGGACTGATCCTTTTCGGATCGCCGGAACGATACCCCCCATGAGAGGAAGCCCGTTGAACCGGACACTCTTCGACCCGACCCGGCCCGCCCGATCCCGGACCGACCGGTCCCGGCCCGACCGACTCCGGTCCGGCCGGGCAGTCCTGCGCCGGACGCTTCGCACCGTCAGACGATCCGCCGCGGCCGGCGCCGTCATACTGGCCGCCGTCAGCCTCCAGCCCACCGCCGCCGTGGCCGCCGCACCGGAGCCCATCGTCGGCGGCACCCGCGCCGCCGAGGGCGAGTTCCCCTTCATGGTGCGTCTCTCGATGGGATGCGGGGGCGCGCTCTACGCCAAGGACATAGTCCTGACCGCCGCGCACTGCGTGTCGGGGACGGGCAACGACACCTCGATCACCGCCACCGCCGGCTCGGTCGACCTGCAGAGCCCGAACGCCGTTGACGTCACCTCCACCAAAGTCCTCCAGGCCCCCGGCTACGACGGCCGGGGCAAGGACTGGGCGCTGATCAAACTGTCCAAGCCGCTGAACCTGCCGACCCTGAAGACCGCCACCAGCACGGACTACGACAAGGGCACCTTCACCGTCGCCGGCTGGGGCGCGACGAGCGAGAACGGCGACCAGCAGCGCTACCTGCGCAAGGCGACCGTCCCCTTCGTCTCCGACACGCAGTGCGAGAAGGCGTACGGGTCGGACCTCACGCCGAGCGACGAGATCTGCGCCGGCGACGTCGCCCAAGGCGGCGTCGACAGCTGCCAGGGGGACTCCGGCGGCCCGATGTTCCGCAAGGACGACACCGGCGCCTGGATCCAGGTCGGCATCGTGAGCTGGGGCCAGGGCTGCGCCGAGCCCGGCTACCCCGGCGTGTACAGCCAGGTGTCCACCTTCGCCGCCGACATCAAAGCGGCCGCGGCCACCCTGTAGGGCCGCGCAGGCCGTTAGTCCAATATCTCTCCCCGCTTTGTCCATAGGCGCATACGCCGCGCTCCTCCATGGTGACGTGCACGGATGATCGTCGCGATGGAGGAGCGAGCGTGTACCCAGCAGAGCGAGGACCCAGCCGCAGGACCGTTGTGGCCGCCACGGCGCTGGCCGGCGCCGGAGCGGCGTTCGCCGCACCGCGGGCCGGGGCAGCGGAGCCCGCGACCGAGGCCGTGCTGCGCTCCGGCGACCTCGACGTCCGCGTCGACCGGCGCTTCCCGCGGATCGTGTCGTACACCGACAGAGAGACCGGCGCGTCGCTGCACGGCCAGGCCGACCCGGTCACCACCGTCCTGATCGACGGGACGGAGCACACCCCGGACGTCACCGCGCGACCCGGCCGCGACCGGATCACGTACATCCTGCGCTTCGACGGCGGCACCGAGATCCGGGCCGAGATCCGCGTCGACGGATGGCAGAGCCACTGGCGGATCACCCGGATAGCGGACTCGGCCGCCCTTCGGGTCGGCACCCTGGAGATCCCCGGGCTCGCCTTCCTCTCCGTACGCAGCGACCAGCCGGGCGCCACCCTGCTGGCCGCCCGGCTCGACCTCGACAAGGCGAAGAGCGGCGACACCCTGGTCCAGCTCACCCCGCAGACCCCGGCGGACCCCGCCCCCCTCGGCTGTGCATACGCCGTCGTCGCGCACGACCGCGTCGGCGGAGCCGTCGAGACCAACACGGTCTACGACAAACCGACCTCCGCCGCGGGCACCACCTGGGAGAACGGCAGGCTGTGGCGGCAGACCGTGCACCGGGACGGCCTCGCCGAGGCACGGCTCAGCTGCGGGCAGTGGACCCACCGGGCGGCCGGCTCACCCGTCGACGCCACGGAACCGCTGCCGTACGCGACCGTCATCCTCACCCGGGACCGCAACGGTGACGGCCTGGTCGACTGGCAGGACGCCGCCATCGCCTTCCGCGACATCATGGTGACGCCGCTCGGCGCGGACGAGACCCACCTGCGGGTGGTCCCGCACATCCCGTTCAACTTCGCCTCGCAGGCCACCAACCCGTTCCTCGCCACCCTCGACCACGTCAAACGGATCTCGCTGGCCACCGACGGGCTGCGGCAGTACACCCTGCTCAAGGGCTACCAGTCGGAGGGCCACGACTCGGCGCACCCGGACTATGCGGGCAACTACAACAAGCGGGCCGGCGGCCTCGACGACCTGAACACGCTGGTCCGTGAGGGCCGCAAGTGGAACAGCGACTTCGGCGTACACGTCAACGCCACCGAGTCGTACCCGGTGGCCCACGCCTTCTCCGAGAAGCTCGTCGACAAGAACGACAAACAGTGGGACTGGCTCGACCAGTCCTACCGCATCGACGCCCGGCGCGACCTGGTCTCCGGCGACATCATCAAACGCTTCCAGGACCTCCGCGACGACACCGACCCGGCGCTCAACACCATCTACCTGGACGTCTTCCGGGAGTCCGGCTGGAACTCCGACCGCCTCCAGCTGGCCCTGCGCGACCAGGGCTGGCTGGTCTCCAGCGAATGGGGGCACGGCCTCGAACGTTCGTCACTGTGGTCGCACTGGGCCAACGAGACCGACTACGGCGGCGACACCTCACGCGGCATCAACTCCCGGCTGATCCGCTTCATCCGCAACCACCAGAAGGACGTCTTCGCCAACAAATGGCCGACCCTGCTCGGCGCCGGCCGGATGGGGAACTTCGAGGGCTGGGTCGGCAAGACCGACTGGGACGCCTTCTACACCATCGTGTGGACCGACGCGCTGCCCGCGAAATACCTCCAGGCGTACCCGATCAAACGGTGGACCGAGCACGAGATCACCTTCTTCGGCCCCACCGCGACCGTCGTCGACGACCAGGACGGCTCCCGGCGCATCACCACCGACGGGCGGGTCGTCCACCAGGGCGGCAGCTACCTGCTGCCCTGGGAACCGCGCAACGCCACCGACCCGGCCAAGCTGTACCACTACAATCCGAACGGCGGAACCAGCAGCTGGCAACTGCCGCGCGGTTGGGCCGGCGCATCGCGTGTCTCCCTGTACCGGCTCACCGACCAGGGCCGTACACACGAGCGCGACCTGCCGGTCCGCTCCGGAAAGGTCACCCTGGACGCGAAGCCCGGGCAGCCGTACGTGCTCTACCGCCACCGGCCCGCCGCCCCGCCGGCACCCCGCTGGGGGCAGGGCACCCCGGTGTACGACCCCGGCTTCCACTCCGGCTCACTGACCGGCCTGCACACCGAAGGCCCCGCCTCGGTGGTACGCAACGAGCTCGGCGACTACGAACTGGTCATCGGGGCCGGTGCCGGCGCCGCCGTCAGCCGGCGGCTCGGCCGACTCCCCGCCGGCACCTACGCCGCTTCCGTACAGGTCGAAGTCGGCAGCACACCGGGGGAGCGGCGGCGGGCCGCACTGGAAGTCCGTACCGCCGACGGAGTCACCGCCACCAACTGGACCGACGTGTCCTGCGCGGGCAACTACGTCGCCGCCGACCGCAAACACGGCTCCCGCTTCCAGTCCATGTTCACCTGGTTCACCGTGCCGGAGAGCGGCGGCCGGGTCGACCTCACGCTGCGGGCCGCCCCGGGCGAAGCCCGGGTGCGCTTCGACAACATCCGCATCACCCCGGCGCGCGACATCGGCGGGCACACCCACCAGGCCGGCACCCTCGCGTTCGAGGACTTCGAACACGTCCCGCACGGCTGGGGCGTCTTCGTCAAGGGAGACGCCGGCGGCTCGACGGACCCGCGCACCCACATCGCCCAACGGCACGCGCCGTTCACCCAGCGCGGCTGGAACGGCAAGGCCATCGACGACGTCATCGACGGTGGCGAAACGCTCAAGTCCCGCGGTGAGAACACCGGCCTGGTCTACCGCACCGTGCAGCACACCGTCCGCTTCGAGGCCGGCAAGCGCTACCGGGTCTCCTTCCGATACGAGAACGACACCGCCGGCCAGTACGCCTGGATCACCGGCGTCGACGAGCCCGCCGCCCGCGAACTGGACCGCACACCGCTGCCCGTCGCCACCGCACCGACCCCGCTGACCTACGAGTTCACCGCACCCGCCGAAGGTGACAGCTGGGTGGGCCTGCGCAAGGTCGGCGACGACGGGGTCGCGGAATTCGCCCTGGACACCTTCGAGGTACGCGAGGTGCGCTGAGCGGATCCGACCGTCAGGGCACGCCCCCTCCCGGTAAAGGCGAATGACGCCGCTCAGGGGGCGTGCCCACCGCGGTCACCGCGCGGCAGGGGGCGGCGGGCCGAGACGCAACCGCGGCTCGCCCGCCGCCTCAAACTCCAGCACCCACACCTCGTTCTCGTCCTCCCGCAGCACCGGGCCCGGCACATACAGCGCGTCCTGCGGCCCGGCCGACCAGTAGCGGCCCAGACAGAAACCGTTGACCCAGACGAAACCCCGCCCCCAGCCCGGCAGTTCCAGGACCGCGTCCCCCGCACCGCGCACCTCGAACCCCGCACGGAACAGGCCCCTGCCCCCGGCCGTACCCCGCTCCACCGGCCGGAACGGCAGCCGCGCGACCGCACCCGCCCCGTCCAGCGTGTCCAGCCGAAGACCACGCGAGCGGAACCCGTGCAGAAACTGCCGCTCGTGCAGCACACCCCCGGTGAGCCCCTTGCCCTCACCCAGCCGAGGCCCGTAATTGACCCGGCCCAGCGACTCCACCCACACCTCCACCGACGCAGGCCCCGCCACCTCGGCGCCCGGCTCGGCCCGCACCCCGTCGACGTACATCACCGCCACATCACGCAGACCCGGCAACGCCAGCGGATACCGCTGCCGCGGGCCGGGTACCTCCACCCGGTAGCGGACCAGGCCGCGGTCCACGTCCAGCTCCTCGAAGGTCGGCGGCGCACCCGTGACCTGCTCCGGGCCGCCCAGACCATCCATCACCTCGTCGAGCGACACCCACCCGGTGACCGCAACGCCCACCGGCCGGGCAAGGGCCGGCGGAGCCGGCGGCAACCGCGGCAGCGGACCATCGCCGTAACCGGCCAGGACCTCGCGGAACAGCCAGAACTTCTCCGTCGGCCGCCCGTACTCATCGACCGGCGCACCGTAGTCGTACGACGTCACCGTCGGCATCAGCGCACCGTCATGCAGCTCACCCGAACGATTGGCCCCCGCCCAACCACCGAAGCTCGTCCCGCCGTGCGCCATGTACAGATTCACCGAAGCACCGCACTCCAGGACCTCCCGCAGCGCCCCGGCCGCGTCCGCCGGATCCCGCACCACACCTTCCGCACCCCAGTGATCGAACCAACCGCACCAGAACTCCATACACATCAAAGGCCCCGACGGCCGGTGCCGGCGCAGCACATCGAAACCCGCCCGCGCGTCCGCCCCGAAATTCGCCGTCGCCAGCACGCCGGGCAGCGAACCCCCCGTCAGCATGTGGTCCTCCGGACCGTCCGACGTGAACAGCGGCACGCTCACCCCGCAGGTCCGCAACAGATCGGCGAGATGACGCAGATACACCTGGTCAGAGCCGTAACTGCCGTACTCGTTCTCGACCTGCACCATGATCACCGGGCCGCCCCGGTCGATCTGCCGGGGCACCACCTCATGCAGCAGATGAGAGAACCAGCGGTCCACCCGGCGCAGATACTCCGCGTCCCGGGTCCGCACCCGCAGACCCGGCACACCCGTCAGCCAGTGCGGCAACCCACCGTTCTCCCACTCCGCACAGATATACGGCCCGGGCCGCACCACGGCCCACAACCCCGCCCGCTGCGCCGCGTCCAGGAACCGGCCGAGCGCCTGCACATCACGGAAGTCGCCCTCCCGCGGCTCGTGCAGATTCCACGGCACGTACGTCTCCACCGTGTTCAGCCCCAGCGCCCGCAGCATCGCCAGACGATGCTCCCACTGCCCCTCGTGCACCCGGAAATAGTGCAGGGCACCCGACAACAGCCGCACCGGCCGGCCGTCGATCCGGAAATCCTCTTCACCCACCGTGAAATCAGCCACCCGCCCACCCTCAGCCCTGGCGGCGGGCCCGGTCCATGGACAAAGATCAACGCGCATTGGACACACCGGCACGGAACGAGGAAGGACAAGGAGGAAGAAAGCGCATGTACCACACCTGGATGCGCTATTTCACCCCCAGCCCCGCGCACCACGCACTCGGCCTCGTCTGCCTCGGCGTCGGACTCCAACACGGCACCCTCCCCGCCGTCGGCCCCCGCACCCTCGACCACCACGTCGCCGTCATCATCGGAGCAGGCAGCGGCTGGTACGCCGGCGCCGACGGACACACCCGCACCGTCACCGCACCCGCACTCATCTGGATCACCCCCGGCATCACCCACCACTACGGAGCAGACCCGGCCACCGGCTGGGACGAATCCTTCGTCGACTTCACCGGACCCGCCACCGAGACCTACACCCAACTCGGCTACATCGAGCCCACCAGACCCGTCGTCCCCCTCTCCGACGTGGCAGCCGCCCGCACCACCGTCGGCCGCATCGCCCGCGCCGCCCGACGCGGCAACCCCCTCCTCGAAGTGGAAACCGGCGCCGCCGTCCACGAACTCCTCGTCGCCCTGCGCCGCGCCCGCGCCGACACCAACGCCGACGGCGACCCCGTACTCAAAGCCCTCAGCCGCGACGCCTGCCGACCGCTCACCATCGCCGAACACGCCGCCCGCCACGGCATGACCCCCAACGAACTGCGCAACGCGGTACGAAACGGAGCAGGCTGCAGCCCCAAGGACTACCTGCTCGGCATCCGCCTCGGCCGCGCCAAGGAACTCCTCGCCGCCACCGACCTGCCGGTCGCCGCGGTCGCCCGGCGCGTCGGCTACCACGACCCCGCCTACTTCTCCCGGCTCTTCACCCGGCGCGTCGGCACACCCCCCGTCGTCTTCCGTAAACAGCAGAGCCACACCGTCCACGGCGGCTGGAGTGACCAGATACCGGACCCCGACAACCCACCGACGATCACGACGTAAGCTCGACGACCATGACCGAGACAGCCCCGTCCGTACAGGCCGAACTGGACCGCCTCCGCGAGTCCATCGACAACATCGACGCCGCCGTCGTCCACATGCTCGCCGAACGCTTCAAATGCACCCAGCAGGTCGGCCACCTCAAGGCCCGCCACCACCTCCCGCCGGCCGACCCCGCCCGCGAAGCCCGCCAGATCGCCCGCCTGCGCCGCCTCGCCGAAAGCGCCAAACTCGACCCTGCGTTCGCCGAGAAACTACTCAACTTCATCGTCGCCGAAGTGATCAGGCACCACGAACGGATCGCCGAGAACCACTGACCGAGACACACCCCGCGAAGCCCCCGACCGCACCCCTGGAGGGCTCCGGGCGGCCCGGGCGGGACCCGGGCGGAGCACACCCACCCCACCGGCCACCGGAACCGGCGACCCCATGCGCGCCGTCGGCACCGTACGGCACGATGGGGTGCATGTCCGTACTGACGCGCGACGAAGCGCAGCTCCGAGCCCAACTACTCGACGTCCAGCGATACACGATCAACCTCGATCTGACGCAGGGCGACGACACCTTCGACTCCCGCACCGCCATCCACTTCACCGCACGCGCGGCCGGGGACACCTTCGTCGAACTCAAGCCCGCAGAGCTGCGCTCCCTCACACTCGACGGACACGCCCTCGACCCCGAAGCGCTCACCGAAAACCGCTACCCGCTCACCGGCCTCACCGAAGGCCCCCACGAACTCCGCATCGACACCGCCATGCGCTACTCACGCACCGGCGAAGGCATGCACCACTTCACCGACCCCACCGACGGTGAAACCTACCTCTACACCCAGCTCTTCATGGAAGACGTCCAACGCGTCTTCGCCGCGTTCGACCAGCCCGACCTCAAAGCCGTCTTCGAGCTCGACGTCACCGCCCCGCCCGGCTGGACCGTCCTCGCCAACGGCATCACCGAACACACCGGCGAAGGCCACTGGCACGCCGCACCCACCCCCCTCATCTCCACCTACCTCGTCGCCGTCGCCGCCGGCCCCTGGCACTCCGTGACCACCCAACACGCCGGACTGCCCTTCGGCATCCACTGCCGCCGCTCCCTCGCCCCCTACCTCGACGCCGACGCCGACGAGATCTTCGAGATCACCCGCGCCTGCTACGACCGCTACCACGAAAAATTCGACGAGCCCTACCCCTTCGACTCCTACGACCAGGCCTTCGTCCCCGAATTCAACGCGGGCGCCATGGAGAACCCCGGACTCGTCACCTTCCGCGACGAATTCATCTACCGCTCGGCCGTCACCGACACCGAACGCCAGACCCGCGGCATGGTCATCGCCCACGAAATGGCCCACATGTGGTTCGGCGACCTCGTCACCCTCCAATGGTGGGACGACATCTGGCTCAACGAATCCTTCGCCGAATACATGGGCTACCAGACCCTCACCGAAGCCACCCGATTCACCGACACCTGGGTCGACTTCGGCATCGCCCGCAAATCCTGGGGATACGACGCCGACCAACGGCCCTCCACCCACCCCGTAGCCCCCGACCCCACCGCCGTCCCCGACACCGCATCCGCGATGCTCAACTTCGACGGCATCTCCTACGCCAAGGGCGCGTCAGCGCTACGCCAACTCGTCACCTGGCTCGGCGAAAAAGACTTCCTGGCCGGCATCAACACCCACTTCGCCCGCCACCGCTTCGGCAACGCCACCCTCGCCGACTTCATCGACAACCTCGCATCCGCCACCGACCGAGACGTCCATGCCTGGGCCGAAAAATGGCTCCGCACCACCGGCGTCGACACCCTCACCCCGCACCTCACCGCGACACCCACCACGTGGACCCTCACCGCCGACCGCGCAGGAAGCCGCCCCCACCGCATCGCCGTCGGCGCCTACGACCACGACCCCGTCGACCCCGCACACCTCAACCTCCGCGAACGCTTCGAACTCGACATCCCCGCCCAGGAAACCGCCCCGGCACGCCCCGGCCGCCGCCCCGACCTGCTCCTCCTCAACGACCAGGACCTGACCTACGCCAAGGTCCGCCTCGACAAGAAATCCTGGGACACCACGCTGCGAGCACTCTCCGGCATCCCCGACCCGCTCACCCGCGCCGTCATCTGGAACGCCGCCCGCGACATGGTCCGCGACGGCGAACTCCCCGCCACCGCCTACCTGGAAGCCGCCGCAGCCCACCTCCCGCAAGAAGACGACCTGGCCATCACCGAAGGCGTACTCGGCTTCGCCGCCACCCACATCGCCGACCGCTACCTCCCCACCGACGACCGCCCCGCCGCGCTCGCCACCCTCACCACCATCTGCCGCGCCATCGTCCGCCGCACCGAAGGCTCGGCATCCGAGGTCACCTACAACAGCCGAGGCGAAGCGCAGCGGAACGGCAAAGCCCCCGGACTGCGACTCATCGCCGTACGCCACTTCATCGACGCCGCCACCCAACCCGACGGCATCCAGGCCTGGCTCTCCGACGGCAGCATCCCCGGCGGACCCGAACTCGACCCCGAACTGCGCTGGCGCATCCTCCACCGCCTCGCCGCCCTCGGCGCCACCGACGACCCCACCATCACCGCCGAACTCCAGCGCGACCCCAGCGCCACCGGACAGGAAGGCGCCGCCCGCTGCCGCGCCGCACTGCCCACCGCAGAAGCCAAAGCCGCCGCCTGGCACTCCATGTTCACCAGCGACGACCTGTCCAACTACCTCTTCACCGCCACCGCCCAAGGCTTCTGGCAGGCCGAACAAGCCGAACTCGTCCAGCAGTACACCCAGCGGTACTACGACGATGCCGCCGCCCTCGCAGACCGGCGCGGCCCCGCCATCGCCGACGCCGCCGCCCGCTACGCCTTCCCCGCCCACGACATCACCCCCGAAGCACTCGCCCGCGGCGAACGCTGCCTGACCGACAAGGACCTGCTCCCCGCACTGCGCCGCCGACTCGCCGACCAGCTCGACGACCTGCGACGCGCACTCGAAGTCCGCGGCAACCACATTCCGTCCTGACGACCCACATCCCGTCCTGACGACCCGGTGAGCGCATAGCACCACCGGCACACCAAACCCCCTACCCCGCCAAGGCAGTACCACTTTCGGGTTGAGATCGTTGTGCTCTTCGGGCGTGCCGCCTGTTCCCCCTACAGGCTGGCACCACAGCCCCACGCGCACCGAAGGACACCCGCATGAGTACGCCGCCCCCAGGACAGGACCTCGCCGGAGGGGCCGCAGGCCCGACCGCCCTGCGGCCCCTCATCGCCACCGTCCTCGACGCCCTGAGCGACGGAGCAGCCCACCGCAACGGGCCCCTCCCCGCCGGCGGACCACACGCCGTCGCCGCACACGTACGCGCCACCACCCAACCCGTACTGCCCGAAACCGGCACCGGCGCCGAAGAAGCCCTCCGCACCCTCGTCCACACCCTCGCCCAGGGCGCCGCCGACCCCGCCGACCCCCGATGCGCCGCCCACCTGCACTGCCCGCCGCTCGCCGTCGCCGCCGCAGCAGACCTCGCCGCATCCGCGCTCAACCCGTCGATGGACTCCTGGGACCAGGCCCCCGCAGCCTCCGAACTCGAAACCCTCGTCACCCGGGCACTCGCCGCCGAGATCTACCCCACCGGCGACGCACTCATCACCACCGGCGGCACCGAATCCAACCAACTCGCCCTGCTCCTCGCCCGCGAACGACACGGCACCGTCCAACTCGTCCACGGCGCCAACGCCCACCACTCACTGCACCGCGCCGCCTGGCTGCTCGGCCTCCCCGAACCCCTCACCGTCCCCACCCCCCACGGCACCCTCGACCCCGCCGCACTCCACGAAACGCTGCACACCGCCCGCACCCGCGACACCCACCGAGGACCGCGCCCCGCCACCCTCCTCGTCGCCGCCACCGCAGGCACCACCGACGCCGGACTCATCGACCCGCTCCCCGACATCGCCGACGTCTGCGACCACCACCACGCCGAACTCCACATCGACGCCTCCTACGGCGGCCCACTCCTCTTCAGCGACACCCACAGAACCAAACTCGCCGGCCTGCCACGCGCCCACTCAGTAACCCTCGACCTGCACAAACTCGGCTGGCAACCCGTCGCAGCCGGACTCCTCGCCGTCCCCCGAACAGCAGACCTGCACCCCCTCACCCACCAGGCCGACTACCTCAACGCCGACGACGACACCGAAGCAGGCATCCCCGACCTCCTCGGCCGCTCACTGCGCACCACCCGGCGCCCCGACGTACTCAAAATCGCCGTCACCCTCCGCGCCCTCGGACGCACCGGCCTCGCCGCCCTCATCGACCGGACCTGCGCCATCGCCCAGGAACTCGCCGACCTCATCGAAGCCCACCCCGACCTCGAACTACACCAACGACCCACCATCTCCACCGTCCTCTTCCGCCCCACCCGAGCCGACGACCCGACCGTCGCCCACATCCGCCGCACCCTCCTCACCAAAGGCCACGCCGTACTCGGCCGGGCCCACGCGGACCACCGCCTCTGGCTCAAAGCCACCCTGCTCAACCCCCACGCCACCACCGGTGACCTGGAGGCACTCCTCAAACTCCTGGAAGGCAGCACACACCGATGACCGACCAGCAGCCCACCGACAACCCGCCCAAAGGCAGCAGGCCCACCGACAGCCGGCCCGCCCACGGCCGACTCCGCGACGCCGCCCGGCCCCTCGACGAACAACCACACGACCTCCTCGGCATCGGCATCGGCCCGTTCAACCTCTCCCTCGCAGCCCTCGCCCACCCCCTCACCCACCTCTCCACCACCTTCTACGAACAACGCCCCGCCTTCCACTGGCACCCCGGGCTGCTCATCGAAGACGCCACACTCCAAGTCCCCTTCCTCGCCGACCTGGTCACCCTCGCCCAACCCGCCAGTCCCTGGTCATTCCTCAACTACCTCAAAGAACACGAACGGCTCTACCCCTTCTACTTCGCCGAGCACTTCCACATCCGGCGCACCGAATACGACGCCTACTGCCGATGGGTCAGCGAAAACCTCCCCGGACTCCACTTCGGCCACCAGATCGACGCCATCCGATGGAACACCGACCACGCACTCTTCGAAATCGACTACACCCAACTCGACCCCGACGGTGAAGCCCAAGCACTCGGCCGCACCCACACCCGCAACGTGGTACTCGGCGTCGGCACCGAACCCCACATCCCCGACCCCCTCAAACCACTCGCCGAAGCACCCACCGTCCCCGTCGTCCACTCCGCCCACTACCTCGACAACCGCGAACGACTCCTCGCCGCCGAACACATCACCGTCATCGGATCAGGACAATCCGGCGCCGAAATCTTCCTCGACCTGCTCCGCGCCCGCCCCACCGGCCACGAAAAAATCCACTGGCTCGCCCGCACCGAAGCCTTCGCCCCCATGGAGTACTCAAAACTCGGCCTCGAACACTTCACCCCCGACTACACCCGCTACTTCCACCAACTGCCCGAAACCACCCGTGACACCCTCAGCGCCCAACAATGGCAACTCCACAAAGGCATCGACACCGACACCATCGCCGCCATCCACGACGAGCTCTACCGACGCACCCAACACGGCGGCTGGCCCGACGCCGTCCTCACCCCCGGAGTCACCGTCCGCACCGCAGGACGCGTCGCCACCACCAAAATCGAACTCCACCTCGAACACAGCCGACAAGGCACCCGCAGCCGCCTCACCACCGACGCCGTCGTCCTCGCCACCGGCTACCACGAACGCCCCATCGACGCACTCCTCAGCGGCCTCGACCCCTACCTGCGCCGAGACGCATCCCAACGCCCCCGCATCGACGACCAATACCGCCTCATCCTCGACCCCCGCGTCACCGGAGCCGTCCACGTCCAGAACGCCGAACGCCACACCCACGGCGTCGGCGCCCCCGACCTCGGCCTCGCCGCCTGGCGCAGCGCCACCATCCTCAACTCCATCACCGGCACCAACCCCTACCCACTGCCGCGCCGCACCGCATTCACCAGCTTCGGCCTCGACCGCGAACACGCCCTCCCCCCACACCACCACCCCGACCTGGTGCCCCTCGCCGAACGCAGCTGAACCAAAAAAGGGGTCCGGCCCAGCCACCACAGCCGAACCGGACCCCACCACGCAAAACCACCCGTCAGAACACCGGTGTACCGTCCCGCGTCAGCTTCCAGTCCACCGACGCGAACTCCGCCGCATCCACCGTGCCCTTCGCCTGCAACCACGCAATGATCGTGTTCCGGATCTCATCCGAATTCGCCCACAACTGCTGCGCCGCCGGCACATGCGGGAAATTACCCCCACCACTCGCCCGGTAATTGTTCACCGCCAACACGAACTGCGCAGCCGGATCAATCGCCTTGTCGCCGAAGCGCAGATTCGCAATCCGGGAACCAGGCGCCTTCGCGATATCGATCTCATACGTCAGACCCGACACCGCGTCATAATTGTAATCCGGGGTATCGTCCGCATTCGTCAGATTCGACGTGTCCACCGGACCACCGGCCGGTGTCTGCACGTAATACCGCGCCGAGAACTCCAGATAATCCCTGATCTGCGCACCCGTCACCAGTCGCGCCTCCAACGTGTTCTCGAACGGATACAGTCCCGCCGCATCCTTGATCGTCACATCACCCGCCGGGATCCGCGCCGAACGTGAGAAACACGAAGCCTGCGACAGCACCGGCAGCGCCGCATACTCGCCACCCGCCAGCGCCGCCTGCACCGTGTCCGCCTGCACCTTGTTGATCAGATCGATGATCGGCTCGTCCTTCCACGGCGCATCCGCCGTGGTCATCTCCGCCACAGACGTCCCGATCACCTGATTCACATACGCCACCACCTTCTTGTGCTCATCCGCCAGCAGCCCGGTGATCCTCGGATCCTCCACCGCCGTATTCGAATTGAGCACCCGCGCACCGGCCTTCTCGACCGCCCAGCGGCCCCTCTCCCACACCAGATCAAAATCGAAGACCGTCAACCGCTCCCCCCACAACAGCGGCTCCGACAACACCACCGGCTTGCCGGTCTCCTTGTTCTCCACCAGACGCTCAGGGATCTCCACATGCGCGTGACCCACCAGAATCGCATCGATCCCCGGCACCTTCTCCGCCACCAGACCCGCCGCGTTCTCCACATACGGAATCTGATCCCCGTAGGACGACGTGCCACTCGCCCCCGAATGCGCCGACACGATCACCACATCCGCACCCATCGAACGCAACCGCGGCACATACTTCGCCGCCTGCTCCTCCAGACCCGGGAACGTCATCTTCCCCTGCACATTCGCCTTGTCCCAGATCGCGATACCCGGATTCGTCAGACCCAGAATCGCCACCCGCACATCACGACCGTGCGGAGTACGCAGCGTCTTCATCACATACGGAGTGAACGCCGGCCGCAACGTCTTCGCGTCCAACGCATTCGCACCCAGCAGCGGAAAATCACACTGCTCCTCGAACTTCCGCAGCAGCGGAATCCCGTAATTGAACTCATGATTACCGAGCGCAGCCGCGTCATAACCGATCACGTTCATGGCCTGCGCCATCGGATGCACCGGACCACGCTTCGCCGTGATCGGATCGATCCGCGCGTAGTAGTACGCCAACTGGGTGCCCTGGATCGTGTCACCCGCATCGATCATCAGGGTGTTGTGACGGCCCTTCTCCGCACGGATCCCCTCCACCAGCGTCGAGATCTTCGCCAGACCGACGTCATTGTGCGCGGCGTCGTCGTACTCCTTGTCCGTGAAGTAATCCCAGTTGAAGACATGACCATGCAGATCCGTGGTGCCCATCACGGTGAACGAGTACCGCTTCGGCCCATGCCCACCACCGTGACCCCGCCCGGACTCCTGACCACGAGCCTCGGCGGGCACAGCCACACCTCCCACCATCGCCACACCGGCGCCCGCGGCGGCCGAAGTACCCAGGAACGTCCTACGGTTGAGCGGCATTTGATCTCCCTCGTCACGATGCACAACGCGCGTAGATTCTGACCCAGGAACCCCACCGCGCAACAGCCCCCACGCATTTCGATCTGATGACCGGCAACCGTCGTACCGGGGTGACAGAGTGAAACCCATGACCGACGAAGCACCCCCGCACACCCAAGCCGCGCCCTACGGAACCCCCGACGTCCCCCGCGTCGCCGTCCGAGGCGAAGCACGCCTGGAAGTCGACCCGGAAACCGCCCGCATCAGCGTCACCGTCAGCGCCCGCGGCAAAGACCGCCGCGCCGCACTCGACGACCTCACCCGCCGCAACGCCTGGCTGCTCGACCTCGCCAAGTCCTACGGCCCGTCCGTCGAGAAAATCGAAACCGGCACCTTCTCCGTCACCCCCGAACCGGCCCAGCACGGCCGCGGCGAACGCATCCGCGCCTACCACGGCCGCGTCCACATCACCCTCGTACTCAACGACTTCACCGCACTCGGCGAACTCATCACCCGCATCGCCGACCTCGACATGACCCGCATCGCAGGACCCTGGTGGTCACTGCGCCCCGACTCACCCGCACACGGCGAAGTCCGCCGCCAAGCCGTCAGAGAAGCCGTCCAACGCGCCCGCGAATACGCCGACGCACTCGGCACCCGGCTCGCCGCGCTCGTAGAACTCGCCGACCTCGGCGCAGAGAACACCGCACACGCGCCCGGAATGCCCGCCGCACCCGGTGGCATCCGCGCGAGAGCCGCCTACGGAGGCGGCGAAGCCGAAGCACCCGCCGCGCTCGACCTCGAACCGCAGCGCCAGACCGTTTACGCCCAGGTAAACGCCCGCTTCACCATGACACCGCCAAAACTTTGAAGACCGACTCTGCAAACTGCTCATCGGAGCGGGCCCCTGCACAATTCAACACTTGTCAATAGCCCTTCACCCAAAGGATGTTGGCTCGTCATGTGCAACCAATTATCTACCCGGCAGTAAGGTCTAGGCTCGAATACATGCGCCGAGCGAAGATCGTCTGCACCCTGGGGCCCGCCACCGACTCGTACGACCAGATCAAAGCACTGGTCGAAGCCGGAATGGACATCGCCCGCCTCAACCTCAGCCACGGCACCTACGCCGAACACGAGGCGCGCTACCGACGCGTGCGCCAGGCATCCGAGGAGACCGGACGCAGCGTCGGCATCCTCGCCGACCTTCAAGGCCCGAAGATCCGCCTCGGGCACTTCGCCGAAGGACCGGTACTCCTTGAACGCGGCGACGAATTCACCATCACCGTCGCCCCCGGCGCCCAAGGCGACCGCAGCACCTGCGGCACCACCTATGACGGACTCGCCGCAGACGTCGCCACCGGCGAACGCATCCTCGTCGACGACGGCAAAGTCGCCCTCGAAGTCACCGGCATCGAAGGCCCCCGCGTCCACACCATCGTCGTCGAAGGCGGCATGGTCTCCGACCACAAGGGACTCAACCTCCCCGGCGTCGCCGTATCCGTCCCCGCCATGTCCGACAAGGACGCCGAAGACCTCCGCTGGGCCCTGCGCACCGGCGCCGACATCATCGCCCTCTCCTTCGTACGCAGCGGACGCGACATCGACGACGTCCACCACATCATGAAGGAGGAGGGCCGCACCCTCCCCGTCATCGCCAAGGTCGAAAAACCCCAGGCCGTCGACAACATCGACGACATCGTCGCCGCCTTCGACGGCATCATGGTCGCCCGCGGCGACCTCGGCGTCGAAATGCCGCTCGAACAGGTCCCGATCGTCCAGAAGCGCGCCATCAAACTCGCCAAGCGCAACGCCAAACCGGTCATCGTCGCCACCCAGATGCTCGAATCGATGATCGACAACTCCCGGCCCACCCGCGCCGAAGCCTCCGACGTGGCCAACGCCGTCATCGACGGCACCGACGCGGTGATGCTCTCCGGCGAGACCAGCATCGGCAAGTACCCCGTCGAAACCGTCCGCACCATGGGCCGCATCGTCGAAGCAGCCGAGGAGGACATCCTCGCCAAGGGCCTCCCGCCGCTCACCGACCGCAACAAGCCCCGCACCCAGGGCGGCGCGGTCGCCCGCGCCGCCGCCGAAATGGGCGACTTCCTGGGAGCGAAGCTGCTGGTCGCCTTCACACAGTCCGGCGACACCGCCAAGCGCCTCTCCCGCTACCGCTCACCCATCCCGCTCCTCGCCTTCACCCCCGACCCGGCCACCCGCGCCCAGCTCAACGTCACCTGGGGCGTCGAGACCTACCTCGGCCCGCAGGTCGACTCCACCGACGAGATGGTCGCCCAGGTCGACGAGCTGCTGCTGGCGGCCGGCCGCTGTCAGCAGGGCGACATCGTGGTCATCACCGCGGGCTCCCCGCCGGGCGTGGCCGGCACGACGAATCTGGTCCGGGTGCACCATGTGGGCGAGGACGACTCGCCGAAGTAGCGGCGGCGCCGGGCCCCTCAGAACTTGGGGCCCACATGGGCGTCCATGAGGGCCACGGACGTGCGTCTGGCCACCGAGACGTTGTACGGCCTGCCATGGCGGGTGCAGTTCTTCCACTCGATCCCGAGCTTGTCGAGCGTGTTGGTGTAGAGCCGGCGGATGTCGTCCGAGACGTTGGTGAACCAGTACCGCGGATACTCGTAGCGCTTCCGCTCTCCGCCCACGACGCGCGTCGTCCAGTTCATGTTTCGGCACCCGTCCGAGTGGATCAGGCCCCGGATGAACTCCCAGGGGTGCTCGTCCACGATTGTCTGCTGCCAGGGTTCGAGGATGATCGCCCGGTCGTGCTTCTTTCCGGGGCCGTGCTGCGGGAATAGGCAGGGCCAATGGCGGCTGTAACTGGCAACTGCTACGCAGCCCTTCCGTTGGACTACGCAGACGGAATCTTCCGGGCGTACGGCCTTGATGGCTTCGCGGCACTCGTCGACGAGTCCGGGCCAAGCATCCGCACACACGATGCGAAGATAGAAGCCCCCTTTGGGGTGGGCGCTGATGCAGCCGTCGCCAAGGTAGAGGCCCAGCAGGTATGCGTAAGCGGCCGTATCAGCGGGCACGCCGGCCTCGGGACGGCATCTCGGGCAGGGCAGTGCTTTGACGAGACGGGAAGGCAGCGGATCTATTCGGATCTGCCAGTCGCGGATCGCGGCACGAGAAATGCCGGTCTGCTGACTGACGGAATTCAGGCTGCGCCCTTGCGCGATGAGTGCGAGCGCCCGCTTGCGTGTGTCCACGTCGTACATGCGCCTGATCTTGACGAGACCGAGGCGTCATCGACGGAAATCCGTGGTGTGGTCACACAGTTGTGTGAACTTGTTTAATTCCTCAGTGCCCTTACAATCTAAGGAAAAGTGCCCCGAGTCGGATTCGAACCGACACTGGATGGGTTTTGAATCCATTGTCTCTAACCAGTTGGACTACCGGGGCCCACTGAATCGAAGGTTTCCTTCGACCCGCTGCGCACTCACCATACCGTAGCTGGGTAGGCTCTTGGGAGCTGCACCTGCCCCGCAACGAGGAGCCCCCCGTGACCGCCCCCGAGTCGCCCCAGCCCGTCGCCGACGACGACAAGTCGCACGTCCCGCCGCTGACGACCCGCGTCGTCATCGCCGAGGACGAGGCCCTGATCCGCCTCGACCTCAAAGAGATGCTCGAAGAAGAGGGCTATGCGGTCGTCGGCGAAGCCGGAGACGGGCAGCGGGCCGTGGAGCTGGCCCGGGAGCACAAGCCGGATCTGGTGATCCTCGACGTGAAGATGCCCGTGCTCGACGGCATCTCGGCCGCCGAGAAGATCACCGAGGAATCCATCGCGCCAGTCCTGATGCTGACCGCGTTCTCGCAGCGTGACCTGGTCGAACGGGCCAGGGACGCCGGAGCGATGGCGTACCTGGTGAAGCCGTTCTCCAAGAGTGACGTGGTCCCGGCCATCGAGATGGCCGTGTCCCGCTTCACCGAGCTGAAGGCCCTGGAGCAGGAGGTCGCGGACCTCTCGCAGCGGCTGGAGACCCGGAAGCTGGTGGACCGGGCGAAGTCGGTGCTGCAGACGCAGTACGGGCTGTCGGAGCCGGCCGCGTTCCGGTGGATCCAGAAGACGTCGATGGACCGGCGCATGTCGATGCAGCAGGTCGCCGAGGCGGTCATCGAGGACGGCGAGGAGAAGAAGGCCGCCGCGAAGGGCGAGTAGGACATCAAGCGGAAAGGGCTCGCGCCGCCGTGAGAACGGCGGTGCGAGCCCTTTCGCCTGCGTACCGGGTCAGTCCTCGCCGAGATACGCCTTGCGGACCGACTCGTCGTGCAGCAGGTCCTGACCGGTGCCGGAGAGGGAGATTTTGCCGATCTCCATGACGTGGCCGTGGTCGGCGAGCGAGAGCGCGGCCTGGGCGTTCTGTTCGACGAGCAGGATGGTCATGCCCTGGGACTTGAGTTCGACGATGGTCTCCATGATCTTCTGCATCATGATCGGGGAGAGGCCCATGGAGGGTTCGTCGAGCATCAGCAGTTTGGGCTGGGACATCAGGGCGCGTCCCATGGCGAGCATCTGCTGTTCGCCGCCGGAGAGGGTGCCCGCTGCCTGCTTTCGGCGTTCGCCGAGGATGGGGAAGAGGTCGTAGGCGCGCTGGATGTCCTTCTCGATGCCTTCTTTGTCGTCCCGCAGGAACGCTCCGAGCTGGAGGTTCTCGAAGATGGAGAGACGCGGGAAGATGTGTCGGCCTTCGGGGGAGTGGGCCATTCCGAGGGCGACGATTTTGTGGGCGGGGACGCCGTTCAGTGGTTTTCCGTCGAAGGTGACGGTGCCGCCGATCGGTTTGATCAGTCCGGAGAGGGTGCGCAGCGTGGTGGTTTTCCCGGCGCCGTTGGTGCCGATGAGGGTGACGACCTGGCCGGCTTCGACGCTGAAGGAGATGCCTTTGACGGCTTCGATCTTGCCGTAGGCGACCCTGAGGTCGTTGACCTCGAGGAGAGCGGTCACTTGCTGTCTCCTTTAGTGCCGGTGGTGCTGGTGGTGCCGGTGCTGCTGTCGGTCTCGGCTTCGGCCTGGGTCTGGGCTTGGGCCTCGGTGACCGCTTCCGCTTCGGCGACGGCTTCCGCTGCTTCGACCTCGGCGAGTTCTTCGTCGCCGGGGGCGCCTTCGAAGGGTGTGCCGAGGTAGGCGGCGATGACGCGTTCGTCGCCCTGGACCACTTCCGATGTGCCTTCGACGAGTTTTTCGCCCTGGACGAGGACGGCGACGCGGTCGCAGAGGTTGAAGATGAAGCGCATGTCGTGCTCGATGACGAGGACGGCGATGCCTTGGTCGCGGATGGCGAAGACGAGTTCTTCGGTGGCGCGGGTTTCTTGCGGGTTCATGCCGGCGGTGGGCTCGTCGAGGAGGAGAAGGCCGGGTTCGCTGGCGAGGGCGCGGGCGATTTCGAGCTTGCGTTGTTCGCCGTAGGGGAGGTTGCGTGCGAGGTGGTCGGCTTTGTGGGCGAGGCCGATGAACTCGAGGAGTTCGGCGGCGCGTTCGCGGGATTTGGCTTCAGCTTTGTGGAAGCCGGGGCCGCGCAGGATGGCGGACCAGAGGCCTTCTTTGGTTCTGGTGTGGCGTCCGACGAGGACGTTTTCCAGGACGGTCATGTTGGCGAAGAGCCGGATGTTCTGGAAGGTGCGGGCGATGCCCGCTTTGGTGACGAGGTGGGGCTTGGGGGGCAGTACGGTGCCTTGGTAGCTGACTGTGCCTTCGGTGGGCACGTACAGGCCGGTGAGGCAGTTGAAGAAGGTGGTTTTGCCGGCGCCGTTGGGGCCGATCAGGCCGACGATCTCTCCGGCGTTGACGGTGAGGTCGACGTTGCGTACGGCGGTGAGGCCGCCGAAGCGCATGATGACGCCTTCGGCCCGGAGCACGGGGGTGCTGGTGGCTTCGGGGGTCTGCGCGATGGTTTCGGTGGTCATGTCGTTTCTCACGCCCCTGCTTTGCTGACCGGGACGGTGTCGTCGCCGAGTACGCGTTGTTCCGGTAGGGCGGTGTTGGGGCCGTCCTCGTGGAATTCGAGCTGGCGGCGGCGGTTGGCGATGACGCCTTCGGGGCGGAAGCGCATGAGCAGGACGAGTGCGAGGCCGAAGGCGAGGAGTTCGTACTGCTTGAGGAAGCCGAGTTTTTCGGGGATGAGGTAGAGGAAGGTCGCGCCGAGGAGGGGGCCGCCGACGGTGCCCATGCCGCCGAGTACGACGGCGGCGAGCAGGAAGGCGGAGTTGGGTGGTGCTGCTCCGGCGAACTGGTAGGGCTGGGGGGTCACGCTGTAGGTGACGTGGGCGCTGACGGTGCCGGCGAGGCCGGCGAGGGTGGCGCCGAGGGCGAAGGCGATGAGTTTGACGCGGAAGCCGTTGATGCCCATGGCGGTGGCTGCGGTTTCGTCTTCGCGGATGGCGATCCAGGAGCGGCCGATGCGGGAGTCCGCTGCGCGGGTGAAGACGAGGACGACGAGTGCGGTGATCACCAGCATGAGCAGGAAGTAGTTGGCGAACCTGCCGAGGGTGATTCCGCCGATGTCGTGGGCGGCGCCGAGGTTGAATCCGAAGAGTTCGAGGTCGGGGATGGAGGGGATGCCGTTGGGGCCGTTGGTGATGTCGGGTCCGGATGAGCCGTCGAGGCTGTTGACGGCGATGCGGAAGATTTCTCCGAAGCCGAGGGTGACGATGGCGAGGTAGTCGCCGCGCAGGCGCAGGGTGGGTGCGCCGATGAGGACGCCGAAGATGAGGGAGGCGGCCATTCCGGTGAGGGCGGCTGCCCAGAAGGGGAATTGGACGCCGGAGAAGGTGGAGAACTCGGAGCCGGATACGAGGGCGGCGGCGTAGGCGCCGACGCCGAGGAAGGCGACGTATCCGAGGTCGAGGAGTCCGGTGAGGCCGACGACGATGTTCAGGCCGAGGGCGACGGTGGCGAAGATGAGGATGTTGACGCCGATGTTGGCGTTGTGGTCCTCGCTCTGGGTGAACGGGAAGATCGCTGCGGCGAGGAAGGCCATGGAGGTGGCGAATCCTTTGTGCCGGGCGTTGAGTGCGGAGAACCGTTCCATGAGGCCGGCGCCGAAGAGTGCCCAGGCTCCGAAGATGACGAGCAGGACGAAGGAGAGGAAGACTTCGGGTTGTTCGTCGGGGACGCCGATGCCGTAGGTGAAGACGAGCAGTGCGAGTGCGGTGCAGCCGGTGACGATGACGCGCTGGGCCCAGGCGGGGAGGCGGCGGGCTGCGGGGAGCGAATCGGTCTTGGCGAAGTAGTGCTTGAAGGTGGGGCCGGGGCGGGGGAGTGCGAGTGCGCCGGCCACGGAGAGTGCGGAGCCGACGGCGGCGATCCAGCCGCCGGGGTCGAGGTTGACGAGTCCGCCGAGTTCGAAGGCGATGGCGAGGATCGTGTACCAGACGACGGCAAAGGCGGCGAGTGCGGCGAGGAAGACGGGGGCGGTGGCTGCGGCGGGGTTGAGCCAGCGCAGCCCGCGGATCTTCCCGTGGCTGAGGGTGAAGAGGAGGGTGATGAGGGCGCCGATGATGGCGAGGATCTGGAGGCCGGAGGGGTCGCCGGAGTAGGTGAGGTCGTCGGCGAAGTCGGCTTTCCAGGTCCAGGAGAGGAAGGCGCTGACGATGGTGGTGAGGGCGCCGATGAGGGTGACGGCGCGGGCGGCGGTGAGGGGGAGCGGGATCAGTGGGGTGTTCCCGGTGGGCGTGGGGGCCTCGGGGGTTTCGGGGGTCTGGGTGAGTTCGTTGGTGGTCATGCCGGTCACGCCCTGTCCGCGACGCGTTCGCCCAGGAGGCCTTGTGGTCGTAGCAGCAGTACCAGGATGAGCAGGACGAAGGCCCACACTGCGGACCATGCTTGGCCGCCGAGCTGTTGCATGCCGGGTACTTGGTCGATGTAGGCGGTGGCCATGACTTCGGCGACGCCGAGGACGAGGCCGCCGAGCATGGCGCCGTAGATGTTGCCGATGCCGCCGAGGACGGCTGCGGTGAAGGCTTTCAGGCCGGCTTGGAAGCCCATGTCGTAGCTGACGTTGCCGATTTTGAATCCGTAGGCGATTCCGGCGACGGCTGCGAAGAGCCCGCCGATGGCGAACGCGATGACGATGATGCGGTTGGTGTCGATGCCCATGAGTTGTGCGGTGTCGGGGTCCTGGGCGGTGGCTTGCATGGCGCGGCCGGTGCGGGAGGTTTTGGTGAAGATGGCGAGGGCGGCCATGCAGAGGGGGGCGGCGATGATCAGAAATACGTCGCCGCTCTGGATGTTGACGGAGCCGAGGTGGTAGGGCCCGCCGGGCAGCTGGGGGAAGACGCGGGCGTTCTCGGCGCCGGGGTACCAGTTGAAGACGGCCTGCTGGAGGGCGAGGGAGAGGCCGATGGCGGTGATGAGTGGCGCGAGTCGTGGGGCGCCGCGCAGGGGTCGGTAGGCGAAGCGTTCGGCTCCTACGGCGACGAGGACGGCGACGATGCCGCCGCCTATGAGCATGGCGGGCAGGGCTATCCACATCGAGGTGCCGTTGGGGAGCACGTACAGGTAGACGGAGAGGGCGCCGAAGCCGCCGGTCATGAAGATCTCGCCGTGGGCGAAGTTGATGAGCTGGACGATGCCGTACACCATCGTGTAGCCGATGGCGATCAGCCCGTACATCGAGCCGAGGAACAGCCCGTTGGCCAGCTGCTGCGGCAGGGAGTGCACCGCGTGGCCTCCATATGGGTGTGGTGCGAACGAGGGGAGACGGTGGGCCGCGCGGTGACTCGTGGTCGTGGCCGCGCGGCCCTGGGCACTGCGGTGGGTCCTGGTCAGCCGGCGGGGTTGTAGGTGCCGCTCTGGACGGCCTTCCAGGCGCCGTTCGTGACCTGGTAGACGGTGAGCTGCTTGTTGGTGGTGTCGCCGTACTGGTCGAAGGAGAGGTGTCCGGCGATGCCGTCGAAGTCGGTCTTCTGGACGGCCGCGACGATCTGGGCGCGGGCGTCGGTGGGGACCTTTCCGTCCTTCACGACGGTGCCGACGGCCTTGATGATGGCGGTGGCGGCGTCGTAGGAGTAGCCGCCGTAGGTGCCGTAGTCGCCGGGGTACTTGGCCGACTTGTACTTGGTGATGAAGTCCTTGGCGGCGGGCAGGCTGTCGACGGGGACGCCGACGGAGGTGGCGAGGTCGCCTTCGGCTGCCTTGCCTGCGGTTTTGATGTAGGTCGGGGTGAACATGCCGTCGCCGCCCATGAGCGGGATGTTGGCGCCGGCGTCCTTGAGCTGCTTGGTGATGATCTGCGACTCGTCGTACTGGCCGCCGTAGTAGAGGAGATCGGCGCCGGAGTTCTTGATCTTGGTGACGAGGGTGGAGAAGTCCTTGTCGCCGACGTTGACGTGGTCCTGGCCGGCGAGTTTGCCGCCTGCCTTGAGGAAGTTGGACTTGAAGAGTTTGGCGAGGCCGGCGCCGTAGGTCTGCTTGTCGTCGACGACGAAGACCTTCTTCTTCTTGAGCGTCTGGCCGGCGTACTGGGCCGCGAAGCCGCCCTGCAGGGCGTCGGTGGTGGCGGTGCGGAAGTACGTCTTGTAGGGGCGCTTCTTGGCGGTCTGCCAGTCCTTGCCCTGGGTGAGTTCGGGGGCGGTGTTGGCCGGTGAGATCTCGACGAGGTTGGCTGCGGCGAAGACCTGCTGCATGGTCTGGGCGACGCCGGAGTTGAGCGGGCCGACGACGCCGAGGACGTCCTTGTTCGCGACGAAGGAGGTCGCGTTCTGCTGGCCGGTCGGCGGCAGCGCCTTGTCGTCGAGTGCCTTGATGACGAACTTCACGCCGGGCACGGTGTTGTTCTTGTTGGCGTCGTCGACAGCGACTTTGGCGCCGTACTGGAGGCCGAGGCCGGTGGCGGAGTTCTGGCCGGTCAGGGGTGCGTCGACGCCGATGACGACCTGGGTCTTGGAGTCGCTGCCCTTGCTGTCCTTGTTGTCGCGGGATCCGCAAGCGGTGAGTGTCAGTGCCCCCGTAGTCAGCACGGTGGTGAGTATGAGCAAGGAACGGTGTCGCACGATGAATCCTCTCCCTGGCGCGTCGCCTCTGCTGAGGTGACTAGCTCTCGCCGGGCCGTACTGGGTGGTACAGGGCCGTGCTGCAGACGCGCCCGGCGGCGCGGTGACTGGCCGTGACTCTAAGCGCAGGTGGGGGAGGTGTGGACCGGTGAAGGTCAGGATGTGACTGTCTTGTTATGCCCGGGGGGAGAGACGTGTGGCGCACAGCGGACAGTTGGGAGATAAGCAGTCACCAACTATCTGCTCACATGGTGAGAACGCGCAGTTCCGCTCAGGGGCTGCTGTCGATCATGCTGCTGTCGGGGGGTGCGGGGCGCAGGCGGTCGCGACGCCGCCACCGGTGTGGGCACGGGGGGCGTCGCGGACTCGCTGCTTCATTGCATCGCTGTTACGCAGTGTTACACAGACGGGTTGCACAGCTGGGTCGCACAGGCGGGTTACGCCGACGGGTTACGCGGAAGGTCACGCCGATGGGAGGCTCGCGTCGCGCAGCACGCAGGTCAGCCGGGCGGTGCAGACGCGCTTGTCCTGGTCGTCGGTGATGACGATTTCGTAGGTCGCGGTGGTGCGGCCGCGGTGCACGGGGGTGGCCACCCCGGTGACGAGGCCGCTGCGGGCGCCGCGGTGGTGGGTGCAGTTGAGGTCGACGCCGACGGCGAGCTTGCTGGGGCCGCCGTGCAGCATGGCGCCGACGGAGCCGAGGGTTTCGGCGAGTACGGCGGATGCGCCGCCGTGCAGCAGTCCGTACGGCTGGGTGTTGCCTTCGACGGGCATGGTGCCGACAACGCGGTCGGCGGCTGCTTCGGTGATCCGCACGTCCATGCGCGCGCCCAGGTGGCCGGCGGAGAAGAGTGCGGGCAGGTCGACGCCGAGGGTGGCGTATTCGTCGATGACCTCTTGCGGGAACTTCACGGTGGTCTGCTCGCCCATGGGGCCGGCTCCGATCGTCGTGGATGGCGTTTGCTGCGGTGCTGCCGTGTGTGCGGTGCGGCCGCTTGCCGGATGGCTGAGCGAACGCTTAGACGGTGGGAGATTGTTCCAGACGGACGACCAGGGACTTGCTCACGGGGGTGTTGCTGATGTCCGCTGTCGCGTCCAGCGGCACCAGGACGTTGGTTTCCGGGTAGTAGGCGGCGGCGCAGCCGCGGGCGGTCGGGTAGTGCACCACCCGGAAGCCGGTGGCGCGCCGCTGCGTGCCGTCTTTCCATTCGCTGACGATGTCGGTGTACGAGCCGTCGGCGAGGCCGAGGTCGTGGGCGTCGTCGGGGTTGACGAGGACGACGCGGCGGCCGCCCTTGATGCCGCGGTAGCGGTCGTCGAGGCCGTAGATCGTGGTGTTGTACTGGTCGTGCGAGCGCATGGTCTGGAGCAGCAGCCGCCCTGCGGGCAGGTGGGGGTGTTCCACCGGGGCGGCGGTGAAGTTGGCTTTGCCGGTGGCGGTGGGGAATCGGCGTTCGTCGCGGGGGGCGTGCGGGAGTGCGAACCCGCCGGGGGTGGCGACGCGGGCGTTGAAGTCCTTGAAGCCGGGGACGACGCGGGCGATCCGGTCGCGGATGGTGGCGTAGTCCTTTTCGAACTCCGCCCAGTTGACGGGGGATGCGCTGCCGAGGACGGCGTGGGCGAGCCGGGCGACGATGGCCGGTTCGGAGAGCAGGTGGGGGCTTGCGGGGGTGAGGTTGCCGCGGGAGGCGTGGACCAGTCCCATCGAGTCCTCGACGGTCACGAACTGTTTGCCGGCTGCCTGGATGTCCTTGTCGGTGCGCCCGAGGGTGGGCAGGATCAGTGCGCGGCGGCCGGTGACGGCGTGCGAGCGGTTGAGTTTGGTCGATACGTGCACGGTGAGGGAGGCGCGGCGCATCGCGGCTTCGGTGACGTCGGTGTCGGGGGTGGCGCCGACGAAGTTGCCGCCCATGGCGAAGAAGACTTTGGCCCTGCCGTCGCGGAGTGCCTCGATGGACCGTACGACGTCGAAGCCGTAGTGGCGGGGTGAGGTGATCGCGAATTCTTCGTCGAGGGCGTCGAGGAAGGCGGGGACGGGGCGTTCGAAGATGCCCATGGTGCGGTCGCCCTGGACGTTGGAGTGTCCGCGGACGGGGCAGACGCCGGCGCCGGGGCGGCCGATGTTGCCGCGCAGCAGCAGGAAGTTGACGACTTCCCTGATGGTGGGGACGGAGTGTTTGTGCTGGGTCAGGCCCATGGCCCAGCAGACGATGGTGCGTTTCGAGGCGAGGATCATCGTGAGTGCCTGCTCGATGTCCTGGCGGCTGAGGCCGGTGGCGGTGAGTGTTTCGTCCCAGTCGGCGGTGCGGGCGGCGGCGGCGAACTCCTCGTAGCCGTGGGTGTGTTCGCCGATGAACTGCTGGTCGGTCGCGCCCTCGGTTTCGATGATCAGTTTGTTCAGCAGCCGGAAGAGGGCTTGGTCGCCGCCGATCCGTATCTGCAGGAAGAGGTCGTTGAGTGCGGCGCCCCTGACCATGCCCTGCGGGGTCTGCGGGTTTTTGAAGCGTTCCAGGCCCGCCTCGGGCAGCGGGTTGACCGCGATGATCTTCGCGCCGGCCGCTTTGGCTTTTTCGAGTGCGGAGAGCATGCGCGGGTGGTTGGTGCCCGGGTTCTGTCCGGCGACGATGATCAGGTCCGCCTGGTGCATGTCGTCGAGGGAGACGCTGCCCTTGCCGATGCCGATGGTCTCGGCCAGCGCGGAGCCGGACGACTCGTGGCACATGTTGGAGCAGTCGGGCAGGTTGTTGGTGCCGAAGGACCGGGCGAAGAGCTGGAGCAGGAAGGCTGCTTCGTTGCTGGTGCGGCCGGAGGTGTAGAAGATCGCTTCGTCGGGGGAGTCGAGGGCCCGGAGTTCTTGGGCGATGACGTCGAAGGCCTCTTCCCAGGTGATCGCCCGGTAGTGGTCGCTGTCCTCGGTGAGCAGCATCGGGTGGGTGATCCGGCCCTGCTGTCCCAGCCAGTAGCCGCTGCGTGACGCGAGGTCGGCGAGGGAGTGCGCGGCGAAGAAGTCGGGGGTGACGCGGCGGAGGGTGGCTTCCTCGGCGACGGCTTTGGCGCCGTTCTCGCAGAATTCCGCGGTGTGCCGTTTGTCGCCTTCGGGCCAGGCGCAGCCCGGGCAGTCGAAGCCGTCCTTCTGGTTGACCTTGAGGAGGGTCTGCGCGGTGCGGACCACGCCCATCTGCTGCTGGGCGATCTTCAGGGTGTGGCCGATGGCGGGGAGGCCTGCGGCGGCGTGCTGTGGGGCTGCGACCTGCGGCGCGTCCTGGACCGGGTCACCTGCGGGCGGCTTGGCAGCCATGGGCGCTCCCCTTCGAGCGGGCGGTTCTGTGTGCGTGCCCGATCCTGTCATGTGCCCCGGTCGCCGCTGTGCGGAGGTGCCTGGAGGTCTGGATTGTCGGTGCCCCGTGGCAGGATCGGTTCCGTGGCCAAGACAGCATCGAAGCAGACCGCAGACACCCGCCCCCGCCTGCTCCTCATGGACGGGCATTCTCTGGCGTACCGGGCGTTTTTCGCCCTGCCCGCGGAGAATTTCACGACCGCGAGCGGTCAGACGACGAATGCCATCTATGGCTTCGCGTCGATGCTGGCGAACACGCTGCGCGATGAGGCGCCGACGCATTTCGCGGTGGCTTTCGACGTGTCCCGCAAGACGTGGCGGTCGCAGGAGTTCCCGGAGTACAAGGCGAACCGTGCGAAGACCCCGGACGAGTTCAAGGGACAGGTCGAGCTGATCGGCGAGTTGCTGGACGCCATGCGGGTCGACCGGTTCGCGATCGACGGGTTCGAGGCGGACGATGTGATCGCCACGCTGGCCACGCAGGCCGAGGCGGCCGGCTTCGAGGTGCTGATCGTCACCGGTGACCGTGATTCCTTCCAGTTGATCACGGACCGTGTCACGGTGCTGTATCCGACCAAGGGTGTCTCGGAGCTGACCCGTTTCACGCCGGAGAAGGTCGAGGAGAAATACGGGCTGACTCCGCAGCAGTATCCGGATTTCGCCGCCCTCCGGGGCGACCCGTCGGACAATCTGCCCGGTATCCCGGGGGTCGGTGAGAAGACGGCCGCGAAGTGGATCAACCAGTTCGGCTCGTTCGCCGATCTTGTGGCGCGTGCCGACGAGGTGAAGGGGAAGGCCGGGCAGAATTTCCGCGATCATCTGGAGTCGGTGAAGCTCAACCGCACGCTCACCGAGATGGTGCGTGACGTGGAGTTGCCGAAGGGGCCCGCGGAGCTGGAGCGCGCCGCGTACGACCGGGAGGCGCTGGCGGGCGTGCTGGACGTGCTGGAGATCCGCAATCCGAGTCTGCGGGAGCGTCTGCTGGCCGTCGATCCGGGTGCAGGCGAGGAGCAGAGCGCGCCGGTGGCGGCCGGGGTGGAGATCGATGGTTCGGTGCTGGCTTCGGGCGAGCTGGCGCCCTGGCTGGCGGAGCACGGCGGGCAGCCGCTGGGTGTGGCCATGGTCGGGACGTGGGCGCTGGGCGTCGGCAGCGTCACCGAGATCGCACTGGCCGCGGCGGGTGGTGCGGCCGCCTGGTTCGACACCACGCAGCTCGATGAGGCGGACGAGCGTGCTTTCGCCGGGTGGATGGCGGATCCGGCGAGCGCCAAGGTGATGCACAACGCGAAGAACGCCATGCGGGTCTTCCCGGAGCATGGCTGGAGCGTCGACGGTGTCACCATGGACACCGCGCTGGCCGCCTATCTGGTGAAGCCGGGCCGGCGTTCCTTCGCGCTCGACGCGCTGACGGTGGAGTATCTGGGGCGTGAGCTGGCGCCGGCCGCTCCTGCGGACGGGCAGCTCGCTTTCGGCACGGACGAGCGGGCCGAGGCGGACGCCCTGATGACGCAGGCCCGCGCGGTCCTCGACCTGGGTGAGGCGTTCGGTGCGCGGCTCGAGGAGGTCGGCGCGGCGGGGCTGTTGCACGATGTGGAGTTGCCCACGTCTGCGCTGCTGGCCCGTATGGAGCGCCATGGCATCGCAGCTGACCGCGCCCATCTGGAGGCTCTGGAGCAGCAGTTCGCGGGCGCCGTCCAGCAGGCGGTGAAGGAGGCGCACGGGGCTGTCGGGCACGAGTTCAACCTCGGCTCGCCCAAGCAGCTCCAGGAGGTGTTCTTCGGCGAGCTGGGGTTGCCGAAGACGAAGAAGACGAAGACCGGCTACACGACGGACGCGGATGCGCTTGCCTGGCTGGCGGCGCAGACCGAGCACGACCTGCCGGTGATCATGTTGCGCCACCGTGAGCAGGCGAAGCTGCGGGTGACCGTCGAGGGTCTGGTCAAGATGGTGGCCGCGGACGGCCGTATCCACACCACGTACAACCAGACGGTGGCCGCCACCGGGCGGCTCTCGTCCACCGACCCCAACCTGCAGAACATCCCGGTGCGTACGGACGAGGGCCGGGCGATCCGCCGGGGCTTTGTCGTCGGTGAGGGTTATGAGTCGCTGATGACCGCCGATTACAGCCAGATCGAACTGCGGGTGATGGCGCACCTGTCGGAGGACGAGGGCCTGATCGAGGCGTTCACCTCGGGCGAGGATCTGCACACCACGGTCGCCTCGCAGGTGTTCGGTGTGGAGAAGTCCGCCGTCGACCCGGAGATGCGCCGCAAGATCAAGGCCATGTCGTACGGACTTGCCTACGGGCTTTCGGCGTTCGGCCTGTCCCAGCAGCTGAACGTCGAGGCGGGCGAGGCGCGCGCGCTGATGAACACCTTCTTCGAGCGGTTCGGCGGGGTGCGGGACTATCTGCAGCGGGTCGTCGAGGAGGCCAGGGCGACCGGTTACACGCAGACCATGCTCGGCCGGCGCCGTTATCTGCCCGATCTCAACAGCGACAATCGCCAGCGCCGTGAGATGGCCGAGCGGATGGCGCTGAACGCCCCGATCCAGGGCACCGCCGCGGACATCGTGAAGGTCGCCATGCTGAACGTCGACCGGGCGCTGGCCGAGGCGGGGCTCACCTCGCGGATGCTGCTTCAGGTGCACGACGAAATCGTGCTGGAGATCGCTCCCGGCGAACGGGTCGCGGTCGAGGAGATCCTCCGCAGAGAGATGGCCGCCGCGGTGCGGCTGCGCGCTCCGCTGGATGTGTCGGTGGGGGTGGGCGCGGACTGGGAGTCGGCGGCGCACTGACGCGTGCGCCCGGGGCCGTCCGGAGCTGAAGAAACGGTGAAAAGGGGCCAGTGACCGGTGTTGTGGCGCGGGGAGTTGTCGTAGGGTCACCGGAGTCCTGCGCTGGGGAGCGCGAAGAGCAGTCGACGGGGAGGGACCACACGTATGGCACCGCATTTCGGGAGCCGGCTGCGCAAGGGTGCGGCAGCGACCACGATGGCCGCGCTCGCGGTGGCGGCGATGACCGCCTCGCAGGCGCCGGGCGCCGTGGTCAGCCAGTCCCCGGGCAAGGAGCAGGCAGCGGATGCGACGCCACCACCGGGTACCCCGGTCAGTGGCGGCTCGCCGTACTTCACGGACCTCCCGCCGCTGACCACTCCCGACAAGCCGGCGACCTCGGTCACCACGCCCGCCGGGGCGGCCGAGGCGGGCATTCCCGCCTCGGTGCTCGCCGCTTACCGGCAGGCGCAGCAGGCGGTCGCGGGCAGCGACCCGGGCTGCCACCTCCCGTGGCAACTGCTCGCGGCGATCGGCAAGGTGGAGTCGGGTCAGGCGCGCGGTGGCCGGGTGGATTCCGCGGGCACCACTCTGTCGCCGATTCTCGGCCCGGTGCTCAACGGGGTCGGCTTCGCCAACATCTCCGACACCGACCACGGTCAGTACGACGGTGACGCGGTGCATGACCGGGCGGTCGGCCCGATGCAGTTCATTCCCGCGACCTGGGCGGTCTGGGGCCAGGACGGGAACGGCGACGGACGCAAGGACCCGAACAACGTCTTCGACGCCGCGCTCGCCACCGGCCGTTACCTGTGCGCCTACGGCCGGAACCTCGCGGTCAAACACGATCTCGACCAGTCGATTCTGGGCTACAACCACTCGCAGGCATATCTGAACACGGTGCTGTCCTGGTTCGATTTCTACAAGAAGGGCAGCCACGGAGTCCCGGACGGCACCGGCGTGCTGCCGGTCGGCACCGGACCCGGGGGCCAGGGGTACGGCGACAGCAACGGCAAGCGGTCCGGCGGCAGTTCGGCGGCCCCGACGGCCTCGCCGAGCGCGCACCCCGAGCCGAACGGGACGCCGTCGCCGAAGCCGACCAAAACGGGTTCGGGCACGATCTCCAGTCCGAGCCCGGCCAAGAGCGGCAAGCCCAAGCCCACCCCGTCGGGCAGTGTCAGCCCGTCGCCCACGCCGTCCGGCTCCCCGTCACCCTCGCCGAGCGGCTCCGGCTGCCCGTCACCGTCGCCCTCGGGCAGTCCCAGCCCCACCCCGTCGCCCTCCGACAGTGTGAGCCCGTCACCGGCGGACTCGGCCACCCCCAGGCCCACCCCGTCGGGAAGCGCGAGCGATTCGCCGTCGCCCACTCCCTCGCCGAGCGGCAGCAGCCCGCAGCCCTGCTCCACGCCGTAACGGCCGTAACGGGAGGGGTTCGGCGCGGGCCGGCGGCCGGACCCGAGCCCCTCCCCGACCGCGGTCCGGTGCGGCCCGCTACCGCCCGCGGTTCTGGCGCGCCTTCGTGTACCGCGTCGGCTGAGCCGTCGAAGGGTCCTCGGGCCACGGGTGGCGGGGGTATCGGCCGCGCAGTTCGGCCCGCACCGACCGGTAACCGTCCTGCCAGAAGGACGCCAGATCGGCGGTGACGGCAGCCGGGCGTCCGGCCGGGGACAACAGATGCACCAACACCGGCACGCCCGCGACGGACGGGGTCTCGGCCAGGCCGAAGAGCTCCTGCAGCTTCACCGCGAGCACCGGCTGCGGACCGCTGTAGTCCAGCCTGACCCGTGACCCGCTGGGCACCTCGAACCGTTCGGGCGCCAGCTCGTCCAGGCGCGAGGCCTCACCGGTCGCCCAGGGCAGCAGCCGGTTCAGCGCCTGCCCTGCCTCGATGCGCGCCAGGTCCGCCCTGCGCCGTGCCCGTGACAGTTCGGGTTCCAGCCACCCGTCGGCTCCGGCGAGCAGCGCCGCGTCCGAGACGTCCGGCCAGCCGCCGCCCACTTCGCGGTGCAGGAAGCCCAGCCGCTGCCGCAGTTCCCGGGCGTGCGGCGACCAGCGCAGCAGTCCGAGCCCTTCGCGCCGCAGCCCGTCGAGGATCGCCATGCGGACGGCAGCGGGCGCCGGGTTCTTCAGCTGCCGCACGGCGAGTTCGACGGCACCCAGCCGCTCCACCCGCCGTGCCAGCACATCGCCGTCCTCCCAGCGGACCTCTTCGGCCGAGCCGACCAGATGCCCGGCGGCGCATCGCGCCGTGTCCTCGTCGATGACCGCCGCCAGGCGCACCCGGGCGGACGCGGCCGTGGCTGGCCGGTCCGCGACCGCCACCGCCAGCCAGTCGGAGCCGCGCAGCCGTGAGCCGGCCGCCGCCTCGGCACCGGTCCCCGAAGCCATCAGGAACGCGCCGTCGCCCCGGGCGCGGGCGACCCGTTCGGGGAACGCGAGGGCGGCGACCAGACCGGCTGCGGCGTCGTCGCTCTGCCGCTCGCCGCCACCCCCGCCTCTCGCGGTGCGGCGTTCGATGCCCGAGGCGAGCCGCCGGGTCTCCTGGCGCCAGCGGGCCGCATAGGCGTCGCTTCCGGAGCGGGCGGCTCGCCAGGCGGCCGCCAGGTCGTCGCCGTACTCGCGGGGCGGTTCCTCGCTGAGCAGGGCGACCACCTCCGCCGCGCGGCGCACGCCGAGTTCGGGCGCGCCGTCGAGGAGCGCCCGTGCCACCCGCGGATGGACACCGAGCCGGGCCATCCGAACCCCGCGGCCGGTGGCCCGGCCGTCCGCGCCCACCGCACCGATCGCGGCCAGTACCGCACGCGCAGCGCCCATCGCCCCTGCCGGTGGCGAGTCCAGCAGGCCGAGACCGGCGGCCGACGGGTCTCCCCAGCAGGCGGCCTGCAGAGCGAAGGCCGCCAGATCGGCGACCTTGATCTCCGGGGCCGGAAAGGGGGTGAGCCGATGATGCTCCGCCTCCGTTCAGCAGCGGTACACGGCGCCGGGCGCCTCCCGCCCGGCCCGCCCGGCGCGCTGCCGGGAAGCGGCCTGTGAGGCGCGCACGGTGGTGAGCGCGCTCAGCCCGCGGGCATGGTCGGTGCGCGGCTCGCGGGCCAGGCCCGCATCGACGACCACCCGCACACCGGGCACGGTCAGCGAGGACTCGGCGACCGAGGTCGCAAGCACCACGCGCCGTCCCTCCGACCCGGCGAGCACCGCGTCCTGCACCGCGGCAGGCGCCCGGCCGTGCACCTGGAGGACCTCCGCGTCCAGACCGCTCAGCTGTCCGGCGACCCTGCTGATCTCACCGACTCCGGGCAGGAAACACAGCACGTCACCGGTCCGTTCGGCCAGCGCCCGCCGGACGACCGACGCGACATGGGTGAGCAGCGCCGGATCCACTCTCGTCCCGTGCGGTGGACGCACCGGCCGGGGCGGCGGCGCCCACACCGTCTCCACCGGGTGTGCGACCCCGTGCGCCTCGACGACCGGCGCGTCGCCGAGCAGCCGCGACCATCCCTGGGCGTCGGTCGTCGCCGACGCGGCGAGCAGCCGCAGCTCGGGCCGGAGCGCCGCCCGCACATCCAGCAGGAACGCTGCCACGGTGTCCGCGTCGAGGTGCCGCTCATGGCACTCGTCGAGGATCACCACGTCGACGCCGGACAGCTCCTGATCACGTTGGAGGCGCTGCAGCAGGACCCCGGTGGTGACCACCTCCACCACGGTTTCCGGACCCGCCACTCGCTCTCCGCGGACCGTGAAACCCACCCGGCCGCCGGGTTTCTCGCCGATCAGCCAGGCCATCCTGCGGGCCGCGGCCCTGGCGGCGATCCTGCGCGGTTCGGCGACGACCACGCCGCGCACCGGGCGGCGCCCGGCCGCTTCCCCGGCCAGACCCGCGAGCACCAGCGGTACCAGGGTGGTCTTCCCGGTGCCCGGAGGGGCGCACAGCACGGCTGTGCCGTGCTCGTCGAGCGCCTGCTCGAGTGCGGGCAGGGCGGTACGGACGGGCAGCGCGTCGAGCGCGCCGGTGCGGATCACCCGTTCAGTCTCGTACGCAGATGAAGATCGCCGACCCGGGGATCAGCTCGCCCCGCAGCGGGGACCAGCCGCCCCACTCGGAGGTGTTCCAGGCGGGCCACTGCGGTTCGACCAGATCCACCAGCCGGAAACCGCCGGCCACCACGTCGCGCACCCGGTCGCCGAGGGTGCGGTGGTGCTCGACGTACACCGCGTTGCCCCGCTCGTCCTGTTCGACGTACGGGGTGCGGTCGAAGTAGGACGAGGTGACCGTGAGGCCCTCGGGCCCGGGCTCGTCGGGGAAGGCCCAGCGGATCGGGTGGGTGACGGAGAAGACCCAGCGCCCGCCGGGCCGCAGGACCCGCCTGACCTCGCGGAAGACCTGCACCGGGTCGGCCACGAAGGGCACCGCGCCGTAGGCGGAACAGGCCAGGTCGAAGGAACCGTCCCGAAAAGGCAGGACCGACGCGTCGGCCGCCACCAGCGGCACCCTGGCGGCACCGTTCTCGCTGATGCGCACGGCGTGCTGGAGCTGGCGGTGCGAGACGTCCAGGGCCACCGGGCGGGCGCCCTGGGCGGCCAGCCAGCGGGAGCACTGCGCGGCGCCCGCGCCGATCTCCAGCACGTCGAGCCCGGCCAGGTCCTCGGCCGGGCCGAGCAGCTCCGCCTCCACTTCGTCGAGCCCCTCGGGGCCCCAGACGAAGCGGTCGTCACCGAGGAACGAGCCGTGCTCGTTCTGGTACTCGTCGGCGTTGCGGTCCCACCAGCCACGGTTGGCCCGGCTGCTCTCGGTGTCCCCGGCGGCACGACGTGTCGCTTCGGGTTCGTACTCTGTGGTCATCGTGCCTGTCTGTATCGTCGGGAGCGTGCGGCGGCATCGTCGGGAGCGTGCGGCGGCGTATGTTGATGAGGGCGCTGCGGCCGATCTGGCCTCGTACGACTGAAATTGTGCCGGGATTGGGGCGATCTGCCCCGGGTGTGCGCCTTCGCGCATTGACCGTGTCCAGCCGTCCCCGTATGCTACAAGTTGCGCTGCGAGCCTGCGCTCCTCAGACCTAGCAGGCTGCGCTTGCATCTGTTGCATGTCCCCTCGGTTATCGAGGCGCCACCGACGTGTTCGGCAACGAGCACGGGACCGGATCGGCGCTTCCTAGGCTGTCCGGCGTCTGCAGAGGCGATACGGGCTCCCGGCGTAGCAGTACCTACGACTTCAATGTCCGTACCGGAGCCCTTTCCCACATGACGAGCAGCACCGAGACCACCGCCACCACGCCGCAGGTTGCGGTCAACGACATCGGCGACGCGGACGCGTTCCTCGCGGCGATCGACGAGACGATCAAGTACTTCAACGACGGCGACATCGTTGACGGCGTCATCGTCAAGGTTGACCGGGACGAGGTTCTCCTCGACATCGGTTACAAGACCGAAGGCGTCATCCCGAGCCGCGAGCTGTCGATCAAGCACGACGTCGACCCGAACGAGGTCGTCAAGGTCGGCGACGAGATCGAGGCCCTGGTTCTCCAGAAGGAGGACAAGGAAGGCCGCCTGATCCTCTCGAAGAAGCGCGCTCAGTACGAGCGTGCCTGGGGCACCATCGAGAAGATCAAGGAAGAAGACGGCATCGTCACCGGTACCGTCATCGAGGTCGTCAAGGGTGGTCTCATCCTCGACATCGGCCTCCGTGGCTTCCTCCCGGCCTCCCTCGTCGAGATGCGTCGCGTCCGCGACCTCCAGCCCTACGTGGGCAAGGAGCTCGAGGCCAAGATCATCGAGCTGGACAAGAACCGCAACAACGTGGTCCTGTCCCGCCGTGCCTGGCTCGAGCAGACCCAGTCCGAGGTCCGCCAGACGTTCCTCACGACCCTGCAGAAGGGTCAGGTCCGCTCCGGCGTCGTCTCCTCGATCGTCAACTTCGGTGCCTTCGTGGACCTGGGCGGCGTCGACGGTCTCGTGCACGTCTCCGAGCTCTCCTGGAAGCACATCGACCACCCCTCCGAGGTCGTCGAGGTCGGCCAGGAAGTCACCGTCGAGGTCCTCGACGTCGACATGGACCGGGAGCGCGTGTCGCTGTCGCTCAAGGCGACGCAGGAAGACCCGTGGCAGCAGTTCGCCCGTACGCACCAGATCGGGCAGGTCGTTCCCGGTAAGGTCACCAAGCTCGTTCCGTTCGGTGCGTTCGTCCGCGTCGACGAGGGCATCGAGGGTCTGGTCCACATCTCCGAGCTGGCCGAGCGCCACGTGGAGATCCCGGAGCAGGTCGTCCAGGTCAACGACGAGATCTTCGTCAAGGTCATCGACATCGACCTCGAGCGCCGCCGCATCAGCCTCTCGCTGAAGCAGGCCAACGAGTCCTTCGGTGCCGACCCGGCCTCGGTCGAGTTCGACCCGACGCTGTACGGCATGGCCGCGTCGTACGACGACCAGGGCAACTACATCTACCCCGAGGGCTTCGACCCCGAGACCAACGACTGGCTCGAGGGCTTCGAGACCCAGCGCGAGGCGTGGGAGGGCCAGTACGCCGAGGCGCAGCAGCGCTTCGAGCAGCACCAGGCCCAGGTCATCAAGTCCCGCGAGGCTGACGAGGCCGCCGCTGCCGAGGGCGCTGCCGCCCCGGCTCCCGGCGCCGGCGCCGGTGCGGGTGCTTCCAGCGGTGGTTCGTACTCCTCGGAGTCGGACGACAACTCCGGCGCCCTGGCGTCGGACGAGGCGCTGGCCGCCCTGCGCGAGAAGCTGGCCGGTGGCCAGAGCTGACGCTCCGGTGCCCTGTCGGTGAGAACAGCGGCTGATGAAGAGCCGCTGGTGAACAGCTGAAAGCAAGGCCCGCTCCCTTCCCGGGGGCGGGCCTTGCTCGTGCCGGACCGCCGCCGCCGAGGGCTATCTGTGTCGCGCGCAAGCACCCGGGGAATGCTCACGTCCCACGGTGCGTTCTCCTCCATGAACACGAGGAGGAGCGGTAATCGTGCTTGATCCGCAGGATTTGTACGCATGGGAGCCGAAGGGCCTGGCAGTCGTCGACGTGGCGCTGGCCCAGGAATCGGCCGGACTTGTCATGCTCTACCACTTCGACGGGTACATCGACGCGGGCGAGACCGGCGATCAGATCGTCGAGGGCCTGCTGGACGCCCTGCCTCATCAAGTGGTGGCGCGGTTCGACCACGACCGGCTGGTGGACTACCGCGCCCGCCGTCCGCTGCTCACCTTCAAGCGTGACCAGTGGACGGACTACGAGACGCCGACGCTCGACGTGCGCCTGGTACAGGACGCCACCGGCGCGCCGTTCCTGCTGCTGTCGGGGCCCGAGCCGGATGTCGAGTGGGAGCGCTTTGCCGCAGCCGTGGAGCAGATCGTCGAGCGGCTCGGTGTACGCCTCTCGGTGAGCTTCCACGGGATCCCGATGGGCGTGCCGCACACCCGTCCGGTGGGCGTCACCCCGCACGGCAACCGTCTGGACCTGATGCCCGGGCGCCGTTCGCCCTTCGACGAGGCCCAGGTGCCGGGCAGCGCCGAGTCGCTGGTCGAGTACCGGCTCGCCCAGAAGGGACACGATGTGCTCGGTGTGTCCGCGCATGTTCCGCATTACGTCGCCCGTTCGTCGTATCCGGACGCCGCGCTGACCGCCCTCGAAGCGGTCACAGCGGCGACCGGGCTGGTACTGCCGGGCGTGGCGCACTCCCTGCGTACGGAAGCCCAGCGCACGCAGGACGAGATCGAGCGCCAGATCGGCGAGGGTGACGAGGAACTGGTCTCTCTCGTCCAGGGACTTGAGCACCAGTACGACGCACTGGCCGGATCCGAAACCCGGGCCAATCTGGTCGCCGAGGCGGTCGAACTGCCGTCGGCCGACGAGATCGGCCGCGAGTTCGAACGCTTCCTCGCCGAGCGCGAGGGCGAGATCTGACGAAGGAGGCCGCCCGGCCCGGGGAAGACCAGTGCGACCGCACGGCCCGTAGGCTCTCGTCATGCTGAAAGTTGGGTTGACCGGCGGAATCGGTGCCGGAAAGAGCGAAGTGTCCCGTCTGCTCGCTTCGTACGGAGCAGTGCTGGTGGACTCCGACCGTATCGCCCGAGAGGTGGTCGAGCCGGGAACTCCCGGCCTGGCCGCGGTTGTTGAGGTGTTCGGCGAGTCCGTCCTCACGGCGGACGGAACGCTGGACCGTCCCAAGCTCGGCTCGATCGTGTTTTCGGACGCGGACCGCCTGGCGGCGCTGAACGCGATCGTGCACCCGCTCGTCCGGGACCGCTCGGCCGAGTTGGAGAGCCGGGCAGCGGCGGACGCGGTCGTCGTCCATGACGTACCGCTGCTGACGGAGAACGGTCTCGCCCTGCTGTACGACCTGGTCGTCGTAGTGGACGCCGCGCCCGAGACCCAGCTCGAGCGACTGGTGCGGCTCCGCGGCATGCGGGAATCCGAGGCGCGCGCCCGGATGGCCGCCCAGGCCACGCGGGAACAACGCCGTGAGATCGCCGACGTACTGATCGACAACGACGGTCCGCTCGAAGCGCTCGAGCCGCAGGTCCGCAAAGTCTGGGCACAACTGTCCGAGCGTGCGGTGCGCCGGGCGACCGGCACCAGGAACGAGCGGCCACCGGCCACCACGGAAGAGTGAGCAGCAACGAGAGGAAAGACAGGCCATGTCGCACAGCAATCCCGAGACCCACGTCATCGACTACCGCGCGGCGGAACAACTGCTGACGGCACGTGACCCGCGAGGCGCGATCAAGCTTCTCGACGAGGTCATCGCGGTCCACCCGGAGAACACCGCGGCCCGTCTGCTGCGCGCCCGTGCCTTCTTCCTGGCCGCTCAGCTGCGCCCCGCCGAGCTGGAGTTCCAACTGGTGCTGGAACGCGAACCGGACAACGCCTTCGCCCACTTCGCGCTGGCCCGCACTTTTCAGCGGGCCGGCCGCCCGGATCAGGCCAGGCGTCACTTCCGGCTCGCTGCGGCGCTCGACCCCAAGCCGGAGTACCTCGAAGCGGCCCGCTTCGACGCCGGCCAACAAGGCGACGCCGATGCCCCGGGCGACGAACACGACACGCAGGACTGACGGGAACGGCGGCCCGGGCGCGTTCGTTCTGCCTTGCATGAGCGTTCGGATGCGTGAGGGGTACGCGGGGACCGGGCCCGGAGCCAGGACACCCGACGGTTGTTCCGTCGAGCTGTACAAGCGGCTGCCGGTCGGCCATGAACCGGATGTGATCGAGGCGGCGGTGCCCGCCGGCGCGTCCGTCCTCGAACTGGGCAGCGGAGCGGGGCGGGTGACCCGGCCGCTGCTCGACCGCGGCCTCGCCGTGACGGCGGTCGACGAGTCGCCCGAGATGCTGGAGCACGTCCAGGGCGCCCGCACCGTGTGCAGCCCCATCGAAACCCTCGATCTCGGCGAGACCTTCGACGTGGTGCTGCTGGCGTCGTTCCTGGTGCACGCCGGTGATCCGCAGGTCCGCCGTGGCATGCTGCGTGTCTGCCGCCGGCATGTCGGGGACGCCGGCTGTGTGCTGATCCAGCGTGAGGGCCTGGACTGGCACAGCGATGTGCCCAGGACACGGGACAACGGCGCCGGGACCGTGCGGATCGTGTCGGCGACGCCCGTCGGCGACGGGGTCGACTCCATGCTCTGCGAGTACACCTACCCGGATGCAACTTGGACACAGACGTTCCTGTCGCGCCCACTGACCCGTCCGGAGTTCGAGAACCACCTGCTGGCAGCGGGGCTCGCTGTCGACACCTACCTGACGGAGGACGAGACCTGGGTCCGGGCGCTGCCCGTCCGCCGAGTTCGCGCCGGACAGCCGTGACGGCGTGTCAGTGGACCAGCGAATAGCTGCGCCACACCCCCAGCGGAGGCGTCACCCGGACGCTCAGCGTCGTGGCGTTGTACGACGTGGGCTTACCGGTACAGGCGCGGCCCGGGTACAGCACCATGTCGATCAGCGTCTGATTCTGGACGCTCTTGGCGCCCCCGCGCAGCAGTGGGTGACACCCGGTGACTTTCGGGCTGTGGACGGTGACCGTCTGGTCGGTGGGGGTGATGTACGTGATCGGACCGACGGCCGTGCGGCCGAGGCCGGAGCATCCGGCGACACCGAGGGACAGGAGCAGTGCCCCGGCGATGATGCCGAGACGCCGGTGAACGGACATGGGCGGTCCCGTCTCTGCGGAGAGTCACTGGTGGTGGCAACTCTGCCGGGTGCGCCGCCGCACGGCATCCGTTGTTCCGCCGCACGGGGGACGCCGTGCGGCGGAATCATCTGCCGCTGACCATCTGCTGCTGCCCATCGGTTGTTGCCCTTCCGTGGAGCGACAAGTCCCGGGATCTTTACGGGGAGGTCCGCCGCACGGTACGAGGGGGGTAGCCGAAACGGCGGCTGCGACGACCCGATGGGATGCGAATTGAACAGAGAATCGAACACAGAGAGCCGCAACCGCACGGAGCCGGTGTGCATGACGCGCCAGGGGGCGGTCCGCGGGCGGATGGGCGACCACGGGGTGGCGTCCTTTCTCGGCATCCCGTTCGCGGCAGCTCCGTTCGGCCCGCGCCGGTTCCGCGCTCCGGAGCCGCCCGCGTCGTGGGACGGCGTACGGGAGGCGCATGCGTACGGCGCTACCGCGCCGAAGGCTCCGTACGCCCCGCCGTTCGACGCCCTGATCCCCGAGGATCTCGACCAGGACGGCGAGAACTGCCTGAACCTGAACGTCTGGACACCGCAGCCGGGACCCAACGGCGGCCTGCCGGTGCTGGTGTGGCTGCACGGGGGGGCTTTCTCGAACGGCTCCGGTTCGGCGTCGGCCTACCACGGCGGTGCCTTCGCCCGTGACGGGGTGGTCTGTGTGACGGTCAACTACCGCTTGGGGGTGGACGGTTTTCTGCACATCGACGGCGTGCCGGACAACCGTGGGCTGCTCGACCAGATCGCGGCCCTGCAGTGGGTGCGGGAGAACATCGCGTCCTTCGGCGGTGACCCGGACCGGGTGACGGTGTTCGGGGAGTCGGCCGGAGCGATGAGCATCGGAGCGCTGCTGGGGATGAAGGAGGCTCGCGGGCTGTTCCGCCGGGCGGCTTTGCAGAGCGGGGCGGCGCATCACTTCCTGCGGCCGGCTTCGGCCGCGCTGATCACGGCGCGGCTCGCCGGGAACCTGGGGATCGCAGCGACCGCGGAAGCCTTCGCCGCCGTACCCCTCGCGGAGCTGCTGCTCGCGCAGGGAAGGCTGCGCGCCGAGGTCGGCAGCCGACCGGATCCCGCCCTGTGGGGGGAAGCGGCGCTCAACATGATGCCGTTCGAACCGGTGCTCCCGGAGCTCACGCTGCCCGGTCCGGACTGCGGTGTCGACCTGCTGGTGGGCAGTAACCGGGAGGAGAACCGGCTGTTCATGGTCCCCACCGAGCGGATGGACACCATCACCGAAGAGCGGCTGCGGCTGGTCGTGGCAGGTTACGGCCTGGACCCGGACCGCGCGCTCGCGGTGTATCGGGCCACCCGGCCCGGGGCGACGCCCGGCGAACTGTTCGACGCGGTGGTGACTGACTGGTTCTACCGGATTCCCGCGCTCCGTCTCGCCGAGGCGGTCCCCGGTTCACATGTGTACGAATTCGCCTGGCGCTCTCCGCAGTACGGCGGAAGGCTCGGCGCCTGCCATGCTTCCGAGCTGGGCTTCGTCTTCGACAACCTGGCAGACCCCTCGTATGCCCCGATGCTGGGGGACCATCCGCCGCAGCCGCTCGCGGATGCCATGCACGGCGCGTGGGTGGCTTTCGCGACGACGGGGAACCCCGGCTGGGCGGCGTACGACGGGGTGGGCACGGCAACCCGGGGCGCTGCGACGCCGAGCCGTACCACCATGGTCTTCGGCGAGCAGACGGCCGTCGAGCCGGACCCGCGGTCGGCGGAGCGCGCCCTGTGGAGCGGGGTGCGCTGAGCGGACGGGGCGGCCCCGGGACAGCGTGACGCGCACTGCCAGTAGCTGATCATCGGGCCCGGCCTGCGGTGCTTTCCCCGCTCGATGCCCGTTGTCAGACCCCCCGCCTAGACTCGCAGACAGATCAGAACCAGGGCGGGGCCGGGGCGCGGAGAGCAGGTGAGCGGGGTGTCGGGGGCAGCGCAGGACAGCGGGGCCGGTGCGGCGACGGCTGCTGTTCTCGGCCGCAGAGCCGCCGTGTTTCTGCCTGCCGCGCTGCCCCGGGACGGCCGGTTCGCCTTCTGGGATCCGGCGGGCGAGGAAACGGGGCCTGACGAGCTCATGGTCGTACGGCAACAGGGCGTCGCGGCCCGCCGCCGCACCGTCCCTGCCGTACTGATGCCCGTGGCGGAAGCGCTGCCGCTGCTGATCGCTGCCCGGCAGTCCCCGGTGGCGCACCCCGCCGCCCGTTGCTGGGGCGCGGCCGCGCTGCACGCCCTGCAGCTGGTCGCGCGAGGGCGGCTGCTCCCCGGCCTGACCGCAGATGACCATGACGCCTGGCGGGCCGGTCCGCTGGACGCCGAGGACATCGCGCACCTGCGGGCCGTCGCCGCAGCCATGCCGCCCGAGGCGCATGCCACGCCGCTGCCCGGCCGCACCCCGATCGAGCTGCCCCAGCCCGAGGCACTGCTGCGCGCGTTCCTTGATGCGGTCGCCGACAGCCTGCCCCGCACCCCGGCCGCGGCACATGCGGTGGGCGCCCCCTATGCGGCCCCCGGGGCGCAGCATCTGCCGGGGCTGCGCGAGTGGAGCATGGAGGTGGCAGCGGGATCGGACGCCGGCGTGCAGGTCTCCCTGCGCCTCGACTTCTCCGGATACGACCTCTTCGACCACTCCGAGGACCCCGGGTCAGCGGAGCGGCGGGCCGGCGCTGCCGTCGTTCAGGTGCACAGTCTCGCCGACCCGACGCTGGTCATCGACGCCGGCCGGCTCTGGGCCGGCGAGGGCGACGAGCACTTCGGCCCCCGGGCGCGGATCGACGCGGTGCTCGCACTGCGGCGCGCGGCGCGGATCTGGCCGCCCCTGGCCGGCCTGCTCGAGCAGCCGGTGCCCGACGTGCTGCCTCTCTCCGAGGAGGAGCTGTACGAGCTGCTCGGGCCGGCGGCTCCCCGGCTCGACGCAGCCGGGGTGGCCGTGCACTGGCCGCGCGACATGGTCCGGTCCCTGACCGCCACCGCCGTGGTGCGGCCCGCGCCGGGATCGGCCACCGACGGCACCCCCTTCTTCGACGCGGACGAACTCTTCTCCTTCAGCTGGCAACTCGCTCTCGGCGACGACCGGCTGACCGACGCCGAGATGGACGCCCTGGCCGAAGCGCACCGCCCGATCGTGCGGCTGCGCGACCAGTGGGTGGTGGTCGACCCCGACCTCGTACGCAAGGCGCGCAAGCGGGAGCTGGGGCTGCTGGAGCCGGTGGACGCGCTGTCCGTCGCGCTCACCGGCAGCGCCGAGGTGGACGGCGAGACGGTCGAAGCCGTACCGGTGGGCGCGCTCGCCGCGCTGCACACCCGACTGACCACCGAGGCCGCCGCACCGCCCCAGCCGCCGGGGCTGGACGCCACTCTGCGGGACTACCAGCTGCGCGGTCTCGGCTGGCTCGATCTCATGACCTCGCTGGGGCTCGGCGGCTGCCTTGCCGATGACATGGGACTGGGCAAGACGATCACCCTGATCGCCCTCCATCTGCACCGGGCCCGCAGCGAACCAACCCTCGTGGTGTGCCCCGCCTCGCTGCTCGGCAACTGGCAGCGGGAGATCACCCGCTTCGCACCGGGGGTGCCGGTCCGCCGCTTCCACGGCACGGACCGCGCCCTCCCGTGCAGGGACGGCGGTTTCGTCCTCACCACCTACGGAACGATGCGCACCAGCGCGGCCGAACTGGCCACTCAGCGCTGGGGCATGGTCGTGGCCGACGAGGCCCAGCACATCAAGAACCCCAACGCGGCGACGGCGAAGGCCCTGCGCACCATCCCCGCGCCGGCCCGCGTCGCACTCACCGGCACCCCGGTCGAGAACAACCTGTCCGAGCTCTGGGCACTGCTCGACTGGACGACACCGGGACTGCTCGGCCCCCTGAAGACATTCCGGGCCCGCCACGCCAGGATCGTCGAGAACGGCGAGGAGGACGGCGCGGTGGAACGGCTGGCCCAGCTGGTCCGGCCGTTCCTGCTCCGCAGGAAGAAGTCCGACCCCGGTATCGCGCCGGAACTGCCACCGAAGACGGAAACCGACCATCCGGTCTCCCTCACCCGTGAACAAGCCTCCCTTTACCAGGCCGTGGTCCGCGAATCCATGGCGGTGATCGAGGACGACGAAGGCATCGGCCGGCGCGCCCAGATCATGAAACTGCTCACCGCGCTCAAACAGATCTGCAACCATCCCGCGCAGTATCTGAAGGAGGGGCCCAGCCGTCTCGCGGGACGCTCCGGCAAGCTGGCCCTGCTCGATGAACTCCTCGACACGATTCTCTCGGAGGGCGGCTCCGTACTGGTCTTCACCCAGTACGTCGCGATGGCGCGTCTGCTCTCGGAGCACCTCACGGCGCGCGGTATCGGGTCCCAGTTGCTGCACGGCGGCACACCGGTGGCCCGGCGCGAGGAGATGGTGGACGGGTTTCAGTCCGGCCGGTCCCCGGTCTTCCTGCTCTCCCTGAAGGCCGCCGGCACCGGCCTGAACCTGACGCGGGCCGGTCACGTCATCCACTACGACCGCTGGTGGAACCCGGCCGTGGAGGAACAGGCCACCGACCGTGCCTACCGCATCGGCCAGACCCAGCCTGTGCAGGTCCACCGGCTGATCGCGGAAGGTACGGTCGAGGACCGGATCGCCGAAATGCTCGCGGCCAAGCGAGCGCTGGCCGACGCGGTGCTCGGCTCGGGCGAGAGCGCGCTCACCGAACTGGACGACGCGGCCCTCGCCGACCTGGTGTCGCTGCGGAGGCCGTCATGAGCAGCTGGTGGGGAAACGCCTGGGTGGCCGCCCTGGAAGCCCTCTCGCTGGATGCGGGACGCCTCGACCGGGGCCGGAAGTACGCCGACGCCGGCCACGTCGCCGCGGTGAACGTGGCCCCGGGCCGCATCCTGTCGTACGTGCACGGCAGCAGGCCGCGCCCCTACCGGTCGGAGTTGCGTCTGCGGACCCTCTCCGACAGCGACTGGGACCAATTCCTGGACGCGGCGGCCGCCCAGCCCGGCCACATCGCCGCCCTGCTCGACAAGGACATGCCGCACTCGCTGGTCGACGCGGCGGCCGATGCGGGCGTCGCTCTGCTTCCGGCCCCCGGCGACCTCACCCCGTCCTGCTCCTGCCCCGACAGCGGCTACCCCTGCAAGCACGCCGCCGCCCTCTGCTACGAAACGGCGAAGCTGCTCGACGCCGACCCGTTCGTACTGCTGCTGATCCGCGGCAGAAGCGAGCGGGAACTCCTCGACGAACTCGCCAAGCGCAACGCGGCCCAGTCCGCCCGTGAGCAGCCCACGGTGGCGCCCGCCCGAGGCATCCCCGCCAGGGAAGCGCTCACCCCCCGCCCCCTGCCGCCGCTCCCTGCACCACTGCAGGTCGGACCGCACCCCGGGCAGCCACCGGCCTATCCCGAAGCGCCCGGCGCTCCGGCCGCGCTCTCCCTGGAGCAGCTCGCCACCGAGGCCGCCGCCCGAGCGCACACGCTGCTCACCACCGGCATCGACCCCGTCAGCGGCCTCACCCCCTGGCAGGACGCGGTCAGGCTGGCCGCCGCCCACCCCACTGCGGGGCTGACCGCCACGACTCGGAAGGTGTATCGCGATCTCGCGGCCGCCACCGGCCGCACGCCCACCGAGCTGGCCCGGGCGGTCGCCGCCTGGCGGCAGGGCGGCATTCAAGGCCTGGCCGTACTGGAAACGCCGTGGGACCCACCGGCCGGCCCCTTCGACCGCGCTCGCCCGGCGCTCGCCGCCGCTGGACGTCCACGTTTCCAGCCCTGGCGCAACCATCTGACGGTCCCCGGCGGCGCGGTCCAGCTGCGCTTCGGCCAGGACGGCCGGTGGTATACCTACGAGTCCGACCCCGGCAGGGACGACTGGTGGCCCAGGGGCACCCCGCACGCCGACCCGGTGGAGGCGCTGCGACGTTAGCCGGGCAGTGGGCGTCCGCCACCGCGACGCCAGCACGCGCACGCCGTACAGCGGAGTGCCGACAGCGTCCTTTGATGCGATGACGGCGTATTGCAAAAGCCGTGGCCGGATACACCTATCGCTGTGCGGAAACCGCTCCTGGACGCCCGGATTCAGGAAGTAGTGGGTTAACCGGACCCCGGCACCTTCGCTGAGCCTGTCCAAGGTCTCTCACTGTCCGCCTCCGCTGTACGGGGCTCGAACCGGAACGGCGCAAGCGCCAGGGGCCGCCGTCCCAGCTACCGAATCCCCTCGACGAGCTTCTCGAGTGCCTTGTCGGCGGTCTCGGCCAGCAAAGTCACGCTTTCCCTGCCGGTTTAGATCGCGCCATTCGGGGCGATGCCCAGGTAGCTGTTGCCACGATCGGCAGCACCGATGGGATAGAGGTACGCTCCTGCCTCCTCGCTGAGCACCTCGTAGATTTCGTCGTCCCACGCTGCCAGGGTCGGATCGAGCCGGAACTCCATCCGAGCCATCGTCCTGCCCGGCCCTCCGAAGGGCACCGACAGCCCACCGAACTCAGTGAGAAATCGCCTTGCCGTCGCATGGATCTCGAAGCGTCCCTGCTCGCGCAAGACGCTTTCCCATTCCTTCGTGGACACTGAGCGGCCGGGGTACCACCCGGCGAGTCGCAACACGCGGTCGGTCTTGCCGGACCAGCAACCCTGCATGGGTTCATCACTCATCCCTGGCCCATCTCTGGAACACTGCCCTCACTCCGAGTTCGCCACGTAGATGCTGGCACGGCCCGCAGGGAGCCTTCGGCGCACCGTGCTTGAACGGCCCGGCTGACTGCGGCCGGTCGTGCTTGCCGTTGCGCTCCATTCACGCAAGGCTTTTCGAAGAGGTATCGGCTACGCCGGGTCGTGCGGAGTCTCCGGACTTGCGCTGTCGTGCCGGGCGGCCCTCGGGAACGGTGCACGGCGCTTCCATGCGGGCCTTCGCGGGAGTGATTCGTCCGGCAGAGCGCCCAGTGGCTGGACGGGTCTTCGTTCGAACCGTACGAACCGGCTCGGGCGAAACACAATCAGATCATTCGCAGTTGAAAAGGGCATCAAGCCCAACGATGTCAGCACCGTCGGCGCCGGCTCGAAGAAGCATCGCCGTGGAAGCACTCGAACATGTGTGGGCGCCACGCCTTCGGTGATGATGGAAAGGTGCGACTCGAAGCGATCTCCTGGGAGCGGCTGACCGACGCCCTCGCACGGCATGCGGAGGCCCTGAAGGCAGCGGACGGCGGCCCGTGGCCGAAGGTCGCGGTGGACGGCGCCCCCGCCGCGCCCACCGGCCGGCTGGCAGAGTCCGTCGCGGAGGCGCTCCGGACGCGCGGTCGGTCCGTGCATGTGGTGAGCACCCAGGGCTTTCTGCGCCCGGCGTCGCTCCGGTACGAGTACGGCAAGCAGGACCCGGACTCCTACTACGACAGCTGGTTCGACACCGGTGCGCTGTGGCGTGAGGTCTTCGGGCCGCTGGAGGCGGGAGCCAGCGGGCGGGTGCTGCCCGATCTCTGGGATCCGGTGACGGATCGCGCCACCCGCAGCCCGTACCGGCAGCTGCCGGAAGGCACGGTTCTGATCGTCCACGGGCCCCTGCTGCTGGGGAACTGGTTTCCCTTCGATCTGAGCGTGCATCTCCACCTGTCGCCGGGCGCCCTGCAACGCCGTACCGAGAAGACCGAGCAGTGGGTGCTGCCCGCTTTCCGGCGGTACGAGGACGAGGCCGATCCGGTGGCGAGCGCGGACGTGGTGGTGCGGGCGGACCATCCTGACCATCTGGCCTGGAGCGGACCCGGTTAGGTTCCGTCGGACGCCGGACCCCACCCGCAGGACAAGCGGCCCGCAGCGCTACCAGGGTGAGGTGGATATCAGGACGGTGGCGGGCGGCCCCCGAGTGAGGCAACCGCCTGTGCTCCCATCCGGCAGCCCGTGACCGCGGCCGTCGTGTCGTTGGCCCCCGTCAGCCGGGCAGCGAGAAATCCCCCGGTGAAGGCGTCGCCCGCGCCCGTCGAGTCGACCGCACGTGCATCGACCGGTGGGATACGCGCGGTCACCGCGCCGGATGCCGCGAGCAACGCGCCCCGAGCGCCCAGGGTGACGGCGACCAACGCCGCGTGGCGGCTCAGTTTCGCCGCCGCGTCAGCCGGCTCCGGCAGGTCGGTGAGCACACTGGCCTCCGCCGCGTTGGGCAGCAGCACATCCACGCCTTCCGTCAGTGCCAGGAACCGGTCCACGCCGACTGCGGTGATGAATCCGCTCGATGCCGGATCCACGCTCACCGGGATGCCCCGCGTGTGCGCTTCCCGGATGGCCGGCAGGACGGCCCCACGGCTCGCTTCGGCGAAGAGCAGGTATCCGGAAATGTGGAGGTGTCCGACCCCGTCGAGGAGATCGGGCGACCAGTCGTCGGCCGACAACCGCAGGGCTGCGCCGCTGTCGGTGAGGAAAGTCCGTTCGGCCGCGGAGTCGACAAGGGCGACGACCGTCGCCGTTGGTGACCGGTCGTCGACGACCAGCCGGGTGCGCACTCCGGCACCGCGCAGCTGGCTCCCGTGCCAGGCCACCGACTCTGCTCCGACCCGCGCCAGGAGCCGCACGTCCCGCAGCCCCGCGTGCACGGCCCAGCAGGCGACATTGGCACCGGCCCCACCCGGCAGACTTCGGATCTCGGCCTCCGTGTCCGTACCGGGCGTGAGCGGAGCCCGGTGCCGGGCCACGATGTCGGTGACCACATCACCGATGACCAGCAGCGCACCCGGCCCGGTCACATCGCCGCCGCGATCCGCGCCGCCAGCCGCACATTGCCTCGCACCGCCGCCAAGTTGGCCTCCAGGGACGCTCCTTCCGTCCGTCGCATCAGATACTCGAGCAGGAACGGGGTCACCGCCTGCCCGGTGATCCCGCGTGCCCGGCTCTCCTCGAGGGCCTCCTCCAGAACGAGGTCGTGCAGGGCAGGGTTCAGTTGCTCCGACTCGGGCACCGGGTTCGCCACGATCAGTGCGGCATCGGGGCCACCGAGCGCATCCTGCGCCCGGATGGCGCCTACCACGTCTTCGGGGGTCTGCACCGTCCAGTCGACCGGCTCTCCCGAACTGCTGAGGTAGAACCCGGGGAAGACCTCCGTCCGGTAGCCCACGATCCCGACGCCGAGCGTCTCCAGCCGCTGGAGCGTCGCCGGCACGTCCAGGATCGACTTCACCCCTGCGCACACCACCGCGATCCGGACCCGGGCCAGCAGCCGCAGGTCCGCCGACTCGTCCTGCGTCTCCGTCCAGCCCCGGTGTACGCCGCCGAGCCCGCCCGTGGCGAAGACCCTGATCCCGGCCCTGGAGGCCAGCAGCGCCGTGGCGGAGACGGTCGTTGCCCCGCTCGCCCCTGCCGCAAAAGCCGGGGCCAGATCGCGATGTCCCAGCTTGCGGAACCGGTCGTCACGCGCGACCCGTTCCAACTCGGCTTTGTCCAGGCCGATACGGGCCCTTCCATCGAGCACGGCGATGGTTGCCGGGACAGCGTCCGCATCACGTACCAGCGCCTCCAGTTCCTCGGCGACGTGCAGGTTGCGCGGGCGTGGCAGTCCGTGGGCGATGATCGTCGACTCCAGAGCGACGACGGGACGGCGCCGGTCGAGAGCTTCCCGTACCTCGTCGGACAGCAGCAGCGTGGTATCGGACATGCCCCCATTCCTGGCACGCCGGGCCCCGCGCCAAACGTCGGGTACCGGTCACAGTCACGATCGGGCCGGCGCCCGGCGGCTACACCAGGCGCTTTATCTCGCCGCGCACCCGGTAGAAGCCACCGGATGAGGAGTGCAGAGCGTCCACCACATAGCGCGCCCCGGGCTGCCGTATCGCCCGGGGGAACTGGACGTGCCAGGAAGGCTCATAGCCGTCCGAGATCACCTGCACCCGGAGTCGTCCGCCGGCCTGGACGCACTCCACCACGATCCCGGCCCCCGGGGCGGGCAGCGAACTGACGGTGGCCACGGTCGCTGTGGGGGTGTAGGTGGGTAGCGCGGCGGCTTGCTTGACGTCCATCGCGACCGGCACGTTTCCGCCCTGCGCCGCGGTGATCGCCGCCCCGCTCGCATCGATGCAGGACAGCGCGCCGTCGGTGGTGACGATGTACAGCCGCTCGTCGCGGTACTGCATGGAGAGCGCGGCGCCACCGCCCGTCCCGAGCTTCCACAGCCGGGTGCCGTCCGCAGCGAAGCAGTAGACGGACGAGGCCAGGTCACCGGCGAAGACGTACTCCCCGTCGGCCGAGGTCGCGCAGGAGTACACCGCTGCGTCGCACTGGTACCTGGCCTCGCTGCGGCCGGTCGCCTTGGCGAGCCGCTCGACGATCTGCCGGCCGGTGCCCGCGTACACGGCGGTCTCCTCCTGCCAGCCGAACAGAACATTGCCGAACGTTCTGGTGTGCCACAGCTCCCCGCTACCGTCCGCGGCGTAGGCGGTCACGCCGTCGGTGTGTCCGTGATAGACCGCGCTTTCGTCGGCGCGCACCATCCAGGCGTTGTTGCCGTGGGACCGGCGCGACCACTGGAATTCGTCTTCGTGGTCGATGACGGTGAGACCCCCGCTGCGGTCCGAGACATTCAGCACGCCCTCATGGATGTCCAGCCAGAAGATGTCCACGTCCTCGGCGATCTCGTATGCGGCGTACGGGACTTTGGACGAAAGGTCGTACACCTTGCCGTCGTCACATCCGGCGTAGATCCAGAAGTCGTCGGCCACCAGGCACTTGACGCCGTCCGGCAACGAGAACCGGGCCAGCACCTCGCCGTCGTGGCCCAGCGTGTAGACATCGCCGCGCTGATTGCCCACCCAGCAGTGGTCCGCATCGATGTGGATGCCGAACGCCGACGCACCGGTACGAAAACGCCAGAGCACCGGCGCGGTCGCTCGTGCGGTCGAAGGCGCCGACGTGACCTGCCGTCGCGTCACGGCCCGGGCCGCGCGCTGTCCCCGTACCGCCGGTGCGTATCCCTTCCGCACCTTCTCGCCGACCTTCTTCGCGGCTGCGGCTTTCGCCTTCTCCGGCGTCGGGAACGACGAAACCTGCCGCTGGCCGTCGGCGCCGATGCGTCCGTACCGGACGGTGACCGTCGTGCCGTCGACGGTCATTTCGTAGAATTTGTGTGCCCCGCCGTCGTCCTGGGACAGCTCCAGATACGTGGTCTTCCCCGCCTGCCCAGCCGCCATGGCGCACCTCTCCCCACGGATCAGCCGGTGCGGCTGATCTTCAGTGATCCCAAGCTAAACGGGGCCACTGACAACGGGTCGGCCGGGAAGCAGAAGCACAGCTCAACCGCTCCTCGACCGGACCGGCCGGGAGATCACCAGGAGGTCAGACGGTCAGACGGTCAGAAGAGAGGCTGCGGCAGAACTCCCTCCAGTGCCAGCAACCGCCGTTTCGTCTCGAGGCCGCCGCCGAAGCCGCCCAGCCCACCGTCGCTCTCCACGACCCGGTGGCACGGCACGACGATCGGCAGGGGGTTCGCCCCCATCGCCGCGCCCACCGCCTGCGCCGCCCCGGGCTGCCTCACTCGGTGTGCCAGGTCGCCGTACCCCACCACGGAGCCATAGGGCACCCCGGTGGCCAGTTCGCGCAATACCTGCCGGTTGAAGCCGGAGGTCAGCGCCCAGTCGAGCGGCAGCGCGAATTCCTGAAGTTCTCCCGCGAAGTAGGCCGCCAGCCGGCTTATGGGCTCGGCCAGCCGCGCGGATTCCGGGGCCTCGACGGGAGGCGCGCCGAACCGGGCAGCCAGCTGCCGCAGAGCCTTCGCGCGCACGTCGGCACCCGCATGGAAGACGACCCGCACCAGCCCCTTGCCGGTCGCGGCGAGCAGCAGCGGCCCGATATCGCTGCCGACCGCTGCCCACTCGATGATCTGCCCGTCGCTGTCCACGACACCACCGTACGGCGGCTCGCCGACCGTCCCGCGGGACCGGGACCGGGGCCCATTGTCGGTGGTGGGTCGTACGGTGGTTGCATGCGGCCCGTTTCCAAGATCGAACGTACGGTGGCGCCCTTCGAGGTCGTCAGTCCCTATCAGCCCAGCGGTGACCAGCCGACGGCCATCGCCGAGCTGGAGAAACGCATTCGTGCAGGTGAGAAGGATGTTGTTCTGCTCGGAGCGACAGGCACCGGCAAGTCGGCGACCACCGCTTGGATGATCGAGAAGCTTCAGCGGCCCACCCTGGTGATGGCTCCGAACAAGACGCTCGCCGCCCAGCTGGCGAACGAGTTCCGCGAGCTGCTCCCGAACAACGCCGTCGAGTACTTCGTGTCCTACTACGACTACTACCAGCCCGAGGCGTACGTACCGCAGTCGGACACCTACATCGAGAAGGACTCCTCCATCAACGAGGAGGTCGAGCGGCTGCGCCACTCGGCGACGAACTCGCTGCTGACCCGCCGCGACGTGGTCGTCGTCGCCTCGGTCTCCTGCATCTACGGCCTCGGGACCCCGCAGGAGTATGTCGACCGGATGGTGTCACTGAAGGTCGGCGAGGAGGTCGACCGGGACGACTTGCTGCGCCGATTCGTGGACATCCAGTACACGCGTAATGACATGGCGTTCACCCGCGGCACCTTCCGGGTCCGCGGGGACACCATCGAGATTTTCCCGGTGTACGAGGAGCTCGCTGTCCGGATCGAGATGTTCGGCGACGAGATCGAGGCGCTGTCCACCCTGCACCCGCTCACCGGCGAGATCATCAGCGAGGATCAGTCGCTCTACGTATTCCCCGCCACCCACTACGTGGCGGGCCCGGAGCGGATGGAAAAGGCGGTCAACGGGATCGAGAAGGAGCTTGAAGGCCGGCTCGCCGAGCTGGACAAGCAGGGCAAGATGCTGGAGTCCCAGCGACTGCGTATGCGAACCACCTACGACCTGGAGATGCTGCGCCAGATCGGCAGCTGTTCCGGTATTGAGAACTACTCGATGCACTTCGACGGTCGCGACCCCGGCACCGCGCCCAACACGCTCATCGACTACTTCCCCGAAGACTTCCTGCTGGTGCTCGACGAGTCGCATGTCACGGTTCCACAGATCGGCGCGATGTACGAAGGAGACGCCTCCCGTAAGCGCACCCTCGTCGATCACGGTTTCCGGCTGCCCTCCGCATTGGACAACAGGCCGCTGAAGTGGGAGGAGTTCCAGCAGCGGATCGGCCAGACGGTCTATCTGTCGGCCACCCCCGGCGCCTACGAACTGTCCCGCGGTGACGGCTTTGTCGAGCAGATCATCCGGCCCACCGGCTTGGTGGATCCCGAGGTCGTCGTCAAGCCCACCGAGGGGCAGATCGACGATCTGGTGCACGAGATCCGCATGCGCACCGAGAAGGACGAGAGGGTTCTGGTCACCACCCTCACCAAGAAGATGGCCGAGGACCTCACCGACTATTTCCTCAATCTGGGTATCCAGGTGCGGTATCTGCACAGCGACGTCGACACGCTCCGCCGTATCGAGCTGCTGCGCGAACTGAGGGCCGGAGAATACGACGTACTGGTCGGCATCAACCTGCTCCGGGAAGGGCTCGACCTCCCCGAGGTGTCGCTGGTCGCGATTCTCGACGCGGACAAGGAAGGCTTTCTGCGGTCGGGGACGTCGTTGATCCAGACGATCGGCCGTGCGGCCCGCAATGTCTCCGGACAGGTCCACATGTACGCCGACCGGATCACTCCGGCCATGGAGAAGGCCATCGAGGAGACCAACCGGCGCCGGGAGAAGCAGGCCGCGTACAACGAGGAGCGCGGTCTGGACCCGCAGCCCCTGCGGAAGAAGATCAACGACATCGTTGCGACGATCGCGCGCGAGGAGGTCGACACCGAGCAACTTCTCGGTACCGGTTACCGCCAGGCAAAGGACGGGAAGCAGGCCCGGACTCCGGTGCCTGCTCTGGGCGGCGCCGCGCCGAAGGGGGCGAAGGGGACGAAGGGGGCGAAGCCGGACCTCACCGACCGGCCCGCAGCCGAACTTGCCGGGATCATCGAGGAGATGACTGAGCGGATGCGGGCCGCGGCCGCTGATCTGCAGTTCGAAGTGGCAGCGCGGTTGCGTGACGAAGTCGGTGAGCTGAAGAAGGAGTTGCGCCAGATGAAGGAGGCCGGGCTCGCCTGACCCCCTTGTTGCAACAACGAAACAAAACCGGCCCGAGCCTCCTTTGTCGTCTGCCCGATTGCGTAGGGTGCGGGTAAAACGTGGGGAAACAGGAGAAGGGACAGCGCGTGACGGCCAATTTTGCCAAGGGCCCTGGCGTCAACCTGACCAAGGGGCAGGCCATCAGCCTGCAGAAGAACGACGGTGGCACCCTGACCGCGGTGCGGATGGGACTCGGTTGGCAGGCGGCGCCGCGCCGCGGGCTCTTCGGGTCGCGCACGCGCGAGATCGACCTCGACGCATCAGCGGTGCTGTTCGCCGACAAGCAGCCGGTGGACGTGGTGTTCTTCCGCCACCTGGTCAGCGACGACGGCTCGGTGAAGCACACCGGCGACAATCTGGTCGGCGGCGCCGGCCAGGGCGGTGACGACGAGGCCATCCTGGTCGACCTCCAGCGCGTTCCGGTGCACATCGACCAGATCGTCTTCACGGTGAACTCCTTCACCGGCCAGACGTTCCAGGAGGTGCAGAACGCGTTCTGCCGCATCGTCGACGAGACCAACGGTGACGAGCTCGCCAGGTACACGCTTGACGGCGGCGGTCAGTTCACCGCCCAGATCATGGCCAAGGTCCACCGTGCGGGCGGCGGCTGGCAGATGACGGCTATCGGAAACCCGGCCAACGGCCGCACCTTTCAGGACCTGATGCCGGCCATCCTGCCGCACCTGTAGGCCCGCGCCACCTCCGGCAGCGAGGCCGACGAGCAGCTCCCGGCGGAATCCCGCCGGGAGCTGCAGCACATCGGCGCGCCCGCATCGCACCACGTGAACGGCAACACGACGAGGGGACACGGGCCATGACAGCCGAGCTGGTCCGGGGACAGAATCACCCCCTGCCCCGGACCCGACTGGAAATCCGGGTATCGGCCGGGAAACCGATCATGGCCGGGGCCACGCTCGCTGACGAGCAGGGTCGGGTCACTTCGGCGGAATGGGTCGCGCATCCGGGATCACCGCAGCTGCCCGGTCTCGAAGTGTCCCGGCAGGCTGCCGCCGATCATCGGCTGGCCGTGGATCTGGAGGCGCTGCCGCAGGGTGTGCACCGGGTCAACGTGCTGCTTGCCCTGCCCCTCGGCAGCGGCGGCCCCGCTTCGTTCGCCGCCTTGGCAGCGCCTTTCGTGGCAGTCACAGGACTGGACGGTGCGGAGGTCGCCAGCTACACGGTCACCGGTCTTGACACCGAGTCCGCGGTTGTCGCGCTGGAGCTCTACCGCCGGCAGGGAGTCTGGAAGGTCCGCGCGGTCGGCCAGGGATACGCCGGCGGGCTCGCCGACATGCTCGCCGATCAGGGAGTGGCGCAGGCCCGTGAACTCGCCCGGACCATCGAGAACGCCGTGGCAAGCGGCTCGGCCCGCTCCGTGGCGGCGCCCCCGTCCCCTACGACGCAGAGTGGCGGCCGGGCTGTGCGTACGGGCCAGGCCGGTGCCAGGCCCGAGAACCTACCGCCGACCACGCCCGCACTGCCGTCCCCGGGGCAACTCCCGGGCAGCCGTACCGGCGGGTCCCTGACGTCGGACGGCGGAGGCCCGGTCGACTACGCGCACCCGCGTCGGCCGACGACCGCGCCGCCACCCCCGCCGCCCACCGCGTCGGCCGCCGGGCCGGGGCAGCCGGCTCCGCCGGTCGCCGGCGACGCCAACGGGTGGTCGATGGAAGAGCGGCTCTACAACCAGACCTGGGGCATGTTCGAGGACCTGGCCCGAACGGTCGCCGCGTACCGCAGCGCCGTCGACTTCGCGGAGTCACGGATGGAGCAGGAACTCGACCGGGCTCTCGCTGTCCCGCGCAGCCGGATCGGCGCTGCCGGAACCCGGGCCCGGGAACAGGCCCGGTCCAAGCGCGACCAGCTGCTGTCGCAGGCCCAGGCGGCGCTCGACCGTGATCTTGCCCAACTCATGGCGGAGTCCCAGGTGGTCGAGGTGGCGCTGCCCCCGGCCTTCGCACGATGGGACAACCCGGTGTGGCACGGCTACCGCGTTCCGATGGAGATTCCGATGGCGGTGCGTGTCGGAGACCTGCACCTTCCGGAACGGCCCGAGCTGCGCATTCCGATGCTGGTCCGGTTGCCGCTGGAGCGCGGCCTGTGGATCGACAGCGGCCGCACCACCTCGGACCCCGGCGCACTGGTGGATCCCGCACAACTGCGTATCCGGGCCATGGATACGGCCGTGGCGCTCGCGGTCCGGCTGCTTGCGGTCTACCCGGCGGGCGAGTTTGCCGTACATGTGATCGATCCGGCGGGTTCGGCTGCCGGTCCGCTCGCCCCGCTGGTCCGCTCCGGCGCACTCGATGAGCCGCCCGCGCCCGGCGCGCCAGGAGTGGCCGCCGTGCTGGCCCGGCTCACCCAACGGGTGGACCTGGTGCAGATGGCGGTGCGGGGCGGTGCGGCCGACTCCCTTCCGGCCGATCTGGACACCGGGGAGCAGTTGCTGATCGTGAACGACTTCCCGCACGGCTTCGACGACCGGGCGCTCACCCAGCTGCGTTATCTCGCGGACGAGGGTCCGTCCGTCGGTGTCCACCTGTTGTTGGTTGCAGACCGCGAGGAGGCGACCGAGTACGGCCCGCTGCTCGACCCGCTGTGGCGTGCGCTGCTGCGAATCACCCCGACGCCGGACGATCACCTCGCCGATCCCTGGGTCGGTCATGCCTGGACCTACGAACCCCTGCTGGCGCCGTCGGGCAGCCAGGTGCTGCAGCAGGTCCTCGGTGAGGTCGGGAAGGCTCGCCGATACTGGCTCCGCTGAACCCCTGCAGGTTGCAGAGGCAGTTCACTGACCCGCTTCCATGCACAGGCTTTGGCCCCGTCTTTACCTTCTCTTGGTTATTCCTGTACTCTTAGTTTGTGCGGAGGGGAGTACTCCCTGAGTGCGGCGTACCCGTCAATACGGACCGACACCGGTCCCGGGGCGCCGGCCCAATGCGCCGGTGGAGCGGCGCGGGTGGAGAAGACCTCCGGTAGCCACGACGCTGATCAAGTAGCCGTAGCAATCGCCGGAGGCGTGATGAATGTTTCCCTGACCCTGTGGGCACTGACCATTCTTGGTCTGGGCGCACTGATCGCGGTCGACTTCGTCATCGGGCGCAAGCCCCATGACGTCGCGATCAAGGAAGCCGGGATCTGGACGGCGGTCTGGATCGGGCTGGCCGGCTTGTTCGGACTGGGTCTGCTGCTTTTCGGAGACAGCCGGGCCTCAGGCGAGTTCTTCGCCGGTTTCATCACCGAGAAGTCGCTGAGCGTCGACAATCTCTTCGTCTTCATCCTGATCATGGCGAAGTTCTCCGTGCCGTCCCACCTCCAGCAGCGTGTGCTGCTCTTCGGCGTACTGATCGCTCTCGTCCTGCGTGCGGTGTTCATCGCGGCGGGAGCTGCGATCATCGCGAGCTTCTCGTGGGTGTTCTTCCTCTTCGGCGCGTTCCTGATCTACACCGCCTGGAAGCTCATCCAGGAGGCGCGTTCCGGCGAGGAGGAGACGGAGTTCGAGGAGAGCCGCTTGCTGCAGTCCATCGAACAGCGCTTGGGAGTTGCGGACGGGTACCACGGAACCAAGCTCTTCATCCAGCGGAACGGCAAGCGCGTCCTGACTCCGCTGATGGTGGTGATGCTCGCCATCGGCACCACCGACGTGCTCTTCGCGATGGACTCGATCCCTGCGATCTTCGGCCTTACCCAGGACCCGTACATCGTCTTCACCGCCAACGCCTTCGCGCTGATGGGCCTGCGGCAGTTGTACTTCCTCATAGGCGGCCTGCTCACCAAGCTCGTTCACCTCAGCTACGGGCTGTCGGTGATCCTGGGCTTCATCGGAGTCAAGCTACTGCTGCACGCTTTGCACGAGTCGGGGGTGCACGTCCCCGAGATTTCCATACCGGTCTCGCTGGCTGTGATCTGCGGCGTCCTGATCACCACCACCGTCACCAGCCTGGCGGCCAACCGGAAGCAGGCGGCGACAGAAGAACCGGAACAGGAGCGCATCGACGCGGGACGGTGAGGGAACGCCCCCCGGTGGCGGGGCGCGTGGTGGGCCGGGCGATCGGGCGTCACGCCGCACCCGCCGGGGGGAGCCGGCTGGGCTTCACCAGCCGCGGGCGCGCCACTCGCCGAGATGTGGACGCTCACTGCCCAGCGTGGTGTCGTGCCCATGGCCCGGATAGACCCAGGTCTCGTCGGGGAGTTCGGCGAAGAGCTTCGCCTCGACGCCGTCCAGAAGGCTGGTGAAGGCCCGGGGGTCCTCGAAGGTGTTCCCGATTCCCCCGGGGAAGAGGCAGTCCCCGGTGAAGACATGAGGGTGGCCGTGCGGATCGTCGTACACGAGCACGATGGAGCCCGGGGTGTGACCGATCAGCCGGCGGGCGGTCAGTGCGACCTGGCCCACCTTGATCGTGTCGCCGTCCTCGACCGGCACATCGGTGGGCACCGGGATGCCTTCGGCGTCGTATCGCCCGGCGTAGGTGCGGGCGCCGGTCGCCGCGACGACGGCCTCCAGCGACTGCCAGTGGTCGCCGTGCCGGTGGGTGGTGACCACGGAAGCGATCGAGTCGTCGCCGATCAGCTGAAGCAGCGTCCCGGTGTCGTTGGCCGCGTCGATGAGCAACTGCTCACCGGTTGTCCGGCAGCGCAGCAGATATGCGTTGTTGTTCATCGGGCCGACGGCGACCTTGGAGATCATCAGAGCCGTCAACTCGTGCACGTCCGCTCCGCCGCCGACCTTCACCACTCCGCTGTACGTCATGCTGCCGAGTCTATTGCCGGGAGCGCGGCGCTAGAGCGGAGGGAGGACGGGCAGGGTGTCACCGGGGGCTTTGAGGCCTCTGCCGTCGCTGCGGCCGGACAGCCATCCCAGGAGCGCCACGGGAGGTCCGGTGACCTCGGCAACGGTGGGGTCGGCGGAGAAGCGCTGCCGCAGAAAGTCGATCTCCCGCTCGGTGAACTCCGCGGGCAGGTCGTGCAGTTCATAGCCGATGTCCAGGTCGACATGGTGCAGGGCGACCTCGGCCCAGCGCCGGAAGGGGATCAGGGCGGCCGAGTCCGTCACACCGTTGCGCAGGGTGACGGTGCGGGACCAGTCGGCGGGAAGAGCGGCCCCGGCGCGGAAGCGTGCGGCGCTGTCCCGCACGTCGTCCAGCTGCACGGCTGCCGTCCGGGCGGCGTCGCGTTCGATGTCGGCGTCCCGGGCCTCGGCCGACTCGTACATCGGCAGCCCGGCGAGAACGTTGCCGAGCGCATCGGCGTTCCGGGCGATATGGGCCAGTACATGGCCGCGGGACCAGCCGGGGAGCCGTGACGGTTCGGAGACCGCGGCGTTGTCCAGTTCGGTGACGGCGGCGATGAGCCGCTCGGTCGCCTCGTCCAGGGACTGCAGGTCGCGTGCGTGATCGATCATGCTGCTGACGATAGGTCCCCCACTCCTTCGGGTGAAGCTGTTCGCCGGAGTCCGTAAATCGAATGCACGTGCTATAGGCTCGTGAGAGACATCCAACAGGTGATCACAAGACATCGCTGAGGCGCCCCCCATACCCTGGGAAGGGGGCTCCGCCCCTGCTTCTTCTCTCAGAAAGGTGCGGACCGGCGTGGCCGACCGTCTCATCGTTCGTGGCGCTCGCGAGCACAACCTCAAAAACGTCTCGATCGACCTCCCGCGTGACTCCCTGATCGTCTTCACCGGGCTCTCCGGATCGGGCAAGTCCTCCCTCGCGTTCGACACGATCTTCGCCGAGGGGCAGCGACGCTATGTCGAGTCGCTCTCCTCGTACGCCCGGCAGTTCCTCGGCCAGATGGACAAGCCCGATGTGGACTTCATCGAGGGTCTCTCGCCCGCGGTGTCCATCGACCAGAAGTCGACTTCGCGCAACCCGCGCTCGACCGTCGGCACCATCACCGAGGTCTACGACTACCTGCGCCTGTTGTTCGCACGCATCGGCAAGCCGCACTGTCCGCAGTGCGGCCGGCCCATCTCGCGCCAGTCGCCGCAGGCCATCGTCGACAAGGTGCTCGAGCTGCCCGAGGGCAGCCGCTTCCAGGTGCTCTCGCCGCTCGTGCGCGAGCGCAAGGGCGAATTCGTGGACCTCTTCTCCGATCTCCAGACCAAGGGCTACAGCCGGGCCCGGGTGGACGGCGAGACCATCCAGCTTTCCGAACCACCCACGCTCAAGAAGCAGGAGAAGCACACCATCGAGGTGGTCATCGACCGCCTCACGGTGAAGGACAGCGCGAAGCGACGCCTGACCGACTCGGTGGAAACCGCACTCGGCCTGGCGGGCGGCATGGTCATCCTGGACTTCGTCGACCTGCCGGCCGACGATCCCGAGCGTGAGCGGATGTACTCCGAGCACCTCTACTGCGCTTACGACGATCTGTCCTTCGAGGAGCTGGAGCCGCGCTCCTTCTCCTTCAACTCGCCCTTCGGCGCCTGCCCCGACTGCACCGGCATCGGTACACGCATGGAGGTGGACCCCGAGCTGATCATTCCCGACGAGGACAAGTCGCTCGACGAGGGCGCCATCTCGCCGTGGTCGCTGGGCCACACCAAGGAGTACTTCGCCCGGCTGGTCGGCGCGCTCGCCGAGGAGCTCGGGTTCCGGACGGACATTCCGTGGGCCGGCCTGCCGCAGCGCGCCAGGAAGGCCCTGCTGTACGGACACAAGACCCAGATCGCGGTCCGCTACCGCAATCGCTACGGCCGGGAGCGTGCCTACACGACCTCCTTCGAAGGGGCCGTGCCGTTCGTCAAACGCCGCCACTCGGAGGCGGAGAGCGACTCAAGCCGCGAGCGCTTCGAGGGCTATATGCGCGAGGTGCCCTGCCCCACCTGTGAGGGCACCCGGCTGAAGCCGATCGTGCTCGCGGTCACCGTGATGGAGAAGTCCATCGCCGAGGTCGCCGCCATGTCGATCAGTGAATGCGCCGAATTCCTGGGTCGGCTGAAGCTCAATGCCCGTGACAAGAAGATCGCCGAGCGAGTGCTCAAGGAGGTCAACGAACGGCTGAAGTTCCTGGTCGACGTGGGCCTCGACTACCTCTCCCTGAACCGGGCGGCGGGCACTCTGTCGGGCGGTGAGGCACAGCGCATCCGACTGGCCACCCAGATCGGCTCCGGACTGGTCGGCGTGTTGTACGTCCTGGACGAGCCGTCCATCGGGCTGCACCAGCGTGACAACCACCGGCTCATCGAGACGCTGGTCCGGCTGCGGGACATGGGCAACACGCTCATCGTCGTCGAGCACGACGAGGACACCATCAAGGTCGCCGACTGGGTGGTCGACATCGGCCCCGGTGCCGGCGAGCACGGCGGCAAGGTGGTGCACTCCGGTTCATTGAAGGAGCTGCTCGCCAACCAGGAATCGCTGACCGGTCAGTATCTCGCGGGCAAGAGGTCGATCCCGATCCCCGACGTCCGCAGGCCGGTGGATCCGGGCCGGCAGCTGACGGTGCACGGTGCCCGTGAGAACAACCTCCAGGACATCGATGTGTCCTTCCCGCTGGGCGTGCTGACCGCGGTCACCGGAGTCTCCGGCTCCGGAAAGTCCACCCTGGTCAACGACATCCTCTACACCCACCTGGCGCGTGAGCTCAACGGTGCCCGTACGGTGCCCGGCAGGCACACCCGGGTGGACGGCGACGACCTCGTCGACAAGGTGGTCCATGTCGACCAGTCGCCCATCGGCCGCACCCCCCGCTCCAACCCGGCGACCTACACCGGTGTCTTCGATCACGTCCGCCGGCTCTTCGCGGAGACGATGGAGGCGAAGGTCCGCGGCTATCTGCCCGGCCGCTTCTCCTTCAACGTCAAGGGCGGTCGCTGTGAGAACTGCTCGGGCGACGGCACGATCAAGATCGAGATGAACTTCCTGCCGGATGTGTACGTTCCCTGCGAGGTCTGCCACGGGGCGCGCTACAACCGGGAGACACTGGAGGTCCACTACAAGGGCAAGTCCATCGCCGAGGTCCTCGACATGCCGATCGAGGAGGGCCTGGACTTCTTCGAGGCCGTTCCGACGATCGCGCGCCATCTGCGCACCCTCCATGAGGTCGGCCTCGGGTATGTCCGCCTCGGTCAGTCCGCGCCGACCCTGTCGGGCGGCGAGGCGCAGCGGGTGAAGCTGGCGAGCGAGCTCCAGAAGCGCTCCACCGGGCGCACCGTGTATGTGCTGGACGAGCCCACGACCGGACTGCACTTCGAGGACATCAGCAAGCTCATCAATGTGCTGTCCGGTCTGGTCGACAAGGGGAACTCGGTGGTCGTCATCGAGCACAACCTGGACGTCGTCAAGACCGCGGACTGGGTCATCGACATGGGCCCCGAGGGTGGCAGCGGCGGTGGCCTGGTCATCGCCGAGGGCACCCCGGAACAGGTCGCCGGTATCCCGGCCAGCCACACCGGAAAGTTCCTGCGCGACATCCTCGACGCCGAGCGGATCAGCGACGCGACCCCGCACAACAGGAAGGCGCCCACGAAGAAGGCACCGACGAAGAAGGCGCCTACGACAAAGGCGCCTACGAGGAAGGCGGCAGCCGCGAAAGCTTCCGCCGCGGAGGCATCGCCCACCAAGGCGGTCGCGTCCAAGGCCGTGCCTGCCCAGAAGACGGCGGCCTCCAAGCGAGCGACCCGTACCCGCCGGGCCTCTTGAGCGCGGAGACCGTAAGGACAGACGACGGCGCTCGCCTCTGGGCCGAGCGCCGCGGTGCCGGGCCGCCCGTGGTTTTCTGCCACGGCGGCCCCGGCCCGGCCGTCACCACCGTGGTCCGCGCGTGCGGCATCCCGTCCTAGCAGTCGGTCAGCTCGTGCGGGTAGGGCGGCTGCGCCCCGGCCCGTGAGCAGGTCACCGCCGCCGCCCTGGCGGCGTACCCGAGCACCTCGGCCCAGTCGGCGCCGGAGAGCGCGGCCGTTGCCCGCGCCGACAGGGCGTCCCGCTCGGCGAGGCTGTGCAGCAGCGCCGCATTGACCGTGTCGCCCGCGCCGATCGTGTCCACCACATCGACCGGTACGCCGGGGGCGGCGAAAACGTCGCCCGTCCTGGTCCGTACGGTCAGCCCGGCACCGCCCCGGGTGATCACCACCGCCTCCGGACCCGCGGCCAGCCACTCCTGCGGCGTGCCGCCCAGCCACTGCGCGTCCTCTTCGGACAGCTTCAGCACCGTCACATGGGGAAGCCACTCCCCGAACCGCTTCCGGTAGGCGTCGGCGTCCGGGATCAACCCGGCCCGGATGTTCGGGTCGAGCAGAGTGAACACGCCGCGCGCGGACTCCCGCCGCAGCAGCGCCTCGTAAGCGGTCGCGCCGGGTTCCAGCACCAGCGAACACGTGCCGATGGACAGCGCCCGGACACCGGCCGGGAGCGACCCGGGCAGCTCGAAGAGCCGGTCCGCGGTGCCCTCCGCGTAGAAGCCGAACCCGGCCGAGCCACCGGCATCCAGCGCTGCCACCGCCAGCGTCGTCGGTTCGGGCCCGCGCTGTACCAGGGAAAGGTCCACCCCCGCGGTCCGCAGCCCGTCGAGCAGCGCCTCACCGAATCCGTCCGTGGAGACCCGGGAGCAGAAACTCACCGGGGCCCCCATCCGTCCCAGGGCCACGGCGGTGTTGTACGGGCCGCCGCCCGGCCGCGGCAGCAGCGCGGGCAGCGGCTCGCCGGGTGCGGCGGCGGCCTGCGGCACCAGGTCGATCAGGGATTCTCCGGCGACGGTTATCACAGCGACCGAAACTAGCCGAAGATCCCCGAGCCGTAAACGTCACGGGAGGGCGCCGGAAGTGTCCCGCATGTGCGCCGGTATCGTCGAGCCCGTCAGCCTGCCTGCGCATGCCTGCCCCGGCGAGAGCGACTGCGACTGGGACTGCGACAGAGCAATCCGGGGCTGGGAGAGCAATGGAGCAAGGAGCCACCATGTCCGATCTGCCCCCCGCCCGCCGTAGCGTCCTCAGGGGAGCCGCTCTCGCGGGGGCCGCCGGGCTCGGGCTCACCGCCTGCTCGGTCGGTGGCGGCACGTCGACAGGACCGGACAAGCCGGTCGACCTCGGCGCGGCGGACGCGGTACCGGTCGGCGGCGTCAAGTACTACCGCGACGAGTTCCTGCTCGTGAGCCGCCCGAGCACCGACGAGTACAAAGCGCTCTGGTCCCGCTGCACCCACCAGAACTGTCCGCTGGAAAAGATCGAGGGCAAAGTGGGCATCTGCCCCTGCCACGGCAGCCGGTTCGACGTCACCAGCGGCAAGGTGCTGCACGGGCCGGCCGACCGTCCACTCTCCAAGGTTCCGGTCAAGGTTGTCGGTGGCAAGCTGATCGCGGGTCCCGACCGGAAGGCGTGACCGCCGGACTCCACGCAGTGACCTCACGGTGTCAGTCCCCGCCAGTAGGGTGGGAGACATGGCAGACCCCTCCAGTTACCGCCCCAAGCCGGGACAGATCCCCGACTCGCCGGGGGTCTACAAATTCCGCGACGAGCACCGCCGGGTGATCTACGTCGGGAAGGCGAAGAGCCTGCGCCCGCGCCTGTCCTCGTACTTCCAGGACCTGGCCCATCTGCATCCGCGCACCCGCACGATGGTCACCACAGCAGCCTCCGTGGAGTGGACCGTCGTCGGGACCGAGGTCGAGGCGCTGCAGCTCGAATACTCCTGGATCAAGGAGTTCGACCCCCGCTTCAACGTCAAGTACCGCGACGACAAGAGCTACCCGTCCCTCGCCGTGACCCTCAACGAGGAGTTCCCGCGGGTCCAGGTGATGCGGGGCCCCAAGAAGAAGGGGGTGCGATATTTCGGTCCTTACGGCCACGCCTGGGCCATTCGCGAGACGGTCGACCTGATGCTGCGGGTCTTCCCGGTACGCACCTGCTCCTCCGGGGTGTTCAAGCGCTCCGCCCAGATCGGGCGGCCGTGTCTGCTCGGCTACATCGGCAAGTGCTCGGCGCCGTGCGTCGGCCGGGTCACCCCCGAGGAACACCGCGAACTGGCCGAGGAGTTCTGCGACTTCATGGCCGGCCGCACCGGCGCGTACATCCGCCGCATCGAGCAGGACATGCACCGGGCCGCCGAGGAGATGGAGTACGAGAAGGCGGCCCGGCTGCGCGACGACATAGAAGCGCTCAAGCGCGCCCTCGAGAAGAACGCCATCGTCTTCAACGACGCCACCGACGCCGATCTGATCGCCGTGGCCGAGGACGAACTCGAGGCCGCCGTGCAGATCTTCCACGTCCGAGGAGGCCGGGTCCGCGGCCAGCGCGGCTGGGTGACCGACAAGGTCGAGGCCGTGGACACCGCCGGCCTGGTGGAGCATGCGCTCCAGCAGCTGTACGGCGAGGAGAAGGGCGACGCGGTGCCCAAGGAAGTGCTGGTCCCCGCCCTGCCCGAGGAGGCCGTGGCCGTCACCCAGTGGCTCGCGGGCCGGCGCGGCTCCCAGGTCTCCCTGCGCATCCCGCAGCGCGGCGACAAGAAGGACCTGATGACGACGGTCCAGCGCAACGCCCAGCAGGCCCTGGTGCTGCACAAGACGAAGCGGGCGTCCGACCTCACCACCCGTTCGCGGGCGCTGGAGGAGATCGCCGAGGCACTGGCCCTGGACAGCGCGCCGCTGCGCATCGAGTGCTACGACATCTCCCATCTGCAGGGCGACGACGTGGTGGCCTCCATGGTGGTCTTCGAGGACGGCCTGGCCCGTAAGAGCGAGTACCGCCGCTTCCAGATCAAGAGCTTCGAAGGCCAGGACGACGTCCGCTCCATGCACGAGGTGATCACCCGGCGCTTCCGGCGTTATCTGCAGGACAAGGAGAAGACGGGGGAGTGGACCGAGGAGCAGACGGCCGACTCGGTCGAGGAGGACGGCCGGCCCAAGCGGTTCGCCTACCCTCCGCAACTGGTCGTGGTCGACGGCGGCCGCCCCCAGGTGGCGGCGGCCGAGCGAGCTCTCGAGGAGCTGGGCATCGACGATGTCGCCGTCTGTGGCCTCGCCAAGCGTCTCGAAGAGGTCTGGCTGCCCGATGACGAGGACCCGGTGGTGCTGCCCCGATCGAGCGAAGGGCTCTACCTCCTCCAGCGGGTGCGTGACGAGGCGCATCGCTTCGCCATCACCTACCAGCGGGCCAAACGCGCCAAGCGTTTCAAGTCGAGTCCGCTGGACTCGGTCGCCGGTCTCGGCGAGACCAGGAAGCAGTCGCTGATCAAGCACTTCGGTTCGGTGAAGAAGCTGAAACAGGCGACAATCGAGGAGATCTGCGAAGTTCCCGGGATAGGCCGCAAGACGGCCGAGACCGTGGCCGTGGCCCTGGCACAGGCGGCCCCGGCCGCACCCGCCGTGAACACGGCGACAGGAGAGATCATGGAAGACAACGGGGACAGCACCGATGAATGACGAGCAGGAACGGGACGGAGCACACGTGAGTACGGGCAGCGCGGGCACGGGTACACCGGCCGAGGCCACCGAAGCGGCCATCCCGGAGCTGGTGATCATCTCCGGGATGTCCGGTGCGGGGCGTTCCACCGCTGCCAAATGTCTGGAGGACCTCGGCTGGTTCGTCGTCGACAACCTGCCGCCCGCCCTGATCCCCACCATGGTGGAGCTGGGCGCCCGCTCGCAGGGCAACGTGGCCCGTATCGCCGTCGTCGTCGACGTCCGCGGCCGCCGCTTCTTCGACAATCTCCGGGAATCCCTCGCCGACCTCGACTCCAAGCAGGTCACCCGGCGGATCGTCTTCCTGGAGTCCTCCGACGACGCTCTGGTGCGCCGTTTCGAGTCGGTCCGCCGGCCGCACCCGCTGCAGGGCGACGGCCGGATCACCGACGGCATCGCCGCCGAGCGCGATCTGCTGCGCGAGCTGCGCGGCGATGCCGACCTGGTGATCGACACCTCCAGCCTGAACGTGCACGAACTGCGCGCCAAGATGGACGCCCAGTTCGCCGGCGAGGAAGAGCCCGAGCTGCGGGCCACCGTCATGTCGTTCGGTTACAAGTACGGTCTGCCGGTCGACGCCGACCTGGTCGTCGACTGCCGCTTCCTGCCCAACCCGCACTGGGTCCCGGAACTGCGCCCCTTCACCGGGCTCAACGAGGAGGTCTCCGCCTACGTCTTCAACCAGCCCGGCGCCAAGGAGTTCCTCAACCAGTACAGCGAGCTGCTCCAGATCATCGCCAACGGCTACCGCCGTGAGGGCAAGCGTTATGTGACCATCGCGGTCGGCTGCACCGGCGGGAAGCACCGCTCGGTGGCGATGTCCGAGAAGCTCGCCGGCCGGCTGGCCTCGGAAGGGATCGAGACGGTGCTCGTCCACCGCGACATGGGGCGCGAGTGACAGGCCGGACGACACCCAAGCTGCGCCGGGTGCGGCTGGTTCCCGGCCGGGCACGGCGTGGCGCCCAGCCGAAGGTCGTCGCCCTCGGCGGCGGGATGGGCCTGTCCGCCTCGCTCGCCTCGCTGCGCCGCATCACCGGCGACGTCACCGCGGTGGTCACCGTCGCGGACGACGGCGGCTCCAGCGGCCGGCTCCGTGAGGAGCTGGGCGTGCTGCCGCCCGGCGATCTGCGCAAGGCGCTCGCCGCGCTGTGCGGGGACGACGACTGGGGCCAGACCTGGGCGCGCGTCATCCAGCACCGCTTTCAGTCCCACGGTGGCCTGCACGAACACGCGGTCGGCAATCTGCTGATCGTGGCGCTCTGGGAGCAATTGGGCGACCACGTACAGGCCCTCGACCTGGTCGGAAAGCTGCTCGGCGCACACGGCCGGGTGCTGCCGATGTCCGCGGTGCCGCTGGAGCTCCAGGCGCTGGTGCGCGGTCACGACCCGGACCGGCCCGACGACGTCGACACCGTCCGCGGGCAGGCCACGGTCGCGCTCACCCCCGGCGAGGTGCAGTCCGTGCATCTCGTCCCGAACGACCCGCCGGCTGTCCCGGAGGCCGTCGCCGCGGTGCTCGACGCGGACTGGGTGGTGCTCGGCCCCGGCTCCTGGTTCTCCTCGGTCATCCCCCATCTTCTGGTGCCCGAACTGCTGGACGCACTGATCGAGACAAAGGCCCGCAAAGTCCTCTCGCTCAACCTCGCGCCGCAACCCGGTGAAACCGATGGCTTCTCACCGCAGCGTCATTTGGAGGTTTTGGCCCGACACGCCCCTAAACTCGCCCTGGACGTGGTGCTGGCCGATGAGGCCGCCGTGCCCGACCGTGCATCTCTCGTCGAAGCCGCCAAGCGGCTCGGCGCGACGGTCGAGCTGGCGCCCGTGGCCTCGCCCGATGGCTCCCCGACGCATGACCGGGAGCTGCTGGCCGCCGCGTACGACCGTATTTTTCGGATGCATGGAAGGATCGGCCCATGGCGATGACGGCAGCGGTGAAGGACGAAATTTCCCGGCTTCCCGTCACCCGGACCTGCTGCAGGAAGGCGGAGGTCTCGGCGATTCTTCGGTTTGCCGGCGGTCTGCACCTGGTGAGCGGCCGGATCGTGATCGAGGCGGAGCTGGACACCGCGATGGCGGCGCGCAGGCTCAAGCGGGACATCCTGGAGATCTTCGGGCACAACTCCGAACTGATCGTGATGGCCCCCGGCGGACTGCGCAGAGGCAGCCGCTACGTCGTCAGGGTGGTGGCCGGCGGCGACCAGTTGGCGCGTCAGACGGGCCTGGTGGACGGCCGTGGCCGTCCGATTCGCGGCCTCCCCCCGCAGGTGGTCTCGGGGGCCACCTGCGACGCGGAGGCGGCCTGGCGCGGCGCCTTCCTGGCTCACGGTTCGCTCACCGAGCCGGGCCGCTCGTCCTCGCTGGAGGTGACCTGCCCCGGTCCCGAGGCGGCGCTCGCCCTGGTGGGTGCGGCCCGCAGACTGCAGATCGCATCGAAGGCACGTGAAGTGCGAGGCGTGGACCGGGTCGTCGTCCGGGACGGCGACGCCATCGGCGCCCTGCTGACCCGGCTCGGTGCGCACGAGTCGGTGCTGGCCTGGGAGGAGCGGCGCATGCGCCGCGAGGTCCGCGCCACGGCGAACCGCCTCGCCAACTTCGACGACGCCAACCTGCGCCGTTCGGCACGGGCCGCGGTCGCCGCCGGTGCCCGGGTGCAGCGAGCGCTGGAGATCCTCGCCGACGAGGTACCCGAGCATCTCGCGGCGGCGGGCCGCCTGCGGATGGAGCACAAGCAGGCGTCCCTGGAGGAACTGGGCGCGCTGGCCGATCCGCCGCTGACCAAGGACGCCGTGGCCGGCCGTATCCGCCGGCTGCTGGCGATGGCGGACAAGCGGGCCCAGGACCTGGGCATCCCCGGCACCGAGTCGACGCTCTCCGAGGAGTTGGACGACAGTCTGGTCGGCTGAGCCGGCCGACGGCGCGCGAGGCGAACGGCCGGGCACGCGCGCGGCGCCGCGATCCGTATTTCTACTGGTGGGTACGGGTCGGCGGCCCGTGTGCGGATTTCCGTACGGACATGTTCGATATGACCCTGAGGGCTCCGGAGAGGTAGGGTCGGAGGCGGTCGGGGACATCCCATACAACTCGCCGTGGCGTCGAAACCCGGCGTACCAACGAGGAGATCGGTTCGTGACGATCCGCGTAGGCATCAACGGCTTTGGCCGCATCGGGCGCAACTACTTCCGCGCGCTGCTGGAGCAGGGTGCGGACATCGAGATCGTGGCTGTCAACGACCTGGGTGACACTGCGACCACCGCCCACCTGCTGAAGTACGACACCATCCTCGGCCGTCTCAAGGCCGACGTCTCGCACACCGCAGACACCATCACCGTCGACGGCCACACCATCAAGGTGCTGTCCGAGCGCAACCCGGCCGAAATCCCCTGGGGTGAGCTGGGCGTCGACATCGTCATCGAGTCGACCGGCTTCTTCACGAAGAAGGCCGACGCCGAGAAGCACATCGCGGGCGGCGCCAAGAAGGTCCTCATCTCGGCTCCGGCCAAGGGCGAGGACATCACCATCGTGATGGGTGTCAACCAGGACAAGTACGACGCGGCCAACCACCACGTCATCTCGAACGCCTCCTGCACCACCAACTGTGTGGCGCCGATGGCCAAGGTTCTCCTGGAGAACTTCGGCATCGTCAAGGGCATGATGACGACGGTCCACGCGTACACCAACGACCAGCGCATCCTGGACTACCCGCACTCGGACCTGCGTCGCGCCCGCGCCGCAGCCGAGAACATCATCCCGACCACCACGGGTGCCGCCAAGGCCACCGCACTGGTCATCCCGGAGCTCGAGGGCAAGCTCGACGGCATCGCGATGCGCGTCCCGGTTCCGACCGGCTCGGTCACCGACCTCGTCATCGAGCTGGAGCGCGAGGTGACCAAGGACGAGGTCAACGCCGCGTTCCAGAAGGCGTCCGAGGGTCAGCTCAAGGGTCTCCTCGACTACACCGAGGACCCGATCGTCTCCTCCGACATCGTCAACTGGCCGGCCTCCTGCACCTTCGACTCCTCCCTGACCATGGTCCAGGGCAAGAACGTCAAGGTCATCGGCTGGTACGACAACGAGTGGGGCTACTCGAACCGTCTGGTCGACCTGACCGTCTTCGTCGGCGGCCAGCTCTGATCAGCAGGTAGACACCTCGATGTGAGCACGGGGCTCGGACCGCGCAAGGAAGCGCGGCCGGGCCCCGTCGCCTGTCCCGATCTGTTGCCTGTCCGGATTGTCCAAGGAGTCCAGGAACTCATGAAGACCATCGACGAACTTCTCGCCGAAGGGGTCGCGGGCAAGCGGGTATTCGTCCGCGCCGACCTCAATGTGCCGCTCTCCGGCACCACCATCACCGACGACGGCCGGATCCGTGCCGTCCAGCCGACGGTGGCCAAACTCGCCGAGGCCGGCGCGCGCGTCGTCGTCGCCTCCCACCTCGGCCGCCCCAAGGGCGCACCGGACCCGGCGTTCTCGCTCGCCCCGGCCGCCGCCCGTCTCGGCGAACTCCTCGGCGCCGACGTCGCGTTCGCGACCGACACGGTCGGCGCCTCCGCCCGCGCCACGGTCGCCGCTCTCACCGACGGCCGGGTCGCCGTCATCGAGAACCTCCGCTTCAACGCCGGCGAGACCTCGAAGGACGACGCGGAACGCGGCGCCTTCGCGGACCAGCTGGCCGAGCTGGCCGATGTGTATGTCGGCGACGGCTTCGGAGCTGTGCACCGCAAGCACGCGTCCGTCTTCGACCTCCCCGCCCGGCTTCCGCACGCCGCGGGCTACCTCATCGCCACCGAGGTCGGGGTGCTCAAGAAGCTGACATCGGACGTCAAGCGTCCGTACGCGGTGGTGCTCGGCGGCGCCAAGGTTTCCGACAAGCTGGGTGTGATCGACCACCTGCTGGAGCGGGCCGACCGCATCCTCATCGGCGGCGGTATGGCCTACACCTTCCTCAAGGCCCAGGGCCACGAGGTCGGCAGCTCCCTCCTCCAGGAGGACCAGATCCCGGTGGTGCTGGAGTACCTCGAGCGCGCCAAGGAGAAGGGCGTGGAGTTCGTGCTCCCCGTCGACGTCGTGGTCTCCGAGCAGTTCCCGGACCTCAAGGCCAAGGCCGCGACCCACCCCGCCACTGTGGCGGCGGACGCGATCCCGGCCGGCCAGATGGGCCTGGACAACGGTCCCGCGACCAACAAGCTGTACGCCTCGAAGCTCGCCGACGCGGCCACCGTCTTCTGGAACGGCCCGATGGGCGTCTTCGAGCACCCGGACTACGCGGACGGCACCAGGGCCGTGGCGCAGGCGCTGCTCGACAGCCCCGCGTTCACGGTCGTCGGCGGCGGCGATTCCGCCGCGGCGGTCCGCATCCTGGGCTTCGACGAAAACGAATTCGGACATATTTCGACCGGTGGCGGCGCGAGTCTCGAGTATCTCGAGGGCAAGACGCTTCCCGGCCTCGCCGCACTGGAGGGCTGAACCCAATGAGCATCAACGATCAAGGCCGCACGCCGCTGATGGCGGGCAACTGGAAGATGAACCTCAACCACCTCGAGGCCATCGCGCACGTCCAGAAGCTCTCCTTCGGTCTCACCGACAAGGACTACGACGCGGTGGAGGTGGCGGTCCTGCCGCCCTTCGTGGACCTGCGTTCCGTCCAGACCCTGGTCGACGGTGACAAACTGAAGATCAAGTACGGCGCCCAGGACGTCTCGGCGCACGACTCGGGCGCCTACACCGGCGAGATCTCCGGACCCATGCTGGCCAAGTTGAAGTGCACCTTCGTGGCAATCGGGCACAGCGAGCGCCGGCAGTACCACGCCGAGAACGACGAGATCTGCAACGCCAAGGTCAAGGCCGCCTACCGGCACGGTCTCACCCCGATCCTGTGTGTCGGCGAGGGCCTGGACATCCGCAAGGCCGGCAACCAGGTCGCGTACACGCTGGGGCAGCTCGACGGGGGCCTCAAGGACATCCCGGCCGAGCAGGCCGAGTCGATCGTGATCGCCTACGAGCCGGTCTGGGCGATCGGCACCGGTGAGGTGGCCACCCCCGAGGACGCGCAGGAGGTCTGCGGAGCGATCCGCGCGCGGCTGGCCGAGCTGTATTCGCAGGAGCTGGCCGACAAGGTCCGCATCCAGTACGGCGGCTCGGTGAAGTCCGGGAACGTCGCCGCGATCATGGCGCAGCCGGATGTGGACGGTGCGCTGATCGGCGGCGCCGCTCTGGACGCCGACGAGTTCGTCAAGATCGTCCGGTTCCGCGACCAGTGAGTATGCGGTAGCGCGGATCCGTCGTACCCTTGCGGGGCCGAGACGGCTGACAACAGCCGTCCGGCCCCGATGTCCGTATTGAGCTCCGAGGAAGTTGGTCCAGCCGTGATTATGGGGTTCTCGATCGCCCTGATCGTCTTCAGCCTGCTGCTGATGCTGCTGGTGCTGATGCACAAGGGAAAGGGCGGCGGCCTCTCCGACATGTTCGGTGGCGGCATGCAGTCGTCCGTCGGCGGCTCCTCGGTCGCCGAGCGCAACCTCGACCGCATCACCGTGGTGCTCGGCATCGGGTGGTTCGCGTGCATTGTCGTACTGGGTCTGCTGATGAAGCTGAACCGCTGACCTACCGGCATCTTGCGTTCTCCGCGTTTCGGTGCGGGGGTGTAACTCCAATCACTGGACGCGCGTTGGGCCTTCCGTAGACTGGGGCATCTTCGAGCACCATCACGCAGGGAGTTACGACCGTGGCAAGTGGCAACGCGATCCGGGGAAGCCGGGTTGGAGCGGGCCCGATGGGGGAGGCCGAGCGAGGCGAGTCAGCACCGCGTCTCCGCATCTCGTTCTGGTGCTCGAACGGGCACGAGACGCAGCCGAGCTTCGCCAGCGACGCGCAGGTTCCGGACACCTGGGACTGTCCGCGCTGTGGGTTCCCGGCCGGCCAGAACCGCGACAATCCACCGGCCCCGCCGCGCACCGAACCGTACAAGACGCACCTCGCGTATGTGCGGGAGCGGCGCAGCGACGCGGACGGTGAGGCGATCCTCGCCGAAGCGCTCGCCAAACTGCGCGGCGAGATCTGAACACACCACATCCGGCCGGACCTCCTCGGGGGTCCGGCCGGAGTGCGTTGCGGGTGCCGCCCACGGTCTTCAACCGCCAGATCAATTAGGTTGGACGGACAGCGGGGTATGTACGCAGGTACGAGAAGAATGGACCGATGCCCGAGATGAACGCAGAAGGCCGTACCAGGCTCAACCAGATGCCCGAATGGACCGCGCTGGGCAAGCACCGGGAGCAACTGGGCGACGCGCGTCTGCGGGAGCTGTTCGACAGAGACCCCGAGCGAGGGACGGCATACACCCTCCGGGCGGGCGATCTGTATCTCGACTACTCCAAGCACCTGGTGACCGACGAGACGCTGGGCCTGCTCCGTGAGCTGGCCGCTGCCGCCGGGGTGGCCGGTCTGCGTGACGCGATGTTCCACGGCGAGAAGATCAACACCACCGAGGACCGCGCGGTGCTGCACACCGCACTGCGTGCCCCGCGTGACGCGGTGATCGAGGTCGACGGGGAGAACGTCGTGCCGGCCGTGCACGCGGTACTCGACAAGATGGCCGGCTTCGCGGACAAGGTGAGGTCGGGGGAGTGGACGGGCCACACCGGCAAGCGCATCCGGACCGTCGTCAACATCGGCATCGGCGGCTCCGACCTGGGCCCCGCGATGGCGTACGAGGCCCTGCGCTCGTTCACCGCACGCGAGCTGCAGTTCCGCTTCGTCTCCAATGTCGACGGCGCCGACCTGCACGAGGCGGTCAGGGACCTGGACCCGGCCGAGACGCTCTTCATCATCGCCTCGAAGACCTTCACGACCATCGAGACCATCACCAATGCCACCTCCGCGCGCAACTGGCTGCTGACCGGTCTGCGGGCCGACGCGGGAGCGGTGGCCAAACACTTCGTCGCCCTGTCGACGAACGCCGAGAAGGTCGCCGACTTCGGTATCGACACGGCCAACATGTTCGAGTTCTGGGACTGGGTCGGCGGTCGGTACTCCTACGACTCGGCCATCGGGCTCTCCCTGATGATCGCGATCGGCCCGGACCGCTTCCGGGAGATGCTCGGTGGGTTCCATCTGATCGACGAGCACTTCCGGACCGCCCCGCCGGAGCAGAACATCCCGCTGCTGCTGGGGCTGTTGGGCGTCTGGTACGGCGCGTTCTTCGACGCGCAGGCGCACGCCGTGCTGCCGTACTCGCACTACCTCTCGAAGTTCACCGCCTACCTCCAGCAGCTGGACATGGAGTCGAACGGCAAGTCCGTGGACCGCGAAGGCAATCCGGTCGACTGGCAGACGGGTCCGGTCGTCTGGGGCACCCCCGGGACCAACGGCCAGCACGCCTACTACCAGTTGCTGCACCAGGGTACGAAGGTCGTCCCCGCCGACTTCATCGGCTTCGCCAGGCCGGTCGACGACCTGACGTCCGGTCTGGAGGCCCAGCACGACCTGTTGATGGCGAACTTCTTCGCCCAGACGCAGGCCCTGGCCTTCGGCAAGACACCCGACGAGGTACGGGCGGAGGGCGTCGCCGAGAAGTTGGTGCCGCACAAGACGTTCCGCGGCAACCACCCGACGACGACGATCCTCGCGGACACCCTCACGCCGTCCGTGCTGGGCCAGCTGATCGCCCTCTACGAGCACAAGGTGTTCGTCCAGGGTGCGATCTGGAACATCGACTCCTTCGACCAGTGGGGCGTCGAACTCGGCAAGGTCCTCGCCAAGAAGATCGAGCCGCTCCTCACCGAAATCGCCCCGGGCAAGGATGCCGGGCAGCTGGACAGCTCCACCGCCGCCCTGGTGCGCAAGTACCGCACGCTGCGCGGTCGTTAGGCGGCCTGCACGGAACCGGCCCGCACTCCTCGGAGTGCGGGCCGGTTCCGTGCAGGTGCTGCGTCCCCTGCCGGTGACTCAGGCGATGGGCGGGCCGTAGAGCTGCGGAGGCAGCTGGGAGGCCGCTGCCGAGTCCAGCAGCCAGAGCGTGCGGTTGCGGCCGTACGCTCCCGCGGCCGGCGCCTGGACCTCACCGGTCCCGGACAGCGCGAGAGCGGCTGCCCCCGCCTTGTCCTGGCCGGCGGCCAGCAGCCACACCTCACGTGCGGCCCGGATCGCGGGCAGCGTCAGCGAGATACGGGTGGGCGGCGGCTTGGGCGCACCGTGCACTCCGACGACGGTGCGTTCGGTCTCCCGTACGGCGGGAAGCTCGGGGAAGAGCGAGGCCACATGCGCGTCCGGGCCGACCCCCAGCACCAGGACGTCGAAGGCCGGCACATCGCCGTGGTCCTCCGGCCCCGACGCGGCGGCCAGTTCAGCCGCGTAAGCGGCAGCAGCGGCCTCCACATCGTTGCCGTGCGCGCCGTCCGACGGGGCCATGGCGTGCACCCGGCCGGGGTCCACCCCCACCGAGTCGAGCAGGGCGGAACGGGCCTGCGTGATGTTGCGCTCCGGATCACCGTCCGGCAGGAACCGCTCGTCGCCCCACCACAGGTCGATCCGCGACCAGTCGACGGCGTCCCGGGCGGGCGCCTCGGCGAGGGCCGCGAGCAGCCCGTTGCCGTTGCGCCCACCGGTGAGCACCACCGAGGCGGAGCCGCGTGCGGCCTGGGCGTCCACCACCTTGGTGATGAGCCGTGCCGCGGCGGCCTGCGCCATCAGCTCCTTGTCGCGGTGGACGACGAGTTGCGGAGAGCTCACTTCGATGCCGCCCTCTTGGCCGGCGCTGCCTTCTTCGCGGCCGGAGCCGCCTTCGGCTCATCCGGACTGTCGGACCGGGCCCGATCGGCGCCCGCACCACCGGAAGTCCGGGGGGACGGCGCTCCGAGCCGGTCCACGCCGTACTTCAGGGTGGCCGCATAGGTGTCGTCCGGGTCGAGCCTGCGCAGCTCCTCAGCGAGCAGCTCGGAGGTCTCCCGCCGCTTCAGCGCCACCGCGCGGTCCGGCTGCCCCGGCATGCAGAGGGTGGCCAACGACCCGTTGGCACGGTCCAGGATGATGACGCCGTGGTCCGTCTCCATCCGTACGGACGTGAGACCGGGACCGGACGAGACGGCGCGCGCCACCGGTACGTCCAGCCGGTCGGCGAGCCACATCCCGAGCAACTCGCAGCTCGGGTTGAACTCCTCGCCCTCCACCTCGACGCCGGTCACCTGGCACGGCAACTGGTCCAGCGCGGCCGCCAGCATCGAACGCCACGGCGTGATGCGCGACCACGACAGGTCGGTGTCACCCGGTGCGTAGGCGGCGGAGCGGGCCGTCAGCTCCTGGATCGGCTGCTCGGCGGCGTACGAGTCGGTGACGCGGCGCTGGGCCAGTGCGCCGAGCGGGTCCTTCGCCGGGTCGAGCGGCGCGTTCACCGGCCACCAGACCACCACCGGGGCGTCGGGCAGCAGCAGCGGCAGAACCACCGACTGGGCATGGTGCAGCGCCTCGCCGTACAGCCGCAGGACCACCGTCTCGCCGGTGCCCGCGTCGGCGCCGACCCGCACCTCGGCGTCGAGCCGCGCCGCCGCACGGTCGCGCGGGGAGCGGGAGGCCCGCTTGATGACCACCAGGGTGCGCGAGGGGTGCTCGCGGGACGCCTCGTTGGCCGCCTTCTGCGCGTCGTAGGCGTTCTCCTCGTCGGTCACGATGACGAGGGTCAACACCATGCCGACGGCAGGGGAGCCGCTGGCGCGACGGCCCTGCACGAGGGCCTTGTTGACCTTGCTGGCCGTGGTTTCCGTCAGATCGATTTTCATGGCCGGCGCCAGCTCCGTCCTTCGCGTGCGAGCATTTCGTCCGCCTCGGCGGGCCCCCAGGTGCCCGACTCGTACTGAGCCGGCTTGCCGTGGGATTCCCAGTACCGCTCGATCGGGTCGAGGATCCGCCAGGACTGCTCGACCTCCTCCAGCCGGGGGAAGAGGTTCGCGTCGCCGAGCAGCACATCGAGGATGAGCCGTTCGTACGCCTCGGGGCTGGACTCGGTGAAGGACTCGCCGTACGCGAAGTCCATCGAGACGTCCCGGATCTCCATCGAGGTGCCGGGCACCTTGGAGCCGAACCGCATGGTGATGCCCTCGTCGGGCTGCACCCGGATGACGATCGCATTGTGTCCGAGTTCCTCGGTCGCCGTGTGGTCGAAGGGCGAGTGCGGGGCACGCTGGAAGACGACCGCGATCTCGGTGACCCGGCGGCCCAGCCGCTTGCCGGTCCGGAGGTAGAAGGGGACGCCCGCCCAGCGGCGGTTGTCGATCTCCAGGCGCACCGCCGCGTAGGTGTCGGTCTTCGACTTGGGGTCGATGCCGTCTTCCTCGAGGTAGCCGACGGCCTGTTCGCCGCCCTGCCAACCTGCGGCGTACTGCCCGCGCACGGTCTCCTTGCCGAGGTCCCTGGGCGGCTTGATGGCCCCGAGTACCTTGGTCTTCTCGGCCACCAGCGCGTCGGCGTCGAAGGAGGCGGGCTCCTCCATCGCGGTCAGCGCGAGCAACTGGAGCAGGTGGTTCTGGATGACGTCACGGGCCGCGCCGATGCCGTCGTAGTAGCCGGCCCGGCCGCCGATACCGATGTCCTCGGCCATCGTGATCTGGACGTGGTCGACGTACGACCGGTTCCAGACGGGCTCGAAGAGGGTGTTGGCGAAGCGCAGCGCCAGGATGTTCTGGACGGTCTCCTTGCCGAGGTAGTGGTCGATCCGGAAGACCTCGTTCGGAGGAAAGACCTCGTGCACGACCTCGTTGAGCTCCTGAGCGCTCTTCAGGTCGTGGCCGAAGGGCTTCTCGATGACCGCGCGGCGCCAGGAGCCCTCCTGCTGCTCGGCCAGTCCGTGCTTCTTGAGCTGCTGGACGACCTTGGGGAAGAACTTCGGCGGCACGGACAGATAGAAGGCGAAGTTGCCGCCGGTGCCCTGCGCCTTGTCGAGATCCTCGATCGTCGACTTCAGCGTGTCGAACGCCGTGTCATCGTCGAAGGTGCCCTGCACGAAGCGCATGCCCTGGCTCAGCTGCTGCCAGACCTCTTCGCGGAAGGGGGTACGGGAGTGTTCCTTGACGGAGTCGTGGACCACCTGGGCGAAGTCTTCGTTCTCCCAGTCGCGGCGCGCGAAGCCGATGAGCGAGAAGCCTGGTGGCAGCAGGCCGCGGTTGGCCAGGTCGTAGACAGCAGGCATCAGCTTTTTACGGGACAAATCGCCTGTGACGCCGAAGATGACCAGGCCCGACGGCCCCGCGATACGCGGGAGCCGCCGGTCCTGGGCGTCACGCAGCGGATTGCTGCTGGACAATGTTTAGCCCTCCGAAGGAGCGAGGCGCTTGAGCTCTGCCTCAGTGGACTTGAGCAGGTCGGTCCAGGACGCCTCGAACTTCTCGACGCCCTCGTCCTCCAGGACCTGGACGACGTCGTCGTAGGAGATTCCGAGCTTCTCGATGGCGGCGAGGTCCGCGCGAGCCTGCTCGTAGGTGCCGGACACCGCGTTACCGGTGATCTCGCCGTGGTCGGCGACGGCGTCGAGCGTCGCCTCCGGCATGGTGTTCACCGTGTTCGGCGCGACCAGGTCCACCACGTACATGGTGTCCCGGTACGCCGGGTCCTTGACGCCGGTCGAGGCCCACAGCGGGCGCTGCTTGTTGGCCTGCGCCTTGTCCAGGGCGGCCCAGCGGTCGGAGGCGAAGGTCTCCTCGTACGCCTCGTAGGCCAGACGGGCGTTGGCGACTGCCGCCTTGCCCTTGGCTGCCTTCGCCTCGTCGGTGCCCAGGGCGTCGAGACGCTTGTCGATCTCGGTGTCCACCCGGGATACGAAGAAGGACGCCACCGAGAAGATCTTCGAGAGGTCCAGACCCGCGGCCTTGGCCTTCTCCAGCCCCGAAAGGTAGGCGTCCATGACCATGCGGTAGCGCTCCAGCGAGAAGATCAGCGTGACATTGACGCTGATGCCCCGGCCGATGGTCTCGGTGATGGCCGGCAGACCGGCCTCGGTCGCCGGGATCTTGATGTAGGTGTTCGGACGGTCCACCAGCCAGGCGAGCTGCTTGGCCTCGGCCACGGTGGCCCTGGTGTTGTGCGCGAGCCGCGGGTCCACCTCGATGGAGACCCGGCCGTCCTGCCCCTGCGTGGCGTCGAAGGTCGGCCGCAGGATGTCGGCGGCGTCCCGGACGTCCGCCGTCGTGATCATGCGGATGGCTTCCTCGACCGTGAGCCTGCGGGCCGCCAGGTCCGTGAGCTGCGTGTCATAGCCGTCGCCCTGCGAGATCGCCTTCTGGAAGATCGACGGGTTGGTGGTGACACCCACCACGTGCTGCTGGTCGATCAGTTCGGCGAGATTGCCGGACGTGATGCGCTTGCGGGAAAGGTCGTCGAGCCAGATCGCGACGCCTTCGTCGGAGAGGCGCTTGAGTGCGTCTGTCATGGGATTTGCATCTCCTACTGGTCGTATACAGGCGTCAGCGCGCTGCGGCTTCAATCGATTCCCGGGCTGCTGCGGCGACCGCGTCGGCGGTGAAGCCGAACTCACGGAAGAGGACCTTGGCATCGGCGGACGCACCGAAGTGCTCCAGCGACACGATGCGGCCCGCATCGCCCACGAAACGGTGCCAGGTCAGACCGATACCGGCCTCGACCGCCACCCGCGCCTTCACGGACGGCGGCAGCACCGAGTCCCGGTACCCCTGGTCCTGCTCGTCGAACCACTCGACCGACGGCATCGAGACGACCCGGGTCGGCACCCCGGCGGCCTGCAGCTGCTCGCGGGCCTCCACGGCCAGCTGGACCTCCGAGCCGGTACCGATCAGCACCACCTGGGGGGCACCGCCATCGGCGTCGAAGAGTACGTAGCCGCCCTTGGCCGCGTCCTCGTTCGCCTCGTACGTCGGCACGCCCTGGCGGGTCAGCGCCAAGCCGTGCGGGGCGCCCTTGCCGAACTCCTTGGTGTAGCGCTTGAGGATCTCGCGCCAGGCGATCGCCGTCTCGTTGGCGTCCGCGGGGCGGACGACGTTCAGACCCGGGATGGCGCGCAGCGAGGCGAGGTGCTCCACCGGCTGGTGGGTCGGGCCGTCCTCACCGAGGCCGATCGAGTCGTGCGTCCATACATACGTGACGGGCACCTGCATCAGCGCGGACAGCCGGACCGCGTTGCGCATGTAGTCGGAGAACACCAGGAAGGTGCCGCCGTAGATCCGGGTGTGGCCGTGCAGGGCGATACCGTTCATGGTCGCTGCCATGGCGTGCTCGCGGATGCCGAAGTGGATCGTGCGGCCGTACGGGTCGGCGCCGGGCAGCGGGTTGCCCACCGGCAGGAACGAGGAGTTCTTGTCGATGGTGGTGTTGTTCGAGCCCGCGAGGTCGGCGGAGCCGCCCCACAGCTCGGGAACGACATCGCCCAGCGCCTGGAGCACCTTGCCGGAAGCGGCGCGGGTGGCGACCGCCTTGCCGGCCTCGAACACCGGGAGCTTGTCCTGCCAGCCATCGGGCAGCTCGCCCGCACTGATGCGGTCGAACTCCGCGGCACGCTCCGGGTTCGCGGTGCGCCAGGCGGCGAAGCCCTTCTCCCACTCGCCCCTGGCGTCACGGCCGCGGTCCAGGATGGCGCGGGTGTGGGCCAGAACCTCCTCGGAAACCTCGAAGGACTGCGTCGGGTCGAAGCCCAGGACCTGCTTGATCGCAGCGACTTCCTCGTCGCCGAGCGCCGAGCCGTGCGCGGCCTCGGTGTTCTGGGCGTTGGGGGCGGGCCAGGCGATGATCGAGCGCATCGCGATGAACGAGGGACGCCCCGTCTCGGCCTTGGCGGCCTGGATCGCGGCGTACAGCGCGGCCGGGTCGAGGTCGCCGTTCTCCTTCGGCGTCACCCGCTGGACGTGCCAGCCGTAGGCCTCGTACCGGTTGATGGTGTCCTCGGAGACCGCGGTCTCCGTGTCACCCTCGATGGAGATGTGGTTGTCGTCCCACAGCAGTACGAGATTGCCGAGCTTCTGGTGTCCGGCCAGCGAGGAGGCCTCCGCGGAGATGCCCTCCTGGAGGCAGCCGTCGCCGGCGATCGCGAAGACGAAGTGGTCGAACGGGGAGGTGCCCGAGGCCGCTTCCGGGTCGAAGAGGCCGCGCTCGTAGCGGGCGGCCATGGCCATGCCCACCGCGTTGGCGACACCCTGGCCCAGCGGGCCCGTGGTGGTCTCCACACCGGTGGTGTGCCCGTACTCCGGGTGTCCCGGGGTCTTCGAGCCCCAGGTGCGGAAAGCCTTCAGATCATCCAGCTCCAGGCCGAACCCGGCCAGGTAGAGCTGGGTGTAAAGGGTCAGCGAGGAGTGTCCGGCAGAGAGGACGAACCGGTCACGACCGGTCCACTCGGGGTCGGCCGGATCGTGCCGCATCACCTTCTGGAAGAGGGTGTACGCGGCCGGGGCCAGGCTCATGGCCGTACCGGGATGGCCGTTGCCGACCTTCTGTACGGCGTCCGCGGCCAGCACGCGGGCGGTGTCTACGGCCCGCTGGTCCAATTCGGTCCACTCGAGGTCTGTGGTGGTCGGCTTGGTACTCACCCTGGGTCAGGGCTCCTCTCCACATCATGTAAGCCCGGTTACGGTCGATGCACCGGGCGTTGTCGAGCCTACCCCCGCCGCAACACTCGTCTTTTCGGGTTCCCGCCGATGAAAGAGGGACACCTGCCAGGGTGCCGGTGACCGCTCCGGTTCGCTCGTCGGCAGGGGCGACTGCCCCTTGACAAGGGCCTCAACACGACCCGACCCCGGCGGATAACGGCGGAGGGGCAACGTCTAGAGTGACGTGGTACGCGCAAGTGTCGACCGGGCTCTCACCGGCGGAACTTGCTGGAAAATTCTCTGTCAGGGGTGTACGTGACGGCCGTCGAGTCCCGACCCGCAGGGGTCGTCCAGACTCCCAGCCCGGGGGGCCATCGGCCATTCGGGGCTCGCGTCAAGGCTTTCGTGACGCTGACCAAACCGCGGATCATCGAGCTGCTGCTGATCACCACGGTGCCGGTGATGTTCCTGGCCCAGCAGGGCGTTCCCGATCTGTGGCTGGTCCTGGTGACCACGATCGGCGGCTATCTCTCGGCCGGGGGCGCGAACGCGTTCAACATGTACATCGACCGCGACATCGACGCGCTGATGGACCGCACGTCGCAGCGACCGCTGGTGACCGGGATGGTGACCCCGCGGGAGTGCCTGGTCTTCGCCTTCACGCTGGCCACGGTCTCCACCCTGTGGTTCGGGTTCCTGGTCAACTGGCTCTCCGCCGCACTGGCACTGGGCGCGCTGCTCTTCTACGTGGTCGTCTACACGATGCTCCTCAAGCGCCGCACCTCGCAGAACATCGTCTGGGGCGGCATCGCGGGCTGCATGCCGGTCCTCATCGGCTGGACCGCCGTCCGGGACTCGCTCTCGTGGGCCCCGGTCATCCTCTTCCTCGTGATGTTCTTCTGGACACCGCCGCACTACTGGCCGCTTTCCATGAAGGTGAAGGCGGACTACGCCAGGGTCGGCGTACCGATGCTCCCGGTCATCGCCACCAACCAGGTCGTGGCCCGGCAGATCGTGGTCTACAGCTGGGTGATGGTCGGTGTTTCGCTGCTGCTGACGCCGCTCGGGTACACCGGCTGGTTCTACACCTCCGTGGCGCTGCTGGCCGGCGGATGGTGGCTCTGGGAGGCACACGGTCTGCAGTCCCGGGCCAAGAGCGGCGCGGCCGGCGCGAAGCTGAAGGAGATGCGGCTGTTCCACTGGTCGATCACCTATGTGTCGCTGATCTTCGTGGCTGTTGCCGTGGACCCGTTCCTGCGCTGACAGGCGCCCCCTTATCACCGCCGAAAGCCCCCGTGTCGCGTGATGCCACCGCGTGCGGGGGCTTTCGGCTGTGCCGTGTGGCCCGCGCCACCCCACCCACCCGTCGCACGTCCGACTACCCGCAAGTAGCATGCGGCCATGGCAGACACCCCGGTCGATGACGACAAGAACGACGGCAACGAGCACGAGAACGGGCTCGAGAACGGCCCTGGCGACCACGAGAAGCAGCAGGCCAGGGCCGACCGCAAGGCGGCGCGGCTGGCCAAGCAGATCGTGTCCTTCGGGCAGGCACACGGGGGGGCCGAGGCGCAGCTCGCGTACATCGGCCGTCGGGGAGCTCGCATCGTGCTGGTGGGCGAGGACGGCGACTGGGGCGACCTGATGGCCCCGTCGTTCGCCATAGCGCAGAGCGCCACCGCGAAGGCCGGCGTCACGGTCCACGAGACGTTCGACGGCGACTTCGCGGCCAAGGTCCGCACCGGACCCTACGAATGGAAGCGGATGGCGGGCATCCAGCTCGGCAGCCCCGGCGAGCGCTGAAAGTCCTGCCCGAAGCACTGAAGGCCCTGCCCGTCACGGGCAGGGCCGCAGCCGCATTCAGCGGCCGGAAGGGACTTCCCGGACGGCCGGGAGCGCGGCGGCGTCGGTCACCGGGGGCTGCGCGGGCACAGCCTGCGCGCTCGTCTCCGCGACCTTCCGCGCAGCAGTCACCGGAGCCTCCTGCGGACGCTCCCGGAGCGAGAGCAGCACCCGCATGACACCGATCCACACCAGGGTCGCGCCGAGCATGTGGATGCCGACCAGGATCTCGGGGGTGTGGGTGAAGTACTGGACGTAGCCGATCACGCCCTGCGCCATCAGCACCAGGAAGAGATCGCGGGTCCGGTGCAGCGGTCCCACCGGTGCGTCCACGGCTTTCAGCACGAACCAGAGCGCGACGGTGAGCGCGACCACGACCCAGGCCAGATCGGCGTGCAGTTGCGCGATCATCTCCCAGTCGACCGGGATGCGTGCGACCTCGCTGGAGTCGCCCGCGTGCCGCCCGGCGCCGGAGACGACCGTGCCGACCGCGATCAGCGCGCCGGATGCCACGACGAGCAGCCAGGTCAGCTGAGTGACCGCCTTGCCCACCAGGGGACGGGGCGCGCCGTCGCCCTCGCGGGTGCGTTGCCAGGTCAGCACCGCCACCGTGATCAGCGCCGTGGTGAGCAGGAAGTGTGCGGCCACGGTGTACGGGTTCAGGCCCACCAGCACCACGATGCCGCCCAGCACCGCGTTGCCCATGACCACCCAGAACTGGGCCCAGCCCAGTCGGGTCACCGAGCGCCGCCAGGGCTTCGCGGAACGAGCCGCGATGATCGCCCAGCCGACCGCGGCGCACAGCACGTACGTCAGCATCCGGTTCGAGAACTCGATCGCGCCGTGCAGGCCCATCGCACTGGTCGCCGTCAGGCTCCCGTCGGTGCATTCGGGCCAGGTCGGGCAGCCGAGTCCGGACGCGGTCAGCCGGACCGCTCCGCCGGTGACGACGATGATCACGGCCATCACGAGAGCGGCGAGTGCTGCCCGCTGGACGGTCCGGGGAGCCGGGGTCCAGCGGTCGGCGATGTAGGCGAGGGGGTTGCGCACGGCTCGAACGGCTTCGGCGCGGGTCATGTTCGGCACGGGATACATGGTAGGCCGGACGCTTGTGCGCACTTTCACGAGGGGGTCGCCCGGCACCCGGGCCGGCCGACGAGGCCGCCTGGAGCAGTACGGACCGTTACTCCCAGCGGAAGAAGCGGGCGGCGGCGCCCAGGCCGAGCACCGCCCACACGCACAGAATTCCCACATCGCCCCAGGGCATCGAAGCGCCCTGCTGGAGCACCTCGCGCAGTCCGTCGGAGAGCGCGGAGATGGGCAGCACGTCCAGCACGGACCGGATCCCGCCGGGGAACTTGTCCATCGGGACGATCACCCCGCCACCGACGAGCAGCAGCAGGAAGACCAGGTTGGCCGCGGCCAGAGTGGCCTCCGCCTTGAGCGTTCCCGCCATCAGCAGGCCGAGTCCGGAGAAGGCGGCGGTGCCGAGGACGAGGAGCAGCAGAACGGCGAAGGGGCCGCCGTGCGGCGACCAGCCGAGTGCGAAGGCGATCACCGTGAGCAGCACGATCTGCAGGACTTCGGTGACCAGTACGGAGAACGTCTTGGAGGCCATCAGCGCCCAGCGGGGGAGCGGCGAGGCGCCGAGCCGCTTGAGCACCCCGTACCGGCGTTCGAAGCCGGTGGCGATGGCCTGCCCGGTGAAGGCCGTGGACATCACGGCGAGCGCGAGGATGCCCGGCGCCAGGAAGTCGACGGACCTGCCTTTGCCGGTGTCGACGATGTCCACCGCCGAGAAGAGGACCAGCAGCAGCGAAGGGATGATCACCGTCAGCAGCAGCTGTTCGCCGTTGCGCAGCATCATCTTCGTCTCGAACGCCGTCTGCGCCGTGATCATCCGGGCAAGCGGGGCCGCGCCGGGGCGCGGGGCGTACGTACCGGCGCTCATGCGCGCAGCTCCTTGCCGGTCAGTTCCAGGAAGACGTCTTCGAGGGTGTGGCTCTCCACCGAGATCCGGTCCGGCATCACACCGTGCTGGGCGCACCAGGAGGTGACGGTGGCCAGCAATTGGGGGTCGACTGTTCCGGTGATCCGGTAGGAGCCGGTGGTCAGCTCGGCGGCCTCGGTGCCGTCCGGCAGGGCCTTCAGCAGTGAGCCGAGGTCGAGCCCCGGCCGGCCGACGAAGCGCAGGGTGTTCTCGGCGCCGCCGCGGCACAGCGCCTGGGGGCTGCCGTGGGCGATGACGCGGCCGCTGTCGATGATCGCGACATCGTCGGCGAGCTGCTCGGCCTCGTCCATGAAGTGGGTGGTCAGCACGGTGGTCACCCCGTCGTTGCGCAGCTCCCGCACGAGCTCCCAGGTGGACCTGCGGGCCTGCGGGTCCAGACCGGCTGTCGGCTCGTCGAGGAAGACGAGCTCGGGTCGGCCGACCACGGCCATCGCCAGGGCGAGCCGTTGCTGTTGGCCGCCGGAGAGCCTGCGGTAGGACGTACGGCCGCAGCCCTCCAGGCCGAGCCGTTCGATCAGCGCGTCCACGTCCAGCGGGTGGGCGTGCAGCCTGGCCGTGTGGCGCAGCATCTCCTCGGCCCGGGCGCCGGAGTAGACGCCGCCGGACTGCAGCATCACCCCGATCCGGGGGCGCAGCGCCGCTCCGTCGGCCACAGGGTCCAGGCCCAGCACCCGGACCGTGCCGGCGTCGGCGCGACGATAGCCCTCGCAGGTCTCCACCGTGGTGGTCTTGCCCGCGCCGTTCGGTCCGAGGACCGCGGTGACGGTGCCGGCCCCGACGCTCAGGTCCAGACCGTCCACCGCGGTCCTGGTGCCGTACCGCTTGACGAGGCCGCGGACCTCAACGGCGGGATCTGTGCTCATGCGGGCGAGTCTACGAACCGTCCACAAGCCCCCCGGCCCCGGGTCCGGGCAGCCCGGAGCGCCGCTTAGGTGACCCTAAGTGATCGAGACCACCGAAGGCGATACCGATCTTCGCTTGTCGCGGGCCGGGGAATTACGCAACAATGGCGTTGTGAAAAACGTCGGCGAGGCTCCGCAGGAGGAACTCGCGACCGGTGAGCGGTCCACCCGCAACCGTGTCGCGCGCTCCATCCTGGACCACGGCCCCTCCACGGTGGCCGAGCTCGCCGGTCGCCTCGGGCTGACCCAGGCGGCGGTCCGCCGCCATCTGGACGCGCTGCTCGCCGACGACGTGATCGCCGCCCGCGAGCAGCGGGTGTACGGCGCGCGGACCCGAGGGCGCCCCGCCAGGGTCTTCGCCCTCACGGACTGCGGTCGAGACGCCTTCGATCAGTCCTATGACAAGCTCGCCGCCGACGCCCTGGGCTGGATATCCCGCCATTCGGGCGACGAGGCCGTGATGGATTTCGCCCGTGACCGGCTCGCCGGTCAGGCGGAGGCCTATCGGAGCGCCGTCGAGGCGGCGGCGCCCGAGGACCGGGCCGAGGCGCTGGCCAAGGCGTTGACCTCCGACGGGTACGCTGCTACGGCGCGTACTGCGCCGGTGGGTGAGCAGCTGTGCCAGCACCACTGCCCGGTGGCCCATGTGGCCGAGCAGTTCCCGCAACTGTGCGAGGCGGAGACCGAGGTCTTCTCCCGCCTGCTCGGGACCCATGTGCAGCGTCTGGCGACCATCGCCCATGGTGACGGGGTGTGTACGACCTTCATCCCGAAGGCCACGCACCGCCCCGCCCCGCAGACCACCGATTCAGTATCCGCAAGCAAGGCCGGGAGGAACCCCGCATGACTCTCCCCACGGAGACTGCCCACCCCGAACTCGAGGGCCTGGGTACGTACGAATTCGGCTGGGCCGACTCCGACGCGGCAGGCGCCGCGGCCAAGCGTGGCCTGTCCGAAGCTGTCGTCCGCGACATCTCGGCGAAGAAGAACGAGCCCGAGTGGATGCTGAAGATGCGGCTGAAGGGCCTGCGTCTGTTCGGCAAGAAGCCGATGCCGAACTGGGGCTCCGACCTGTCGGGCATCCACTTCGACAACATCAAGTACTTCGTGCGGTCCACCGAGAAGCAGGCGGAGTCCTGGGAGGAACTGCCTGAGGACATCAAGAACACGTACGACAAGCTCGGCATCCCGGAGGCGGAGAAGCAGCGCCTGGTCGCCGGTGTCGCGGCTCAGTACGAGTCGGAGGTCGTCTACCACCAGATCCGTGAGGACCTGGAGGAACAGGGCGTCATCTTCCTCGACACGGACACCGCGCTGAAGGAGCACCCTGAGCTCTTCCAGGAGTACTTCGGCACCGTCATCCCGGTCGGCGACAACAAGTTCGCCTCGCTGAACTCGGCCGTGTGGTCCGGTGGCTCGTTCATCTACGTGCCGAAGGGCGTACACGTCGACATCCCGCTGCAGGCCTACTTCCGTATCAACACGGAGAACATGGGCCAGTTCGAGCGGACGCTGATCATCGTCGACGAGGACGCCTACGTCCACTACGTCGAAGGCTGCACCGCACCGATCTACTCCTCCGACTCACTGCACAGCGCCGTGGTCGAGATCATCGTGAAGAAGGGCGGCCGCTGCCGCTACACGACGATCCAGAACTGGTCGAACAACGTCTACAACCTGGTCACCAAGCGTGCCGTGGCATACGAGGGCGCGACCATGGAGTGGGTCGACGGCAACATCGGCTCCAAGGTCACCATGAAGTACCCGGCCGTCTACCTGATGGGTGAGCACGCCAAGGGCGAGACCCTGTCGATCGCCTTCGCGGGCGAGGGCCAGCACCAGGACGCCGGCGCGAAGATGGTGCACATGGCGCCGAACACCTCCTCCAACATCGTCTCCAAGTCGGTGGCGCGAGGCGGCGGCCGTACCTCCTACCGCGGACTGATCGAGATCGGCGAGGGCGCCGAGGGCTCCAAGTCGAACGTGCTCTGTGACGCGCTGCTGGTCGACACCATCTCCCGCTCGGACACCTACCCCTATGTGGACGTCCGCGAGGACGACGTGTCCATGGGCCACGAGGCGACCGTCTCCAAGGTCTCCGACGACCAGCTCTTCTATCTGATGAGCCGCGGGATGACGGAGTTCGAGGCGATGGCGATGATCGTCCGCGGTTTCGTCGAGCCGATCGCCAAGGAACTCCCGATGGAGTACGCCCTGGAGCTCAACCGGCTGATCGAGCTGCAGATGGAGGGTTCGGTCGGCTAGCAGCCGACCGGCCAGCGCACCATCGACCGACTCAGACGTCTTCATCAGAAAGCGAGCACGACGACAGCCATGGCTGAGGCTCAGAATTCCTCCAAGGACCCCCGACAGGCTTCGGTCCAGGGGGGACCGCCCGCGGCGGGTTCCACCACTGCCGGGTCCATCGCGGTGGCCGCAGAGTCGACCGTAGCCACTCGCATGAGCGCGCCGCCGTCCTTCGACGTGGCGGACTTCCCGGTCCCCGGCGGCCGCGAGGAGGAGTGGCGGTTCACTCCGCTGGAGCGCCTGAGGGGCCTGCACGACGGGACCGCGGTAGCGACCGGCAGCGGCCTCGAGATCGAGGTGACCGCCCCCGAGGGCGTGACCGTCGAGACCGTGGGCCGCGACGACGCCCGGATCGGCGCGGCCGGCAAGCCCGTCGACCGGATCGCCGCGCAGGCGTACTCCTCCTTCGAGAAGGCCTCGGTCGTCTCGGTGCCCAAGGAGGCCGTGCTCAGCGAGCCGATCCGGATCGCGGTGCGCGGGGCCGGCGGGGTCGCCTACGGTCACCAGATCGTCGAGCTCGGTGCGTTCGCCGAGGCGGTCGTGGTCATCGACCACACCGGCGACGCGGTGCTCGCGGCCAACGTCGACTACATCCTGGGCGACGGTGCCAAGCTGACCGTCGTCTCCGTCCAGGACTGGGACGACAAGGCCGTCCACGTGGCCCAGCACAACGCGCTGGTGGGCCGGGACGCGTCCTTCAAGTCGGTCGTGGTCACCTTCGGCGGCGATGTCGTCCGTCTCCACCCGCGCGTGCAGTACGCGGGCCCCGGCGGCGACGCCGAGCTGCTGGGTCTGTACTTCACCGACCGGGCGCAGCACCAGGAGCACCGCCTGTTCGTTGACCACAACGTCGCGAACTGCCGGTCGAACGTGGCCTACAAGGGCGCGCTGCAGGGCCAGGACGCGCACGCGGTATGGATCGGGGATGTGCTGATCCGAGCCGCCGCCGAGGGCACCGACACCTACGAACTCAACCGCAACCTCGTCCTCACCGACGGCGCGCGGGTCGACTCGGTCCCGAACCTGGAGATCGAGACCGGCGAGATCGCGGGTGCGGGCCACGCCTCCGCGACCGGCCGCTTCGACGACGCGCAGCTCTTCTACCTGCAGTCGCGGGGCATCCCGGCGTCGGAGGCCCGCCGCCTGGTGGTCCGCGGCTTCTTCGCAGAACTGGTCCAGCAGATCGGCCTGCCGGACGTCGAGGAGCGCCTGCTCGCCAAGATCGACGCCGAGCTGGGGGCCGCTGTCTGATGGCCTTCGTCAAAGCCTGTGCGCTGAACGAGCTGGAGGACGACACTCCGAAACGGGTGGAAATCGGCTCCACGCCGGTCTCGCTCGTCCGGACCGGGGGCGAGGTGTTCGCGATCAACGACATCTGCTCGCATGCGAACGTCTCACTCTCGGAGGGCGAGGTCGAGGACTGCTCGATCGAATGCTGGCTGCACGGTTCGACCTTCGACCTGCGAACCGGCAAGCCGTCCGGCCTTCCCGCGACGCGCCCCGTCCCCGTATACCCCGTCAAGATCGAAGGGGACGATGTGCTCGTCTCCGTCACCCAGGAGTCCTGAGTCACCCATGGCAACGCTTGAAATCCGCGACCTGCACGTCTCCGTCGAAACCGAGAACGGTACGAAGGAGATCCTCAAGGGCGTCGACCTGACCGTGAAGCAGGGCGAGACCCACGCCATCATGGGCCCCAACGGCTCAGGCAAGTCGACACTGGCGTACTCGCTCGCCGGGCACCCCAAATACACCATCACCCGGGGCACCGTCACCCTTGACGGTGAGGACGTCCTGGAGATGACCGTCGACGAGCGCGCCCGGGCCGGCCTCTTCCTCGCGATGCAGTACCCGGTCGAGGTCCCCGGCGTCTCGGTCTCCAACTTCCTCCGTACCTCGGCCACCGCCATCCGCGGCGAGGCGCCGAAGCTGCGTACCTGGGTGAAGGAGGTCAAGGGCGCGATGGAGACCCTCCAGATGGACCCGGCCTTCGCCGAGCGCAACGTCAACGAGGGCTTCTCCGGTGGTGAGAAGAAGCGCCACGAGATCCTTCAGCTCGAACTGCTCAAGCCGAAGATCGCGATCCTCGACGAGACCGACTCCGGTCTGGACGTCGACGCGCTGCGCCAGGTCTCCGACGGCGTCAACCGCGTCCGCGAGTCCGGCGAGGTCGGCACCCTGCTGATCACCCACTACACGCGCATCCTGCGCTACATCAAGCCCGACTTCGTGCATGTCTTCGCAAACGGACGCATCGCCGAGTCCGGCGGCCCCGAGCTCGCGGACAAGCTGGAGAACGAGGGCTACGAGGCGTACACGAAGGGTGGCCCCGTGAGCGGAGCAAACACTGAGGAGGGCGTGGCGTGACACAGCTGCCGGGCCTTCTCGACACAGAAGCGATCCGCAAGGACTTCCCCCTGCTGGACCGCGTGGTCCACGACGGGAAGAAGATCGTCTACCTGGACAACGCGGCGACGTCGCAGAAGCCGCGCCAGGTCCTCGACGCGCTGAACGAGTACTACGAACAGCACAATGCCAACGTCCACCGTGGCGTGCACGTGCTGGCCGAGGAGGCCACGGCGCTGTACGAGGGCGCCCGCGACAAGGTCGCCGCCTTCATCAACGCGCCGAGCCGCAACGAGGTGATCTTCACCAAGAACGCCTCCGAGTCGCTCAACCTGGTGGCGAACATGCTGGGCTGGGCCGATGAGCCCTACCGGGTCGACCACGAGACCGAGATCGTCATCACGGAGATGGAGCACCACTCCAACATCGTCCCGTGGCAGCTGCTCGCGCAGCGCACCGGCGCGAAGCTCAGGTGGTTCGGCCTCACCGAGGACGGCCGCCTCGACCTGTCCGACATCGACGAGGTCATCACCGAGAAGACGAAGATCGTCTCCTTCACCCTGGTCTCCAACCTGATGGGCACGGTCAACCCGGTCGAGACGATCATCCGCCGGGCTCAGGAGGTCGGGGCGCTGGTCTGCATAGACGCCTCGCAGGCCGCCCCGCACATGGTGGTCGACGTCCAGGCACTGCAGGCCGACTTCGTGGCGTTCACCGGCCACAAGATGGTCGGCCCGACGGGCATCGGCGTCCTCTGGGGCCGCCAGGAGCTCCTCGAGGACCTGCCGCCGTTCCTCGGCGGTGGCGAGATGATCGAGACCGTGTCGATGCACTCGTCGACCTACGCTCCGGCGCCGCACAAGTTCGAGGCGGGCACGCCCCCGATCGCCCAGGCCGTCGGCCTCGGTGCGGCCGTGGACTACCTCAGCGCCATCGGCATGGACAAGATCGCCACGCATGAGCACGTGCTCACCGAGTACGCCATGAAGCGTCTCGGCGAGGTGCCCGACCTGCGCTTCATCGGCCCGACGACGGCCGTGGACCGCGGTGCGACGATCTCCTTCACGCTCGGTGACATCCACCCGCACGACGTGGGCCAGGTCCTCGACGAGCAGGGCATCGCGGTCCGGGTCGGACACCACTGCGCGCGTCCGGTCTGCCTGCGCTACGGAATTCCTGCGACCACCCGAGCGTCGTTCTATCTGTACTCCTCGCCTGCAGACGTCGACGCACTGGTGGACGGCCTGGAGTACGTACGGAATTTCTTCGGTTAACCGAACACACCGGGCAGGGACTGGATCGTGAAGCTGGATTCGATGTACCAGGAAGTGATCCTGGACCACTACAAGCACCCGCACGGGCGCGGTCTTCGTGACGGCGACGCCGAGGTGCACCACGTCAACCCGACGTGCGGCGACGAGATCACGCTGCGCGTGAAGTACGAGGGCGACCGCATCGCCGATGTGTCGTACGAGGGCCAGGGCTGCTCCATCAGCCAGGCCAGCGCCTCCGTGCTGAACGAACTGCTGGTCGGCAAGGAGCTGGCGGACGCGCAGAAGATCCAGGCCACCTTCCTGGAGCTGATGCAGTCGAAGGGACAGATCGAACCGGACGACGCGATGGAGGAGGTGCTGGAGGACGCGGTCGCGTTCGCCGGCGTCTCGAAGTACCCGGCGCGCGTGAAGTGTGCGCTGCTGAGCTGGATGGCGTGGAAGGAAGCGACGGCCCAGGCGCTGTCCGAAGGGAAGACCGTATGAGCGAGAACGAGACCGCCACGATGAAGCCGGCCTCCGAGGAGGAGGTCCGGGAAGCGCTGTACGACGTGGTCGACCCCGAGCTCGGGATCGACGTCGTCAATCTCGGCCTGATCTACGGCATTCATATCGACGAGTCCAACATCGCCACCCTCGACATGACCCTGACGTCCGCGGCCTGCCCGCTGACCGATGTGATCGAGGACCAGGCGAAGTCGGCCACCGACGGCATCGTCAGTGAGCTCAGGATCAACTGGGTCTGGATGCCGCCGTGGGGCCCGGACAAGATCACTGATGACGGCCGGGAGCAGCTGCGCGCGCTCGGCTTCAACGTCTGATCTGTCGCGGACCCTCATCGGTCCTTCGCCGAACGGCCACGGTGCACCGCACCGTGGCCGTTCGGCGTTCGCCGTTCCCGAGCGCGCCCGCCGGCACCGTCAGGCGGTGGCGTCCCGGGTGGCCGCCTCGGCGAGCACGGGGCCCAGATCCTCCTTACGCATCCGCCGGTCGACGTAGACCAACCCGGTCACCAGCTGCGGGAAGGTGGCCGAGACGATCTGGCTGAGGGTCTGGCCCAGCAGCGCGAACGCCAGATAGCCCGCCGCTTCGGCGAAGACCTGCGCCGAAGTGGGATCGTTGTGTGCGGTTATGCTCAGCGGCAGGCTGCTGAACATCCCCAGCATGCTGAACGGAACCTGGATGAGATAGCCGGCTATTCCACCGATCGCCAAGCCCAGCAGCGTCACCCCGAAGGTCCGCCACCAGGCGCCCCGCACCAGCCCGGCCGACCGGCGCAGTGCGCCGACCGGGCCCTGGTGCTCGAACACCACAGTGGCCGGCGCCAGGGTGAACAGGACCCACAGCCAGGCGGCCGCCGGGACGAGCACCAGCACACCGAGCACGCCGGCCACGATGGCCGGCGCCGGACTGTCCTGGTGGACGGACCACACGATGACCGCAGCCACGGCGCCGCCGATCACCAGCAGCGGGATCATCGCGATCAAGCCGCTCAGGAACACGGTGCCGATCACCGAGGGAACCCGGGACCACGCCTTCCGCCAGACCGCACCGAAGGTCGTTTCCCTGCCCAGGACGGCCTCCTGGAGGACCGTCGCGCAGGTCGCGTAGATCATCGCGCCGCAGACCATGAGCAACAGCGCGGCGCCGACCACGACTCCGAGGAAGGAGAACGCCAGCGGCGCCGCCAGATGCCAGCTGACGTCATCTCCCTCAGGGGCGTCGAAGATGGTGTGGATCCGGTCCGACAGCACGGCATAGAGCACCGCCAGCGCCACCCCCACCAGCACCGCGGCGCCGCCGTAGAGGGTCGCCGCTATGCCGAGCAGTTGTTTCCAATAGCGCCCCACCGTGGCCATGGCCCCGCTGAGAATGTCACTGACCTGCAAGGGCCGCAGCGGTATCACCCCCGGCTTGGGAGCCTGCGGAGGCATCCAGCCCCAGCCGGGCGCTCCTCCGTACGGCGCGCCACCATAGCCGCCGCCCCACCCCGAATCCTGTGCCACGCTCACTCCGTCGTTGTCGCTGCCATTTTCCTACCGGACGGCACACCGTAGCCGCTCCCCGATGTGTACGGTCGTACGCATGCCCTATGTACTGCTCGCCGCAGCTATCGCGGCAGAGGTCGGCGGAACCACCGCGCTGAAGTACAGCGCCGGTTTCAGCAGGCTGTGGCCCTCACTGGCGACGGTGATCGGCTATGTGCTCGCTTTCGTGCTGCTGGCGCAGGTGCTGAAGTCGCTGTCGGTGGGTACGGCTTATGCGATCTGGGCGGGCGTCGGCACCGCCGCGATCGCGATCATCGGAATCGTCTTCCTGGGTGAGGCGGCGAACGCGGCCAGGCTCGCCGGGATCGCCCTGGTCATCGCCGGTGTCGTGCTGCTCAACCTCGGCGGATCCCACTGATGGTCCGCCGTTATGACCCCGAGCGCCGCAGGCGCATCATCGACGCCGCGATCCGCGTGGTCGGTGAGAAGGGCATCGCCGGGCTGAGCCACCGCTCCGTGGCTGCCGAGGCCGACGTGCCGCTCGGCTCGACCACGTACCACTTCGCGACCCTCGACGAGCTGCTGGTCGCAGCCCTCCGGCAGGTCAACGGCGAGCCGCAGACCGCGCTGGAGGGCTGGGTGCGGGTCCTCGATGGGCGGGACGAGCCGCTCGCCGACCGCCTCACCGGGCTGCTCGGCCGGTTCGCCACGGGGGACCGGAGCCGGATCCGGCTGGAGTACGAGCTCTATCTCGCCGCCCTCCGCCGCGAAGCGCTGCGGCCGGTCGCTGCGGAGTGGCTCGACGGGCTGGTGGAGGCCGTCCGGCTCCATGTCGGGGGAGACCCGGCGGTGGCCCGGGCGCTGGTCGCCCTGATCGACGGCCTGCTCATTCAGCTGCTGCTGACGGAGCGGGAATTCGACGCGGCCGAGGTGCGCGGGATGCTCGCCCGGGTGATCGGCTGACCACCCGCCGGATCTGAGACGGTTGGGCGGTGCGGGGCCCTGCCGGTTAGGTTTTGGTCATGACCGACACGCTTTCGCAGAGTTCTCCCCGCTCCACCGGCGCCGTGGCCGCCGGACTCGCCACCGTCACCGCCGACGGCACCGTCCTCGACACCTGGTTTCCCGCTCCCCGGCTCACGTCGGAGCCCGGTCCCGCGGGAACCGAGCGGCTCTCCGCCGAGCGGGCCCAGGAACTGCTGGGCGAGGCCGCGCCCAAGGCGCTGGGCCCGGACCGCCGCCGCGGAGTCGAGGTTGTCGCCGTCCGCACGGTCATCGCCTCGCTCGACGACAAGGCGCTGGACGCCCACGACATCTATCTCCGCCTGCACCTGCTCTCGCACCGGCTGGTGCAGCCGCACGGCCAGAACCTCGACGGCATGTTCGGCCTGCTCTCCAACGTCGCGTGGACCTCGCTCGGCCCGGTCGCGGTGGACGACATCGAGAAGGTGCGGCTCAACGCCCGTGCCGAGGGCCTGCACCTCCAGGTGACCTCGATCGACAAGTTCCCGCGGATGACGGACTACGTGGCGCCCAAGGGCGTCCGGATCGCCGACGCCGACCGGGTCCGGCTCGGCGCGCACCTCGCCGAAGGCACCACCGTCATGCACGAGGGGTTCGTCAACTTCAACGCGGGCACCCTGGGCACCTCCATGGTCGAGGGCCGGGTCTCGGCCGGTGTGGTGATCGGCGACGGCTCCGACATCGGAGGCGGCGCCTCCACCATGGGTACCCTGTCCGGCGGCGGCAACGTCCGCATCAGCATCGGCGAGCGCTGCCTGATCGGCGCCGAGGCCGGTGTCGGGATCTCGCTGGGCGACGAGTGCGTCATCGAGGCCGGGCTCTACGTCACGGCGGGCACCCGGGTGACGATGCCCGACGGGCAGATCGTCAAGGCCCGTGAGGTCTCCGGCGCGTCCAACATCCTCTTCCGCCGCAACTCGGTGACCGGCAAGGTCGAGGCCCGCCCGAACAACGCGGTGTGGGGCGGGCTCAACGAGGTGCTGCACCGCCACAACTGAGACCGACCGGCGTTGACGGCGCCTCACGAGGCGCCGAGCAGCTCCTGGTACGCCGTGCGCAGTCCGTCGACCGCCTCGCGGCCGGCGGGTCGCAGCGGTTCTCGGACCGGTCCGGCCGGCAGTCCGGCCGCATCGAGCAGCGCCTTCGCGGTCACCGTGCCGGGCAGGCCGGAAGCCATCATCAACTCCACCAGCGGAAGGTTGAGTTGATTCAGCCGGGCGGCCTCCGCCGGATCGCGGCGGTCGAACGCGTCGAGCACCCCTCGCAGCTGCCGCGGCGCCACATTGGCCACCGTACTGACAAAGCCGGCCCCGCCCACCGCGTACAACGGCAGGTTCAGTTCCTCGCAGCCCGAATAGTAGGCGAGTTCGGTGCGTGAGATGACCCGGGTCGAACCCAGCAGGTCGTAGGCGCAGTCCTTCACGGCCACGATCCGCGGATGTTCCGCCAGCCGCAGCAGGGTGTCGGTTCCGATACGGGTGCCGGTACGGCCCGGGATGTCGTAGAGCATGACCGGCAACGCCGTGGCATCGGCAGCGGTACGAAAATGCGCCTCCACGGCGTCCTGTGGCGGGCGGCTGTAGTAGGGCGTCACCACCAGCAGGCCGTCCGCCCCGGCGTCTTCCGCCGCTCGGGCCAGTTCGACGGTATGCCGGGTGGACGCGCTGCCGACCCCGGCCACGATGTGCGCCCGGCCGCCGACCGTCTCCGCCACCGCCCGTACCAGGGCGGTCTTCTCCGCGTCGCTGGTGGTCGGCGACTCACCGGTGGTGCCGCTCAGGACGAGGCCGTCGCAACCCGCGTCGACCAGGTGGGACGCGAGCCGCCGGGCGCCCGGCAGATCGAGCTCACCGGTGGGCGTGAAGGGCGTGATCATGGCGCAGAGGGCCCGCCCGAAGGGGCGTGAGAGGGTCATGGCGACAGTGTCGACCGAGAGCAAGCTGAAGGTCTACTTAGTTCTTCTCCGATGGAACGGCAAGCGAAACTGAACGGTGTGCCCGGCTGGGGGAGCGCTTCCGCCTGCGCCACAGCACCAGCGGCACGGCGCCCATCAGGCCGACCGCTCCGGGTGCGGCAGTGCCCACGGCGTTGATCCCCGACTGGCCGAAGGTGGACGGAACCGGCAGGTTGTTCACGCGGTCGAGCGGCCAGGCGACCGCGATCGCGCGTCCCACCACGTCCTTCACCGGCACCGCGCCGCCGCCCGGCTTGTCCTGGTGGTACCGGGAATCGGCCGAGTACTGCCGGTGGTCGCCCATCACCCAGATGCGACCGCTCGGCACAGTGATCTTGAACTGGCCGGCGCTGTCCGTGCTGCACGGGGTGTTGCCCGGGAACACGTACGGCTCGTCGAGCGCCTTGCCGTTGACTTTCAGCGGGCCCGTGCCCTTGCACTCCACGGTGTCGCCGGCGACCCCGATGACCCGTTTGATCAGGTCCTTCTCGTCGGCGGACGGCATCAGTCCGACCGCGCTGAGCGCCGTCTGGACCGCGCTGGGCTTCGGGGTCGGTTCGTCCGCCAGCCAGCCGTCGGGGTCGTGGAAGACCACCACTTCGCCGCGCTCCGGTTTCGAGCCGAACCACGGAGTCAGTTTGTCGACCAGGACCCGGTCGCCGATCTTCAGTGTGTTTTCCATCGAGCCCGACGGGATCGAGAAGGCCTGGAGCAGGAACGTCTTGATCAGCAGCGCCAGCACCAGTGCGATGACGATCAGCAGCGGCAGTTCCTTCCAGAAGGAGCGCTGCTGCTTCGGCTGTCCGTCCGGGCGTGCGGCGTCCGGCGCATCGCTCTCCTGGTCCGATTCAGTGCCGATCGTCACATCTCCACCCCTGCTTCATCCGGGAGCCGGTTCATTGCTCCCCGATCTTCGCACGCGTCGCGTATCCGCCGCGTATGCAGAGCGAGGTGTCCCGGGGTGAGTGTGCGAGGCGCGGGTGCCGGGCAGGGGCGTGCGGTGCCCCCTACCCGGACCCGGCCGGAGCCGGTTACGGCCGGAAGCGCAGCACGCTCGGGTCGTGGTCGCTGTTCTGGTCGGCGAATTCGGCGTTGATGTGCACGATGTCCAACTGGTAGTGCCTGATGGTCGGGCTGACCAGGATCTGGTCCAGGATCTGCGAGTTGCCCTGGTAGACGTACGAGTACCGCTCGCTCACCGGCAGCGAGTAGGCCGTCGCCTCCAGGGCCCGGCCGGCGGTGAGCAGTTTCGCCGTGCCGGAGAACTCGAAGTCGTTCAGATCACCGAGCACCACCACCTCGGCGTTCTTCTGTGCCGCATGGATCTTCTTCACGAAGGTGTTCACCACGGTGGCCTGCTGGTGCCGGGCTGTCTCCGAGCTGCGGGTCGGCGGCTGGAACTGGGAATCCAGGCCCTGGTCGCCGCCCTTCGACGAGAAGTGGTTGGCGATCACGAAGACCTTCCTGCCGCGGAAGGTGAACTCGCCGGCCAGCGGCTTGCGGCTGTTCGTCCAGGCCGCGTTGGCCGGGTCGATGCGGCCGGGGGAGTAGGTGAGAGCCGCCTTGCCGTGCTTCGACTCGACGTCGGTGGCCGTGGTGGCGGTGCCGCCCGAGCGGTCGGTGAAGTCGGCCCGGTCCGGGTTGTAGAGGAAGCCCTGGCGGATGTTGCCGCCGGGTTCACCGCCGTCCGCGAGGTCCACCGGGTCGATGGAGCGCCACTCGTAGCGGGGCCCGCCGGCCGCGACGATCGCGTCGATGAACTTGCCGACCGTCACATCGGCGGACACCACGCCGTCCTTCTTGGCGCCGTCGTTGTCCTGGACCTCTTCGATGGCGACGATGTCCGGCGACGCCAGATGGTCGACGATCCCGGCGGCGAGCTTGTCGAACTTGCTCTGCGGGTCCGTCGGGTCCAGGTTCTCCACGTTGTAGGTGGCGACTGCCAGCTCGTTCCGCTTCTGCTTGCGGGTGACCTCGGGAGTCGTACCGCCCGCCGTGACGGTGCCCATCTGGCGCGCAGCCACGGTGTACGTCCCCGCGTACTGGTTGTAGTCCAGCGGACCCTCGGTGGATCCGGTCAGGGAGTCGCCGACGTTGGCCACCGGGAAGGGCTGTTGGGCGATCGGCACCAGCGACTGGACCATCAGCCGCCCGGTGTTCTGGGAGGTGTACGAGTTGTACAGGGTGCCACCGCGCGGAGTCGGGCGCTCGTCCGGCTTCACGGTCACCCAGAGCTCGCTGTACGGGTCGGTCGCCCCGGTGATCCGGGAGGTGCCGATCCGGACGTTCATGCCCTCCAGCGACTCGTAGTAGTCCAGGGCGTACTTCTTCGGCTGAAGCGGCAGGCCGTTGATGCTGCCGCCGGCCGCCGGGTCGCCCTCCGGGGCGAAGGTGCCGGGCACCGAGCGGGAGCTGATGACCGTCGCCGCGGGTAGCGGATTGCCCGACGAGATGACGGTCACGGAAGGCTTGCCGATCTCGGTGATCGACTGGTTGCCGGAAGAGGCGCCACCCGGCACGTACTCGCTGACGGTGCCGGACACCGAGACCGCGTCGCCCACGGTGACGGTCGGCGTGGAGCCGGTGAAGACGAAGACGCCCTCGCTGGTCGCGGGGTCGGCGTCCGGCCGGGGGTCCTGGAACCAGAAGCCCTTCGATCCGTACGTGCGGACGCCGGTCACGACGCCGGTGACGTCGGCCACCGGTTGGCCCGCGAGCGGCGATATCCGGGTCGAGCCCTGGATGTCGTGAATACGAACCTCGGCCGCGCTCGCCGACGACGTGCCGACGAGCAGACCCGCGGCGAGCGCGGCCGTGACGACGGCGGCGACCGCGGTCGATCTGGTGAGGCTGAGGGAAGGAACGGCAGGCATCACAGAACTCCGGGAGGTGAGGGTGGAGCGGAGCGGCGGTCTACGTTCTACGCGCGTCAATCTCTTGCCTGGGCACCGGAGTTGTCAAGGGTTCGCAGGTGGACGAAACCTGACGCGTACATGAACCGGGCTGCATGGGTGGAAATGCGTCTACGCTGGGGCGCGCCCGACCCGTACGCCCGTCACCAGATCCGTAACGAGGAGAACCACCGATGTCCGGAGACCGCCCCACCATGCCGCCGGTGCGGCTGAACTCCGACGCGGAACTGGCTCGTGACGCGCTGGCCGCCCCGCTCTTCGCCCGCGCGGTGCGGCTCGCCCGCTGGGCCGGTCCCGGCACCCGGGTCGGTGCGGGCGGCGAGCTGACTGATGAGCAACTCCCGCTCGCCGCCGCCGAACTCGGCCTTCCGGCGGACGGGGACGGCGCGGCCGGGGCGAGCGAGGCATGGGGGCTCGCCGTGGACACCGGACTCGTCGATGTGGAAGATGCCGACGAGGAGGACGGTGAGGGCACGGCGTCATCCGGCGAGCAGTTGCAGCTGGTCACGTCCGGCAGCCCGCAGGAGATCCTCGCCCTCTGGCTGGACGGTCTGGAGACCGTGTATGCCGATGCCATCGGGCCACAGTTCGACGATTTCGCCGATCTGGTGGGCGAGGACGGCGAGGTCGACTTCGCCAAACTGGAGTGGGACCCGGAGACGGAGGCGGAGTTCCTCGACGGCGTACTGGGCAATCTCTATCTGCTGAGCGTGTCGGAGACCGGTTCCGCCGACGGGCCCGTCCCGCTGCCGGCACTCGCCGCGTCGATGATCGTCCCCGACGACATGGGGGAGCCCACCGACGACGCACTCGAGCAGGTGTCCGAGGCGATGATGCGCCTGGACGACCAGTTCCGTCTCCTGGAACCCATCGGCCTCGTCGAGTACTGGCCGGTTGACGAGGCCCTGATGGCGGAGGAGACCGAGGGCGCCGCCGAGCCGATCGACGAGGAGGATGTCGCGCGCTACGGAATGGTCCGGCTCACCCCGCTCGGCCTTTACGGCATCCGGGCGCGGATGCTGGACGCCGGCGTCGAGGCCCCGGTAGTCGGCGACCTCGCCGAGAAGGATGCGAGCGCCCTGCTCGACGCTCTCGCGCACTTCCCCGCGGCAGCGGCCCGCGCGGAGACCGTACTCTGGCTGGCCGACCGCGAACCGGCGGCAGCGGCAGCGGAGTTGCTGGCCGCCGCGCGCGGCGCCGACCGGGGCGCGCCACTGCGGCGACTGCACTGTCAGCAGGCCCTCTCGCTGATCGTCGACGAGGCCGCGGACCACGAGGTGCGCGCGGTGCTCGACGACCCGGAACTCGGCGGTCTCGCCCGGGTCCGGCTCGCCGAACGCGGCGCGGCCGATGTGCCGCCGCCGCCCGAGGCCATGGTGTTCTGGCTGGCCATCGACACACTGGCCGCCCAGCTCGACGCGGACGGCGAGGACGAGGAGTTGCAGGCGCTCGTCGAAGGGCTCACCGGACAGCACTCCGGCTTCTTCGACGCCGCCTGGCGGGTGGACCATCCGGCCACCGCGGACGTGCTCGAGGCGATGGGACGGCTGCACCCGGACAAGAAGGCCGCGAAGGAGGCCCGCAAGGCGGCCTTCAAGGCGCGGTCACGAGCCTGACCGCGGCGCCCGCCTGACGACCGAGCAGGCCTGGCCGCGCGCAGGCCTGCTCCCCGGTGACTCTCAGGTGCGCAGGTAGGAAGCGCCGTTGAGGTCGAGCACCGTGCCCGACGACCACTCGGCGAGGGATGACGCCAGCCAGAGCACCGCTGCGGCGATCTCATCGGCCGACGCCACCCTGCCGAACGGCGACTGGGCCCGGATCGCCTCGCCCTCCGCGCCGCTCAGCCGGTCCGCGACCCGCTCGGTCTCGAAGAAGCCGGGCGCGACCGAAGCCACACCGATCCCGTACGGCGCGAGGGAGACCGCGAGCGACTGGCCCAGCGCGTGTACCGCGGCCTTGGTCGCGCCGTACGCGGGGTGCTCGGGCTCCCCGCGAAACGCGCCACGCGAGCCGATGTTGACGATCCGGCCACCGGTGCCGCCGTCGATCATGCGGCGTCCCGCGAGGTGGCTGAGGTGCGCCGTGGCGAGCAGGTTGACGGCGACGTGCTGCTGCCACACGGCCACCCACTCCTCGTAGGGCGTCTCGGGCAGCGGATGGCGCTCGTTCACCGCCGCGTTGTTCACCAGCACGTCGATACCGCCCAGCCCCTCGGCGGCGCGCCCGGCGACATCGGCCGCCCGCGCCGGATCCGAGAGGTCGCCGCCCACCAGCACATGGCCGGTACCGGCGAGCGATTCCAGGGTTCGCAGCGCGTCCGCTTCACGGGATCCGTAATGCACCGCGACCCGGTCGCCGTTGGCCGCGAAGGCCTGGGCCATGGCGCGTCCGAGACCGCGGGATGCCCCGGTGATGAGGACGCGCCGGCCGGTTGTCGGGAATTGCATGAGGAAAAGCCTCTCGAAGTAGTGCGTCGTTCAACTGCCGTTTATACGCGGACGGGACGGTGAGCCCGAAACGACTCAGCCGTGCGTGTTACGTCAGGAGACTCGCGATGCCGCTCAGCCGCAGGGAATTCACCGGACAGTCCGTGATCGCCGGTGCGGGAGTGGCCCTCACCGGGACCGTCGGAGCCCTGGCCACCGCCCCCGGCGCGCTCGCCGCCACCGAACCCTCCGGGGCCGCAGGCCACGGGCACAAGAGCCACCGGGCGGAGCCGGGCTACGGCGCTCTGGTAGCCGACCCGCAGGGCCTGCTCGCGCTGCCGGCGGGTTTCTCGTACCGCGTCATCACCCGCACCGGGGTGACCTCGCTCGACTCGGGCGAGACCACCCCGTCGAACCACGACGGCACGGCCGCCTTCGCGGGGCCGCACGGTACCACCCTGCTGGTCAACAACCACGAGCTGGGCGGCGCCCGCTCGAAGCTTCCGCACCCGGTACCGCATCCCGAGGGGCTGGTCTACGACCCCGCCGCGGGCGGCGGCTGCACGGTCGTCGAGGTGCACCGCAGCGGCGAGGTCGCCGAGTGGGTGGGTATCGCGGGCACGTCCACCAACTGCGCGGGCGGCAGCACCCCGTGGGGCACCTGGCTCACCTGTGAAGAGACCGAGGACAAGGCCGGCGCCAACGGCATGACCAAGGACCACGGCTACGTCTTCGAGGTGGACCCGCAGGACCGCAGGGCCAATCAGCAGCCGCAGCCGGTCAAGGCCCTGGGGCGCTATGCCCACGAGGCCGTGGTCGTCGACCCCGGTAGCGGTCGGCTCTACCTGACCGAGGACGCCGCGGGCCCCAACGGCCTGCTCTACCGCTGGACCCCGCCGGCCCACGGTTTCCGGCACGGTCGCGGGCAGCTGCGCCACCTCCCCGGCACGGCCGGTGAGCTGCAGGCCACGAAGTGCTACGACCGGCACGGCACGTTCGTCGACGACCTGTCGCGCGCCACCCGGACCGGCACGGTCTACGGCGTCGACTGGGTGGATGTGCCGGACCGCGACGCGAAGACGGTGTCGGTGCGCAAGCAGTTCGCCGACGGTGAGGTCACCCGCGCCCGGAAGCTGGAGGGCATGTGGTGGGCGGACGGCGGGGCCTACATCGTGTCCTCGTTCGCCCGCGGCGAGAGCCCCGTCCAGCACGACGGACAGGTGTGGTTCTACGACCCCCGGCGGCGGACGCTGACCCTGAAGGTGCTGCTGGGCGTGAACCGCGCCCCTGCCGAGGACGGCGCCTTCGACGGCCCCGACAACATCACCGTCTCGCCGTACGGCGGCCTGGTGATCGCCGAGGACGGCGAAGGGGTCCAGCACCTCTTCGGCGCCACCGACACCGGGCGTACGTACCCGATCGCCCGGAACGAGCTCAATATCGGCACCGCACAGGAACCGCAGTACAGCGAGTTCACCGGCGTCACGTTCTCACCGGACGGCCGGACGCTCTACGCGAACATCCAGACGCCGGGCATCATGATCGCCATCACCGGCCCCTGGAAGCGCCAGAGCCGCTGATCCGACCACGCCTCACCGCTGTCCCGCGGCCCGGAATCCGGTGGCCGCAGGCCCGGCCGCGGGACAGACATGGCGTGAGGGGGGCTTGCGGGCGCATACTGACAGCAATGACTAAGTCAGCCGGATCCCGGCGCCACCTGCCCTCCAGTCCCTTCAACCGCCCGGCCCAAGCTGCCGCACCGATCGAGATCTTCGATGTGGGAGACCGGGTTTCGCATGACCAGTTCGGACTCGGAAGAGTCGTCGGAATCGAGGGCGACAATGACGCCGTGCTCATCGACTTCTCCGGGCGTCAGGGGAGGATTCTCAGCCCTTACGCCAAGCTGACCAAGCTCTGAGTCCGGCCAGGACAGGCCAGTTTCCGGCAAGTACGGCATGAGGTGACCCGGTGGATACCGGGTCACTTTCCGTATGCCGTCGTCACCCCGACGGAGGGAGCGGCGCGCCGGGTCGGCTAGGCCGCCGGCTCGATCCGGTCCTGGATCGCGGCGGCCCACTCCGTGAGCAGCACCTCGTAGTCCTCGGAGGGCCACTCGGCACCCGTCGCCTGGGCATCGACGAACCGGCGGATGGCGTCGTTGGCCTCGGAGGCGGAAGATGTGGTGGACATGTGAACAAGGCTAAGGCCTGCCACTGACAGTTAACCCTCATCTGCGCGTGGTATCAGTCACGTGCTCGACAAGCAACCATGTCGTCGGTCACATGCACTGGGTACAGCCGCAGGTCAGAGGGGGGAACGCGGCGCCGCCGCAGGCGAGTTCGGCCACACCGACCCCCCTCTTCCTGGTGCGACGCTGCTCACACGGGTGGATCCAGCAGGACCGACCCCTGGCTGATGCCTTCTTTCAGGGAGAGGCTGCCGTCACTGACGGCGATACAGGTGCCGGCGTCCATGGTGAGCGTGGCCGTCGGCCGGTCGGCGGGGCCGTCACCGTACAGCGGTTCGCCGCCGTCGGTCCGTACATGGAAGACGCCTTCGTCCAGACGGACCTCGATCACCCCCACGCCCAGGTCGCCGAGACGCCGCGCCAGCGGAATCGCGAACCAGTGTGCCCGGACCGCGTCGGTGGGCCGGCGCTCGGCCAGCTCCGGTGCACCCCAGTCGGCCAGCGCGGTGAGGACCGGCAGCAGCTCGCGCCCGCGCGGGCTGAGCTCGTACACGAACGCCACGCCCGGCGGTGGCAGTCTGCGCCGGCTGGTCAGGCCGTCGCGCTCCATGTCCTTGAGCCGGGAGGCGAGCACGTCCGTACTGACGCCGGGCAGGTCGGCGTGCAGGTCGGTGTAGCGGCGCGGACCGGCCAGGAGTTCTCGCACGATCAGCAGGGTCCACCGGTCCCCCACGGCATCGAGGGCGCGGGCCGCGGGGCAGTACTGGTCGTAGCTTCGGCGGGGCATGGGACGCAGTCTAGACAACAAGTTGGACTTTCCAAGCTGCCACTTGGTAAAACCAAGTGACGCAAGTGAGACCTGGGAGGGCCACGGCATGGAGTTCCGCCAGTCCAACAAGCTGAGCGAGGTCTGCTACGAGATCCGGGGCCCGGTGATCGAGCAGGCGAACGCGCTGGAAGAAGCTGGTCACAGCGTGCTGCGCCTGAACACCGGCAACCCGGCCCTCTTCGGTTTCGAGGCCCCGGAGGAGATCGTCCAGGACATGATCCGGATGCTGCCCCGGGCGCACGGCTACACCGATTCGCGGGGCGTGCTGTCCGCACGGCGTGCCGTCGTCCAGCGATACCAGGACCTGGGTCTCACCGATGTCACCGTCGACGACGTCTTTCTCGGAAACGGTGTCTCCGAGCTGATCTCGATGGCGATGCAGGCGCTGATCGAGGACGGCGACGAGGTCCTGATCCCGGCCCCGGACTTCCCGCTCTGGACCGCGGTGACCACGCTGGCCGGCGGCAGGGCGGTGCACTACATCTGTGACGAGTCGGCGGACTGGAACCCCGACCTCGAGGACATGGCGGCCAGGATCACCGACCGCACCAAAGCCATGGTGATCATCAATCCCAACAATCCGACCGGCGCGGTCTATCCCCGGGAGATCGTCGAGGGCATGCTCGATCTGGCCCGCCGCCACGGTCTGATGGTCTTCGCCGATGAGATCTACGACCAGATCCTGTACGACGACGCGGTCCATCACAGCGCGGCGTCCCTCGCACCCGACCTGGTGGTGCTGACCTTCTGCGGTCTGTCGAAGACCTACCGGGTGGCCGGTTTCCGCTCGGGCTGGCTGGTCGTCACCGGCCCGAAGCAGCACGCGAAGAGCTATCTGGAGGGCCTGACGATGCTGGCCTCCATGCGGCTGTGCGCCAACGCCCCGGCGCAGTACGCCATTCAGGCCGCGCTCGGCGGCCGGCAGTCCATCGGCGAACTGACCGCGCCGGGCGGCCGTCTGCACGACCAGCGCGACCGGGCGTGGCAGAAGCTCAACGAGATCCCGGGCATCTCGTGCGTGAAACCGAAGGGTGCGCTGTACGCCTTCCCGCGGCTGGATCCCAAGGTTCACCAGGTCCAGGACGACGAGAAATTCGTCCTGGACCTGCTGCTCCGCGAAAAGATCCAGGTCGTGCAGGGCACCGGCTTCAACTGGCCGCGGCCCGACCACTTCCGGATCCTGACCCTGCCGTACGCCGACGACCTCGAAGCGGCGATCAGCCGCATCGGCCGCTTCCTCAGCGGCTACCGCCAGTGACGGGGGCAGGCCGGCGTCCGCCGGACCGACGTGGCCGTCCCACCGGTCAGAGCGTCTGGGCTCCGGGCTTGACCATGCCACGGACCGTGCGTGACTTCACGAAGTCGCCCACCGCCGTCATCTCCCACTCCCCGGAGAACTGCTTGATCAGCTTGGCCATCAGCACACCGGTCTGCGGCTCCGCGCCCGTCAGATCGAAGCGGACCAGCTCCTCGCCGCTGGCCGCGTCGATCAGCCGGCAGTAGGCCTTCGCCACCTCGGTGAACTTCTGGCCGGTGAACGAGTTGACCGTGAAGACCAGGCCGGTCGCCTCGGCGGGGATCCGGCCGAGGTCGACCATGATGACCTCGTCGTCGCCCGCACCCTCGCCGGTCAGGTTGTCACCGGAGTGCTTGATCGCGCCGTTCAGGATGGACAGCTTGCCGAAGTAGCAGCTGTCGATGTGGTTGCGTTGCGGGCCGTAGGCGATGACCGAGGCGTCGAGGTCGATGTCCTTGCCACGGAAGGCCGGTTCCCAGCCGAGACCCATCTTCACCTGCGAGAGCAGCGGCTTACCTGCCTTGACCAGGGACACCGTCTGGTTCTTCTGCAGACTGACCCGGCCCTTGTCGAGGTTGATCCGCCCGGTCGCGGCCGGTGCCGGCGCGGCGGGTTCCGGGGCGGCCGGGGGCGTGGTGGCGGCCGGCGTCGGAGCGGCGACCCGCGGGTCGGCCACCGGCGCCGGCGGTGCCTGCGGCATGGGCGGGAGGGTCGTGGCGGCCGGCGTCGGCGCAGCGGCGGCCGGCTCCTCCACCGAGACACCGAAGTCCGTCGCGATACCGGCCAGCCCGTTCGCATAGCCCTGTCCCACCGCACGGACCTTCCAGGCGCCGTTGCGGAGATAGATCTCCACGATCACCAGCGCGGTCTCGGTGCCCAGCCGGGGCGGGGTGAAGGAGGCCAGTGTGGCGCCGTCCTGGGCGTTGCGGACGGTGGCGGTGGGCTCGATGCCCTGGAAGGTCTGTCCGGCCGCGTCCGGGCTCGCGGTGACGACGATCTTCTCGATACCCGCCGGGACCGCCGCGGTGTCCACCACGATCGCGTCCGGCGCGGAACCGCCACCGGAGCGGTGGGTGACACCGGGACCGGACGGCTGGTTGTAGAAGATGAAGTCGTCGTCGGAGCGCACCTTGCCGTCTGCGGTGAGCAGCAGGCCCGACACGTCGAGCCGCACCGGTGCGGTGACGTCCACCGCGACATGGGTGGTCGGGAGCGGGATGTTCGAGCCAGGGGTCATTGCGGTCATGTCCGGAGCAACGAGCGGAGGCCCTGTGCAGTTCCGCGAATTCTTTGCAGTTTCTTGAATCTTCTTCGGACTTCTCCGGCACGTCCCGCAGTGACGGCTCAGCTCCCGGGCAGCACCACGATCTTCCGTCCGAGGCCCGCCTTGAAGCGGTCCAGCGCGTCCGGGTAGCTCGCCAGCGGCAGCCGGTCGCTGATGAAGACCTCCGGATCCAGAGCCCCTGCGGCGAACAGCTCGGCAGCCCGCTCGTAGCTGTGCAGCACCGCCATCGAGCCGGTGATGGTGATCTCCTGGTTGTAGATGCGGTACGGGTCGATGGTGGCCCGGGTCGCGTAGTCGGCGACGCCGAACTGCAGGTAGGTGCCGGCCTTCGCGACCCGGCCCAGGCCGTCCTGGATGGCCGCCGCGTTCCCGGTGGCGTCGATGACGACGTCCCAGCCCCGGGATGCCCGGCCCAGCTCGTCGGCGGCGCGGGCCGTGCCGCTGCAGCCGAGTCCCCGGGCGGTGACCAGCCGTTCCTCGTTGATGTCGACGACGTCGACGCTCGCCGCGCCGGTCCGCTTGGCCAGCTCCAGCATCATCAGGCCCATCGTCCCCGAGCCGTAGATCAGCACGTGGGCGGCGAGCCTGCTGTTCAGTACGTCGTAGCCGCGCACCGCGCAGGACAGTGGCTCGATCAGCGCCGCGTCCTCGGTCCTGACCTGGTCGGGCAGCTTGACGCAGTTGGCCGCGGGCGCCACCGCGTACTCGGCGGCACCACCCGCCGTGGTCACCCCGATCGCCGCCCACTTCTCACACATGTTGTTGTGGCCGATGCGGCAGTAACGGCACTCGAAGCAGTACAGCGAAGGGTCGACGGCCACCCGGTCCCCGGCCGCCAGCGAGGTGACCTCGCGGCCCAGCGCGACGACCGTGCCGGCGAACTCGTGGCCGGGCACCACCGGCAGGGTGGGAGCGAACTCGCCCTGCAGGATGTGCAGATCGGTCCCGCACAGTCCGCAGGCGGCCACCTCGACGACCACCTCCCGCGGTCCGGGGGTGGGGTCGGGCACCTCCCCGTACACGACCTTGCCGACGGATTCGATGATGGCGGCCTTCATTTCACGGCTCCCAGCGAAAGGCCCTGGACCAGTTTGTCCTGGGCGGCGAACCCTGCGGCGAGTACCGGCAGGGAGATGACGAGCGACGCGGCGCACACCTTCGCCAGGAACAGGCCCTGGCTGGTGATGAAGCCGGTCAGGAAGACCGGCGCGGTCTGCGCGACCACCCCGGTCAGTACCCGGGCGAAGAGCAGCTCGTTCCAGCTGAAGATGAAGCAGATCAGTGCGGTGGCCGCGATACCGGGTGCCGAGATCGGGGCGACGATCCGGGTCAGGATCACCGGCAGCCGGGCGCCGTCGACCCGTGCGGCCTCGATGATGGCCACCGGCACCTCGGCGAGGAAGGACTGCATCATCCACACCGCGATCGGCAGGTTCATCGAGGTGTAGAGGATGACCAGCAGCCAGATGTTGTCGAGCATCCCGGTGTTCTTGGCGAAGAGGTAGATCGGCAGCAGCCCGGCCACCACCGGCAGCATCTTGGTGGAGAGGAAGAAGAACAGGACGTCGGTCCACTTCTTCACCGGCCGGATGGACAGCGCGTACGCGGCCGGCATCGCGAGCAGCAGCACGAACAGCGTCGAAGCGACCGAGGCCACCGCCGAGTTGATCAGCGCGGGCCAGGGACTGGCACCGCCGCCCGCGCCGAAGAAGTCGCGGTAGCCGTCGAGGGTGAGCGAGGCGGCCAGCGATGGCGGGTTGGTGGCCGCGTCCGCCTCCGCGTGGAAGGAGGTGAGCGCCATCCAGGCGATGGGGAGGAAGAAGAGGATCCCGGCGAGCCAGGCGACGAGACCGAGCGCCGCGCCCTTACCGCGCGGGGTACGCCGGGTGCCGGCCGACGGGCCGGGCGGTGGGCCGGCGGCGCCGACCGGGGTGCCGGTGGATGTGTCGAGAGACGTCATGCCCGGGATGCCTCCTCGTTGAAGAGGGACGAGACCACGCGGAGCGCGAAGGTCGCGATGATGATCGTGCCGATGACCACCAGCACGCCTGCGGCGGAGGCCAGTCCGTTCTCATGTGCCTGGTAGAAGGCCTGGTAGACGGTGTACGGGAGGTTCGCGGTGCCCAGGCCGCCCGAGGTGATGGTGAAGACCGCGTCGAAGTTCTGCACGATGTAGATCGAGCCGAGCAGCGCGCCGAGTTCGAGGTAGCGCCGCAGGTGCGGCAGTGTCAGGTGGCGGAAGATCTGCCAGCTGCCCGCCCCGTCGATCCGGGCCGCCTCGATCAGTTCCGGCGAGCGGCTCTGCAGTCCGGCCAGCAGGATCAGCATCATGAACGGTGTCCACTGCCAGATGAGCGACGCCTCCACCGCGAGCAGCGGGGTGTTGGACACCCAGTCCGGCTGTGGTGCGCCGTTGCCGCCGATCCAGTGCAGCACGCCGTTGAACAGCCCGTACTCCGGGTTGTAGAGGACGTGCTTCCACAGCAGCGCCGCGGCCACCGGCACCAGCAGGAAGGGGGCGATCAGCAGCGTGCGGACGAAGCCGCGGCCCTTGAAGCGGCGGTCCAGCAGCAGCGCCAGGATCAGCCCGAGCACCAGGCTGACGAGCACCACCGCCACGGTGAGCAGCACGGTGGTGTACACCGACTTGCGCAGCGCCGGATCGGTGAGGACATCGGAGTAGTTGGCGAATCCGGTGAAGTGCCGTGCGTCGGGGTAGAGCGCGTTCCAGTTGAAGAAGGAGATCACCACCGTCGCCACGAAGGGCAGTTGGGTGACGGCGATCATGAAGATCAGGGCGGGGAGCAGCGGGGCCCGGGTGACCCAGGCGCGCAGCCGGCCGTGGGCCGGTGGCGCGAGGGCGGGCAGGGTCGGAGCGGCGGTTGCAGTCATCGTCCCTCGTACTCCTTCGCGATCTTCGAGGCGAGCCGCTGAGACGCCTTGATGGCCGAATCCACCGACTGGCGCCCGGCGATGGCGGCACTGATCTCCTGGGAGACCTTGGTGCCGAGGTCGGTGAACTCGGGAATGCCGACGAACTGAATGCCGGGCGCGGGCCTCGGCTGCACCCCGGGATCGTTCGGCCTGGCGCTCTTGATGGCGTTGAGGGTGGTGTCCGCGAAGGCGGCGGAGGCCTTGCGGTAGGAGGGGTTGGCGTACGTGGAGGCGCGTTTGCCGGCCGGGGCGTCGGACCAGCCCGTCTCCTTGCCGACGAGCTCCTCGTACTCCTTGCTGGAAGCCCAGGAGATGAACTTCCAGGCCTTGTCCGGATTGCGGGATGCCTTCTGGACGCCCCAGGCCCAGGTGTAGAGCCAGCCCGAGCTGCTGGTCTTCTGCACCGGCGCCGGAGCGTAGCCGATCTTGCCCTTGACCGGGGACGAGGCCGATTCCAGTGATCCCGCGGCGGATGTGGCGTCGTACCACATCGCGGTCTTGGACTGGGTGAGGTCGTTGAGGCACTCGGCGAAACCGGACTGGGCGGCGCCCGACTCGCCGTGCTTGCGGACCAGTTGCACATAGAAGTCCACGGCCTGCTTGAAGGCGGGGGAGTCCAGCCGGGCTTTCCAGTCCTTGTCGAACCAGGTGCCGCCGAAGGTGTTGACGACCGTGGTCAGCGGTGCGATCAGCTCCCCCCAGCCGGGCAGACCGCGCAGACAGATGCCCTTCATGCCCGGCTTCGCGCCGTCGGCCTTCGCGGCGAGGTCGGCGACCTGCTGCCAGGTGGGATGGGCGGGCATGGTCAGGTGCTTCTGTGCGAAGACGTCCTTGCGGTACATCAGGAAGGAGGACTCGCCGTAGAACGGCTCACCGTAGAGCTTCCTGTCCTCGCCGGTGAGGGACTGGCGCAGCGCGGGCAGGATGTCCTGCTGGTCGAACGCCTGGTCCCGGCCCGCGTACGTCCCCAGTTCGCGCAGCCAGCCGTTCCTGGCGTAGATGGGTATCTCATAGTTGCTCAGGGTCGCGACGTCGTACTGCCCCGCCTGGTTGGCGAAGTCCTGGCTGATCTTGTCGCGGACATCGTTCTCGGGGAGGACGGTGAAGTTCACCTTGATGCCGGTCTCCCGGGTGAAGTGTGCGGCGGTGAGCTTCTGCAACTCCGTCATCTGCGGGTTGTTGACCATTAGTACGTTGATCGAGTTCCCGCCCGATCCGGTTCCTCCGGCGCCGGCCCAGCAGCCGGACAACAGGCTGGTGAGCAGGGCGCCGGCGGTGGCCTGCACGAGCACGGAGCGCGTCCTGCGCCGGCTCTGACTTCGCATGGATTGCTCCTCGGGTGGTGAGACTCAGACGCGGATGACCTGCGGCCCGAGCAGGGAGTAGCGGTGGGCTTCGGACGGCGGGAGCAGCGTGCTCGTGACGATCGTTTCGAAGTCGGTCACCTCGGCGAAGCGGCAGAAACCGGCCGCCCCGAATTTCGTGTGGTTGCCGACGAACACCCGGCGCCTTGCCGATCTGACCGCTTGCGCCTTCACCTCGCCGACCGCCGGGTCGGGGGTGGTCAGACCGTGTTCGCGGGAGATGCCGTTGGCGCCGATGAACGCCAGGTCGATGACGAACCCGGCCAGCATCCGGGTCGCCCAGTGATCGACGGTGGCCAGCGTGCCGGCCCGGAGCCGGCCGCCGAGCAGCAGTACGCCGGTGTTCTCGGCGACCGCCAGCGCACCGGCGGTCTGCAGGGAGGCGGTGACCACGGTGAGTGGGCGGTCGTGCGGCAGCGCCTCGGCGATCAGCTGCGGGGTGAAGCCCTCGTCGACGAAGACCGTTTCCGCGTCACCGAGCAACTGGGCGGCGGCGGCGGCGATCCGGCGCTTCTCGGGGACGTGCATGGTGGTGCGGAAGTCGAGGGTGGTCTCGAAGCCGGCGCTCTCGACCGGGTAGGCCCCGCCGTGCGTACGCCGGACCAGGCCGTGGTCCTCCAGCGCCCGCAGGTCGCGGCGCACCGTTTCCTTGGCGACACCGAGCAGCACGGAGAGTTCGGCGACATCGACCGAACCCGACCGTCTGGCGGCCTGGACGATCTCTCGCTGTCGTTGTTCCGCGTTCGCGGACACGGTGCCTCCTCGGTGGTGCCACGCGTAGGTGTTGCCACGCGCTGTGGGGTGATTTCTACCGCCGCCCGCCTGACGTGAATAGGGCAGGAACGGGCTCGGTCCTGCCCGTTTGTGCCCGCTTCGATGGGCGGTTACGCAGGTCCGACCAGGGGAGGCCGTGCCCGTCCGGGCATGACAAAGGCCCGTCCGGTAGACCGGACGGGCCCGTTTGCTGCCCGCATCCCGCAGGACGCGAGGTCACGCGGGGCGCGCGGGTACTGCTGTCGAGGGTGCGGTGCGGCTCCGCTCAGTAGGGCCAGATGGGCGGGTCGGTGAGGAACGGGCCGCCGAGGTGCGATTGCGCGGGGTCGGCCGGGTCCAGTTCGCCCTGCTCGGCGATGAGCTTCTCCGCGTACTGCTCCGAGTCGTCCTGCGGCTCGTAACCCAGCGCCCGCGCCGACGTGAGGTCCCACCACAGCCTGGTGTTGGCGGACGATCCGTAGACCACCGTGTGCCGGACGTCCTCGGCGGTCAGCGCGGCATGGAAGAGGCGGGCGCCGTCGCCGGGGCTCATCCAGACCGACAGCATCCGGACGGAGGTGGGCTCCATGAAGCAGGAGCCGATCCGTACCGAAACCGTCTCCTGGCCGAACTTGTCCCAGTACAGCTGCGCCAGATCCTCGCCGAAGCACTTCGAGAGGCCGTAGTAGGTGTCGGGCCGGCGCGGGGTGTCGATCGGGATCAGTGCGCCCGAATCGAGCGGGAGCTCGCCCTCCGGGCTCGGGGTGTAGCCCACCGCGTGGTTGGAGGAGGCGAAGACGATCCGTCCGACGCCCTCCGCGCGCGCCGCCTCGTACAGGTTGTAGGTGCCTTCGATGTTGGCCCGGAGAATTTTGTCGAACGATGACTCCAGCGAGATGCCGGCCAGGTGGATGATCGCATCGACGCCTCGGACGGCCTCGCGCAGTGCTTCCCGGTCGGCCAGGTCCGCGGTGATCGCCGTCGGCTCGCCCTCGATCGGGGTGACGTCGAAGAGGCGCAGCTCGTAGCCGTAAGCGGGCAGCAGACCGCGCATCAGGGTGCCGAGGCCTCCGGCGGCTCCGGTGAGCAGGATGGTGCGGGGAGCGGGCATCAGCGGGTCTCTCCTCGAGGGGCCGACGTTCACATGGATGGCATTCACATGCATGGACAAGCTAAGGAGCCCCGTGGGACCCGTCAAGTGTCGCGCGGAGGGCCGAGTTCCACCGCCGACTCGGTGTTTTCTGCCTTGACCGGTCCCGCCTGCTGACTTAGCGTGGACATCGTTCAGAAATGTAGACGCAGATCAGGTTTGTGCACATCTGCACGGTGCACGACCGGAACTGTGCACAACGGAATGCCCCAGGGAGCGCCCCCGTGTCCTCAGCCCCGCTCGCCGGCCGACTCGATGGCCTGCTGTTCTTCCCCGTCACCGCATACGGGCCGGACGGCGCCATCGACCTCGATGCCTTTCGCCTTCATGTGCGCCGCGGCATCGACGACGGTGCGGCAGCGGTCTTCGCCTGCTGCGGCACGGGCGAATTCCACGCCCTCGCGCCCGAGGAGTTCGGGGCGGTCGTCGCCGCCGCGGTCGAGGAGAGCGCCGGCCGGGTCCCCGTCGTGGCCGGCGTCGGCTACGGCACCGCGCTCGCCGTCCAGTACGCGAACCTCGCCGAACAGGCCGGAGCCGACGGGCTGCTCGCCATGCCGCCCTACCTCGTGGTGGCGGACCAGGACGGGCTGCTGCGCCACTACACCGAGCTCGCCACGGCCACCGCGCTCGACGTCATCGTCTACCAGCGCGACAACGCCGTGTTCACCCCGGAGACCGTCGTCGCGCTCGCCCGGGTCGAAGGGATCATCGGAGTCAAGGACGGGCACGGCGACCTCGACCTGCTGCAGCGCATCATCAGCGCGGTGCGCACCGAACTCCCCGGCCGCGACTTCCTCTACTTCAATGGACTGCCCACCGCCGAACTCACTGCTCCGGCCTACCGGGCCATCGGCGTGACGCTGTACTCCTCGGCGGTCTTCTGCTTCGCTCCCGACATCGCCCTCGCCTACTTCCGGGCGCTGCGCTCCGGCGACGACGCGCTGGTGAACCGGCTGCTCGACGGCTTCTACCGGCCGCTGGTCGAACTGCGCAACCGGGGGCGCGGTTACGCGGTGTCGCTGGTCAAGGCCGGTGTACGGCTCGGCGGCCTGGACGTCGGCGAGGTCCGCGCGCCGCTGAGCGAACCATCGGCCCCCCATGTGAAGGCGCTCACCGAGATCATCGAGCACGGCCGTGCGGTGCTGACGGCTGCGGAGGGATCGGAGTGAAGACCGCTGCCTTCGTCTATCCCTGGGATGTCGTCGGCGACCCGGACGCCGCCTCGCGTATCGCCGACCTGGGTGTCCAGCAGGTCACCCTGGCGTCCGCCTACCACTCCACGCGCGCGCTGACGCCGCGCCATCCGGAGCACCGGATCGTGACCGCCGCTCACGCGTCCGTGCTCTACCCGGCGTCCGGCGCACGGTGGGCCGGACGTGCACTGCGCCCGTACGCGGCCGGGGCCTGGGCGCCGTCCGCCGACCCGTTCGCCGAGGCCGCCGCCGCGCTCGCCGGAGCCGGCCTCGATGTGCACACCTGGGTGGTGCTCGCGCACAACTCCCGGATGGGCGCCGAGCATCCCGGCACCTCGGTGGTCAACGCCTACGGCGACCGTTATCCCTGGGCGCCCTGCATCGCACAGCCCGCGACCCGCGACTATCTGACCGACCTCGCGGCCGAGGCAGCGACCCGCCCCGGCGCGCTCGGCACCGAACTGGAGTCCCTCGGCTGGTACGGGCTCGCCCATCTGCACGCCCACGACAAGATCGCCGGGGTGCAGCTCGGCGAGGCCGGTCACTACCTGATGTCGCTCTGCTTCTGCCCCGCCTGCGCCGACGGCTACCAGCAACTCGGCGTGGACGCGGAAGAGCTGAGCGTCGCGGTACGGCGCGGGCTGGAGCCGGTGTGGTCCAGCGGGACCTCCGGCGCCGGATGGCCGGCGATCGAGAAGCTGCTCGGCGCCGACCTCGCCGCGGCCACGCTCACCTGGCGTACCCGGACCGCCCGGACCTTGCAGGAACGGGCGATCGCCGCGGTACGGGCCGCTGCCGCCCCCGGCTTCCAGGTCCTGCTGCACGCGGACCCGGTCGCCCACCACTGCGGAGCCAACGCCGGCGTCGATCCCGGACACATCCTGGCGGTCGCCGACGGCGTGGTCGTGCCCTGCGCGGGCGACCCCGCGCTGCTGACCCCCTTCGCCGCGCACCGCAGGCCCGGCACGGTCCTCGCCGCCAACTTCACCGTGGTCTCCGGTATGGGCGGCAGCCCGGCCACCCTGGCCGACGACGCCGCCCGCGCCGCCGGACTCGGCGCGAGTGAACTGCGGCTGTACCACGCGGGACTGGCGTCGGACACCGACCTCGGGCTCGTGCGGGCCGCGCTGGCCTGATCCCGGAGCATGCTGTTCTGACCGCTCACGGACCCAGCGATGAGTTTCTCCGGTCCGGAGAGTCTGACCCTGTTGTCGACAACATTCCTTGTCGACGACGGCGGTCGCCAGCGCCGATTCGGCGGCGTCGGTGACGACGGTGTGGGTGCCGTAGACCACCGGACGGCGAAGAGGAGCCAGAGCCGCCCCCGGGAGTCGAGGGCCCCGAGGGAGAGGATCAGTCACCGACATGGCCAGGTTCGACCGGACGAGCAGTGGGCGGCGGCGGACCCGGTCGGCGACCGCGCCGAGCAACGGCCCCGCCGGCGTCGGCGCCCACATCGCGAAGACGGTCAGTCCGGCCAGACTGTCCGAGCCGGTCAGGGACCTGGCCCAGCTGCCGGACGCCGGCCACATGGCGTTGGTGCCGAAAGAGTTGACGATCGTGCCTGTCAGATCCAGGGCCGCATCGCGGTCCCGCAGGACCCTCGCTCGTGACCATTTCACCAGGCCGGCGTGGCAGCTGAGGGGTACTCGGCGGATCGGGCAGATGCCTTGGCAGGACCGGCACCGACCGCTTGGGCAACCGAATCACTGGTGCGCGAAGCATTGACGAACGGCTGTCACGGGCCTAGCTTCAACGCGTCGTACTTCGTACGTCATATATGAGACGCGATACGCGATATGCCATACACGGACCTGGTACGCGCCCCATACGTGACACCTGATACGTGAGATCTGAGAGCGCCCATGACCTTTGCCCCGAGCCCGATCCCTTCCCGGACCCAGTACGTCCTGGAGGCGATCAAGCACTCCATCCTCACCGGGCAGCTCAGCCCGGGGCAGGCCCTGGTCGAGACCGAGCTGGCAGCACAGTTCGGGGTCTCCAAGACCCCGGTACGCGAAGCACTCAAGACGCTCGCCGGCACCGGGCTGGTCGTCATGAGCCAGTACAAGGGCGTCACCGTGCGCACCGTCGACGCCGCCATGGCACGCGAGGTGTATGACGTACGACTGCTGCTCGAGCCGGAGGCGCTGAAGAGATCCATTCTCCGCAAGGCGTCCCTCCAGGCCGCCCGGGAAGCCCTGGTACGGGCCGACGGTGCCGAGGACCGGGCCGAACGCTCCCTCGCCAACCGTGAGTTCCACCGGGCCCTCTACCTGCCCTGCGGCAATCCGCTGCTCGCGAAGATGCTGGACGAGGTACGCGACCAGGCCGCCCTGGTCTCCACCGTCGCCTGGGCCGCCGACCCCTCCTGGGACCGGGAGGCAGGCGAACACCGGGAGATCCTGCGGTTCGCCCTGGACGGGGACGTCGAGCGTGCGGCACGCACCCTGCACAACCACATCGCCGGCTTCGTGGAACGGGCCTTCCCCGATTCCGGGATGTCCGGAGCGTCCGGCAGGTCAGCAGGATCCGAAGGAGCGGAAGCCCGATGAACTTCCAGCCACTGCGCACCGCGCTCGCCGATGTCGTAGCGATCCCCGTGACGCCCTTCGACGCAGACGGCGCGATCGACGAGACCGCACACCGAGCTCTGCTGCGCCGGCTCATCGACGGCGGCGTCCGGACGCTGACCCCCAACGGCAACACCGGTGAGTTCTACGCCCTCACGCCCGCCGAACGGACCCGCGTCACCGAACTGACCATCGAGGAGGCAGCGGCCGGGGCGGTCCCCGGCACCGGTGCAGGGGCGGTGGTGCTGGTCGGAGTCGGCCACGATGTTCCGACCGCGGTCGCCGCGGCACGGCACGCCCGGGAGTGCGGGGCGCAGATGGTGATGGTCCATCAGCCCGTCCACCCGTATGTGTCGCGGGGCGGCTGGGTCGACTACCACCGGGCCGTCGCGGACGCCGTGCCGGAACTCGGTGTGGTGCCCTACCTGCGTAACCCGCACCTTCCCGGAGCCAGCATGGCCGAGCTCGGCCGGCTCTGCCGCAACGTCATCGGGGTGAAGTACGCGGTCCCCGACGCGGCGCGCTTCGCCGCTTTCGCCCGTGACGCGGGCCTCGACCGCTTCGTCTGGATCGCGGGACTCGCCGAGCTGTACGCGCCCTCGTACTTCGCGGGCGGCGCCGCCGGCTTCACCTCGGGACTCGTCAATGTGGCGCCGAGCGTCTCGTTGGCCATGCTGGAGGCTCTGCGGGCCGGCGACAGCGCCGCCGCCATGAAGGTCTGGGAGCAGATCCGCCCCTTCGAGGAACTGCGCGCCGCCGATCAGTCCGCCAACAACGTCACCGTGGTCAAGGAGGCGCTCGCCTCGCTCGGGCTGTGCCGGCGGGACGTGCGGGCGCCGAGCCGGGTACTGGACGAGGCGCAGCGCGCGGAGGTCGCCGACCTGGTGGCGGGGTGGGCGATATGAGGTTCGACAACTCCGAGCCCACGACCGCTTCCACCGACGCCCGCCAGACCGGTAGCTCCTCCGCCGGCACCCCACCGGCCGGTACCTCCCGCAGAAGGCCGGATCAGCTGCGCAGCCACCAGTGGTACGGCACCGACGGTCTGCGCTCCTTCAGCCACCGGGCCCGCACCCGCCAGCTCGGCTATCTGCCCGAGGAGCACCTCGGCAAGCCGGTCATCGCGATCCTCAACACCTGGAGCGACATCAACCCGTGCCACGTCCATCTGCGCGACCGGGCGCAGGCGGTCAAGCGCGGAGTCTGGCAGGCCGGTGGGTTCCCGCTGGAATTCCCGGTGTCGACCCTGTCGGAGACCTTCCAGAAGCCGACCCCGATGCTCTACCGCAACCTCCTCTCGCTGGAGACCGAGGAACTGCTCCGTTCCTATCCGGTCGACGGCGCGGTGCTGCTCGGCGGCTGCGACAAGTCCACCCCCGCCCTGCTGATGGGCGCGGCCACCGTCGACCTGCCCACCGTCTTCGTCCCCGCGGGCCCGATGCTGCCGGGCCACTGGCGTAACGAGGTCCTCGGCTCGGGCACCGACATGTGGAAGTACTGGGACGACAAGCGGGCCGGTCTGATCGGCGACTGCGAGATGGCGGAGCTGGAGAACGGGCTCGCCCGCTCGCCCGGCCACTGCATGACCATGGGCACCGCGTCCACCCTCACGGCCGCAGCCGAGGTGCTCGGCGTGACCGTCCCCGGTGCCTCCTCCATCCCGGCCGTCGACTCCGGTCACGACCGGATGGCCGCCGCCTCCGGGCTGCGGATCGTGGACCTCGTCCACCAGGACATGAAGCTCTCGAAGATCCTCACCGCCGAGGCGTACGAGGACGCGGTGGCCACCGTGCTCGCGCTCGGCGGTTCGACCAACGCCGTCATCCATCTCATCGCCATGGCGGGCCGCTCCGGGATCAAACTCACCCTCGACGACTTCGACCGCATCGCCCGCACGGTCCCGGTACTCGCCAATCTCCGTCCGGGCGGCCGCTATCTGATGGAGGATTTCCACTTCGCCGGCGGCCTCCCGGCCTTCCTGGCCCAGTTGACCGATGTGCTGCACCTGGACCGGCCCACCGTCTCCCACGCCACCCTGCGTGACCAGCTCGAAGGCGCTCTCGTCCACAACCCGGATGTGATCCGCCCCCGCGAGAACCCGCTCGCCGAAGAGGGCGGCGTCGCCGTGCTGCGCGGCAACCTCTGCCCCGACGGCGCCGTCATCAAGCACATCGCGGCCGAGCCCCGGCTGCTCACCCACACCGGCCCCGCGGTCGTCTTCGACGACTACCGGACCATGCAGAACACCATCAACGACCCCGCACTGGGCATCACCGCCGAGCACGTCCTGGTGCTGCGCAACGCGGGCCCCAAGGGCGGCCCCGGGATGCCCGAGTACGGGATGCTGCCCATCCCCGACCATCTGCTCAAGCAGGGGGTCCGCGACATGGTGCGGATCTCCGACGCCCGGATGAGCGGTACGAGTTACGGCGCCTGCGTGCTGCACGTCGCGCCGGAGTCCTACGTCGGCGGTCCGCTCGCGCTGGTGCGCACCGGGGACCTCATCACCCTGGACGTACCCGCCCGCACCCTCCGACTCGAGGTGTCCGACGAGGAGCTGGAGCAACGCAGGGCCGCGTGGACCCCGCCACCCACCCGGTACGAGCGCGGCTACGGCGCTCTCTACAACGAACAGGTCACTCAGGCCGACACCGGCTGCGACTTCGCCTTCCTGGCACGGCCGGGACAGGTGCCGGACCCCTACGCGGGCTGACCGAACCGCCTGATCGCCCCGCCCAACGTTCCACCCGCACGACGTCCCACCCGCCGCACAGCTACACACCCGGTATGCCGAACGCCGTCCGGTAAGCGCTTACCCCAACCCAGATCGGAGACGAGTCATGGCACAAGCCGCAGCCGTGGCCGCACAGCAGCCGAAGGTGCCCAAGCGGCGTTCGGCGACGCCCCGGCGCCTGCCCTACCTGCTGATCGCCCCCGCAGGCCTGCTGATGCTGGGCTTCATCGCGTACCCGGTGCTCAGCGTCTTCTACTACAGCCTGCAGAACTACAACGTCACCAAACCCTGGCGCAACGGCTTCGCCGGCTTCGACAACTTCACCCGGATCTTCACCCAGGACGACCAGTTCTGGCCGACGCTGGGGTTCAGCGCACAGTGGGTCGTCACCCAGATCGCCCTCCAACTGGCCCTCGGACTGGGCCTGGCGCTGATCGTCAACCAGACCTTCATCGGCCGCGGTATCTCCCGCGCCATGGTGTTCTCGCCGTGGGCCGTCTCCGGTGTGCTGACCAGCACCATCTGGATCCTGCTGTACAACTCGTCGACCGGCTTCAGCCGTTACCTCGCCGACGCAGGCATCGGCTCGTACGGCACCTCGGTGCTCTCCGACACCGGCACCGTCTTCTGGGCCGCGACCGTCGCCGAACTGTGGCGCGGCGTTCCCTTCTTCGCGATCCTCATCCTCGCCGACCTGCAGTCCGTCTCCAAGGAGCTGTACGAGGCGGCGTCGGTCGACGGCGCCGGACGGATGCGGCAGTTCTTCCACATCACCCTGCCGCACCTCAAGGACGCGATCATCCTCGCCACCCTGCTGCGCGGAGTGTGGGAGTTCAACAACGTGGACCTGCTCTACACCCTCACCGGCGGCGGCCCGGCCGGTGTGACCACCACACTGCCGCTGAAGATCGCCAACACCACCATCGACGGCCACGACTTCGGCTACGCCTCGGCGCTGACCACCGTCGCCTTCGTGATCCTGCTCTTCTGCTCCATCGTCTATCTCCGCCTGAGCAAGTTCGGAGGCGACAACAAGTGACCGCCGCACTCGCCGAGAAGAGCACCCGGGAACGCCGAGTTGGCACCGGTGCCTCCGCTCCGGTGCATCCCCCGAAGAAGAACCGGCGCGCGTTCGACGAGGTGCCGCGCTGGCAGATCTATCTGCCGCTGGGCCTCTATCTGCTCTTCACCCTCGTCCCCTTCTACTGGATGCTCCTCTTCGCGTTCCGCCCGGCCGGCTCGACGGCGCTGGTGCCGTGGCCGATCACCTTCGAGCACTTCTCCAAGGTCTGGAACGACCGGAGCTTCGGGATCTTCTTCCAGAACAGCATGATCGTCGGCATCAGCACGCTGGTGGCGACCACGGCCGTGGCGCTGGCCGGCGGATACGCCCTCGCCCGCTTCCGGTTCCGTATCAAGAACGCCTTCATGCTCGGCCTGCTCTGCTCGCAGTTCATTCCGGGGGCACTGATGCTGGTGCCGCTCTTCGAGATCTTCAAGAACCTCCGGATGATCAACTCGCTGGGCAGCGTGATCGTCGCCGAGACGGTCTTCCAGCTGCCCCTGTCGATCATCCTGATCAGCGGTTTCATCAAGAACGTGCCGGTCTCGCTGGAGGAGGCCGCCTGGGTGGACGGCTGCGGACGCTTCCGGGCCTTCTGCGCGGTGGTGCTGCCGCTGCTGCGCCCCGGGCTGATCGCGGTCGGCTCGTTCGCCTTCGTGCACAGCTGGAACCACTTCCTCTTCGCTCTGATGTTCCTGAGCGAACAGGACAAACAGACGATCCCGGTCGGCCTGAACACCCTGATCGGCTCGGACAGCGTCGACCTGGGTGCGCTGGCCGCGGGCGGTGTGGTGGCCGCGCTGCCCGTCGTCATCGTCTTCGCATTCATCCAGAAGTGGCTGATCACCGGCTTCAGCGCCGGTGCGGTGAAGGGCTGATGTCCATGGTGAAGAGCAGTCGGCCGCTGCCTGTCGTCCTGGCGGGCGCGCGCGGCCACGGACGCAGACATCTCGAGAACATCGGCCGCCTGGAGGCCGCCGGCCTGCTCCGGCTGGCCGGGATCTGTGAGCTCGCTCCGCTCACCGCAGAGGAACTGGCCGGGTTCGGCGCCCCCGCGCAGTCCGCCGATTTCGGCGGGCTCCTGGACTCCACCGGCGCCGAGCTGGCGGTGATCTGCACGCCCATCCAGACCCACACGGAGCTGGCGCTCGCCGCCGCCCGGCGCGGTGTGCACCTCCTCCTGGAGAAACCGCCCGCGCCGTCCTACGCCGAGTTCCAGCGGATGGCCGATGGGGTCCGGGCGGCGGGAACGGCCTGCCAGATCGGCTTCCAGTCCCTCGGCTCGCACGCCCTGCCCGCGATCCGCCAGCTGATCGACAGCGGTTCGATCGGGACCGTACGGGGCATCGGCGGCGCCGGGGCATGGGTACGCGACGAGGGCTACTACCGGCGGGCTCCCTGGGCGGGCCGTCGCCGTCTCGGTGACCTGGACGTCGTCGACGGGGTGCTGACGAATCCGCTGGCGCATGCCGTCGCGACCGCCTTCGCCCTGGACGGCAGTTCGCAGGCCGATGACGTGTCGTCCATCGAGACCGAGCTGTTCCGGGCGCACGACATCGAGGCCGACGACACCTCCTGCGTACGCGCCGTCACCGGGCGCGGCACCCGGGTCACCGTGGCGGCGACGCTCTGCGCGGAAGAGCAGGCCGAACCGTATCTCGTGGTGCACGGCGACCGTGGGCGGATCACCTTCTGGTACAAGCAGGACCGGGTCCTGGTGCAGCGCGCGGGCAGCGGGCCGGCCGAGTCGGTTCATGGCCGCACGGATCTGCTGGAGAACCTGGTCGAGCACCTCTCGGGCCGGGCCGCGCTCCTAGCGCCACCGCAGGAGACGGGGGCCTTCATGCGGGTGGTCGAAGCCATCCGCCTCGCCCCGGATCCGGCCCCGCTGCCCGCCGGGTCCTGGCGCAGCGCCGCAGGTGAGAGCGGTTCCCGGCGGATCGTGCGGGGCATCGGCGGCCTGGTCGCCGCGAGCGCCGACACGCTCAGCCTCTTCTCCGAACTCGGCGCCCCCTGGGCCCTCCCCTCCGAGGTGAGCACCTCATGACGTCCTCCGTGCAGTCGTCCGTGCGGTCCTCCGTGGTCCTGCGCTGCGCGGGACGCCCGGTCGGCTGTTACCACTACCGGCCCGAGATCGACACACGGCTCTCCCCCCGTCCGTACCTCCACCCGCTCACCACCCTGCAGGGGCTCCGGGTCACCGAGGAGATGCCGCAGGACCATCTGCACCATCTGGGCGTGTCGGTCGCCGTGCCCGACATCGACGGGGTCAACTTCTGGGGCGGACGCACCTTCGTCCGGGGCCGGGGCTCCACCGAGCTGGCCAACCACGGGACGCAGCGTCATGACGGGTGGAAGCTGCGCGACTCGGACGGCTTCGTCGAGGACGTGAGCTGGCGCACTGCGCAAGGGGAACTGCTCAGCGAGTACCGGACCGTCGCCGCGACCGAGCTCGACGACCGCGCCTGGGCGCTGGACTTCACCTTCTCGCTCACCAACTCCAGCGGCCGGGACCTCTCGATCGGCAGCCCGGCAACCAACGGCCGTCCCGGCGCGGGATACGGCGGCTTCTTCTGGCGCGCGCCCAAGGAGGCCGGGACGCCCCACGTGTTCACCCAGGACACCGACGGCGAGGAGCCGGTCCACGGGAGGCGAGCGGACTGGCTGGCGCTCGCGGGCAACGGCTGGACGCTGGTGTTCGCCGGGGCGACCGAGGAGACCCGCCGTGACCCGTGGTTCGTACGGAGCAGGGAGTACCCGGGTGTCGGCTCGGCCCTCGCCTGGGAGGGACGGCTGCCGGTGGCGGCCGGCGAGGTGGTCGTCCGGCGCATCGTCACCGTCGTCGCCGACGGTCGACTCGACCGGGACACGGCCGCCGCCTACGTACGGAGGGTGGCCACCGCATGAGTAACCGCGCCTTTCAGAGATTCAGGGATCCAGAGAGAGAAGAGCCGACGATGAAGATCTCCACCACCACCCACCGGCGCAGAACGTCCGGCGCGGCCACGCTGGCCGCGGTGCTCGCCCTGACCGCGACCGCTTGCGGTGACGACGGCAGCGGCACCGCGGGAGCCAAGGGAAACGAGGGCTCCGGCAAGGGCGAGATCACCTTCTGGGACAACAACGGCGGTGTCCGCACCGACATCTGGAAGCAGGTCATCGCGGACTTCGAGAAGAAGTACCCCGACATCAAGGTCAACTACGTCGGGATACCCGCAGCGAGTGCCCAGTCCAAGTACGACACCGCCATCCAGGGCGGTGGCCTGCCGGACGTCGGAGGTGTGGGCACCGCGATGCTCGCCGAAGTCGCGGTCCAGGGGGCGCTGGAGCCGCTGGACAGCCGGCTGGACAAGAGCTCGCTGCACGGCCGACTGGGCCAGAAACTGCTCGACAGCAGCCGGGCCGCGGGCGGCGGGGACAAGCTGTACCAGGTGCCGACGTCCGTCAACAACGGCACGCTGTGGTATCGCACCGACCTCTTCAAGAGCGCCGGCCTGGACGCACCGACCACCTGGTCGAAGTTCTACACCGCGGCCGACAAGCTCACCGACAGCGGCAAGAACAAGTTCGGCTTCACCATCCGGGGCGGTACGGGGTCCATCGCGCCGGCCCTGGACGCGGTGTACGGGCAGACCGGCATCAGCTCCTTCTGGAGCGGCGACAAGACCACGGTCAACGATCCGAAGAACGTGGCCGCTCTGGCGAAGTACGTCGCCCTGTACAAGAAGGACACGCCGTCCGCCGACCTCAACAACGACTTCACCAAGATGGTCGCCCAGTGGGACAGCGGCTCCATCGGCATGCTGAGTCACAACCTCGGCTCCTACCAGGACCACCTGAAGGCGCTGGGTGCGGACAAGTTCCGCGGCATCCCGAATCCGACCATGGACGACGGCAAGCGTGTGCAGGTCTCGAACCCGGTCGACGGGCTGAGCCTGTTCAAGGCGAGCAAGAACAAGGCGGCTGCCTGGAAGTTCATCGAGTTCGCCGTCTCGGCCGAGGAGAACTCCAAGTTCAACGAGTCCGCGGGCCAGGTTCCGGCGAACACCGAGGCCGCCAAGGCGGCCTGGGTCCAGAAGGCGGAGCCCACCAAGCTGGCCGCCGAAGCGCTGAACGGTGCCGACACCACGATCGTGCAGCTGCCGTACTACCTGCCCGACTGGAACACCATTTCCAAGTCCGACAACGAGCCGGAGTTCCAGAAGCTGTTGCTCGGCAAGATCACCGCGAAGGCCTTTCTCGACAAGATCGCCGATGAGCTGAACGCGGCTCAGGCGGACTGGAAGCAGCGGACGAAGAGCTGATTTTCGCGATTCGCCCCCAGCAGTACGCCCACAGCACGCCCACAAGCGGCGGCGGCAGCCGGGACGGTGCCGCCGCCGGACATCCACCCCTTCAGGAGTAACGATGCTTTCACCGAGACGTCGTGGTCAGGCATGTCATGGCCGCGTCATGAGAATCGTCGTGGGATGCGCCGCGCTGGTGCTCGGCATCACCGGGCCCGCCGCATCGGCCGCACCGCATCACGACCCGGCACGTGCCGTGCTGGCAGCCCACGACGGCTGGGGTTCGGCCGGCGCCGGCACGACCGGCGGATCGGCCGCGACGGCCGACCACATCTACACCGTCTCCAGCCGCGCCGAACTGGTTGCCGCCTTCAAGGACGCCGGGGACGCCCCCAAGATCATCAAGGTCAGGGGCACCCTCGACTTCAACACCGACGACACGGGCGCTGGCCTCTCCTGCGACGACTACGCGGCCCCCGGCTACCGCCTCGAGCAGTACCTCGCCGACTACGACCCCGCCGTCTGGGGCCGTGACCAGGTGCCCAGCGGCCCGCAGGAGGACCTGCGGGACGCGTCAGCCGCCAACCAGGCAGCCAGGGTCGAGGTCAAGGTGCCCGCCAACACCACCGTGATCGGCCTCGGCCCGCACGCCAGGATCCTCTCCGGCGACCTGCAGATCGAGAACGTGGACAACGTCATCGTCCGCAACCTCACCTTCGAGGACGCCTTCGACTGCTTCCCGCAGTGGGACCCGACGGACGGGGACACCGGGAACTGGAACTCCGAATACGACAACCTGGTCGTCTACGGAGCCACCCACGTCTGGCTCGACCACAACACCTTCACCGACGGCCGCCGCCCCGACAGCGCGCAGCCGTACTACTTCGGCCGGATCTACCAGCAGCACGACGGTGAACTGGACGTCGTCAAGGGCGCCAACTACGTCACCGCGTCCTGGAACGCCTTCACCGACCACGACAAGACCCTGCTCTTCGGCAACAGCGACAGCGCGACCGCCACCGACGCCGGCAAGATCAAGGTCACCCTGCACCACAACCTCTTCCGGAGCATCACCGAGCGCGCCCCGCGGGTCCGCTTCGGCCAGGTCGACTCGTACAACAACCACTTCGTGATCACCCCCGGCCAGGAATACGCGTACACGTTCGGCGTGGGCAAGAACTCCCAGCTGGTCGCCGAGCACAACGCCATCACCCTGGCGCCCGGCTTCGACCCGGCGACCATCCTCAAGAAGTGGAGCGAGGCGCCCCTCACCGCCGACGACAACTACGTCAACGGCCGGCGGACCGACCTCATCGCGGTCCACAACGCCGGAATCCCCGCGGAGCACCTCACCTCCGGCGCGGGCTGGACCCCCACCCTGCGCACCCGCGTCGACAACCCCCGCGCCGTCCCGCACCTGGTGGACCGCGGCGCCGGAGCCGGAAAGATCCACTGAGTTCACACCCGCTCGGCGGCCGGGGCGAACAGCCCCGGCCGCACCCTCTGTTCCCTGAACCATCCCCAGCCGCAACGGAGGCACTACCAGCATGCCCACGAAGCCCCCGCACATCGCACGCCGTTCCGTCCTGGTCGGAGCCCTGGTGACCGCCGCGGCGGGCCTCGCCCCGCGCGCCTCCGCCGCCACCGGCGCACCCACGAAAACCCTGTACGTCGCCCCGCAGGGCAGCGGCCATCACGCGGGCGCCCACCCCACCGTCCACAGCACGGTCCAGGACGCGGTCGACGCCGTCCCGGGTCCCGGCTGGACGATCGTGGTCGCCGCCGGCACCTATCGGGAGACGGTGACCGTTCCGGCCACCGCCGTCGACCTCACCCTGCGCGGCGCTACCGGCATCCCGGGCGATGTGGTCATCGTGTACGACAACGCGGCGGAAACCCACGGCACTTCGGGCTCGGCCACCTTCACCTCCATGGCGCCCGGCCTGACCGTACGCGACCTCACCCTCGCCAACGACTGGCTGCGCGCCGACCACCCCGGCACCACCGGTACCCAGGCCGTCGCCGTCCGCGCCTGCGGTGACCGGACGTTCTTCGACCACTGCCGGTTCCTCGGCCACCAGGACACCCTGCTGGCGGACACCGTGAACGTGGGAACCTTCGCCCGGCAGTACTACCGCGACTGCTACGTGGAGGGCGACGTCGACTTCGTCTTCGGGCGGGCCACGGCGGTCTTCGAATCGACCGAGTTCCACACCCTGGACCGGGACGTCACCTTCACCCCCAAGGGCAGGGTGTTCGCACCCTCCACGGTCCGGTCCAACCCCCGCGGGTTTCTCGCCACCCGCTGCCGGATCACCTCGGCGGCCGGCCCGGCGGAGTACTGCCTGGCCCGCCCCTGGGTGCCGTCGTCCGACCCCACGGCGTACCCGATGCTCACGGTCCGGGACACCTGGATGGGGCCGGGCATCCGGGCGGCCGAGCCGTACACCAATATGAAGGACCAGTACCCCTGGCAGGACCAGCGGTTCACCGAGTACGCCAACTTCGGGCCGGGCGCCGAGATCACCGTCCCGGCGAACCGCCCCCAGTTGACGGACTCCGGTGCCGAGGCGCACACCCCCGCGACATACCTCGGCAGCTGGGCCCCGTACACCGTGCCCCGTACCTCCGGCCCGGTGGCGAGACGTACGCTCCGGGTCTTCGTCACCGGCGACTCCACGGCGTCCGTGTACGCGGCCGACACCGCGCCCCGCACCGGCTGGGCGCAGGCGCTGCCGGTCTTCGCCGGCCGGCGGACCACGGTCGTCGACCGGGCGCTGTCCGGCGCGAGCACCAGGAGCTACGCGGACGCCGGCCTGCTGGACGCCGTGCTCCGCGACATCCGCCCCGGCGACTGGCTGCTGATCTCCTTCGGCCACAACGACGAGAAGACCGACGATCCCGCCCGGGGCACCGATCCGTACACCACCTACCAGGCGTATCTCCGTACGTTCCTGGACGGCGCCCGGCAGCGCGGCGCCCACCCGGTGCTGGTCACCCCGGTGGAGCGGCGCAGGTTCGACGCCGCGGGCCATGCCAAGCCCTCCCACGGCGTCTATCCGGCGGCCATGCTCGATCTGGCCGAGCGGGAGGGGATTCCGTCCGTGGACCTGCAATCCCTGAGCCTCGCGCTGTGGGACCGGCTCGGTCCGGACGGCACCACCGGCTGTTTCCTGCACCTCGCTCCCGGCGAAAGCCCCCACTACCCGGACGGGGTGGCCGACAACACCCACTTCCAGGCCCACGGTGCCATCGAGGTCGCCCGGCTGGTGGCCGAGGCGCTGCACGCCGGGCGGATGCTGCCGTCGGGGGCATGGCGGGAACTGAACCGCGGGATTCCCGACTCGGCGATCGTCTGGCCGCCGGAGCTGCCGGTCCTCACCTGATCAGCGGAGTGTGCGGCGGGCCGTACACATGAGGTGTCGTGGTGGTGAGGGCGGTGAAGCCGAGGCGCTGCAGGACCGGGCGGCTGTCGTCGGAGGCGTCGACCTGCAGCCAGCGGCAGCCGCGTTCGGCCGCGATACGGGCCCGATGAGCGACCAGCGCGCGATAGATGCCCCGGCCACGCCAGGCCGGGGCTGTCCCGCCACCCCACAGACTGGCGAAGTCCGATGCGGGGTGGAATTCCGTCCGGGCCGCGCACACCGGCACCTCGCCGGCCATCGCGACGACCGCGGCCATCGAATCGGGGTCCTGCGTCAGCCGGGCCAGGACCTGGTGCCGGATCCTCGAGCCGTCGGTGCCGAACGCCTCCTCATGGGCGCTCGTCATCAGATCCACTCCGGCCACATCGGTCACCGGGAGCAACCGGACGCCCTCGGGCAGCTCGACCTCGGTCGGCAGATCCGCGACCTCGGCGACCATCAGGGTCTCCGGCGGTTCGGGTGTGAAGCCGGCTGCCCGGAGCCGGCCGGCGAGGTCGGCGGGGCGGTCGTGCGCGTACAGCTTCCATTCGAACTCGCGGCGCAGGGCAGAGAAGTGACGTACCTGCTCGGCGATCGCCGCGTCCGCGGTGCCCGGGCCCAGGTCCGACCAGACGACGCCGTTCCAGGCGGCGCCGTCCGCCCCGGTCTGCCGCACGACATCGCCACTGCGCTCGACCCGGGCCCCGGGCCCGTCCGGTGGCGCGTCCCGCCGCATCTGTTGGTCGAAGACGGCAAGTACCGCTTGATGATCCATCCGGCCACTCCAACAGAACGGCAAAGCGTCGCGCCACCGGATTTGGTCAGCCGGCGCGACCCCGGAGCGGCTCGATGGATTCGAGCGTCGGCACCACCGGCTTGATCGTGCCGTCCGCGGCGAACTCCAGGCGGTCCAGCGTCGTTTCCCGGTGCGTTCCGTCACCACCCGCCTTGCCGGGACCGGAGATCGCGAAGCGGTGATAGGCGATGTACCAGTCGTCCGTACCCGGCACCTGGATGGTCGAGTGGTGGCCGGTGCCCAGGATCCCGTACGCCGGGCGCTTGGCGAGAATCGTCCCCTTCTTGGTCCACGGGCCGAGCGGCGAGGGGCCGGTGGCGTACGCCACGTGGTAGTTCTCGCTGCGGGTGTCGTCCTCGGACCAGGAGAAGTAGTAGGTGCTTCCCCGCTTGATGACGAACGAGCCCTCGTTGAATCCGCTCGGCGTGAAGGTCTTCACCTTCGCGGGGTCGAAGGACGTCATGTCGTCGGCCAGCGGCACCCCGTACGCATGGCCGTTGCCCCAGTAGAGATACGACTGCCCGTCGTCGTCGGTGAAGACCGCGGGGTCGATCATCTGTCCGCTGTACTGGCCGTTGGCGATCAGCGGCTTGCCCAGTGCGTCCTTGAAAGGGCCGGCCGGACTGTCGGCGACCGCGACACCGATCTGAGCGTCCGCGCAGAAGTAGAAGTAGTACTTTCCGTCGCGTTCCGCGATGGTGGGAGCCCAGGCCCTGCTGTCCGCCCAGCTCACATCGGGGCCCAGATCGAGCACCACCCCGTGATCCTTCCAGTGCACCAGATCCGTCGACGAGTACGCCTTGAACCGGGTGCCGCTCCAGCCCGCGTAGCCGTCACTGGTGGGATAGATCCAGTACTTCCCGTCGAGGTAGGCGATGTCCGGGTCGGCGTTCAGCCCCGGCAGCAGTGGGCTGCGCATGTGCAGCGCTTCCACCGTCCAGGTCCGCCGGGTCCCGTCGGCAGCGGTGACGGTGTACGTCTGCGGTGTCCGGAAGTCGCGCCGGGTGCCGGAGGCCGGGCTGATCCGGGCGCCTTCGGCGAGGCTGAACTCGGGGGCCAGAGCGGACAGCGGGGCGTTCGGCTTGAGCGGCAGCACCACCTTGCCCGCCGTGTCGTCGACCATCGCGTACGCCTTCAGAGCGGGCGCGGTGGCGTCGGAAATGGACGCTTTCGGGGCGTAGGCGCTCAGCAGCCGCTGGTATTCGGCCCCGGTCACCGGCAGCACGGTGCCGTGCCGGGGGCTGGCCGGCAGCTCGTAGTTCTCCGACGGTGTCCACTTGCCGGAGTCCAGGTCGGTGGTTTCGAACGGCACGTAACCGCGTCCGCCGAACTCGTCGATGAACAGGTACCACTTCTTCTCGGTGTTCGACTTGAAGATGGTGGGGCCCTCACCCTGGTTGATCGTGCCCTTGCCGATGCAGTCGGCGACGAACGAGTAGGAGGTGGAGCGCAGCTCCTTCGACTTCTCGGCCGTGATGAACTTGCCGCAGGGGGACGACGAGGCCGAGTCCCGCTCGTCCTTGGTGTAGCGGTAGTACGTCCCGTTGTGCTGGATCACCGTCGAGTCGATCACCGAATGGCCGGGGTCCGACCACACCTTGGGCGCGGAGAAGGTGCGGAAGTCCCTGGTGGTCGCATACAGCATCTTGTTGTACGTGGAGCCGGTGTGCTGCGGATCGTCGTCGGCGTACACCTTGGACGCCCAGAAGACGACATAGGAACCCAGGGACGAGTCGTAGTACGCCTCCGGTGCCCAGGTGTTGCCCGCCGTGTCGGGTGCGACCTTCACCAGGCGCTGGTCGGTCCAGTGGACCAGGTCGGTGGACTCCCACACCATGATCGACCTGCTGCCGGTGCGCTGGGCGGCGTCCCAGTCCCCGTTGCCGTACATCCGCAGGTCGGTGGCTATCTGGTAGAACTTGTCACCCTCGGGGGAGCGGATGATGAACGGGTCGCGCAGCCCCTTGGTGCCGAGGTCCGAAGTGAGCGTCGGCTTGCCGCCGTTGAGTTCCCGCCAGTGCAGGGCGTCGTTGCCGCGGCTGAGGGCGGTGCGGATCTGCTCGCCGTCCGCCGTGCCCTCACCGGTGAAGTAACTGAAGGCGTAGCCGGTGTACTTCTGCTTCTTCGGCAGCTCGGTCACGGTGGCGGTGAAGGCCCGGGTGGCGCTCGCGCCGCCGCGGGTGACGGTCGCGGTCAGCTGCACCTTACGGGCGCCGGCGCCGTGCCGGGGGCGGTGGACCACTCCGGTCGGGTCGATGGTCCTGGAATCGTCGGAACGCCAGCTGACGGACGTCGAGTTGGCCGCCGTGTCGGGCAGCGTGATGTTCCCGCGCACATCGTTGATGCCCGACAGGGTGAGCGCGGCGGCAGCCAGCGTGGTGGCGCGGGCGTCGTCGTACTGGGCGGGCACGGTCACGGTGAAGCTCTTCGTCTGTGACACCGCCCCTCGGGAGAGCGTGGCGGTGAGGGTGACGCGCCCGTCCGGTTGGCCGAGCGCGGGGCGGGTGACCTGGCCGGCGGCGGAGACCACACCGGGGTCGCTGCTCTGCCAGCTGACGGACGAACCGTTGCCGCCGCTGCCGGGCAGGTCGATGTTCCCGGTCACGGCGGAGGTGTCACCGAGCGACAGCGCCGCACGGTCCGCGGTGACGGCCTCCGTGTTGACCGGGGACGCGAGGACCGCGGTCTCGTCGGCGCTGAGCGCCCGGTCGTAGATACGGAAGTCCCGCATGTTGCCCTCGAAGTACTTGTCGGACGAGTAGAGCGACCGGCCGAGGTAGTCGGCGGTGGTGGCGCCGCCGCCCAGCGAGCCGGGGGTGAGGGTGACGGCGGTGTTGCGGGCGACCTCGACCCCGTCCTCGTAGAGCACGCCGGTGCCGCCGCTCAGCGTGTAGTCCAGGTGCTTCCAGACCTCTCGCGGCAGGTTGTACGAGGACGACCGGCGCACCGTCTGCTCGGTGGACCAGTTCCCGGACGCGATGGACGTGCGGTACTGGTCACCGGTGGTGAAGAGGTAGCCGTCGCCGTTTCCTCCGGTGGTGTTGCCGAGACCGTAGAGGAAGTACGGGGTGGCCTGGCCGGTGGCGATCTTCACGTCGAGCGACACGGTCACCGCGTCGAGGCCGGACAGCAGGTTGTCCGGCATCTGTACGTAGGTGTCGCTGCCGTTGAAGGCGAGGCCCTGGTCGGCGCTCCAGCCGGCTGTGCCGTGCACGGCGCCGTCGTGGCCGTGGCCGGAGGAGTCGGTGGCGACCGTGCCCGACGGCTCGTCGAGGGCGTACCTCAGCAGCAGCCCGCTGGTGACATCGGCGGCCGCCGGGGCCGCCTGTGCGGGGGCTGCGAGCAGGCCGACGATCAGGGCGAGCAGGAAGAGAAGGGGTGGCAGGGCTCGTCTGGGGGTGCGGACGTGCATCGGGTGGGCGTCCTTCCGGAGGTGGGAATCGGGAGCGGTCAGAGGCCGGGGGAGCTGACCGGATCCACGCGGACCCCGCCGGCGGCGCTGCCCAGCAGTTTCAGCGAGACCTCGGCCGGTCCCGCCTCGGTGGTGCCGTCGGACAGCACCGCGAGTGCCAGCGTGTTGCGGCCCCGGGTGCGCAGCAGGCCGTTCGGCAGTACGAAGGTGTGCTGCGGCCCCACATCGTTGATGTACTGGCCGAGATTCCAGCCGTTCAGGAAGATCTGCACCCGGTAGGCGCGCGAGGCGTCGTCGTCCAGGTGGAGCCCGATCGAAGCGTCCACCTGCTCGTCGACGCGCAGCGCGAAGGTGGTCCGCTGCCAGCTCACGCCCTGCCGCCGGCCCGGCGCCGAGCCGGATGCCCAGGCGTGGTCGTCGAAGCCCGGCAGATGCCAGCCGGTGCGCTCGCCGTACAGGCCACCGGCGTTGAGCGGGCCGCGCACCCGGTCCTCGGTGCCCGTCGCGCCCTTGATGCGCCAGGTGACCGGCGCCCCCGGCACGACGGCGGCGGTCAGGCCGCGCGCCGCCTTGTGGCTGTCGCGGGCGCCGCCGTCCTCCTCGTGTGCCATCCGCCGGACCAGCACCGAGAGGGTGTGCGGGGCCGCGGTGCGCAGGGCTTCCGGTACGGCGAAGGCGGCCGTCGCCGTCCAGGTGCCCTGGGTGTCCTGGGCCTTGGCGGGTACCGGAAGCCGGTGGGTGCCCAGCGGTTCACCGTCCAGCCAGGCCATCAGCAGACCCTGGGTGCCCGCCGAGTAGGAGAGCGAGACGGTGTTGGCCGCCGTCGCGTCGTCGAAACGGCCGCGGTACCAGACGTCGCCGTAGTGGAAGCCGTAGTCGTCGGCGAAGAGGACCGGCTGTCCCGCGGGGACCGGAGTGGTGCTGTGCGAGGTGGTCCGGGTGGCCTGCGTCCAGTCCGAGTCGTCGAAGTCCGCCGCCGATTCGGGATTCTCCGGGGCGTGCCGCCAGCCGGTCAGCTCGGGCAGCGGGACCTGCGGGACGCCGGGGAGATCCGTCCGGGAGATCAGACTGCCCGAACGGGTCGACCGCAGGGGGAGGTGGCGGTCGTTCCAGGCCGCCTGGCGGATGCCGCGCGGCGCCCAGATCTCGACCTCGCAGTCCTCGATGGTGTCGCCGGTCAGCCGGATGGTGGCGCCGTGCAGCGAGGCGGTGCGCGACAGCGCGGGGCCTCGCACGAGCACCGGCCCCGACGGCGTGGAGTGCCGCCACAGCCGGGACGAGGCCTCGTCGTCGGCGAGCAGCAACAGCAGCGGCGTCTGGCTCCCGCCTCCCTCGATCAACACCCGCGTCAGACCGGACAGTCCGGCCCGCACGGTCAGGGCGCCGTTCTCGTACGCCGTCGTCGCGTCGCCGTCGAGCACCGTGACGCGTGGCTTCTCCGCGCAGGCGATCGCCGCTTCGACCGGATACCCGGTGCGCCCGGTCAGGACCGCGATGTCCTGGCGGCCGACGGTCAGCTGCAGCATCGGCTGCGCCGTGGTGTGCAGCAGCGTGCGCCGGCCCAGCCGGATGCCGGTCGCCAGCAGGGTGGCGTCACGGGCCCCCACTGTCACCGGGGCGGTGAACTCACCGGCCGGGGTGGCCAGTGGGAGCGTGCAGTCCACCGCGGCCGTTGTGTCGTTGCGCAGGACGTAGAAATGGGCCCCCGTCTCCGGGTTGGCCAGGTGGTAGACCCTCACCCGTGGGTCGCTCGCCGCGACGTCCTGAGCCCGGTCCAGCATGGCGAAGTCCGGCACGGACTGCACCAGTTCGCCCAGCTGGTGCATCGGCGTCAGCTTGGAGGTGGCGTTGCGCGCTTCGTCGATGGCCGCGCCGTAGTCGTACGAGGTGTAGACGACCGGCGCGGGCAGCCAGCCCCAGGACGTCCCGCCGAAGGTCATGTAGACGTTGTGGATCTTGATGCCATTGGCCAGATTGGTGAGGTAGAAGCGCCGTTCGTAGGCGGCGTCCCGGGTGCGCCGCGACTCCTCGTACCCCTTCCCGCCGAACTCGGCGCCGCCCCACGGGTCGAACCAGCCGCCACCGAACTCGGCCACGAACCCCGGGGTCTGCGGGCTGGCCGTGGAGCCGCCCTTCGCGCCGCCCGAACCGAAGTAGCCCCAGTCCGGCGGGTTGCCCGAAGGCGAGGGGTAGCCGTCGAAGGCGTAGAGGTAGCGGCCGCTCTCGTCGCCGGTGGGGAAGGAACCGGGAACCCAGTAGCCGTTGCGGCCCTTGTCGTTGTGGAAGAGCGGCACGTCGATGCCGTCGGCGCGCACCTTGGCGTACAGGTGCGCCAGGTAGTCGCGGCCGGAGGCGTCCGAGATGTGCGCGGCGTACTCGTTCTCCAGTTGGTAGAGGACGACCGTGCCCTGCCCGTTGGTGTAGAGATGCCCCCGCGCTATCGCGTCGACTGCGGTCAGCCACTCGTCGACGTGGCCGAGGTAGGTGGGGTCGGCGGTCCGTGCCGTGCCGGCCGTGGTGGTGAGCCAGCCGGGGAAGCCACCGCCGTCGACCTCGGCGTTGATGTACGGGCCGGGGCGCAGGATGACGTACAGGCCGGCTTCGGCGGCCATGCGCAGGAAGAGGCCGAGATCGCGGACGCCGGTGAAGTCGTAGGTACCGGGCGCGGACGAGTGGTAGTTCCAGGCCACGTAGATGCTGATGGCGTTGTACCCGTTGGCCCGCAGCTTCTGCAGCACATCGCGCCAGAGCGACGGACTGGGCAGGCGGTACGGATGGATCTCGCCGGACCAGAGGACCACCCGGCGGCCGTCGATCACCATGGAGTACTTGTCGAAGGCGACCGTGTGCGGCGCACCGTCGGCGGCGGCGGGCTCCGCCGCGGCTGCGGCCTGAGCGGCTCCGGGGGCCAGCGCGAGCGTCAGCGCGGCGCCGCCGGTCATCGCGGTGAAGGAGCGTCTGGTCAGCTCCAAGGGAGCCTCCTCGCTAGGAGAGTGATGAGAAATCAGCCGTGCGATATATCGAACGCTGTTCGGAATTCCGCGACACGCTAACCCCGTACCGCACCCCGGTCAACGGTTCGGGCACGGCTCTCCGGACGTGCGAGTGCGGCGCCGCCCGGAAGAGCCGGCGCCGCCGCGTCACGCGGGAGCGAGGGGGGCCTACTGGTACGTCAGGTCCGAGGCCGAGTAACGGCAGTACGTGCCGTCCGGTCCCGAACCGGTCTCCACCGGCTCGTCGCCCGAACTGTTGCCCGTCCACCGGCCGCACGGCTTGATGCCGTGACGGGCTTGGAGCCGTGGTTCGTCGGCCACGGAGAGGGGGCCGCGCTGGCGGGGGTTGGGAACTGTTGCCGGTTGAGTGGTCAGGAGTGTGTGTGAGGGCGTAGGAGTGCTTCCTTGGTCGTGGTGGGGGAGTGCGTAGGCGGGAGGGCCGGGTCAGTGTCAGTGGTGGCCGGTAGGTTCGGCGTGTTGGTCCGGAGTGTTGATCGGGAGGGAGGCGAGCGGTGGGGCGGGATACGGAACGGCAACTGCGGGTGATCGATGCGCCGTTCGTTGCCTCCGGGCCGTCCGGGGTGGCGATACGTGATCGGCTCAAGGGCCTCACGCCGGTGGATGAGGAGGTGTTGCGGCTGGTCGGCGCGCACCTGGGGCGTCTGGCATCGGGTGATCTGGCGGTGCGGTGCGCGGACGGCACCGGTCATGACGCGAAGCGGTGGGCGGTTCGTAAGCAGGGGTTGACGGCTGTGTCGTCGTCGCGGTGGGCGGGCAGTATCACGAAAGCGACTCATGATCAGTGGGCGTTGTCCCGTCGCTGCCAGCTCGCGCACATCCAGTGTCTTGAGGCGGGGGTGCGGACGCTGGAACTGGTGACGATCGCGACTGCGGTCATCCCGACCGCTGCCGTCAGTCGGCGACGGCGCGCCGCCGCATCGGGCGGCGCCTGCGGCCCGTGCGGAGTTCGGCTCGTTGGCTCATGTGTCCCATTCCGTGGGCTCCTTGGGGGGTGAGGTCGAGAGCTTGCGCCCCGAAGTCGCCAACGCGGCGGAATGGGTTGCCGCCTCCTGCCGGATTCTCCGCCGCAGGTCGGTCAGGCGAAGCCTCCGTGCGCCTCGATCTGCCGCCCCGATGCCACGCCCCGGACCGTGTACGAGTCGCCCTTCGGGTCCCGGGCGCCTTCCGCGTGGTTGTACTGGGCGGCGAAGACATGCCGGCCGGCCCGCGCCGTGCGCCCGGCCTTCAGGGTCCAGCGATAGACGAGGAAGCGGCCCTCCGCGCGCACCGAGACGGCGAAGTCCTCAGCAGGCAGGTCACGCCAGTTGCCGGTGTCGGTGACACCGCCGGTCCGGGCGACACGCAGCTCCACGGTGAGCACGGACAGCGCACGGTCGTTGGCGAACGCGACATCGCTCTGCGCCCAGTAGGCGTTGGAGCCGGCGTCGATCGTCCCCCTGGCCCGGAGCCCGGCGGACGACGGCTGCGGGGCCCCGCTCGAAGACGCCCCGCTGGAAGACGCCCCGCTCGAGGACGCGGCAGGGGGCGTCGAGCGCGTCGCCACGGTCTGCTCCGCCCGGTCGTCCTGGACGGCGGAGGCGACGGCGTACCCGGCGAGCACGAAGACGCCGGCGACCGCGGCCGTCGCCCCGGCGATCCGCATCCAGGGCGCTACCACCGGGTGGCGCCCGCGCCGTACGTCACCGGGGGCGGCCATGCCCCGCTCGACCCGGGCCATGATCCGCTCCCGGTCCGGCCGGTGGGCCCGAGCCGCCTCCCGCAGCTGGTCCCGTACGTCCGCGTCGCCCATCAGTTCCTTCCTCCGGTACGTCCGGCGGCCACCGTCGCGTGGACCCGGGCGGGCGTGTCCTCCGCGTCACCGAGGAGCCGGCTCAGCTCCGCGATCCCCTTCGACGTCTGGCTCTTCACCGTACCGACCGAGATGCCGAGCGCCCGGGCGGTGTCCCGCTCGGACAGATCGAAGGCATGCCGCAGCACGACGCAGGCCCGCTTACGGAAGGGCAGCCGGCGCAACGCGTCCTGCACGTCGACGACCGCGGGTATGTCCGGATCTTCGGCCGGTTCGCCCCGGTACGACCAGAAGAGCGCGATACGCCGTCGTTCACGAACGGCGCTGCGGATCCGGGACCGCGCCAGGTTCGCGACGACCCCACGGGCGTACGCGGCTGGATGCTCGGCCGCCCGCACCCGGCCCCAGTGGTGCCAGAGCGCCAGCAGAGCGTCAGCGGCGAGGTCGTCGGCGGCGTCCGCCTCACCCGTCAGCACATGGGCGAGGCGGGCGAGTTCGGCGTAATGCGCCTCGAAGAAGCCATGGAACTCGGCAGCGGCGTCGTCGTCGACCGGGACCACGGGCGCTCCCCCTGTGTACGGATGCTGTGCCGGCGTATGGGCTCCCCGCCGGGCGGGGCCCGGCTGGAGCGCGGGGCGAGAGCGTACCAGCGCGCACCGCTGCCGGGACCCCGCGCGTACCGCTCCGGTGTCCGCTATTTCAGGGCCGCCGCCATCATCTTCCGTGCGATCGGCGCCGCCAGGCCGTTGCCGCTCACCTCCGAGCGCTCGGCTCCGGAGTCCTCGACCATCACGGCGACGGCCACCTGCTTGCCGGTGGCGGAGTCCTTCCCGTACGACGTGAACCAGGCATACGGCGTCTTGCTGTTGTTCTCGCCGTGCTGCGCCGTACCCGTCTTTCCGCCGACCTCGACGCCGCTGATCCTGGCGTTCGTGCCGGTGCCCTGATCGACCACCGTCCGCATGGCGCTGCGGATCTGCCGCGCCGTGGAGGAGGAGACCACCCGGGTCGATGACGGGTTCGCGAACGACTTGAGGGTGTCGCCGTCCGCGTCCGTGACCTTGGAAACCATATGCGGACCGACCAGGACGCCGTCGTTGGCCAGGGCGGCCGACACCATGGCCATCTGCAGCGGGGTGGCGGTCACGTCGAACTGGCCGATACCGGTCAGTGCCGTCTGCGACGTGTAGTCGGTGGAGGGATACACGCTCTCCGCGGCCCGCACCGGCACATCCAGCTTCGAGGCGTTGAAGCCGAACTTCTCGGCCATCGCCTTGACCTTGTCCTGACCGAGATCGACGGCCATCTTCCCGAAGACGTTGTTGCAGGAGTACTCCAGCGCCGTGCGGATGTTCGCGTTCTTGCAGGGCGCCGAGGCGTTCTCGTTCCTGAGGACCGTGCTGCTGCCGGGCAGCGGGTACGGATTGGGGCTGTCCGTGGGGGTGTCGACCGACGAGTAGAGACCGTCCTCCAGCGCAGCCGACGCGACCACCAGCTTGAACGTCGAACCGGGCGGCAGGGCCTGCCGCAGCGCACGGTTCACCATCGGCTGGTCCTTGTCCTCGGTCAGCTGCTTCCAGGCAGCCCCGTCCGTCGTCCCGCTGATCTTCGAAGGGTCGTAGGACGGCGTCGAGACCACGCCGAGGATCTTCCCGCTGGCCGGATCGATCGCGACGGCCGCGCCCTTCTTGTCCCCGAGAGCCTGGTATGCGGCCTTCTGGACATCCGGGTCGATGGTCGTCAGAACGTTGCCGGGAGAGGTCTGCTTGCCGGTGACGGCGTCGATCGGGTTCTTCAGCTCCGGGTTCGTCCCGTCCAGGATGTCGCTGTAGATGCCTTCGAGCTGGGTGGCGCCGTACACCTGGGAGCTGTAACCGGTGACGGCCGAGTAGAGATCACCGTTGGTGTAGGTGCGCTTGTAGGCGAGATCGCCGCTGTCCGTCCTCTCCGATCCGGTGACCGCCGAACCGGCCACGATGATGTTCCCGAGCGGATGCGCGTACTGAGCGATGGTGGTCCGCCGGTTGTGCTCGTTGTCCGCGAGCGCACGGCCGTCGTAGAACTGCACGTAGGTCGCCCGGCCCAGCAGGGCGAGAACCAGCAGCAGGCAGAAGGCCGAGGCGCGCCTGATTGTCTTGTTCATCCCGTACTGACGACGAGCGGGCCACCGGCGGTGTTCCGGATTGCCGGTTTTCTCAGCAATCTCTCATGCCGGACCTCGCGTGCCCGGTCTCTCGTGCCGGGCCTCGCGTGCCGGGCCTCGCGTGCCGGGCCTCGCGTGCCCGGATTCTCGTGCCGGGCCTCGCGTGCCGGATTCTCGTGCCGGCCTCGCACTACGCGGGACTGACGAAGCCGGACTCGTACGCCGCGATCACTGCCTGGGTCCGGTCCCGCGTGGCGGTCTTCGCGAGTACGGCGGCCACGTGCGTCTTGACCGTCGCGGGGCCGACCCCGAGACGTGCCGCGATCTCCGCGTTGGTGAGCCCGGTCGCCATCAGCCGCAGCACGGCGGACTCGCGGTCGGTCAGCCGTGCCGCCCAGGGTGGGGAGACCACTGCCTCCCGGCGCCCGTGTTGGGCGGCCAGTGCACGTACGGCCGCCGGAAACAGCAGGGAGTCACTGCGTGCCACCAGTCGCACCGCCTGGATCAATTCGTCGGCCGCCGCGCGTTTGAGCAGAAAACCGGAGGCGCCCGCGCGCAGCGCTTCGTAGACGTAGGAGTCGTTCTCGAAGGTCGTGACGACCACGATGCGCGGGGGTACCGGCAGGGTGGCGAGAATGCGCTCGGTGGCCCGGATACCGTCGATCTCCGGCATCCGGACATCCATGAGTACGACGTCGGGACACAGCTCCCGGACCACCGAGACCGCCTCGGCGCCGGTCGTCGCCTCGCCCACCACAGTCAGGTCGGCCTCCGCCTCGATGATCACGCGCAGGGCCGTCCGGACCATCCGCTCGTCGTCGGCGAGAACCACCCGGATCACCGACCGTCCCCCTGCAGCGGCAGCAGGGCGGTGAGCCGCCACACCCCGCCCGCCGGCCCGGCCGACGCGTGACCGCCGAGCAGCGCGGCCCGCTCGGCCATGCCGCGCAGCCCACGGCCGCCTCCCGGCGGGACCGGCGGCCGAGGGCCCGGCAACGGATTCTCCATAGTGATCTCCAGGTCTTCCCGGCTGCGCACGACCCGCAGTGCGACGGGGGCGGCCCCGCCATACCGCAAGGCGTTGCTCAGTCCCTCCTGCACGATGCGGTAGGCCTCGCGGGAGACCGGTGCGGGTGCCTGCTCCGGGTCGCCCGCCGTGGTGCAGGCGACCCGTACGCCACAGTGCGCCAGCAGACCGGCGAGCGCTTCCAGGCCCGGACCCGTCGGTGTGCTCGCGCCTTCCTCGCCCTGCCGCAACAGGCCGAGCACCGAATCCAGTTCGCCCACCGTACGGCGCGTCGTCTCCTCGATCGCGGTCAGCGCCTCCCGTACGAATTCCAGGTCCGAGTCCAGCACCCGGCGCGCGGCGCTCGCCTGGAGGGTGACGGCGCTGAGCGCATGGCCCACCGAATCGTGCAGCTCCCTGGCAACCCGGTTGCGCACCGCCAGATCCGCCGCCCGCCGTTCGGCGGCGGCCAGCCGGTCCGCCGGTGTCGGCCCCAGCAGGGCGGGTGCCGCGCGGGCCAGCAGTTCCGCCGCGCCCGCCGCGCAGCAGGCCAGGACGAGCAGCAGCGCGACCCCCGCGAACGGGGCGAGCAGCACGGCCCAGCCGCCGAACACCTCCGGCAACGCGAACCGGGAATTGCGGAGTGGAGGGCAGAACGGCAGCACCAGCAGTACGCCGGCCAGCGGCGGCGTCGCCAGGGTCAGCGCGCTGACGACGCCCCCGAGCCCGATGTGCAGAGTGAACCAGCCCGATGTCCGGACCCGGGCGGCCCACGACCGGGCCGGTCTGTCGGCCAGCAGCGCGGAGTCCACCCCGCACAGGGCGTGTACCGCGAACACCGAGAGCGGCCTGGCCGGTACGAAAAGGGCGCTCAAGGCCCCGATCGGCAGTGCGCAGGCGAAGGTGACGAGTTGCAGGGGGAGAGAGGCGAAGACGTCCTGATGCTGCGCGAAAACGCCGACGGCCACGGTGCCGAGCATGAAATAGGGCATCAGCAGCGCGCCGCCCAGGATGAGGTGGGTCCAGCGCAGCCGCGCCCGGCTGCCGAACAGTGGGTTCACGTGTCGCGTTCCGCCAGGAAGCAGGCACCGACCACGACGACCAACATCCCGACGATCATCTGCACAGCGTAGGTGAGCGACATCAGCTGGGTGGGCAGCTTGCCGGGATCACTGGAGCCGGGCAGCGATGCGGCCAGTATCCAGCCGCCCCAGCAGGCCATCGCGCCGGAGCCCACCCAGGCCAGCGCCAGCGGTACCTTCACCGGCACTCGGCTGCCACGGCGGAAGGCGAGCATCAGCACTCCGGCGACGGTGACCGCGGCGAAGAAGGCGTACACCGCTTCGAGTGCGTAGTAGTCGGCCGAACGGTCCGCGACCCGGGCGGAGCTGAGCCCGGCCCGCACACCGCATGCCCACAGCAGATGCATGACCCCCGGAAGCAGAGCGAACAGCGCGGCGGCCGTGGCAGCTACTCGCTGCACGGAACCGGTGACCGTCCTGACCGGCAGCTCACGCATCCGGCCGCGCCACAGTTGCCCCCAACGGTCACCGGCGTACAGGACGAAGAGGGAACCCAGAGCGAGACCCTGGAGGATGAAGCCGGTGTAGACGACGCCGAAGACCCACTCGTCGAGGAACGGCTCAGGTGACGCGGCAGGGGCGGCCGGCCCGTTGACGGCATGGACCAGCAACTGGAGCGGATAGCCGGTCATGACGGGGGCGAGCAGCCCGGTCGCGACCCACATCGGCAGAGCGAGCAGCCAGGCCGGGACCCGGCGCCCCCAGTCCTGGGTCAGCAACAACGCGAGGACGATGACGCAACTGTCCAGCAGCAGGGACGCACTGTTGGCCGCGATCATCGCACCCCGGTGGTCGAGCAGTGTGCTGTCCTCGGGCATACCGACATGGCTGCCCGCGATCCATGCGGTCTTGATGGCCAGATACGGCAGGCAGGACACCATGGCGACAGTCCGCAGCACGGCACGGGACCGGGAGCTCGCCGCAGAAACGGGGGGAGGGGTGAGCAGCGTCGATGTCATGACACCCACGCTCCAGGACCGCCCCGACGGGCGCCTCATGCGCGACGACGATCCGTCTCCCCCGTACGGCGGAGACGGTCTCAGCCTGCCAGCAGGAGCATGACCTCGTCGATCTCCGCGCCGCGGGCGTGTGCGAAGCCCCGGTCGTGACCGGTGATCGTGAAGCCGCACTTCTCCAGGACGCGGATCGATCCCTTGTTGTCGGCGGCCGCCCTGGCGTACAGCGGCCGGGTCGGCACCGTGTCGAGCAGCGCACGCAGGGCGGCGGTCGCCACGCCCCTGCCCCACAGCGCGCGGTCGATGAAGTAGGTCACCTCACGCTCGTCGGGCGGCCCGTAGACCGACGCGTGGCCTGCCACGGCGCCGTCCGCGAGCACGGTCCTGATCACCGCGTCGGAGGCGCGGATCCGTCGCCAGTGCGCGTCGAAGTAATCCCGGTCGGTGGGGTCCGCACAGGTGAAGGCGGCGATCCGGTTCGACTCGGGGTCGCTCATGTGCCCGAAGAAGACCGGCAGATCCGCGTCCTCGACCTCCCGCAGGCTGATGTGCATCATTCAGAGCCGCCGGGTGGCGAGGGTGAGCCGGTCCCGCGCGTCGAAGAGGGCGTCCTTGACCATCTGCTCATGGCCCGGGGTGAGCCTGGCCACCGGCACCGAGCAGCTGATCGCGTCGCGGGCCGGCGTGCGGTACGGGATCGCGACGCCGAAGCAGCGCAGGCCCAGGGTGTTCTCCTCGCGGTCGACCGCGTATCCCTGCTCGCGGATCTGGTGCAGCTCCTCGATGAGCCTCTCGCGGTCCGTGATGGTGTGCTCGGTCAGCTGCGCCATGGTCTCCGGCAGCATCTTGCGCACCTGCTCGTCGCTGTGGGTGGCGAGCAGCGCCTTGCCCAGCGACGTGGAGTGGGCGGGCAGCCGGCGGCCCACCCGGGTGAAGGGGCGCAGATAGTGCTGCGACTGCCGGGTGGCGAGGTAGACCACGTTGGTGCCGTCGAGACGGGCCAGGTGGATGGTCTCCGTGGTGTCGTCGGAGAGCCGGTCCAGCGTGGCGCGGGCGGCGGCCACCACCTCGTCGCCGTCGATGTACGACGTGCCGACCAGCAGGGCGCGGACCCCGATGCCGTACCGGGTGCCGGTGGCATCGGTCTCCACCCAGCCCAGCTCCACCAGGGTGCGCAGCAGCATGTAGAGGCTGGACTTCGGGTAACCGACCGCCTCCTGGACCGCTGCCAGCGAGTGCATCCCGGGCCGCCCGGCGAAGTACTCCAGCAGCTCCACCGTCCGGACCGCGGACTTGACCTGCGCCCCACCTGCTGTCTCGGCAGTCGACATTCGACCCTGCCCCTCTTGTCAATGCTGAACGCGCGTTATTAGAGTTCCAGAGGAAATTCATCATCAGGAACTGCGTTCAGAATACCGAACAACCCTGATGTGCGGCAGTAGATCTGGAAGGACGTTCGTGGTGGCAGCAGCACCAGTCTGGAGTGTCGACCCCCGAACCGGGAAGCAGCGCGAAGAGGTTGCGGTGGAAGCCACAGCCGCGGAGGTGGACCAGACGGTCCGCGCCGCCCACGCCGTGCGTGACACGCTGGCCGGCCGAACGGTACGCGCGGCCCTGCTGCGGGCCGCCGCCGACCTGCTCGACGAGGCCGGCCCGCACGTCATCGAGGCCGCAGACGCCGAAACGGCGCTCGGCCCCGGTCGGCTCACCGGTGAACTCGCCCGCACCACCGCGCAGTTCCGGGCCTTCGCCGATGTCGTCGAGGAGGGCTCCTTCCTGGACGTCCGCATCGACCACCCGGACGCCGCGGCCATCCCGCCCCGTCCCGATCTGCGCCGCTACAAGGTGCCGCTGGGCGTCGTCGCGGTCTACGCGGCGAGCAACTTCCCGCTGGCCTTCTCCGTCCCGGGCGGCGACACCGCGAGCGCGCTCGCGGCCGGCTGCCCGGTCGTGGTCAAGGCGCACCCCGACCATCCCGCCACCTCAGAACTGTGCGCCTCGGTGCTGCGCCGGGCCGCCGAGCAGGTCGGGCTGCCGGCCGATGTGATCTCCGTGGTGCACGGCTTCGAGGCGGGCGTCGCCCTGGTCAAGCACCCGTTGATCGCCGCCGCGGGCTTCACCGGGTCGGTGCGCGGCGGACGCGCCCTCTTCGACGCCGCAGCCGCCAGGCCGACGCCGATCCCCTTCCACGGTGAACTCGGTTCGCTCAACCCGGTCGTGGTGACCGAGGCCGCCGCCGCAGAACGCGGCGAGCAGATCGGCGCCGGTCTCGGCGGCTCCATGACCATGGGCGTCGGGCAGTTCTGCACCAAGCCCGGCTTCGTACTGGCCCCGGCGGGCGCGGCGGGCGACACCCTCGTCAAGTCACTCACCGCCGCCGTCAGCGACAGCGAGGCCGGGGTCCTGCTGGACCACCGGATGCGCGACAACTTCCTGGCCGGCGTCCGCGACCGGGCCGCCCTCCCCGGAGTCGACGCCCCGGTCACCCCGGGCGCCGGCGGTGAGCACACCGTGAGCGCGGGCTTCCTCACCGTTTCCGCGGCGCTCCTGGCCGCGGACGGTGAGCACGACCTGCTCCTCGAGGAGTGCTTCGGCCCGGTGACCGTGGTGGCCCGCTATGAATCGGCCGACGAGATCGCCGCCGTCCTCGGACGGCTGCCGGGCAACCTGACCGCGACACTGCACGTGTCCAGCGCCGAGGCCGCCGGCGAGGGCGAGGCCGCCGCACTCATCGCCGAGCTCACCCCGCTCGCAGGCCGCGTCCTGGTCAACGGCTGGCCGACCGGCGTCGCCGTCGCCCCCGCCCAGCAGCACGGCGGCCCCTACCCGGCCACCACGTCGACCTCGACCTCGGTCGGCGGCACCGCGATCGAGCGCTGGCTGCGCCCGGTCGCCTACCAGACGACCCCCGACGCGCTGCTCCCGCCGGAGCTGCGCGAGGCCAACCCGCTGGGTGTGCCGCGCCGTATCAACGGCCTGCCCGAGTGACCCACCTCCTTCCCGAGCTGCCGTTCCCGCTGCGCCCGTACGGACCGCCGGCCCCCTGGTCGTACGACGCGGGGGTGCTCTCGGTCCGTACCGGCCCGCGCCAGGACCGGTTCGTCCCCCCGGCGGGCGACGCGCGGGAACCTGCGTCGGACGCGCCGCGGCTGGTCGGCGCACCACCCGCAGGGGACTTCCAGCTGATTGCCCGGGTGTCGGTGGGTTTCGTCGGCGCGGGGGATGCCGGCGCGCTCTATCTGCACGTCGGCGACCACGAGTGGGCCAAGCTCTGCCTGGAGCTCTCCCCGGACACGCCCACGATCTGCTCGGTCGTCACGCGCGACCACTCCGACGACGTCAACTCCTCGGTGGTCGAGGGCGACAGCGTCTGGCTGCGCATCAGCCGTACGGGCAAGGCCTTCGCCTTCCACGCGTCCCCGGACGGCGAACGCTGGACGTTCGTCCGGGTGTTCGCCCTGGGCGACGCGGCGGGGGCGGCCGGGGCGCAGATCGGATTCCTGGCGCAGTGTCCGGAGGCGGACGGGTGCGCGGTGTCCTTCGACTCGGTGGTGTTCCGGGGGTACGCGCCGAAGGGGATGCGGGACGGCAGCTGAACGGCCGTGAGCGGTGCGCGGGCGCCCTGCAACCGGAGCCCCTGTCCGTCGCGTCTCGGTAACCATGATCAGTGGAGTCATGGTCCGTGCAGCAGTGCCCAGCGACATCACCACCATCGCCACGCTCCATACCGCCGCCCGCGCCACGTACTACGAGGGGCGGATCCCGGTGGCGGAATACGCGAGCGCCGAGGTGCTCGCGCACGTGCGGGCGGGCTGGGTCCGGTCGATCGCCCGGGACGACGGCGGGGTGCTCTGCGCGGAACACGAGGGCGACGTGGCGGGGGTGGCGGCGTTCCGAGTCATCGAGGGCGACGTCACCGGCGACATGACCCTCACCCAGTTCCACGTCGATCCGGCCCGCTGGAGCCGTGGCATCGGCAGCGCCCTGCACACCGCGGTCGTCGAAGCCTGGCGGCGGTCCGGCGTCCGCCGCGCGCGTCTCGAGGTGTACGAGCACAATCTGCGGGCCCAGCGGTTCTACGCCGCCCACGGCTGGCAGCCGGCCCGGGATGTGGTGCGCGCACCGGACAGCGCCCATCTGCCGATGTGGCGGGAGGTGCCGCCCGCAGGGGAATCACCCGGTCGGCCCGACTGACGGCGATGTCCGCGTCCGGACCGTTTCGCCCGATGGACGAGGGGATCGCCGGGCGGCAGAGTGGTCACCATGGAGAGCAACGTGGAGATCTTGGCGGAGGCCCTGGGCGGCACCGAATACGCGCCGGGAACGACCTATCTGAACACCGCGAGCACCGGTCTGCTCCCGGCCCGCACCGTGACGGCGATGCAGCAGGCGATCACCGCCGCTTCGGTCGGCAGGCCCACCGACATGTTCGCCGATGTGGAGGCGTCCAGGGCCTCGTTCGCCCGGCTCGCCGGCGTTCCGGCCTCCCGGGTGGCGGCCGGGGCGTCGGTCGCCGTGTACACCGGGCTGATCGCCACCTCGCTGCCCGCCGGGGCCGAAGTCCTGGTCGCCGACGGCGATTTCAGCTCGGTGGTGAACCCCTTCGTGGTGCGCGGCGACCTCGATGTGCGGTCCGTGCCGCTGGAGGCCCTGGCGGACGCGATCCGTCCGGACACCGCGCTCGTCGCGGTCAGCGCCGTGCAGTCGGCCGACGGCCGGCCGGCCGACCTCGCCGCGATCCGGGCCGCCGCCCGCGCCCACGGCGCCCGCACGCTGGTGGACGCCTCGCAGTCGGCAGGCTGGCTGCCGCTCACCGCGAGTCAGGACGACTTCACGGTGGCCGTCGCCTTCAAGTGGCTCACCTGTCCGCGCGGCGTCGCCTTCCTGGTGGTCCCGGAGGACCTGGGCGGCCTGACCCCGGTTTTCGCCGGCTGGGTCGCGGGCGAGAAACCCTGGGACAGCTGCTACGGCCCGGTGGCCGAACTCGCCCATTCGGCGCGGCGGTTCGACGAGAGCCCGAGCCTGTTCTCGTACGCCGGAGCCCGGCATTCACTGGCTCTGATCGAGGACATCGGCCCCGGAAACATCCAGCGTCACAATGTCGCGCTGGCCGACCGTTTCCGCGCCGGACTCGAACGGATCGGGCAGCAGGCCATGCCTGCCCCCGGGTCTGCGATCGTCTCGGTGCCCGGGCTGGGTCACCGGCAGGGTGAGCTCGGCCGGGCCGGCATCGAACTCTCCGACCGCGCCGGCAACCTGCGGGCCGCCTTCCACCTGTACAACTCGACCACGGAGGTCGACAAGCTGCTGGACGTGCTCGCCGGCTGAACGCGCGCCTACGCGGGAGGGGGACGGCACCGGCTGCCGTCCCCCTCCCGCGTACGCCGGACCCGTCAGGACCGGCGGGCCGTGCTCACTTCACCGGGGTGAAGTCCCGGGCTCCGATGAAGTCCGGCCGCCGGACCGGAGCCGCGAAGGGCTCCACCGCCGCGTTGTCCACGCTGTTGAACACGATGAAGACGTTGCTGCGGGCGTACGGCGTGATGTTGTCACCCGAGCCGTGCATGCAGTTGCAGTCGAACCAGGTCGCCGAACCCGCCCGGCCCGTGAAGAGCTTGATACCGTGCGCGTCCGCCATCCGGGTCAGCGCCTCGTCCGACGGGGTGCCCGCGTCCTGCATCTGCAGGGACTTCTTGTAGTTGTCCTTCGGCGTCGCGCCCGCGCACCCCAGGAAGTGCCGGTGCGACCCCGGCATGATCATCAGGCCGCCGTTGGTGTCGAGGTTCTCGGTCAGCGCGATCGAGACCGACACGGTCCGCATGTTCGGCAGACCGTCCTCGGCGTGCCAGGTCTCGAAGTCCGAGTGCCAGTAGAAGCCACTCGCACCGAACCCCGGCTTGACGTTGATACGGGACTGATGGACGTAGACGTCCGATCCCAGGATCTGCCGTGCCCGGCCCACCAGCCGCTCGTCCCGCACCAGTTGGGCGAAGACCTCGCTGAGCTTGTGCACCTCGAAGACCGACCGGACGTCCTGAGACTGCGGTTCGATGATGGACCGCTCGTCCGCGCGGACCGCCGGGTCGGTGACGAGCCGGTCGAGCTCCGCACGGTAGCGCGGCACCTCGTCGTCCGAGAGCAGCTGCTCGACGCTGAGGAAGCCGTCGCGCTCGAAACCCTGGAGGTCGGGCTGCGAGATCGGTCCCTCGGCTCCGGGCTGCGACCAGATCACCGGATCCTGGCGGGGGGTGGTCACCTCGCTCGCGCCACGGGTGGGATAGAGATCCGCCCGTATGTTGCTCAGTACGTCGGTCATGGCGGTCAGGCCTCCTCGGTCAGCAGCGGATACACGCCGTTCTCATCATGGTCCTCCCGTCCGGTGACCGGCGGGTTGAAGACGCATACGCAGTGGAAGTCGGTTTTCGGGCGCAGGGTGTGCTTCTCGTGCCCGTTGAGCAGATACATCGTGCCCGGCTCGATCCAGTGGACCTCGCCGGTGTCGTCGTTGGTGAGCTCCGCCTCGCCCTTCGTGCAGAGAACGGCCTCGATGTGGTTCGCGTACCACATCGACGTCTCGGTCCCGGCGTACAGGATGGTCTCGTGCAACGAGAAACCGACCTTCTCCTTGGCGAGCACGATGCGCTTGCTCTCCCAGGTGCCCGACTTGGACTTGATGTGGCGGTCGGTTCCCTCGAGGTCCTTGAACGATCGGACAATCACGGTGAGTTGAGCCTTTCTGTGGTACGGGTACTGACTGCGTCAGGCGGTCTCTCGGACGGCGCGGGCCAGCGTGCGCAGGCCCTCGTCCAGTTCATCGGGGGAGACGGTCAGCGGCGGAAGCAGCTTCACCACCTCGCTCTCCGGGCCTGAGGTCTCCAGGAGCATGCCGAGCTCGAAGGCGCGCCGGCAGACCGCCGTGGCACGCGCCTTGTCGTCGAACTCGACGCCCCAGACCAGGCCGCGGCCGCGGAAGCTCACGCCGGTTCCTTCGTTCTCGTCGACGATGGCGAGCAGCGCACGCTCGACCTGCTCGCCGCGGGCGAGGGTCTGCTTCTCCATCTGGCCGTCGGCCCAGTACGTGTCGAGGGCGGCGGCGGCGGTGACGAACGCCGGGTTGTTGCCGCGGAAGGTGCCGTTGTGCTCGCCCGGCTCCCAGACGTCGAGTTCCGCCTTGAACAGCACGAGCGCCATGGGCAGCCCGTAGCCGCTGATGGACTTCGACAGGGTGACGATGTCCGGGGTGATGCCGGCCTCCTCGAAGGAGAAGAAGCCGCCGGTACGGCCGCAGCCCATCTGGATGTCGTCGACGATGAGCAGCATGTCCTGGCGGTGGCAGAGGTCCTGCAGCGCCCGGAGCCACTCGGCGCGGGCGACGTTGATGCCGCCCTCGCCCTGCACGGTCTCGACGATCACGGCGGCGGGCTTGTTGAGGCCGGAGCCCTGGTCCTCGAGGAGCCGCTCGAACCAGAGGAAGTCCTCCACCTGGCCGTCGAAGTAGTTGTCGAACGGCATCGGCGTTCCGTGCACCAGCGGGATACCGGCGCCGGCCCGCTTGAAGGCGTTTCCGGTGACGGCGAGCGAGCCCAGCGACATGCCGTGGAAGGCGTTGGTGAAGGACACCACGGACTCGCGGCCCTTCACCTTGCGGGCCAGCTTGAGCGCCGACTCGACGGCGTTGGTGCCGGTCGGGCCGGGGAACATCACCTTGTACGGCAGGTCACGCGGGCGCAGGATCACGTTCTGGAAGGACTCCAGGAAGGCCCGTTTGGCGCTGGTGGCCATGTCCAGGCCGTGCGTGATGCCGTCGCGCTCGATGTAGTCGATCAGGGCGCGTTTCAGCACCGGGTTGTTGTGCCCGTAGTTGAGCGAACCGGCACCGGCGAAGAAGTCGAGGTAGGTGTGGCCGTCCTCGTCGTGCAGGTAGCTGCCCTGCGCCCGGTCGAAGACGGCGGGCCAGCTGCGGCAGTAGCTGCGTACCTCGGACTCCAGGGCCTCGAAGACGCTCAGGGCGGGAGGGGTGATGGTCATGGCAGGTCTCCTGGGGGGTGGGGGAGTCAGTCAGGCCGAAACGGGGCTGATGCGGTACAGCACTTCGGGCTGGTGTGTCCCCTCCGGGAACAGTCCGCCGTCGAAGAGCACCTCACGCTGCAGCGAGGCTCCGTGACGCTCGGCGTATGAGCTGAAGAGCCGGTCGGACGCGGTGTTGTCCGGGGTGATGGTGGTTTCGATCTCGCGGACCTCGCCGCGGGCCACGACTTTCGCGGTCAGGCTGTCCAGCAGTTCGCCGGCCAGGCCACGGCCCCGATGGGCCCCGGCGACGGCGACCTGCCAGACGACCAGGGCCTCCGGGCGGCTGGGGCGCACGTACCCGGTGACGAACCCGATGGGGTCGCCGTCCGAGCCGCGGGCCACCACGGAGGTTTCTGCGAAATCGCGACACCACAACAGATAGCTGTACGAGGAGTTGAGGTCCAGTACCTCGGAGTCGCGGGCGATACGCCAGATCGCGGCTCCGTCCTCCACTCGTGGTGTGTCTATCTCGATGAATTCACTGCGGGCACGTACAAGGTCTTCTTGCGCGGCGGTCATGTCGATGAAATTTACCCAGCAAATTCGAAAAATGCACGGCGGGGTGGGGTTGGCGGAACGCCACGATCGTGTTATCGCGTGGGCGCGGGTCGAGGGCGCCGTGGTTGCGAATATGGCTGGTTTGTCCAGCAAATAGGGGGACAAAGGGCGCGACCTGTGGGGTCGGTCACATGTAGGTAACCCTTCGGAGCCATGTCCGAAAACCGCTGATCGAACCGGTTGAAGATTGATGCGTTTAGGGTCCGAAAAAGAGGGCAGGAGGATGGGGAAGGCGTAAGGGGAAAAGCCAGTAATAGGCGTTCTTTGATTGTCTTTTATTATGTGTGGAGCGGAGAGCTGTATACGGTTTTGGTGGCCGACCGGGATGCGGCCTCGGATATCGCATCGGTACCGCCTCGGATACGGCTTTCGTGAGGCCCCGGAAAAGGGCGTCTCAGCCGTTCCGCCAGGCCGTCGCAACCGCGTCGCGGGCCCCTCGGAGATCGACGGACGTGCCCATGCCGTCCAGTGCGGCACCCAGTGCTGCCAGCGCGGAGTACACCGCGTCCGCGGTGGCCTGCGGACCGTAGTGGTTGATCCGGATCATCTCCTTCGCCAGTGCTCCTCCGCCCGCGATCAGCGGCAGCGCCGGGTCGGTGGCCAGTGCCTTCGCGACCAGTTCGGAGGCGTCGGAGCCGACCGGGACGCGCAGGGTGGTGGCGACGGGGGCCGAGTCCTGAGCCCGGCGGACGTACGGTGCCAGGCCGCCGCCCAGCGCGAGCGCGCCCGCCCTGGTGGCGGCAGCCGCCCGCGCGTGCCGGTCCATCACCGTGTCCAGGCCGTCCGCCTCGATCCGTTCCAGACACGCCTGGAGCGCCAGCATCTCCAGTTGCGCGGGCGCGTGCGGGAGCGCCTTGCGGCCGCCGTCGATCCAGCGCTGCTTCCAGTCGAGCAGTGAGAGGTACGAGCCCCGTGGCGCCTGCGGGTTCTCCGCGAACCGCTGCCAGGCCCGCTCGCTCACCGACACCGCCGAGACGCCTGCCGGGCCTCCCATCGCCTTCTGCCCGCCGATCACGCAGAGGTCGACGCTCCAGGCGTCGGGCAGCAGCGGCTCAGCGCCCACCGAGGCGACGGCATCCAGCATGAAGAGGGCGCCGTGGGCCCGTACGATCTCACCGATCTCCGCCACCGGGTTGGTGTTCCCGGTCGCGGCCTCCGCGTGCACCAGCGAGACGAAGGAGATCTCCGGGTGCGCCGCGAGCGCCTCGCGCACCTGGTCGGGGCCGACCGCTGTGTGGAAGGGCACGGAGAGGTCGACCACGGTGACCCCGCAGTCGCGCAGCCAGTTGCCGAAGGTCTGGCCGTAGGGGCCGGTGATCACATTGAGCGCGGTCGATCCCGGCTCGGCGGCGGAGCGGATGCAGGCCTCCAGCGGGAGCAGCGCCTCGCCCTGCATGATCACGACGTCCTGCTCGGTGCGGAGCAGCGCGGCCACCTGCCGTTCGATCGACGCGAAGTGCGCCGCGGTGAGCGGGGGCAGATCCAGGAATGCGTGCGTCACGGCGGTGCTCTCCTCGCGATTTGTTCGATTCATCCGGGCCGGCGGTTCGATGGTACTGAGTCGCGTTCTAGGCTCGATGCATGAGTGATCACGCGGTGCTGCATGTGAAAGGGCGGGTGCTGGTCGGGCCCGAGGAGGTCCGGGACGAGCTCTGGGTGGTCGGTGGACGGATCGCGTACCGGCGTCCGGCCGGGGAAGCCGTCTCGGTGCGGGGCTGGGTGCTGCCGGGGCTGGTGGACGCGCACTGCCATGTGGGGCTCGGCACGCAGGGTGCCGTCGACGCGGCGACCGCTGAGAAGCAGGCGATCACCGAGCGTGAGGCCGGTGCGCTGCTGCTGCGGGACGCGGGCTCGCCGTCCGACACGCGCTGGATGGACGACCGCGCCGACCTCCCGAAGGTCATCCGTGCGGGTCGGCACATCGCGCGCACCCGCCGCTACATCCGTAACTTCGCCCACGAGATCGAACCGGGCGACCTGGTCGCCTACGTCGCCCAGGAGGCGCGCAGGGGGGACGGCTGGGTCAAGCTGGTCGGCGACTGGATCGACCGCGACACCGGCGATCTGGCGGCCTGCTGGCCGCGTGGCGAGGTGACCGCGGCCATCGCCGAGGCGCACCGGCTCGGCGCCCGGGTCACCGCGCACTGCTTCGCCGAGGACTCGCTGCAGGACCTGGTGGAGGCCGGGATCGACTGCATCGAGCACGCCACCGGGCTCACCGCGGAGACGATCCCGCTCTTCGCCGAGCGCGGCGTCGCGATCGTCCCGACGCTGGTCAACATCGCGACCTTCCCGGCGCTCGCCGCGGGTGGCGAGGCCCGGTATCCCCGCTGGTCGGCGCATATGCGGCGGTTGCACGAACGGCGTTACGAGACCGTGGCCTCCGCCCATGAGGCCGGCATCCCGGTCTTTACCGGTACCGACGCCGGCGGCTCGCTGCCGCACGGCCTGGTGGCGGCGGAGGTCGCCGAACTGGTGAAGGCGGGGATCCCGGCCGTGGAGGCCCTGTCGGCGGCCACCTGGGGGGCGCGCCGGTGGCTGGGAAGGGACGCGCTCGCCGAGGGCGCGGTAGCGGACCTGGTGGTGTACGAGGCGGACCCCCGGGCCGATGTGGGGGTGCTGGCGGCTCCCCGTCAGGTGGTGCTCGACGGGCGCGTGGTGGGCTGACGGGGGAAGGCGCCGGGTTGACCCGGCGTAACCCGGCACCGTCCCGCCTCGTTGAGCGGCTTCATGTGCGCGCCCGGTGCTGTCACCGGCGCACCACCTCGCAAGGGTGACGACGGAGCGCCACGGGAACGCCTGTGCGTCCGGATTCGAAAGAAGGGGCGGAAACGCCACTTTCGAGTGAACTCACGTCAGGTTGCTGCCCGTTCACCCTCCGTGCGTAAAGATTCCCGTGTCTCGGTCGCCGGCGTACCCGCGAGGTCCCAAGCGGGTGCGCCTCCGGCGACGTCACGTCTCTTGTGGGGGTTCCACCACCTTGAACAGCAACACCTTCCGCATGCCCGTACGCCGTACGGCCGCCACCTTCGTGGCGGCCGCGCTGACCGCAGGGCCGGTGGCGCTGCTCGCCGCGGCCCCGGCGCAGGCGACCACCGGCGGTAGCGGGAAGGCGAGCGCCGTCGTGCTCCGTACCGGGCTCGACGTCTCGCTGCTCAACAGGACGGTCGACGTACCGCTCGACACCACACTCAACGAGGTGCAGGCCCCGGCGACGGCCGCGAAGACCGCACTGACCGCGAAGCTGGACGGAGTCGACCGGGGGCATCCGTTCAGCCTGCTGCGCGCCGACGTCGCCACCGCGAAGGCCACGGTCGGCTCCCACCGGGCGGAGGGGTACGTCAACATCGCCCGGGCCAGGGTCCATGTACCCGGGCTGCCGCTGCTGTCCCTGATCGAGGTCGAGAAGGTCACGTCGAAGGCGGAGTGCGAGGCGGGCGAACATCCCCGCGCGGAATCGAATGTGCTCGGCCACGTGACGGTGCTCGGCAAGCGCGTCACCCTCTCCGCCGGTGGCACGACCCGGGTTTCGGTGCCGGGCGTGGGCACGGTGACGCTCGACCTCTCGAAGACCAGCACCTCATCGCGTACCGCCGCGGCCACCGCGCTCCGGCTGAAGGTGTCGGTGAACCCGCTCAAGCTGAACGTCGCCGATGTGCGGGGCGAGATCACCCTCGCCCGGGCCACCTGCGAGTCGCCGAAGGCACCGCCGCGTCACCACGGCGGTGACACGGCGAGCCCCGCGCCCGGATCCCCGACCGCCGGCGCCCAGGACACCCAGCCGCAGGGCGCCGCCGAGCCGGTGAAGGCGGACGCCGCGGCCGGCGCGAAGGAGAACCTCGCGGAGACCGGCGGCAGTTCCATGACGCCGTACATCGCGGGCGGTGCCGTGGTGCTGGTGCTGGCCGGCGGGGGCGCACTCGCCGTCGCGCGAAGCCGCAGCCGCAACCGGGCCTGACGGCGGTCGGTCCCGACGGCAACCGGGTCTGACGGCGGACGGGGGCGTGCTGGGCCCCCGCCCGACCGGACCGGTCAGTCGCCGACGGCGGTCAGCGCCTGGTCGAGAGCCTGCAGAAAGCGGTTGGTGGTCGCCCGGTCGCGCACCGCGAGCCGTAGCCAGTCGGTGCCGAGACCGGGGAAGGTGTCACCGCGCCGGGCCGCGAAGCCGAGGCGGCGCAACCGGGCGCGGACCTCGTCGGCCCGCTCCGTCCGCACCAGCACGAAGGGGCCCTCGGCCGCCTCCACCACCCGTATTTCGTCGAACTCGGCCAGGCCGGCCAGCAGATGGGCTCGGTCGGCGGCGATCCGGTGGGCCGCTCGGGCGGCTTCGGTGAGCGCCGCCGCCGCCGAGCAGGCCTCGGCGGCTGCGAGGGCCGGGGTGGAGACCGGCCAGAGCGGCTGCGCCCGCTCGAGCAGTCCGATGGTCTCCGGACCGGCGAGCACGTAGCCGATCCGCAGCCCGGCGAGCCCCCAGGTCTTGGTGAGGCTGCGCAGCACGATCAGACCGGGGATGTCCGTACGGTCCGCCAGCGACTCCCGTTCGTCCGGCACCGCGTCCATGAACGCCTCGTCCACCACCAGCGTGCGTCCGGGCGCGGCGAGCGCCTGGAGGGTCCCGGTCGGATGCAGTATCGACGTGGGGTTGGTCGGATTGCCCACCATCACCAGGTCCGCGGTGTCCGGCACGGCGGCGGGATCGAGCCGGAAGCCGTCTTCCTCGCACAGCACCACCCGTTGGACGGTGTGCCCCGCGTCGCGCAGCGCTGCCTCGGGTTCGGTGAACTGCGGGTGGACGACCACCGGTCTGCGCACCGGCAGTGCGCGCGCGATCAGCACGAACGCCTCGGCGGCTCCCGCGGTCAGTAGCACCCGTTCCTCGGGAAGGCCGTGCCGGGCGGCCACCGCTGCCCTGGCCGCCCGGCCGTCGGGGTACGCGGCCAGCGAGGAGAGCGAATCGGCGATGTGTGCCTTCAGCCAGTCCGGCGGGGTTCCCGTCCGGACGTTGACTGCGAGGTCCACGAGATTGCCGGAACCGTGGTCCCGGACCTCGGAGTCCCCGTGGTGGCGCAGATCGTGTGCGTCAGAGTGTGTGCGCATGACTGCCATGGTGGTGATGGTGGTACCCGACGTCCGCAGCAGGGAAGTGGGGCCGCTCAGGAAGTTCGACTTTGTACGGGACCGGTTGCTCTGCGTCCCGTCTGCGCCGTGCCACGGCGCAGGTGGCCATCGGGGCCCGGTCCCCGGGGCACGACTTCCGCTTCGCCACGATCAGCTCGCCCCCGGACGCCAGCGCGGCGGCCTCGGCGACGGACGCAGTGGCGACCGCTTCGAGCGCCGCGCCGGACGGGTTCGGCACCGGGATACCGGCGAGTTCGGTGGCCGAGTACGTCCGCAACGCCACGCCCAGTGCCGCTGCCGCCCCCAAGAGCCCCGGCTCGGCGCCCCGGGCGTCCACGGTCGCCAGCGCGACCACGTCGAGCGGTGAGAGTCCGGCGACGCGCAGCGTGTCCACGATCAGCCCGAGCACCTCACCGGTGGCGACACCCCGGGAGGCCCCCACCCCCACGACGAGCGGCGCGGCGCGCGGGGTATGTCCGGTATCCGCATCCGGCATGGACGGAGTTCCTCTCCGGTCGGGGCGGTGATCCGCGCGGCGGACCGGCACCTGGATCATGCGTGGATGTGCGTGAAGGGGGTGCCATGGGCTATGCAGGGGCGCATGGCGGTCTTTGTTGCGCTCGGCGCGTTTCTGATGACACTGGTCGGCGGCTGGACGGCGCAGCACGTCACCGACCGGCGTCATCTGGTGCTCGGGCTGGCCGGGGGTCTGATGCTCGGCGTGGTGGGACTCGACCTGCTGCCCGAGGCACTGTCGGCGGCGGGCGGCGAGGTCTTCGGAGTACCGGCCGCGCTGCTGCTGTTCGTCGCGGGGTTCCTGGTGGCCCACCTCGTCGAGCGCCTGCTCGCGGTACGCCGGACGGCACACGGGGCGCACGAGCCGCCAGGACCCGGCCCCGCGCACGGCGAACCGCACGGCGAATTCCACGAGGGCGGCGCGGTGGCGGGCGGGCGGATACCCCAGGTGGGGCTGACCGCCGCCGCCGCGATGGTGGGACACAGTCTGATGGACGGCGTCGCGATCGGCGCGGCCTTCCAGGTGGGCGGCGGCATGGGGGCGGCCGTGGCGATCGCCGTGATCACCCATGACTTCGCGGACGGCTTCAACACGTACACGCTGACCAGCCTCTACGGCAACGCACGCCGCAGGGCGGTGGCCATGCTGGTGGCCGACGCGCTGGCCCCGGTGGTGGGCGCCGCGTCGACGCTGCTGTTCACCCTCCCGGAGCAACCGCTCGGCGCCTATCTCGGTTTCTTCGGCGGCGTACTGCTCTATCTTGCCGCCGCCGAGATCCTCCCCGAGGCGCATCACGAGCACCCGGCGCGCTCCACGCTGCTGTTCACCATCGGGGGAGTGGCCTTCATCTGGCTGGTGGTGGGCGTGGCCGGCTGAGCCGGACCGGGTCACCGCGCGCACCCGTCCACGAAGCGCCGGGCGACGTCCGGGCGGCCCGCCCAGTGGGTGTGCAGATAGCTCGCGTGCACGCCCTGCTGCACGAAACCCTCGAGCCGGCGGGCCGGCTGACGCATGCCCCAGGCGGCCGATGGCCCCGCGCCCGGCTCCAGCACCGTGCGGTGGAACTCGTGTCCGCGCATCCGGGTCCCGGCCTGTGCGAACGAACTGTCGCAGACGGCCACCGCGTCCCGGTAGCCGAGCGTCAGCCGCTCGGACATCCGGCCTTCGGCAGCCAGCACGCCGCACATCGGCTGCCCGTCGAGCGAGCGGGACAGATACAGCAGCCCGGCGCATTCGGCGGCGATCGGCGCGCCGGAGAAGGCGAGTTCGGCGACGGCTTTGCGGAGCGGCTCGTTGGCGGACAGCTCCGGGGCGTACACCTCCGGGAAGCCGCCGCCGATGACGAGTCCGCGGGTGCCCTCGGGCAGCTCCTCGTCGCGCAGTGGGTCGAAGGCGACGACCTCGGCGCCGGCGGCGGTGAGCAGTTCGGCGTGCTCGGCGTACGAGAAGGTGAACGCGGGGCCGCCGGCCACGGCTATCCGGGGGCGCCGGTGCCCGGCGTACGGCGGATGCGCCTGCCCCGCCGAACCGCAGGCGACACCCGGGTCCCAGGCCTCCGCGGCCGGCCCGGGCGCACTCCGCGCCAGGGCCAGCAGCCCTTCCAGATCACATCCGGCCCGCACCTGCGCGGCCAGTGCCCGTACGGAATCCACCGCCTCGGGTTGCCGTTCGGCCACCGGCACCAGGCCCAGATGCCGGGAGGGTGTCCGCGCCTGCGGAACCCGTCGCAGCACGCCGAGGACCGGCACCCCGGATTCGTCCAGCGCCTCCCGCAGCATGGTCTCGTGCCGGTCCGACGCCACCTTGTTGAGGATCACCCCGCCGATCCGTACCTCCGGATCCCAGGACGCGAAGCCGTGCACCAGCGCGGCCACCGAGCGCGACTGGGACGAGGCGTCGACGACCAGCACCACCGGCGCCCGCAGGAGTTTCGCGATCTGCGCGGTGGAGGCCAGCTCCCCCTGACCGGCCGCCCCGTCGAACAATCCCATGACACCCTCGACCACGGCCAGATCGCAGCCCGCGGCGCCATGCTCGAAAAGCGGCGCGATGAGCTCCGTCCCGCACAGGTACGCGTCGAGGTTGCGGCCGCGGCGCCCGGTGGCGAGGGCGTGGTAGCCCGGGTCGATGTAGTCCGGCCCCACCTTGTGCGGCGACACCGCGAGCCCGCGCTCGGCGAAGGCGGCCATCAGCCCGGTGACCACGGTGGTCTTGCCGCTCCCCGAAGCCGGCGCGGCGACGACGAGCCGAGCTACCACTCGATTCCCCTCTGGCCCTTCTGACCCACGTCCATCGGATGCTTGACCTTGGTCATCTCGGTCACCAGATCCGCGAAGCCGAGCAGTTTCTCCGGCGCGTTGCGGCCGGTGATCACGACGTGCTGGCTGCCGGGGCGCTCCCGCAGGACGGAGATCACCTCGTCGGTGTCCACCCAGCCCCAGTGCATCGGGTAGGCGAACTCGTCCAGTACGTAGAGCCGGTAGGCCTCGGTGGCGAGGTCGCGCTTGACCTGCTCCCAGCCCTCCTTCGCGGCCTCCTCGCTGGACTCGATGTCCCGCTGGACCCAGGACCAGCCCTCGCCCATCTTGTGCCAGGCGACGGTCCCGCCCTCACCGCTCTCGCCGAGCACCCGCAGCGCCCGTTCCTCGCCGACCTTCCACTTCGCGGACTTGACGAACTGGAACACCCCGATGGGCCACCCCTGGTTCCAGCCGCGCAGCGCGAGCCCGAAGGCTGCCGTCGACTTGCCCTTCCCCGGGCCGGTGTGCACCAGGGTCAGTGGCCGGTTGCGGCGCTGGCGGGTGGTGAGCCCGTCATCGGGCACGGTGGTCGGTTGTCCCTGCGGCATCAGGCGGCCCTCCTCGAAGTGGTCTGTACGTCCTTCACAAGTCCGGCGATGCTCTCCGCCCGCAGCTCGTCCAACGTCACTGCGGTGCCGCCCAGTTGGGCTGCGAGTTCCCCGGCGAGTCCGAGCCGCACCGGGCCCGACTCGCAGTCCACGACGACCGACGCGGTGCCGTCGGCCTCGTGCAGCCGGGCCGCACGGGCGGCCAGCGCCACCGGCTCGGGGCCGCCGGTCGCACGGCCGTCGGTGACGACCACCAGCAGCGGGCGGCGCGAGGGATCCCGCAGCCGCTCGATCCGCAGCACGTCATGGGCCTTCAACAGCCCTGCGGCCACCGGCGTCCGGCCCCCGGTGGGCAGCTGCTCCAGCCGGGCGGCCGCCGCGTCGACGGACGAGGTGGGCGGCAGCGCCACGTCAGCGTCCTTCCCGCGGAACGTCACCAGGCCGACCTTGTCCCGGCGTTGGTAGGCGTCGAGCAGGAGCGAGAGGACCGCGCCCTTGACGGCGCTCATCCGCTGCCGGGCGGCCATCGACCCGGACGCGTCCACCACGAACAGCACCAGATTGCCCTCGCGCCCCTCCCTGGTGGCCTGCCGCAGGTCGTCCCTGCGCACCACCAGGCCGGGGCCCGACCGGCCGCGGGCCCGCTGATGCGGCGCCGCGGCCTGCACGGTCGCCGCCAAGTGCAGCTTGGTGAGCGCTCCTCGGGGCCGCTGGGCCCCGGTGGTCCTGCCGTGCTCGGTGCGGGCCCTGGAGCGACGGCCTGCCGCGCCTTCCCCGAGTCCGGGCACGCTCAGCATCTTGGTACGGAACGGTTCGGCGGCCCGGGCGGCCGGCTGCTCGCCGCCGCCGGACGGTGCGGCACCCGCCGCGGCGCCCTCGCGGTCGCCGCCGGGCTCCCCGGCGTCGGACGGCGTCGGCATGTCGCTGCGGCTCGCGTCGTCCTGCGGCGGTGTGCCGGGGTCGTCGCCGGGCGGCCGGCCTCCGCCGCCGGGCCCGTCGGGGCCGGGGTCGTCGTCCTCGTCGCCGCCGAACTCCTTGAGCGTGTCGTCCAGTTTCTCCTCGTCGAGTCCCGGCGCGTCGAACGGATTGCGCCGGCGGCGGTGCGGCAGCGCGAGCAGGGCCGCCTGACGTACGTCGTCCGCGGTCACCTCGGTGCGACCGGCCCAGGCGGCCAGCGCGCTCGCGGTGCGGGCCATCACGATGTCCGCGCGCATCCCGTCCACCTCGAAGGCCGCACAGGTCGCCGCGATCTGCAGCAGCGCGGGGTCGCCGAGACGGACGTCGGGCAGCAGGTTACGGGCAGCGACCACCCGCTCGCGCAACGTCCGTTCCTCGTCGGCCCACTTGGCTGCGAAGGCGGCCGGATCGTCGTCGTAGGCCAGCCGGCGCCGCACCACCTCGACCCGCTGCTCCGGTTCGCGCGATGCGGCGACCTCGACGGTCAGCCCGAAGCGGTCCAGCAACTGCGGCCGCAGTTCGCCCTCCTCGGGGTTCATCGTCCCGACGAGCAGGAAGCGGGCGGCGTGCCGTACCGACACGCCCTCGCGCTCGACGTACGAGGCGCCCATCGCGGCGGCGTCCAGCAGCAGGTCGACCAGGTGATCGTGGAGCAGGTTGACCTCGTCGACGTAGAGGATCCCGCGGTGCGCGTCGGCGAGCAGTCCGGGCTCGAAGGCCTTCACGCCCTCGGCCAGCGCCCGCTCGATGTCCAGGGCGCCGACCAGCCGGTCCTCGGAGGCCCCGACCGGCAGTTCGACCATGCGCGCAGGCCGCGACGCGCCGGCCGCTGCCCCTCCCGACGCGCCGGCCGGGCGGTGCGGCCCGTCGGGACACGCCGGGTCGGGGGCCGCGGGGTCGCAGGAGAAGCGGCACCCGGCAACCACCGGAACCTCCGGCAGCAACGCCGAAAGCGCGCGCACCGCCGTCGACTTGGCGGTTCCCTTCTCCCCCCGGACCAGTACACCGCCCACGGCGGGGGAGACCGCGTTGAGCAGCAGCCCGAGCCGCAGGTCGTCCATCCCGACTATCGCGGTGAACGGATAGGGGGTGGTCATGAGGGGATCACTCCTTCGGGTACACGGGTACGGACGGGACAAGGCAGCGCGGTGTTCACGGGGCCCCGGGCGGGATGAAGGGCAGTCCGGCCGGAGCGCCCGATTCGATGAGCGCGAGCAGCCGGTCGGTGTCCGCGTGCTCCTCGATGAGGTCACCGAGCCGGTCGAGCTGTTCCTCGCGGAGCGTGCCGAAGCCGGTGTCGGGAGCCGGTACGAAACGCCGCCCCGCCGCCCGCGCGACCTCCCGGAGGAAGGCGCGCCGGAAGCCGTCGCTCTCCAGCGAGCCGTGCCAGTGGGTGCCCCAGACGGCACCGGAGCGGCAGCCGTCAAGGAAGGCCTCGCCGCCCAGCACTTCGGCCACCCCGTGGTGGATCTCGTACCCCTCGACGCGTTCACCCAGCGCCTCACCGGTCGGCCGGCCCAGCGTCTTCGCGGCGGCGAACGTGACTCGTACGGGCAGCAGCCCCAGGCCGTCCACGGCGCCGGCCCGCGACTCGATCTCGTCGTCGATGTGCTCGCCCAGCAGCTGGAAGCCGCCGCAGATGCCCAGCACCGGGCGGCCCTCCGCGGCCCGGCGGGCCAGCGCGTCGGCGAGTCCACGCCGACGCAGCCACTCCAGAGCGCGGACGGTGCCCCGGGTGCCCGGCACGATCACCAGGTCCGCGTCGGCGAGCTCGTCCGCCCGGTCCACGAACCGCACCAGCACGCCGGGTTCGGCCGCCAGTGCGTCCACGTCGGTGAAGTTGGACATCAGCGGCACAGCGCAGACGGCGACCCGCAGCACCTCCGCACCGTGCGGCGGGGCGACGGACGACTCACGCACGGTGCCCCGCATCGAGATCCGCAGCCCGTCCTCCTCGTCGATGCCGAGGCCGTGCGCGAACGGCAGGACGCCGTAGGTGCGGCGCCCCGTCAGCCCGTGCAGCATGTCGAGGCCGGGCTCCAGCAACGACACGTCGCCGCGGAACTTGTTGACCAGGTAACCGGCGACCAGCGCCTGGTCCTCGGCGCTGAGCAGCGCGGTCGTACCGAAGAACGAGGCGAAGACACCACCGCGGTCGATGTCGCCCACCACCACCACCGGGAAGCGGGCGGCCCGGGCGATGCCCATGTTGACGATGTCCGTCCGCCGCAGATTGATCTCGGCCGGGCTGCCGGCCCCCTCACAGATCACAGCGTCATACGTGCCCCGAAGTTGGTCCAGACAGTCCGTGACCGTCCCCAACAGAGCTTCCCTGTGTCCCACTTGGGCGCTGTCGCCGTTGGTCGGAGCTCCGGCGTCCCCGAAGAACCCGCGGGCGCTCATCTCGCCGACCGGCTTGCCCATCAGGACCACCTGGCTCGACCGGTCGCTGCCCGGCTTCAGCAGCACCGGGTTCATCAGCGCCGATGGCTCCACCCTGGCCGCCTGGGCCTGCATCGCCTGCGCGCGGCCGATCTCCGCACCTTCGCGGGTGACAAAGGAATTCAGCGACATGTTCTGTGCCTTGAAGGGCGCGACCTTGACGCCACGGCGCACCAGCCACCGGCAGATGCCGGCCGTCACCACGCTCTTCCCGGCGTCCGAGGTGGTTCCGGCGATCAACAGTCCGCCACTCATCCGCGCACCTTTCTCACCGCACGGGTCTTCCGCACGAGGGACTTCCGAACCACCAGGGCTGTCGCGAGTGCGAGCAGACCCACCCGGCGAGACAGGCGCACCGCGCGCTCGATGTCTCCCACCCCGGCCGGCCTGCCGCCACCGTTGAGTACGGCCCGGTGCTCGACCCGGCCGCCGTACGCGAGAGTCCCGCCGAGCCGCACGCCCAGCGCTCCGGCGAACGCCGCCTCCACCGGACCGGCGTTCGGGCTGGGATGACCGCCCGCGTCCTCGCGCCAGGCGCGGGCAGCGCCGCGCGGGTTCCCGCCGGCCAGCACCGCCAGTACGGCAGTCAGCCGGGCGCCCGGCCAGCCGGCCAGATCGTCGAGCCGGGCCGCTGCCCAGCCGTACCGCAGATACCGGGGCGAGCGGTGGCCGACCATCGCGTCGAGGGTGTTCACCGCGCGGAAACCCACCAGGCCGGGCACTCCGCACAGGGCGCCCCAGATCAGCGCGCCCACCACGGCGTCCGACGTGTTCTCGGCGACGGATTCCACCACGGCGCGTGCCAGTTGCTGAGAGTCCAGTGTGTGCGGGTCCCGGCCGCACAGGTGCGGTAGCCGTTCCCTGGCCGCTTCGATGTCGTTCGCCGCCAGCGCGGCACCGACCGTACGCGCCTCCCGGCCCAGCGAAGTACCGCCGACGACCGCCCAGGTGGCGACGGCGGTCAGCGCGATCCCGGCCCCCGGGCGGCCGCGCACGGCACGCCGGGCCAGCGCCGCGGTGCCCACCGCGCTGCCGACGCAGACAGCGGTGTGCAGGGCGCCCCAGGCCCGGTGGTCACGCCACAGGCGCCGCTCGACGGCGGCCGCGGCCCGTCCGAAAGCGGCCACCGGATGTCCGCGCCGGGGATCTCCGAGGACCAGGTCCGCGGCGATGCCGGTGGTGGCGCCGTATACGAATACCTGCTCGGCACGCATCGGGTCAGCAGGCCGTTGCGCCTCGACGGGCTCTCGTGCGGGGGGTACTTCTCGTACGGGTCACAGCATCGGGCAGCAGGCAGCCGCGCATGGCGATAGGTCCTCACTCAGGGTGTCCGCGCCCTGGTTCGACGGGTCCGGCGGTGAGAGTTCCTGGCTCCCGGGGGGTGACCCCCGGTGACAGTGGCGGGACCGCGCCGGATTCACACCGGGCTTCCTCTCCTGCCGCCGTACTGGCCCCGGCAGTCCACCACGTGCCGCGAACACCCGTCAACTCGCCTTGACCTGCGAGGAGGCGACGTGGTCGAACGGCGGTCAGCCGACGATGAGGTGGATCCCGTACGCGACGGCGGCCGCGCAGAGAGCGAAGCAGGCGTACGCGCCGGCGCGTGCGGCGGGCGCCGGCGCGGTACTGCCGGCCCCGTCCGGTGCCGACCTCCGGGCCAGGCTCACGATGCCGAGGGTGAACAGGCCCACCAGCCCGACGGTGGCCACCAGACTGACGCCGAAAACGGTGCCGAGAGCTGCCCAGTCGATGTTCATGATTGCGGTGTCCTCTTCTTCAGACCGCGGCCGGTCGGGTGGGTTCCGGTGCGCTGTCCGGGGCGGGGATGGTGGCCCGGAGAGCCTCGGCCGTCAGCCCGGCCGGTGGCGGGCTGACCGCCGCGATGGCGGCGGTGACGACGTCCACGGGCTCGACGGGCTCGTCGGGGGTGACGCTGTGCCGGTCGACGGGCTTGCGGCGGGACAGCGACCAGATGACGCCGGAACCGGCGACCAGCAGGACCGCCACGGCGCCGACGCCCCAGGGGCCGTGGCCGGTCAGATACTCCGCACCGGCGCCGACCAGGGCGGCGGCGGGCAGGGTCAGAACCCAGGCGATGCACATGCGGCTCGCGGTGGACCAGCGGACCACGCCGCCCTTGCGTCCGACGCCGGCGCCCATCACGGAGCCGGAGCAGACCTGCGTGGTGGAGAGCGAGAAGCCGAGGTGCGAGGACGCGAGGATCACGGTCGCCGCGCCGGTCTGGGCCGCGAAGCCCTGCTGCGGCCGGAGCTCGGTGAGCCCCTTGCCCATGGTGCGGATGATGCGCCAGCCGCCCAGGTAGGTGCCCAGCGCGATGGCGGTGCCCGCGGAGACGATGACCCACAGCGGTGGGTTCGATCCGGGGGCGATCACGTTGCCGGTGACCAGGGCCAGGGTGATGACGCCCATGGTCTTCTGCGCGTCGTTGGTGCCGTGCGCGAGCGAGACCAGGCCGGCGGACGCGATCTGCCCGGCCCGGTACCCCTTGGCGGTGGACTTCTCGTCCGCGTGGCGGCCGATCCGGTACGTCAGCCGGGTGGCGAGCAGCGCGGCGAGTCCGGCGACGACCGGCGCCGCGACCGCGGGCAGCAGCACCTTGGTGACGACCACGTCGCCGTTGACCCCGGAGGAGCCGACCGACATCAGGGTGGCGCCGATGAGACCGCCGAAGAGTGCGTGGGAGGAACTGGACGGCAGGCCGAGGAGCCAGGTCAGCAGGTTCCAGAGGATGGCGCCGACGAGCGCCGCGAAGATCACCTCTGTGGTGATGCCCTGTTCATTGATGATCCCGCCGGAGATCGTCTTGGCGACCTCGACGGACAGGAAAGCCCCGACAAGGTTGAGCGCGGCGGACATGGCCACCGCGGTCCTGGGTTTGAGAGCGCCGGTCGAGATGGTCGTCGCCATCGCGTTGGCGGTGTCGTGGAAACCGTTCGTGAAATCGAACACGAGAGCGGTAATGATCACGATCCCAAGGAGCAGGGTCAAGTGTTCCATTTACCTGGGCAATCGCTTGAGGTCATTGACGCGACGAACGTAGGCAACCTGAATGAACGGAAGATGAACTGGGACGGGCGCTGTGGTGACTCTGTCCGGTCGGGGAGTTTCCGCTTTGTCCCTGCGTGATCGCGCGAACGCGAGGGGGCACGGGACGTGATCCCGCCCGCCTGACATCATCGCCGGATGACCGCCCCGCATACAGACCCGTATACAGAACCGAACGCAGTCGCAGAGGCCTGGCGCGACCTGGTGGCCACCGCCCGCAGATCGGCGGCCGAAGGTCTGGTCGTGGGCACATCGGGCAATGTCTCGGTACGGACCGGCGACCTGATCCTGGTGACGCCCAGCGGCGTCCCCTACGACAGGCTCGGCCCGGAGGACACCGTCGCGGTGGACCCGACGGGCCGCCAGGTCATCGGCCGGCTCAAGCCGACCAGTGAGCTGCCGCTACATCTCGCGGTGTACCGGAACACCGAGGCGTCCGCCGTCGTCCACACCCACGCGGTGCACGCGACCGCCGTCTCCACCCTCGTGCCCGAACTGCCCGTCATCCACTACATGACCGCGGCACTCGGCGGCCCGGTGCGGGTCGCCCCGTACGCGCTCTACGGCACGGACGAGCTGGCCGAGCACATGCTCCGCGCCCTGGAGCACCGCACCGGCTGTCTGCTGCAGAACCACGGCACGGTCACCCATGGCAGCTCCCTCGAGCTGGCCTACGACCGCACCGCGCAGCTGGAATGGATGTGCAGGCTCTGGCTCACCGCCAGTGCGCTTCCGGGCCGGACACCCTCGCTGCTCTCCCCCGCCGAACTGGCCGAGGTGGGCGAGAAGCTCCGGGGATACGGCCAGCCGGGCCGATAAACGCCGGACCCTGGGCCCGACGCCGTTTGCTGCGGCCCACTGGCCGTCCGGCGGGTGCGTACGGACACTGGAGAGATGCGCCCGGCTACAGCGACGGCATTGGCCGTCACCTCCCTGATAGGCGTCGGCGTGGCCTCGGTCGCCGCCGGCCGGTACACCGGCAACGCCGCTCTCAAGGCGTCGCGACGCCCGCTGCCCACCGAACCCCGGATCTCCGTGCACGCCACGGACCCCGGCCGTATCACCCTGACCCGCTGCCTGGCGTCGCTGCGCCCCGGTACGTACGGCCTGACGGGCACCGGATCGCACGCCGTCGCCGGACCCGTGCTCGACCTGGTGCCGCGTACGGCCGACACCGTCGTACGGCGTCTCGAACGGGTCTCGCACGGCGTGCTCGCCCCCGGCGACAAGGTGCGGCTCACCCCGCAGGTGTACGTCGGCGATCCCCGGTCCGCGCTGGGCCTCGATTTCACCGATGTCGACATTCCCGGTGAGCTCGGCTCCTGCCCGGCCTGGTTCGTGCCCGGACCCCGCTCCATCTGGGTCATCACGGTGCACGGCATCGGCACCACCAGGGAACACCCGATGAACGTGATGAGCCTGCTGCACCAGCTGCAGTTCCCGGTGCTCGACATCGCCTATCGCGGGGATCCCGGCGCACCCGCCTCCCCCGACGGCCTCGGACGTTTCGGCGCGGAGGAGTGGCAGGATCTGGACGCCGCCATCCGTTACGCGGTCGACCACGGCGCGGAGCGCGTCGTCCTGCACGGCTGGTCCACCGGCGCCTCCATGGCCCTGCACGCGGCCGCCGGGTCCGCGCTGAGCGACCGCATCAGCGGACTGGTGCTGGACTCCCCGGTTCTCGACTGGGAGGCCACCGTGCGCGCTCTGGCCTCGGCACGCCGCACGCCGGCTGCGCTGCTGCCCCTCGCGGTCAGGGCGGCCCAGGGGCGTACCGGCCTGGACGGCGACCGGCTGCGCGTCGTGTCGGCGCCCGACGCGATGTGCGTCCCCACCCTGATCTTCCACGGCCCCGGCGACCGGTTGTCGTCCTGGCGCCGGTCGCGCGAACTTGCCCGGAGACGGCCCGAGTTGGTCATCCTGGAGGCCGTCGACAACGCCCCGCACGCGGCCATGTGGAACGCGGACCCGGCTCACTACGAGGAGACCCTGCGACGCTTCCTCACGCCGTTGATGTGAAGCCGACCGGCTCCGTCAACCTGAAAGGCGGGGTTCCGTTTGGGCTTTCGGCCCGTCAGAGGCGAGACTGCTCCCCGTGACGTCCCGTACTCCGCGCGACTCCAGGCTCAGACTCGTCCGTCCTCGACCTCTCCTCACGGCTCGCCGTGTCGTGACCAGCCGGCCAGCCCGCCCCACCCCGCGGCCACCGGAGGGCACCCCGCCCGCCGCGGAGCTGGCCCGTCAGGCGCGAGCGGTCCTCGCCGACGCCGTCCGGGTCGCCCGCTGGGCCGCGGAGACGCTCCCCGCGGCTCCCGGCTCCGCAGGTTCCCGCTCCGCAGTTCGCCGCGCCGCGGATTCCCGCTCCGAACGCGCGGCACGGACTCCGGTGGGGCAGGCCGGCGAGCTTCTCGCGCAGCCGGCGGAACGGGCCGTGCGGGAACTCGACTTGACGCCGGATGAGGTGCGCGCGGGCTGGGACCGCGCCCGGCTCGCCGGGCTGGTCGAGCTGCACGGCGGCACCGCACGGCCCGGCTGGCGGCTGCGCGCCTGGGACGGCGACGACTCCGCGGTGCTGCGCGGCTGGGTGGCGCTCTTCGACGCATGGTCGATCGTCCACCCGGCCTCCGAGGATGTCGCGGCCTCCGCGGTCGCCGAGGTCGTCGAGGCCGTCCCGCAGGTGCTTTCGCTGCTCCAGCTCTCCGCGGGCCCGGTGACCGTGCCCGCCCTGCTCGATCTGCTCGAGCAGCGCGTCGCCGAACTGCACGAGGAGCGCTGCGAGGTGCCCTACGGGCCCCGGCAGCAGCCCGCCGCCCCCGCGCCGCTCCCGGAGCTGCTGGACTGGGCGCTGCGCGGGCTGGCCGCGGTCGGTGCGCTGACCCTCGGGCCCGGCCTCGCGACCCTGACCCCGCTGGGCAACTGGGCCGTCTGGGTCAAGCTGGAGCAGATCTGCGTCGCTGCGCAGAGCCCGGCAGGGAACATCGAGCAGCCGGCCGACGACATGCTGCGCGGCTGCGCCGGGCTGACCCCCGGCCCCGCGCGCGCCGAGTACCGTGCCTGGCTGGCCGCGCGGCCGGTCGGCAGCGCCGTCGCCGAACTTCTCGGCGTCGCCCGCGGCGAGGACGCTCTGCTGCGCGGCCTCGCCTTCGAGGCTCTGCGGGTCGTCGGCGGCCCTGCGGAGGCCGCCGTCCGGGCCGCCGCAGACGAGATCTCGCTGCGCCCGTACGCGCTCCTCTGGCTGGCGGAATACGAGGGGGCCGACCCCGACGACGCCCACGACGCCCTGACCCGTGCGGAAGCGACCTGGCTCTGGGTGGACACAGCTGCGGCCGTCGCCGATCACGGCGAGACCCCGTTGCTGGTCCGCCACCTCGAATCGGCCGTGCAGGGCACCGTCCCGGCGCTGCTCGAAGAGGTACAGGCGGTGGGTCATCCACGCACCGTGCAGGTGCTGGTGGCCCTCGCCGCGGCGCACCCGGACCCGGCACTGGCCAAGGCCGTGCGCCGGGCGGCCTTCCAGGTGCACACCGGGGGAGTCTGACCGGTCCGGCGCGAGCAGCTGATCCGGCACACCCCGGGCACCGGCCGGCCCCCTCGGTCAGTCCTGGGCCGGGGCCCCCGGTACGTAGGTCCCGAAGCTCCAGACGTTTCCCTCCGGGTCACGGGCCATGTAGTCGCGGGAGCCGTAATCCTGGTCGGTCGGTGGCATCAGGATCTCCACCCCGTGCTCGACGGCCTGCCGGTGGTGTGCGTCGGTGTCCTGGACCACCACGTAGACCCCGACCGGGCCGCCGCCCGCCATGGCCTTGGCGAACACGCCTTCGCGGCCCTTGGAACCCAGCATCACCAAGCCGTCGCCGTATGCCAGCTCGGCGTGCAGCACCCGGCCCTGCTCGTCCTCGTAGACGGCCTGTTCGCTGAAGCCGAAGGCTTCTTTGAGCAGCCGGATCGCTGCCTTCGCGTCGTCGTACAGAATCGTCGGACTGATGGTGACGGCCATGCCGCTCACCCTTCCCACTCGACTGTTGATCGCACTGGATCGGAACCGGTACGCCTGCGGGACCCAGTCTGGCACCGGGCACCGACAACGTCCCGGCGTGACATGGACCACCCCGGACGGAGCCGCCGCGGCGGCAGAGCGCTTGCGCGACACCGTTAGACTGGGCCCCATGGCATTTCTCCTTGTGCATTAGCCGGCGTCGAAGCATCCCCTCCGCCTGCCCTTCCGCCGTCCATACCGCCCTGGAGTCTTTCCGTGATCACCGCTTCCGGCATCGAGCTGCGCGCCGGCGCCCGCATCCTCATCGAGTCCGCTTCCTTCCGTATCGCCAAGGGCGACCGCATCGGCCTGGTCGGCCGCAACGGCGCGGGCAAGACCACCCTCACCAAGTGCCTCGCAGGTGAAGGCGTCCCTGCCGGAGGCACCATCACCCGTACCGGTGAGGTCGGTTACCTCCCGCAGGACCCACGCACCGGCGACCTGGACGTGCTGGCCGGCGACCGCATCCTCTCCGCCCGCGATCTCGACTCCGTGCTGCGCAAGATGCGGGAGAACGAGGAGCGGATGGCCAACGGGCAGGGCGCCACCCGCGAGAAGGCGATGAAGAAGTACGAGCGCCTGGAGACGGAGTTCCTCACCAAGGGGGGGTACGCGGCCGAGGCCGAGGCGGCCACCATCGCCGCCGCTCTCGGACTGCCCGACCGGGTGCTCGGCCAGCCGCTGCACACACTCTCCGGCGGTCAGCGGCGCCGGGTCGAACTCGCCAGGATCCTCTTCTCGGACGCCGACACTCTGCTCCTCGACGAGCCCACCAACCACCTCGACGCCGACTCGATCGCCTGGCTGCGCGATTACCTGAAGACCTACCGTGGCGGGTTCCTCGTGATCTCCCACGATGCCGACCTGGTCGAGACGGTCGTCAACAAGGTCTTCTACCTGGACGCCAACCGCACGCAGATCGACGTCTACAACATGGGGTGGAAGCTCTACCAGCAGCAGCGCGAGGCCGATGAGAAGCGTCGCAAGCGTGAGCGGCAGAACGCCGAGAAGAAGGCCGCGTCCCTCAACTCGCAGGCCGACAAGATGCGCGCCAAGGCGACGAAGACCGTCGCTGCCCAGAACATGGCTAAGCGCGCCGACCGGCTGCTCGCGGGCCTGGAAGCGGTCCGGGTCGCCGACAAGGTGGCCAAGCTGCGCTTCCCCGACCCCGCGCCGTGCGGCAAGACCCCGCTGATGGCCGAGGGGCTGTCCAAGTCGTACGGCTCGCTCGAGATCTTCACCGACGTGGACCTCGCGATCGACAAGGGCTCGCGCGTCGTCATTCTCGGCCTCAACGGAGCGGGCAAGACCACCCTGCTGCGCCTGCTGGCCGGCGCCGAGAAGCCGGACACCGGTTCGGTCGTCGAGGGGCACGGGCTGAAGATGGGCTACTACGCCCAGGAGCACGAGACGCTCGATCCCGAGCGCACGGTGCTGGAGAACATGCGCTCCTCGGCCCCCGACCTCGATCTGGTCCAGGTGCGCAAGACGCTCGGCTCGTTCCTCTTCTCGGGCGACGACGTCGACAAGCCCGCGGGCGTGCTCTCCGGCGGTGAGAAGACCCGCCTCGCGCTGGCCACCCTGGTGGTCTCATCGGCCAATGTGCTGCTCCTCGACGAGCCCACCAACAACCTCGACCCGGCGAGCCGGGAGGAGATCCTCGGCGCGCTGCGCACCTACAAGGGGGCGGTCATCCTGGTCACCCACGACGAGGGGGCGGTCCACGCGCTGGAGCCGGAGCGGATCATCCTGCTGCCGGACGGAGTCGAGGACCTCTGGGGCCCGGACTACGCGGATCTCGTCGCGCTTGCCTGATCCACTTCGGCCTGATCCACTCCGGATGGATCATTCGGCCCATGGGTGATCCATCATCTGAGTGAGTCGCTCTCGTACCCCGGCGTGTCATGCACCGGCTCCGTCGTCCCGTGACGACCGGACGGCCGGACGCCGCGCCGGGGTTGCCATGATGCCTCTGACCTGTACTTTTCGGTGTGCACAGGGTCCCTGTCGGAGGCTGGAGGAAGCGGAATATCAGAATCCGTTTGTGCTCGTGACGCGGGCCACACTCATCCCCGTCCTAACAGACCTTGCCGAATGGGTGGCCAGGACGGCGGGTAGGGGTGATCATGAGAGTCCAGAGCGCACTTCCTTGAGGAGGCACGGGTGGCCGAGACTCTGAAGAAGGGCAGCCGGGTAACCGGCGCCGCGCGCGACAAGCTCGCGGCAGACCTGAAGAAGAAGTACGACTCCGGTGCAAGCATCCGGGCGCTGGCCGAAGAGACCGGCCGCTCCTACGGATTCGTCCACCGGATGCTCAGCGAGTCCGGCGTGACCCTGCGGGGACGCGGCGGAGCGACACGAGGTAAGAAGGCCGCATCGGCCTGACGGGTCCGCGGTGCGGCAACCGCGGTCCGGGATCACCGGTTCTTGGCGGTGACCACCCGGTCGACCGAGAGGTCGGCAGGGTGGTTACTGTGCAGTCACTTATCTGTCTGCATCCGAACCGGAGGCTCCCATGACCTCGATGGCCCATGTGCTCGACAAGGACGGCGTACGGCTCACCGTCGAGGACGCCGTTGCCACGGTGACGCTGGCCAATCCTGCGAAGCGCAACGCTCAGTCTCCCGCTCTGTGGCGGGCGTTGACGGAAGCAGGGCGGTCACTGCCGGGCAACGTCCGTGTCGTGGTGCTCCGCGGTGAGGGCAAGTCCTTCTCCGCCGGCCTGGACCGACAGGCGTTCACGCCCGAGGGTTTCGACGGCGAGCCGTCCTTCCTCGATCTGGCACGCGGTGGCGACGCCGAACTCGCCGCGGTCATCGCCGAATACCAGGAAGGCTTCACCTGGTGGCGCAGGCCCGACCTGATCACCGTCGCCGCCGTCCAGGGCCATGCGATCGGCGCCGGTTTCCAGCTCGCCCTCGCCTGCGACCTGCGGGTCGTCACCGAGGACGTGCAGTTCGCCATGCGCGAGACCAGTCTCGGACTCGTCCCCGATCTCACCGGGACCCATCCGCTGGTCGGGCTCGTCGGATATGCCCGCGCGCTGGAAATCTGCGTCACCGGCCGTTACATCCATGCCGACGAGGCGGTCCGTACCGGCCTGGCCAACCTCGCCGTGCCGGTCGAGGAGCTGGACAGCGCCGTGACGGACCTGGTCGGCGCGCTGCTCGCCGCCCCGCGGGACGCGGTGATCGAGACCAAGGCCTTGCTTCGCGGTGCCTCGGAGCGTACCTACGAGGACCAGCGGGCCGCGGAGCGGGCCGGACAGGCCCGCAGGCTGCGGGACCTGGCGGGGCTCTCGGACTGACCCGTCCCCGGCGGCGGACACGGGCGCCGGCCTCCGGTCACGACACCCGCTGCGGTCACGACACCCGCTGCGGTCACGACACCCGCTGCGCCCGGTGCTTCGCCGCGCGCAGCCGGATTTCGGCGGGGAACTGCGCCAGCCCCGCCGAATCCCGGGCGTGAGCCAGCGCTCCTGTGGAGAGACCGGACAGCGCGGCGGTCGGCTGGGCGTGCGCCTCGAGGACCAGTACCACCCGGGCCTCGGGCGCCGTCCGCCGCCCCCGCAGCGCGACCTTGGCGCGATCGACTCCGTGCAGCGCCTCCGCCTCGCTCGACAGCACGTCCTCCAGCGCACGTCCACGGAGCCGCGCTCCCTCACCGTCTCCGCTGTCCACCAGGACCTCCGAGAGGCGCGAGCCGCGCAGCTGGGCGAACAGCCACCACAGAGCGAGCAGGACGATGACCGCGAGCCCCGCGATGACCGTCGGCCACCACCAGCTCTCGTCGCGGTACCGCTGCCGGTTCGGCGCGCTCAGCAGGACGGCGTGCGGTCCGCTGAAGGGCCACCATGACGCAGTGGAGAGACCGAGCCCCGCTGCCAGTACCGCGCCTCCGAGCGCGAGCAGGGCCAGGCCGGCGACGCACACCAGCACCCGGTTGACCGACCTCCGCATCGCGGCGTCACCCCTTCCCGGCCGGCCGGCCGACATGCACCGAGAGCCGGGGCGGCGAGGCCAGTCCCAGTTCCGCGATGCCCGCTCCCAGCGCTGTGTTCAGGTCCGTCCGTACGTCCTCGAGTTCCCGGAAGTGCGAGCGGGCCCGGGCCACCACCCGGGAACGCTTCACCCGGATACGCACCGACTGCACGCCGGACACCTCCATCGCCCGGTCACGCAGGACGAGGGCCGCGGCGTCCCGCTCCAGACCGGCCCGCACCCGGTGACCGCCCGTGGTCATCGGCAGCACCGAGCGCAGACCGGGCGTGAGCGCGAGAAGGATCAGCCACAGGCCGAGGGCCATCGCGACGGCCGCGCCGACCTCGAACCGGATGTCGCCCAGCGGGCGCGTCGCCAGATTGTCGGCCAGTACGTGCCGCCAGTGCATCGCGGGCCGTCCGGCGCGCACCGACGCGACGTCATAGAGCAGCAGGCCGGCCGCCCCGAGCACCACCAGGGCGACCAGTGCGGCCGGCGTGCGGCGGGACGACCAGAAGCGCCCGGCGCGGGGCCGGACGGCCTTGGGTTCCGGTACCGGACGGTAGGCGGTCGCGGACCGGCCGGGCCCCGCCGACGCCGACTGCTCGACGATCGGGAGGCGCTGCGTACGGTCCTCGGGTTCGCTCATCGGGTCCTCCCCAGATCGGTGCCGGTGGTGTGCACGGAGTGCAGCCGCTCGACCTGGAGGGCCACCTCCGGCACCTCCATGTCCGCCAACGTCCGGAGCCGATGGGTGACCTGACGGCGTACCGCGGCGCACTGGCCGCCGATGTCGGACGGATAGCCGAGTTCCAGACTGATGTGTACCCACGCTCGCGCCTCGTCCACCGTCGCCGCGGCATGCGGCGGCGAGCCGCCCTCGGGGACCGTGCCGATCGCCTCACGGGCCGCCTGAGCGGCGATCTTGGACACCACCCGGTCGGCGATCCGGGTCGACCCGCGCTCACCGGGCGCCACCTGCGTGGTCATCGCCGCCGGTCGCCGTGGTCGCGGCCGCGGAAGAAGTCGCCGGCCTCCAGGTCACCGTCGAGAAACTTGCCACCGATGAAGCCGACCGCGCCGAGCGCGGCCACCAGAAGAAAGGCTGCGAAACCGCCGAAGTAGCCGGCGAAACCGAGCGCCATACCGGCCATCAGGCCTACCACAGCCATACTCATCGTGAGCTCCCAGTCCGAAGCGAAGGTGCGGGTCTACTGCAGGCGGGACTCCAGCACTTCATCGTCCTGCTCCTCGGGCAGTTTCACATCACTGACCGCGATGTTGACCTCGACCACCTCGAGCCCCGTCATCCGCTCCACCGCCGAGATGACGTTCTCCCGCACATCGCGGGCGACATCCGCGATGGAAACCCCGTAGTCGACGACGATCTCCAGGTCGAGCGCCGTCTGGACCTCGCCGACCTCCGCCTTCACGCCGCGCGAAACGGACTTGGTGCCGCCGGGGACCCGGTCACGGACCGCGCCGAAGGTCCGCGAGATGCCACTGCCCATCGCATGGACACCGAGGACGTCGCGCGCCGCGAGGCCGGCGATCTTCTCCACCACGCCGTCCGCGATGGTGGTGCGTCCACGGGTCGCGGGATTGCCGCCGCCGCGCTTGATCACATCCGGCTGGTGCTGCGGTGCGGTGTCGCTCATCGCCGTACGTCCCTTCCCGAGTGCTGGGGGATTCCGTTGCCCACGATAAGTGCGCATGCCGCGTTCCGCGCCGGGGATACGGCAAGGTGGGTGAGGTGACGGGTGAAGCGAACGACGGATGGACACAGACGGTACGCAGTCGCATCGGCCTCGGCCGCCTGTTGCCGCTCGGCGGCGTGGCGGACGGTGCGTGGATCGCCGAGCGAGCGGCGGCCGCGGTGCTGCTGCGGGTGGCGGACGAAGTCGGCGGGCTCTGCTTCGGGCAGCTGAGGATCGCCGCCGCCGGGCCCGGGCCGGAGGCGGGGCCTGCCATTCCGGCCCCCCCGGGCGCGCTGCCGCCGGGACCCCTGCGGATCGACGCGGAGGTCGATGTCATCGCCGCCGCGGAACCCCTGCCCGCTCTGGTGGACCGGTGGCGTGACGTGCTCCTCGCTGCCTGCGTCGAACGGCTGGGTCTGGCGGTCACCGCGGTGGACGTACGGGTGACCGGGCTGCTCGACGCACCGCCGCCGCGCCGGGTCCCGATCGTGCCCGACGGCCCGGCCGCCGCACAGCGGGGGCACACGGTGGCGCGGGGACCCGCGGCGAATGCGGCGGTCGCGGTGCCCGGGGTCGCCCGGCTGACCGGAGTACTGGGATCACCCGTCCAGGTCACCGATGGCCACGTGCAGATCGAGCTGGCGGTGGCCCCCGGGTATCGGCCGGTCGATGTGGCGTCGGCGGTGCGACGGGCCGTCGCCGCGGTGACGGCGGGGGCACCGACGGTGGGGGCGCCGAAGGTGGGGGTGCTGGTCACCGAGGTCGAGTTGCCCTGACCCGTCGCCGCTCGGCCCGGCAGCCGTTGCGGACAGCTCAGAGCGTGCCGGGCAGCTCAGAGCCGTACCGGCAGCCCAGAAGCCGTGCCGGGCAGCTCAGAGCCGTACCGGCAGCTCTCAGAAGCCGTGCCGGGCAGCTCAGAAGCCGTGCCGGAACCCGCCGTCGACCGGCAGCATCACGCCCGTGACATACGACGCCGCGGGGGACAGCAGAAACGCGGCGACCCTGCCGAACTCGTCCGGCGCGCCGTAACGCCCCAGTGGCACCCGGGCCGCGCTCCGCGCCCGCGCCGCCTCCGGGTCGCCGCCGAGCGCGTCCAGCTCCCGTACCCGGTCGGTGTCGATACGGCCGGGGAGCAGGCCGACCACCCGGATACCGCGCGGCGCCAGCTCGTTGGCCAGCGACTTCGCGAAGCCGGCCAGGCCGGGGCGCAGCCCGTTCGAGATCGTCAGGCCGGGGATCGGTTCATGGACCGAGCCGGAGAGCACGAATCCGATGACGCCGCCGTCGGCGAGCTCTGCCGCCGCCGTGCGGGCCAGCCGCACCGCGCCGAGGAAGACCGATTCGAACGCGGTCCGCCACTGTTCGTCGGTGGTGGTGTCCGCCGAGCCCGCGGCCGGCCCGCCGACGCTGATGAGGATGCCGTCGAGACGCCCGAAGTGCTCGAGCGCGGTGGCGGTCAGCCGCGCGGCGGACCCGGGGTCCGCGTTGTCGGCGGCGACACCCAGCGCGTTAGGGCCGAGGGCGGCGGCCGCAGCCTCCGCGCCCTTCGTGTCGCGTCCGGTGACGACGACCTTCGCGCCGTCGGACGCCAGCTCCCGCGCGGCGGCGAGGCCGAGCCCCCTGGTGGCTCCGGTGACGATGTAGACGCGGTCCTTCAGTCCAAGATCCATGGCTCTATCCTGCCTGCTCCGGCTGCGGCTCCGTCGCCCGGGCCAGGGCCAGCGCGGTGTTCACCAGACCGATGTGGCTGAAGGCCTGCGGGAAGTTCCCGAGCTGCCGCCCGGCCACCGGGTCGTACTCCTCGGCGAGCAGCCCCACGTCGTTACGGAGGTCCAGCAGCTTGCCGAAGAGAGCCTCGGCCTCCTCGACCCGGCCGGTCATCCGCAACGAGTCGGCCAGCCAGAACGAGCAGACCAGGAAGGTGCCCTCGCCGCCGGGCAACCCGTCGATCGCGGCGCCCTCGGTGCTGTACCGGCGCACCAGTCCGTCGTGGCTGAGCTCGTTCCGTACCGCGTCCACCGTTCCGACGACCCGCGGGTCGTCCGGCGGCAGAAAACCGACCTGGGGGATGAGCAGCGTCGCGGCGTCGAGCTCCTGGGAGCCGTACGACTGGGTGAAGGTGTTGCGCACCGGGTCGTACCCCTTCTCGCACACCTCCCGGTGCACCTCGTCGCGCATCCGGCGCCAGCGCTCCACGTCCCCGTGCAGCGTCGGCTCGCTCTCCAGGGTGCGCACCGCCCGGTCCGCGGCGACCCAGGCCATCACCTTGGAGTGCACGAAGTGGCGGCGGGGGCCGCGGATCTCCCAGAGCCCCTCGTCCGGTTCCCGCCAGCGGGATTCCAGGAAGCCGAGCATGCTCAGCTGCAGGCTCCAGGCGTGCGGCTTGCCCGAAAGGCCCGAGGTGCGCGCCAGGTGCAGCGAGTCGATCACCTCGCCGTACACATCGAGTTGCAGTTGATCGACGGCCCCGTTGCCGGTGCGCACCGGGGCGGAGCCCTCGTGGCCGCGCAGCCAGTCCAGCTCGGTCTCGGGCAACCGGCGTTCACCCGACAACCCGTACATGATCTGCAGGTCACTGGGGTTGCCGGCCACCGCGCGCAGCAGCCAGTCCCGCCAGTCCGACGCCTCCTCGAGATAGCCGCAGGCGAGGAGCGCTCCGAGGGTGAGGGTGGAGTCGCGCAGCCAGCAGAACCGGTAGTCCCAGTTGCGTACGCCGCCGATCTCCTCCGGGAGGGACGTGGTCGGGGCGGCGACGATGCCGCCGGTCGGGGCGAAGGTGAGCGCCTTGAGGGTGATCAGCGAGCGGACCACGGCCTCCCGGTGCGGCCCGTCGTACCGGCAGCGCACCGACCACTCGTGCCAGTCGGCCAGCGAATTCTCCAGCGCCTCGTGCGGATCTATCAGCTTGGGCCGCGGTTCGTGCGACGGGTGCCAGGTGAGCACGAACGCCACCTTCTCGCCCGCCGCTACCGTGAAGGAGGAGCGGGTGGAGAACTCCTGGCCCCACGTCTTCACCTGCGGTTCGCTGCGCAGCCATACCGAGTCGGGGCCGGCCACGGCGATGCGGTGACCGTCCGTGCGGCGCATCCACGGCACCACCGAGCCGTAGTCGAAGCGCAGCCGCAGGGTGCCTGCCATGGCCACCTCGCCGGAGACACCCTCCACCATGCGCATGATGTCGGGCGCGGTGTCGCGCTGCGGCATGAAGTCGGTGATTTTGACCGTGCCGGTCGGTGTTTCCCAGACCGATTCCAACACCAGTGACTCGCCCACATACCGCCGGCTGGTGCAGTTGCCGGCCCCTTCGGGCGCGAGGCGCCAGTGGCCGTTCTCCTCGTCCCCGAGCAGCGCGGCGAAGCAGGCAGGAGAGTCGAAGCGGGGCAGGCACAGCCAGTCGATGGAGCCGTTCCTGGCGACCAGCGCCGCGCTCTGCAGATCGCCGATGAGGGCGTAGTCCTCGATACGTTGAGTCACGCTGTGGCGCCTTCCCGGGAGTGGAACGAGTTAAAGACCGAACGGCTAAGCGGCCACCGTCGTCGGCTCCGACGTCGTCCTCGACCCGCCCGTGGTGCGTTCGCGCTTCTCCCGGCGCACCAGAACGACCCAGCCGATGGGCACCCCGGCGGTGAACAGCCACCACTGGACCGCGTACGCCATGTGGGGGCCGATGTCGGTGTGCTCGGGCGTCGGGATCAGTTCCGGAGTATCGCCCTTGGGCTTGGGCGCGGTCTGTTCGATGTAGCCGCCGAGCACCGGCTTGCCCAGCGACTTCGCCTGCTGGGCGCTGTTGATCAGCATCACCTGGTGCGCCGGCAGCCCGCGTACGTCCTTGATCCCGCTGTCCGCCGTCGTCTGATCGGCCATCAGCCGCCCGGTCACCGTCAGCCGGCCCTTGGGCGCCGCCGGGATCCTGGGCAGCGTGATCTGACTGCCGTTGTCGGGGATCCAGCCGCGGTTGACCAGCACCACCTTGCCGTTGTCCAGGACGAAGGGGGTGAGGACGTGGTAGCCGACCGTGCCGTCGGCGGAGGTCCTGCGCCGCACGACGACCTGGTCCGCGGTGTCGAAGGTGCCGGTGGCGGTCACCTGACGCCAGTACTGCGCGTGCGGGACCGTGTGTCCCGGTGAGGTGAGCGTGTCGACCGGGACCGGCTCGGCCTCGAGATTCCTGGCGATCAACGCGTTCTGCGCGACCTTGTGCTGATGGCGGTGCAACTGCCAGAAGCCCAGCTTGACCATCGTCGGCATCAGGACGAGTGAGATCAGGGTGAGGATCACCCATTGCCGGGTCAGCAGGAAGCGGTACACGCCTTTGACGGTACCTGGCATGAAATGGCCGTCGGACGCGGGGTCACACCGTGTCGGCGTTCGTCTGGCCGGTCACACCCGGTCGACGACGCCGACCCGCCCTTCCGCGCGGGCGCAGTGCGCGCCGCAGTACCAGTGGCCGCCGGCCTCGACGCCGGGGCCGATGATCTGCACCCGGCAGTGTTCGCAGATCGGCGCCATCCGGTGGATCGCACAGGAAAACGAATCGAAGACGTGCCGGGAGCCGTCCTGCGTCTCCACGTAGAACGCCAGGTCGTAGTCGTTACCGCATACTTCGCACCGTGCCATGCGTCACAGAGTGGACGCATGACACGGTGGTGGGCGAGCGGGGGGCGGGCGCGTCGCCGGTCAATCACCCGTCTGCCGGGACGGCCGCGACATCGCGGAGCAGCTGGGTGAACGCGGCCTCGTCGATGACGGGCGTGCCGAAGGACTTGGCCTTGAGGGTCTTGGAGGTCGCCGAATCGGGGTCGTTGGTGACGAGCAGGCTGGTCAGCCGGGAGAGGCTGGTCGCCACATGGAGCCCGGCCTCGACCGCGCGGTCCTCCAGCAGTTCGCGGTCCACCGAGGTGTCGCCCGAGAAGGCCACCCGCATGCCCCGCAGCAACGGCCGGCCCGGCTCGTACCGCCCCGGGTTCGGATACGGACAGGCCGGCCGCTTCCGGGAGGCACGCCAGCCGCTCTGCCGGTACGACGCCTGGTAGCCGACCCGTGGCGTCGCCGGTGCGTCCGACCACTCGGTGAGCGGCAGACACTCCAGCAGCGGCAGCCGCACCCCGTCCCGCGCCGCGGCGTGCAGACTCGGCCGGAACGCCTCCGCGAGCACCCGCGCGTCGTCCAGGGCGTGATGCGCGCGCTGCTGTACGACACCGAAGTGCGCGGCGAGCGACTCCAGTTTGTGGTTCGGCAGCGGAAGCGCCAGCTCCTTGGAGAGCGCGATGGTGCACAACCGCTGGCGGACCGGTGCGGTGCTCCGGGCGCGGGCGTACTCCCTGGCGATCATCTGCCAGTCGAAGATCGCGTTGTGCGCGACCAGCACCCGCCCGTCGAGCCTGCGGGCGAACTCGGCCGCGATCTCCGGGAAGAGCGGAGCGCCCTCCAGGACATCGCTGGTCAGGCCATGGATCCAGACGGGCCCCGGGTCCCGTTCCGGATTGACGAGCGTGTACCAGTGGTCCTCGACGTTCCCCCGGATGTCCAGCCGGTACACGGCAGCGGAGATTATCCGGTCGTCACGGGCGAGCCCGGTCGTCTCCACATCGACGACCGCGTACCCCTGCGGGTATGCGGCCGGCCACGGTGTCGCTGCTGTCTGGCGGTCGTCGAGCATGGTCACAGAGAATACGGGCAGCGACTGACAGCACATGAACCGCGGTGCGATGGACGCCCGTCCGCGGTGCCCGAGGTGAGACCCTCCCGTAGTGACTGAAGAGCCGGCGCACCTCGACACGCACCACGAACCCCACCGGGGCGGCCTCGGGGCACGCCTCAACTGGCTGCGGGCCGCGGTGCTCGGCGCCAATGACGGCATCGTCTCGACCGCCGGCCTGGTCGTCGGTGTCGCGGGCGCCACCGGCTCGCGCTCCGCACTGCTCACCGCCGGCCTCGCCGGACTGCTGGCGGGATCCATGTCGATGGCGGCGGGCGAGTACGTCTCGGTGTCGACCCAGCGGGACTCGGAGAAGGCGGCCCTGGCCACCGAGAGACGCGAGCTGCGCGAGGAGCCGCAGGCCGAACTCGAGGAACTCACCGTGCTGTTGGAGGGCAAGGGCCTCACCAGGGAGCTGGCGGCCGAGGCCGCCGAGCAGCTCACCGCGCGCGACGCGCTGCGCGCGCATGCCGAGGTGGAACTGGGCATCGACCCCGACGACCTCACCGATCCCTGGCATGCGGCCGGCGCGAGCTTCTTCGCCTTCACGGTCGGTGCGCTGCTGCCGTTGCTGGCGATCGTGCTGCCACCGCCCTCGGTCCGGCTGTACGTCACGGTCGTCTCGGTCCTGGTCGCCCTGGCACTGACCGGCTGGGGGAGCGCCCGTCTCGGCTTCGCGCCGGCCGCCGTCGCGGTGTGGCGGAACGTGATCGGCGGCGCCCTGGCGATGGCAGTGACCTATGCGGCCGGCGCGCTGCTCGGCGCCGTGGGTGCCTGACGCGTCCGAGTCCGGCGCCCACGGCGCCGACTCGGGCCGCCGCCGTTGGGGGACCCGCCAAAGGCTGCTGACACGATGTCTCGCATACTTGTGGGTAACAACGTCTAGCGGTAGCCAACCCCTGACCCTTACCGTGCTGGCATGCCGAACCTGCCCGATGTAGTGCTGTGGTCCATACCGGCGTTCGTCCTGCTCACCGTCGTGGAGATGGTGAGCTACCGGTTCCATCCCGACGAGGACGCCGCCGGCTACGAGACGAAGGACGCGGCGACCAGCATCGGCATGGGCCTCGGCAGCCTGGTCTTCGACTTCTTCTGGAAGATCCCGATCGTCGCGATCTACACCGCGGTGTACGAACTGACCCCCCTGCGCATCCCGGTGCTGTGGTGGACGGTGCCGCTGATGCTGCTGGGACAGGACTTCTTCTACTACTGGTCGCACCGGGGCCACCACGTCATCCGGATCCTCTGGGCCTGCCACGTGGTCCACCACTCCAGCCGCAAGTTCAACCTCACGACCGCGCTGCGCCAGCCGTGGACCACACTGACGGTCTGGCCCTTCTACCTCCCGCTGATCGCCCTCGGCGTGCATCCGGCCGCACTCGCCTTCTGCTCGTCGGCCAACCTCGTCTACCAGTTCTGGGTGCACACCGAGCGGATCGACAGGCTGCCCCGGCCCTTCGAGTACCTGCTCAACACGCCCTCCCACCACCGGGTGCACCACGCGTCCCAAGGCGGCTACCTGGACCGCAACTTCGGCGGAATCCTGATCGTCTGGGACCGGATCTTCCGGTCCTTCACCGGCGAGACGGAGCGGCCGGTCTTCGGGCTGACCAAGAACATCGAAACCTACAACCCGCTGCGCGTCGCGACCCACGAGTACGCGGCGATCGCCCGGGACGTACGAGCCGCCCACAGCTGGCGGGAGCGCGCGGGGCGGGTCTTCCGCGGACCGGGCTGGCAGCCGGTCCCGCCGCCGGTTCCCCTCCAGGCCGCGGGCCGGGAAACCGCAGCGGAACACCTCGCGTGACCCTGCCGGACGGCTGCGCGCGGGTCGCCCGGCCGCTGCTTCCCGCCTCCCGGCCGCTGCTTCTCGCCTTCGGACTGGCGGCCCTCACCGACCTCGGTGCGCTCCTTGCCGGTCCGCACTCGCTGCACGTGGTGGCCAAGCCCCTGCTGATGCCGCTCCTCGCGGCCCACGCGTACACCCGCGGTGCTCCCCGGCTGCTGATCGCCGCGCTGCTCCTCGGCTGGGGCGGCGACACACTACTGCTCTCCGGCGCCGATCCGGCGTTCCTCGCCGGGATGGCCTGCTTCGCCGCGGGACACGTCTGCTACCTGGCGCTCTTCCGCCGAGCACGGCCCCGTCCGCTGTTCGGCGCCGGGTACCTCCTGGTGCTTGTCGCCGCGGTCGCCGCGTTGTGGCCGGGCCTGCCCCCCGGCCTGCGCGTCCCGGTGGCGGGCTATTCGCTGCTGCTCACGGCGATGGCCTACCGGGCGGGCGGGCTCCCCCGCGCGGGGATCGGCGGGGCGCTCTTCCTGGTCTCCGACACCCTGATCGCCACCGGTGTCGCCGGGTGGCCGCAGCTGCCGCACCCCGACTTCTGGATCATGGCCACCTATCTGCTCGCCCAGTACCTGCTGACAGACGGGATCCTGCGGGCCAGGACCCCGGTCACGTCGTAGATCCCTACGAGGCGGTCCCCGCGCACCTCGTGGCAATCGGCCCCTGCTGTTGTCACACGTGTCGCGTAGGCTCGGGTGCATACAGTCTTCCAGTCGGGGAGGGGGCCCACAGTGCTCATTGACACCTATGGCCGAGTGGCCACTGACCTGCGCGTTTCGCTGACCGACCGCTGCAATCTCCGGTGCACGTACTGCATGCCGGAAGAAGGACTGCAGTGGCTGGCCAAACCGGATCTGCTCAGTGACGACGAGATCGTCCGGCTGATTCGTATCGCCGTGACCGACCTGGGCATCACCGAAGTGCGATTCACCGGGGGAGAGCCCCTGCTGCGCCCCGGCCTGGTCGGCATCGTCGAGCGGTGCGCCGCCCTGGAGCCACGCCCCCGGATGTCGGTGACCACCAATGGGATAGGCCTCAAGCGCACCGCGCAGGCGCTGAAGGCCGCGGGCCTGGACCGGGTCAATGTCTCACTCGACACCCTGCGCTCCGACGTGTTCAAGACGCTCACCCGCCGTGACCGGCACCGTGACGTGCTGGAGGGGCTGGAGGCGGCCAGGGACGCCGGGCTCACCCCCGTGAAGGTCAACACCGTACTGATGCCCGGGCTCAACGAGGACGAGGCTCCCGAACTGCTCGCCTGGGCCGTGCGGAACGACTATGAACTGCGCTTCATCGAGCAGATGCCGCTGGACGCCCAGCACGGCTGGAAGCGCGACAGCATGATCACTGCGGGTGACATCCTACAGTCGCTGCGCACTCGCTTCACCCTCACCGACGAGGGCGCCGGCGAGCGCGGATCCGCGCCGGCCGAACGCTGGCTCGTCGACGGCGGCCCGCACCGGGTCGGCGTCATCGCCTCGGTGACCCGTCCGTTCTGTGCGGCCTGCGACCGCACCCGGATCACCGCGGACGGTCAGGTGCGGACCTGTCTGTTCGCCCGCGAGGAGTCGGACCTGCGTGGCGCCCTGCGCTCCGGGGCACCGGACGAGGAGATCGCCACCCGCTGGAAGCTGGCGATGTGGGGCAAGAAGGCCGGGTCCGGCCTGGACGATCCCACCTTCCTGCAGCCCGACCGCCCCATGTCAGCCATCGGAGGCTGAGTCCCGCTCCCACTCCGCGAGCGGCACCACGTCCTTCAGGAACGCCCTTAGGCCCAGGAACTCGGCGAGGTACTCCCGGTGTTCCTCACAGGCGAGCCACGTCTTGCGGCGCTCCGGGGTGTGCACCTTCGGGTTGTTCCACGCCAGCACCCAGACGGCGTCGGTGCGGCAGCTCTTGGCCGAACAGACGGGTGCGGGACCAGCGGTCTCAGGGGAGTTCACGTGTCAACCCTAGGCCAACGCATGGCCGGTCACAGACCTGGCCGTCCGCGCACATGGCGACGCCGAGCAGCCACGGGGGGAGCTGCCCGGCGTCGGTCCAGTCACTCCGACGGGGGATGCGGAGCGCCTACGAAGTATGTCACGGGCCACAGCGCCTTCGGCACCGGAACTTCACGATTGATCTGAGCTTTTCTTGAGCTTTGCAGCCCTGTGGTCTCAGCCGCGACCCGAGGCCTGGTGCTCACCCTCCGTGGCGGTGGCTTCCTCGTCCGGTTCCGCCGACGCGCCCTTGCCACGGGCTCCCGCCTGGTCCTCGCCGAGCGCCGGCCGGACCGGTGGCGGGATGAGAGTCGACGGCATGGGCGGGGTGTTCTCCCGTCCGGCATTCGCGATCACCACGGCGACGTAGGGAAGAACGGCCCCCAGCACCAGCGCCGCGATCGCGACAGGTCGTTCGATGTTCCACAGGATCACGGCCAGCAGGACGGCGACGGTCCTGATCGACATGGACACCACGTAGCGCCGCTGACGGCCCCGGATGTCCTCCTCGAGCCCCTGACGGGCCCCCGTGATCCGGAAGACCTCCGCGTTGCTCCGCTTCCGCATCACGTATCACCACCCGTTTCCTGTGTCCGGCGTCCCCGGACCGGATGGTTTCCACGGTACGCCGCGGCTCCCCCGTACACGAGGCCGGGGCGCAGGCGAACGGGACCGGATGGCGGCACCGCTTCCGCCGGATGGTGCCGCCCGACATGCGCACGGTGCCGGGCAGGCCGAAACTGGGGCGCACATGCGCATGCCGGAGCCGCACGAGGAGGCGACGTGAACTGGTTGTGGGCCATCATCGTGGGACTGGTGCTCGGCCTGATCGCGAAAGCGATCATTCCCGGCAAGCAGAAGATCCCGCTGTGGCTGACCGTGGTGTTCGGGATCCTGGGCGGCATCCTGGGCAACTGGGCGGCCACCGGACTGGGCGTCAACCACACGCGGGGCATCGACTGGATCAGGCACCTGCTCCAGGTGGCCGGTGCCGTGGTCATCGTCGCCATCGGAGACCAGCTCTGGGCTTCGATCAGGGGCAGAGGCCGCAGTCAGACCCGTTGAGGCGCAGATTGTTGGAGCGCACAGGCAGGGGGCGCCGGCTTTCGCCGCGCGCCCCCTGCCTTGCGTGACTTCCCGACTAGCCGCCCACGACCTCGACCGCGGCCAGGTTCTTCTTGCCCCGGCGCAGCACCAGCCAGCGCCCGTGCAGCAGGTCCTCCGCCGCGGGCACGGCATCCTCGCCCGCCACCTTCGTGTTGTTGACGTACGCCCCGCCCTCCTTCACGGCCCTGCGTGCCGCGGACTTGCTCGGCACCAGGCCGACCTCGGCGAGCAGATCCACGACCGGCAGCAGGCCGTCGACCTTGGCGTGCGGCAGCTCCGAGAGGGCGGCGCCCAGCGTCGCCTCGTCGAGCTCCGCCAGCTCGCCCTGGCCGAAGAGCGCCTTCGACGCGGCGACGACCGCCGCGCACTGATCGGCGCCGTGCACCAGCGTGGTGAGCTCCTCGGCAAGTGACCGCTGGGCGGCGCGGGCCTGCGGGCGCTCCTCGGTGAGCCGTTCCAGCTCCTCGATCTCCACCCGGCTCTTGAAGCTGAAGATCCTCAGGAACTGGGCGACATCGCGGTCGTCGGCGTTCAGCCAGAACTGGTAGAAGGCGTACGGCGTCGTCAGCTCGGCGTCCAGCCAGATCGTGCCGGACTCCGTCTTGCCGAACTTCGTGCCGTCGGCCTTGGTGATCAGCGGAGTGGCCAGCGCGTGCACCACCGTCTCCGGGTCGATCCGGTGGATCAGATCGGAACCGGCCGTCAGATTGCCCCACTGGTCGCTGCCGCCGGTCTGCAGCGTGCAGCCGTACCGCCGGTTCAGCTCCAGGAAGTCCATGCCCTGGAGGATCTGGTAGCTGAACTCGGTGTAATTGATGCCCGCGTCGGAGTTGAGCCGCCGCGAGACGGCCTCCTTGGCGATCATCTTGTTGACCCGGAAGTGCTTGCCGATGTCGCGCAGGAAGTCGATGGCCGACAGCCCCGACGTCCAGTCCAGGTTGTTCACCATCGTCGCCGCGTACGGCCCGTCGAAGTCCAGGTAGCGCTCGATCTGCCCGCGGAGCCGCTCCACCCACAGCGCCACGACCTCCGGAGCGTTCAGGGTGCGCTCCGCGTTGGGCTTCGGGTCACCGATCAGGCCGGTCGCGCCACCGACCAGGCCCAGCGGCCGGTTCCCCGCCTGCTGGATCCGGCGCATGGTGAGGATCTGCACCAGACTGCCGAGGTGCAGACTCGCCGCGGTCGGGTCGAATCCGCAATAGAACGTGACGGGACCGTCCGCGAACGCCTTGCGCAATGCGTCCTCGTCAGTGGAGACGGCGATCAGCCCTCGCCACTTCAGTTCGTCGACGATGTCCGTCACGGGTCTCGCGTCTCCTTCGGCCTTCGGTGTCACGGGAACTACGTCTGAGAGGTTATACGCCCCGGCTGACCGAACTCATATTGAAATCCGGGATGCGCAGTGCGGGCATCGCGGCCCTGGTGAACCAGTCGCCCCACTCACGCGGCAGGGTCTGCTCGGTACGGCCGGCCTCGGTGGCCCGGGACAGCAGGTCCACCGGGGACTCGTTGAAGCGGAAATTGTTCACCTCACCGACGACCTCACCGTTCTCCACCAGATAAACGCCGTCCCGGGTCAGGCCGGTCAGCAGCAGCGTCGCCGGATCGACCTCGCGGATGTACCAGAGACAGGTCAGCAGCAGCCCGCGCTCGGTGGCGGCCACCATCTCCTCCAGCGAGCGCTCACCACCGCCCTCCAGGATCAGATTGCTGATCGCGGGCGCCACCGGAAGACCGGTCAGGCCCGCACTGTGCCGGGTGGTCACCAGATGGGCCAGGCGCCCCTCGCGGATCCAGTCGGTACGGGACAGCGGCAGCCCGTTGTCGAAGACCGAGGCGTCGTCCCCCGAGGCGTGCGCCAGGACGAACGGCGCCGACTCCAGACCGGGCTCGGCCGGATCGCTGCGCAGCGTCAGCGGCAGCGGCGACAGCCTGTCGCCGACCCGGGTGCCCCCGCCGGCCCGGGAGAAGACCGTACGGCCTTCGGCGGCGTCCCTGGCGGCCGACGACCACAGCTGGTAGATCAGCAGATCGGCCACCGCCGTCGGGGGCAGCAGCGTCTCGTACCGGCCGGCCGGCAGCTCCACGCGGCGCTCCGCCCAGGCCAGCCGCCGCGCGAGATCGGCGTCCAGCGCGGCCGGGTCGACGTCCTTGAAATCGCGGGTGGTGCGTCCCGCCCAGGCGGAGCGGGTCCGGTCGGGCGACTTGGCGTTCACTTCGAGCGTGCCGTTGGGCTGGTCGTGGCGCAGCCGCAGGCCCGTGGATGTACCGAGGTAGCTGCAGGTCAGTTCGTGGTGGGCGAAGCCGTAGAGCTCTCGTCCACCGGCGCGGGCACGGGCGAAGGATTCGCCGAGTGCGGGCGCGAAATCGGCGAACACGGCCGACGTCGTCTCGCCGGGGGCGTCGGTGAAGTCGGGTGACGCGGGGACCCCTGCGACCAGGGGCTGGGCGTCCTCGGCGGCGGATCCACCACGGGCCGCGGCCTCCGCGGCACGGACCAGCGGCTCGAGATCATCGGCGGTGACCGCGGAGCGGGAGACTACTCCGGACGCGGTGCCCTCCTTGCCGTCGACGGTCGCGATGACCGTCAGCGTCCTGCCCCGCGTCACGCCGTTGGTGGTGAGTGCGTTGCCCGCCCAGCGGAGGTTGGCGCTGGACTCCTCGTCGGCGATGACCACGCAGCCGTCGGCGGTGGACAGCGCGAGAGCTCGCTCGACGATCTCGTGCGGCTTCGTGGTGCGGCTCATCGGCCCGCCTCCTGCGTGGTGTTCAAGATGTTGACGCCCCGGAAGAGGGCGGAAGGACACCCGTGCGAGACGGCGGCGACCTGGCCCGGCTGGGCCTTGCCGCAGTTGAACGCCCCGCCGAGGACGTAGGTCTGCGGGCCGCCGACCTTCTCCATCGAGCCCCAGAACTCCGTGGTGGTCGCCTGGTAGGCGACATCCCGCAGCTGCCCGGCGAGTTCGCCGTTCTCGATCCGGTAGAAACGCTGGCCGGTGAACTGGAAGTTGTAGCGCTGCATATCGATGGACCACGACCGGTCGCCCACCACGTAGATCCCTCGCTCGACGCCCCCGATCAGCCCCTCGGTCGAAAGGCCGCCCGGATCCGGCTGCAGCGACACGTTCGCCATCCGCTGGACCGGTACATGACCCGGCGAGTCCGCGTACGCGCACCCGTTGGACCGGCCGAGACCGGTCAGCTTCGCGATCCGCCGGTCCAGTTGGTAACCGACCAGCGTGCCGTCCCTGACCAGATCCCAGGACTGCGCTGCGACCCCCTCGTCGTCGAACCCGATGGTCGCGAGGCCGTGCTCGGCGGTGCGGTCACCCGTCACGTTCATCACCGGGGAGCCGTACGCGAGCTTGCCGAGCTGGTCGAAGGTGGCGAAGGAGGTACCGGCGTACGCCGCCTCGTAACCCAGCGCCCGGTCCAGCTCGGTGGCGTGCCCGATCGACTCGTGAATGGTCAGCCACAGGTTGGACGGGTCGACCACCAGGTCGTACGTCCCCGCCTCCGCGCTCGGCGCGCGCATCTTCTCGGCGAGCAGCGACGGAATCCGCTCCAGTTCGGAGTCCCAGTCCCATCCGGTGCCCCGCAGGTACTCCCAGCCCCGCCCGACCGGCGGCGCGAGCGTCCGCATCGAGTCGAACTCGCCGGTGGCCGCGTCCACGGCCACCGCGGTGAGCTGCGGGTGCAGTCTGACCCGCTGCTGGGTCGTCACCGTTCCGGCGGTGTCCGCGTAGAACTTGTTCTCCAGCACCGTCATCAGCGAGGCGTCCGCATGCGCGACCCCGTCCGCCCGCAGCAGCCGCGAAGACCATTCGGCCAGCAGTTCGGTCTTCTCCTCCGCCGGTACGGAGAAGGGGTCGACCTCGTACGCCGAGACCCACGTCCGGTCCGCGTGCACCGGTTCGTCCGCCAGCTCCACCCTCTCATCGGAGCCGGCGGCGCTGATCACCCGGGCAGACAGCTTCGCCATCGCCACCGCCTGCCCGGCGACCCGCGCGGCCGCGTCCATCGACAGACCGACGCCGGACGCGAACCCCCAACTACCGCCGTGCACCACCCGCACCGCGTAGCCGAGATCCGTGGTGTCCGACGACCCGGCCGGTTTGGCGTCCCGCAGCCGCCAGGTCGCACTGCGGACCCGCTCGAGCCGGAAGTCGGCATGCTCGGCGCCCAGCGCCCGGGCCCGCGCGAGTGCCGCGTCGGCGAGGGCGCGCAGCGGCAGCGCCAGGAACGACTGATCTACCTCATGGGCCACGAAGGGCTCCCCTTCTCTTGACGTGTTTCGGAGTGAACCACGCGCCGGGCCGGTTCTGCAGCGGCCCGGACCCGCTGCGCCGGGTCGCGGCCCCTGGCGCTCGTCCGGCCGGCAGCGGTGCGCTGCTCGGCCGGCAGCGTCACGACTTGTCAGCCGGCCCAAGGCGCTCGGTCGGTCCGCCGAAAGCAAGAAACGTGGAGCGCGTGCCGAGCAGCCACCGGCCGTCGACCTTGCGGAAACTGTCCTCGTACTGCCCCACCTGGACGGGGATCCGCGGAGGCACCATGCCGGCGGTATGACCATCGACACGGTAGGTCGTGAAGTAGGTGGTCGCCGTCGCTGTCGACGCGGAGGTGAGGGTCACCAGGACGTTCGTGCAGACCCGGCGGGAGAGCCGGTCGGCAGGCCGCGAACCGAAGTAGGTCCGAAGTGCGTCACGGCCCTGGATCCTGCGGTCGCCCTCAGCCCACTCCCAGACGCCGTCAGCCGTGAACAGCTCAGCCACCTCGCCCGGGTCCCCCAGGTCGAGCTCGCGGACGAACTCGATGATCAGGCGCTCGCAGGCCCGCTCGGCGATCAGACGGTCCATGTCATCAAGGGCTTCCGTAACCATTCCCACTTACTACCAGCACGGCAGCAGACATCACGACCGCTTTTCGCCTCCCCCTGGCGCCTCAACGAGGAAGGCCGGACCGAGGCCACGCCACGGTCAACTGTAGGAACCCGACAGTGCCTCGCCGGAGCCACTGTCAGGGGCCGATTCCTCCTGCCGCGGCCGGTACCGATAGGTTTTCGGTGTACCAGACCAGCCAAGGAAAGGGTGATCCGTTGAGCCGCTCGGTTCTCGTCACCGGAGGAAACCGGGGGATCGGCCTCGCCATCGCCCGCGTGTTCGCCGACGCAGGCGACAAGGTCGCGATCACGTACCGCTCCGGAGAGCCGCCGGAGGGCTTCCTGGCCGTCAAGTGCGACATCACTGACACGGAGCAGGTGGAGCAGGCCTACAAGGAGATCGAGGAGAGGCACGGTCCGGTGGAGGTGCTGGTGGCCAACGCCGGTGTCACCAAGGACCAGTTGCTGATGCGGATGTCCGAGGAGGACTTCACCGCCGTCATCGACACCAACCTCACCGGAACCTTCCGCGTCGTCAAGCGCGCCAACCGTGCCATGCTGCGTGCCAAGAAGGGCCGGGTCGTCCTCATCTCGTCGGTGGTCGGTCTGCTCGGCTCGGCGGGGCAGGCGAACTACGCCGCGTCCAAGGCGGGCCTGGTCGGGTTCGCGCGCTCACTCGCCCGCGAACTGGGCTCGCGCAACATCACCTTCAACGTCGTCGCACCCGGTTTCGTCGACACCGACATGACCAAGGTGCTCACCGACGAGCAGCGCGCGGGCATCGTCTCGCAGGTGCCGCTCGGCCGGTATGCGAAGCCGGAGGAGATCGCCGCCGCGGTGCGCTTCCTCGCCTCCGACGACGCGTCGTACATCACTGGAGCCGTCATCCCCGTTGACGGCGGATTGGGCATGGGTCACTGATCACATGAGCGGAATTCTCGACGGCAAGCGCATCCTCATCACGGGTGTGCTGATGGAGTCCTCCATCGCCTTCCACGCCGCCAAGGTGGCCCAGGAGCAGGGTGCGGAGGTCATTCTGACGGCCTTCCCGCGGCCGACGCTCACCGAGCGCATCGCCAAGAAGCTGCCCAAGCCGGCCAAGGTCCTCGAGCTGGACGTGACCAACGCCGAGCACCTGGACCGGCTCGCCGGGCTGGTCCGCGACGAACTCGGCTCGCTCGACGGCGTGGTGCACTCCATCGGCTTCGCGCCGCAGGACGCACTCGGCGGCAACTTCCTCAACACCCCCTTCGAGTCGGTCTCCACGGCGATGCACGTCTCGGCGTTCTCACTGAAGTCGCTCGCCATGGCCTGCCGCCCCCTGATGGGCGCCGGCGGCTCGATCGTCGGTCTCACTTTCGACGCGCAGTACGCGTGGCCGCAGTACGACTGGATGGGGCCGGCGAAGGCCGCCCTCGAGGCGACGTCGCGCTACCTCGCCCGCGACCTGGGCACCGACGACATCCGCTGCAACCTCATCTCGGCCGGACCGCTCCGCTCCATGGCCGCCAAGTCCATCCCCGGCTTCGGTGAACTCGCGGACGTCTGGAACACCCGCTCCCCGCTCAAGTGGGACATGACCGACCCGGAGCCGGCCGGCCGGGGTATCGTCGCGCTGCTCTCGGACTTCTTCCCGAAGACCACCGGCGAGATCATCCACGTCGATGGTGGCGTGCACATGATGGGTGCCTGAGCTTCCCGTTGTTCCGTAGTGCGACCGTGCGCCCGTCTCCCTGAGGCGGGCGCACGGTCGCGTTGCGGGACCGGCGGAGACGCCGGTATGTGGCACCACTCGTACCTCTGTGTGGCAACATTTGTACGTCCCGGCGGGCCGGGAGTCGCCGCACACCGAGCGCCGACCGGTGGGACGCCGACGCGGAAAAGCGCCGCAGCGCGTCGCGTGAACCGCCGGGGCGGCCGGTGCTCTCAGACCCGGTCGCCGAGGCAGTTGAAGGCGTGACTGGCGGCCTCCACGGCCGCCGTGTCCGCGTCGCCGGCCCGGATCGCCTCGATCAGCCGGCTGTGGTCCATGTACCCCTCGGGCCGCAGCTCCCGGCCCACGTCGTCGCGCAGCCAGTCGCGCAGCAGATCGCCCAGGTCGGCGTAGAGCTCGGTCAGCACGTCATTGTGCGAGGCGTTGACGATGGCCAGGTGCAGCGTGGCGTCGGCGGCGACGAAGGCCTCCGCGTCGCCCATCTCCCAGGTCCGCTCGCGATGGGCGAGCAGCGCGGTCAGCTGCTTCATGTCCCGCTCCGTCCGCCGCTCGGCGGCCAGCCGGGCCGCCGAGGACTCGAGCGTGGAGCGCAGCTCCGCGATGTGCCGGGGGTCGGCCGAAGCGAAGCGGCGGTGCATCACACCGGCCAGCTCGCTGGTGGCGATGACATACGTGCCCGAGCCCTGCCGGATGTCGAGCAGTCCGTTGTGGGCCAGCGCGCGCACCGCCTCCCGGACGGTGTTGCGGGCCACTCCCAGCTGTTCCACCAGTTCCGGCTCGGTCGGGATGCGCGATCCCACCGGCCACTCGCCGGAGGTGATCTGGTTCCGCAACTCGGTGATCACCTGGTCGGCGAGTGCGGAACGCCGGGGAGAGGTCAGCGCCATGGTGTTCCTCGTTCGGGCTAGGGCCGGTGGACGGGCGGGATTGGACAACCAATCATCCCATGATTCTATGATGGTCCTATGTCCGACGACGAGACGAAGATCCTGAGCCGCGCCGCCGAGCCGCGCACCCCGGTGGATTCCACCACCCCGCGCCCCGCGGCCTGGACCGTCAAACTGGTGATGGTCGCCATCGTCCTCGCCGCCGTGAACCTGCGCCCCGCCATCGCCAGCCTCGGCGCGCTGCTCGAAGAAGTACGGGACAGCCTCGGCATGAGCGGCAGCGTCGCCGGTGTCCTCACCTCCGTACCGCCGCTGTGTTTCGCCGTCTTCGGCGTGACGGCCCCGCGGCTGGCGCGCAGGTTCGGCCCCGGCGCGATCGTCTGCGCGGGTATGGCCGCCATCACCGCCGGGCTGGTCATCCGTCCCTTCGCGGGGGGAACGGTCGGCTTCCTCGCCGCCAGCGCCCTCGCACTGATGGGTATCGCCGTCAGCAATGTGCTGATGCCGGTGATCGTCAAGCGGTACTTCCCCGACCGGGTCGGCACCATGACCGGGCTCTACTCCATGGCGCTCGCCCTGGGAACCGCCCTGGCCGCAGCCGTGACCGTGCCGCTGACGCACGGGCTCGGCGGCAGCTGGCGGGTGGGGCTCGGGGTGTGGGCCGTGCCGGCGGCCGTGGCCGTGCTGCCCTGGATCGCGCTGGTCAAGGACCGGAGCGCCGCAGCCGCGGACGAAGCCGGTGAAGGGCCGGGGGAAGCCGCCGGGGACGGGCCCCGCGAGGAGACGCCCGTACCGCGGATCATCCGCAGCCGCACCGCCTGGTCGCTCGCCTGCTTCTTCGGTCTCCAGGCCACCGGCGCGTACATCACCATGGGCTGGATGCCGCAGATCTTCCGGGACGCCGGGGTCCCGGCCGGCACGGCAGGTCTGCTGCTCGCCGTGACCATGGTGATGGGCGTACCGCTCTCCTTCGTCATTGCCAGGCTGGCCGCTCGCATGCGGCACCAGGGCCCGATAGCCCTCGCACTCGGCGTCTGCGGGCTCGCGGGATACGCCGGGCTCTATCTGGCCCCGGCCGGCGGTGCCTGGCTCTGGGCGCTGCTGCTCGGTGTGTCCAACTGTTCCTTCCCGCTGGCCCTCACCATGATCGGCATGCGGTCGCGGAGCGGCGCCGGAGTGGTCAGGCTCTCCGCCTTCGCACAGTCCACCGGCTATCTGATCTCCATCCCCGGACCGTTGCTGGTGGGCGTTCTGTACCAGCACAGCGGCGGCTGGGGACTGCCGATCGCGCTGATGGGAGGCCTGATGCTGCCGCAGATCGCGGTCGGGATCCTCGCCGGCCGGGACCGGACGATCGAGGACGAATCCTGAGATGCGAGACTGACCCCATGCCAGTGCTCGAACCACATCCCCCCAATGGCCAGAAGAAGTTCCTGCTCGTGCTGACCGCGATGTTCGCCACCATGGCGATCGTCGCCGTCATCGCCTCGATCATCTCGCCCTGAGACGCCCGCCGGGCGGCGTCCCGGTTCCCGATGCGGCGGGGTGGGGCTGACCCCACCGTCCCCTAGGGGGCCAGGGTCAGGGTGAAGTGGGTGGATCACCGGATGGGACCGGCCCTCCGTATTCCGTAGGTTCGAGGTGCATCAGCGACCACGAGCTTGACGGAGGCAGCCATGGCGGCCCGTACGTACACCAGCTCCCACCCCCGCACCCGGGGTGGTGTGGAGGTGCGGCTGCCGTGGTGGGCGGTCGCGCTTCCGGCCATCGCCTTCGCCGCCCTGCTGCTGCTCATCAGCGCGCCGGGCCAGGCGCACGCGGCGGCGGGCGACCCTGCCGTCGCGCACGTCCTGCAGCGCATCCAGCAGAGCTTGTCCCTGTAGCGTCGCCCCCTCCCCTGGCATATTCGCCGGGCCGGCATACGCCCGCGCTCGCATTCACCCGTGCTGGGGGACCCCTCCAACTCCCTGCGCCCGATGGCCCGATCCGTGCGAAGCTGGAATGCATGAGCGCCGCTGTGTCTTCCGGGGGAACAGCCCCCGGAACCTCCGAGTCCCGCAGGATCGTCCTTCTCCGGCACGCCAAGGCCGACTGGCCCGAGGTGTCCGACCACGACAGGCCGCTCGCCGAGCGGGGCCGCCTGGACGCCCCCGCGGCAGGGGTCTGGCTGGGCTCCCACGATCTCTCCTTCGACCTGGCCCTCTGTTCGAGCGCGACCAGAACGCGGGAGACCTGGAAGCTGGCAGTACAGGAGCTGCCGCACCGCCCCAGGACGGTCTACGAGGAGCGGCTGTACGAAGCCTCGCTGGGCGACATCCTCGCACTGCTGAACGAGACCCCGGACGAGGTGCGCCACCTCCTCGTCATCGGGCACAACCCCGGCATGCACGCCGCAGCCGACGCGCTGGCGGGCCGCGCGCAGGGCGATGCGCTGGCCCGGATGAACCGTGCCGGCTTCCCGACCGCGGCGGTCGCCGTCATCGACTTCCCCGGGTCGTGGAAGTCCGTAGAGCACGGCGTCGGCACGCTCACCGACTTCTGGGCCCCGCACGCGTAGCCTCCTGGCCCCGGCGTGGCCGGGGCCGGGCGGTCGTTCCTCGTCGTGCGCGTTACGCCTCGTCGTCGATCAGGCCGTCCGCCGCCTCGACCTCTTCGCGGGTGATGCCCAGCAGATACAGCACGGTGTCCAGGAACGGCACGTTCACCGCCGTATCGGCTGCCTTGCGGACCACCGGCTTGGCGTTGAACGCGACGCCGAGCCCGGCCGTGTTCAGCATGTCCAGATCGTTGGCACCGTCGCCGATCGCGACGGTCTGCGCGAGCGGTACACCCGCCTCCTCGGCGAAGCGGCGCAGCAGCCGCGCCTTGCCGGCCCGGTCCACGATCTCGCCGACGACCCGGCCGGTGAGCTTCCCGTCGACGATCTCCAGCGTGTTGGCGGAGGCGAAGTCGAGACCGAGGCGATCCTGCAGGTCATCGGTGACCTGGGTGAACCCGCCGGACACCACGCCCACTTGGTAGCCGAGCCGCTTGAGCGTACGGATCAGGGTGCGGGCGCCGGGCGTCAGCCGCACCTCGGCCCGCACCTTGTCCACGACCGACGCGTCGAGCCCCGCCAGCAGGGCGACCCGCGCGTGCAGCGACTGCTCGAAGTCCAGCTCGCCGCGCATCGCCCGGGCGGTGACCTCGGCGACCTCCTGCTCGCATCCCGCGTGTGCGGCGAAGAGCTCGATCACCTCGTCCTGGATGACGGTCGAATCGACATCCATCACGACGAGCCGCTGCGCCCGGCGGTGCAGCCCGGCGGAGATCACGGCGACATCCACGCCGAGCGCCGACGCCTCGATCGCGAGTGCGGTGCGCAGCGGTTCGGTCTCCACACCGGACACCGCGAATTCCACCGCGGTCACCGGATACTTCGCCAGCCGGAACACCCGGTCGATATTGCCGCCGGTGGCGGTGATGCTGGCCGCTATGGCGGCCGTCGACTCGGCGGTGAGCGGCTTCCCGAGCACGGTCACATGCGAACGACCGCTGCCCCGGGGCCGGTTGTCGCCGGTGCCGGAGATGATCTCGGCCTCCAGCTTGAGCGAATCGGCCCAGCTGTGCACGGTCGCCCGCAGTTCACCCTGGCCGGGGCCGCTGGGGCCCGGGGCGGTGACCAGGGCACACAGGACGATACGGCCACGGGTGACGACCTGTTCGATGTCGATCACATCGACGGCGTAGGCGGCCAGCGTGTCGAAGAGCCCGGCCGTGATTCCGGGCCGGTCCTTCCCGAAGATCTTCACGAGAAGGGTGGGGAAGTCGTCACGTTCCGCGGACCGCGACTCTGCCGGCTGCGACTCTGCCGGCTGCGACGGGGCGGGCTGCGACGTGGGTGGCTGCGACTTCGGGGGCTGCGATGCGCTCATGGTGATCCCCACCGTATAGGGCGGCGGTCGCGGTACCACCCTCTGTCCCGCGGACCGGACAGGGTCCCCGGCAGCCGGTTTCAAGCCGAGTTGCGATGGTTACTCAGGGTCAGTACGCACTCGTGGTTCCTTCCACCGGTCCGGTAGCTTTTGGTACCTGCCCAAGGGCGGCCGCGGCCCTTTGGTACGCGGTCGTCACCCGGCCCGGGTTCCGGATACGTCGCTCGGCCTGAAATAGTTCCCCACGATGTTCGCCATCCCTGGACTCCCTGTGATGGGGGGACCTCGGGGGACAATAAGTGGGGCTGGAGTGCCGGAACTCGTACTGGAATTGAATGGCAGCGCCTGGACGCTCGACCCGTCCAGGTCGTACACCGTGGGGCGTGATCCGCAGGGCGACCTGGCGATCGACGACGCCAGAGTGTCCTGGCGGCACGCAACGATCAGCTGGGAGGGCCGTAGTTGGGTCATTGAGGACCACGGCTCCACCAACGGCACCTTTGTGCAGGGGCAGCGCATCCAGCGGACGGAGATCGGCCCCGGCTCCGACGTGCGGCTGGGCAACGCGACGGACGGCCCCGGACTGACCTTCTCGGGTGCCGGGGCGCAGGTGGCGGGTGCTGCCGCAGCCGGACGGGCGGCCGCGCAGGCCCAGCCGTCCGCCGCGCAGGCGGACCGGGGGCAGGCGGCGTTCGCGCAGGCCCCGGCTCAGCCGCTGCAGGCAGCCCAGGACCAGCAGGGCCGGCAGGCTCAACAACCGCACCAGGCTCAGGTTCCGCAGCAGGGCGGCCCGGCTCATGGGGCCGGCGGCGCCGCGGGGGCCCCGCCGGTGTACGGGGACCGCAGCCCGACCACGTTCCATCAGCTGGCGCTCGGCCGGGTGATGCGCATCGGCCGTGCGCTGGAGAACGAGCTGGTCGTCTCCGACCTCCAGGTCTCCCGTAACCACGCCGAATTCGTCGCCACGCCCGATGGCCGCTTCGAGATCCACGACCTCGGATCGCACAACGGCACGTACATCAACGGCCAGCCGATGGCCAAGTCCGGCACGGCGCTGATCGGCCCCAACGACATCGTCGGCGTCGGCCACTCGACCTTCCGCCTCGTCGGCGACCGGCTCGAGGAGTTCGTCGACACCGGTGAGGTCTCCTTCTCCGCCCGGCACCTCACGGTGACGGTCGACGGGGGCAAGGACATCCTCAAGGACGTCTCCTTCGGCGTGCCGGAGAAGTCCCTCATCGCGGTCATCGGCCCGTCCGGCTCCGGCAAGTCCACCTTGCTCAAGGCGCTCACCGGCTACCGGCCCGCCAACCGGGGTGACGTCCTCTACGACAACCGGAATCTGTACAAGCAGTTCGCCGAGCTGCGCCAGCGCATCGGCCTGGTCCCGCAGGACGACATCCTGCACAAGGAACTCACGGTCCGTAAGGCGCTGAAGTACGCGGCCAAGCTCCGCTTCCCCGCCGACACCACCGAGGCCGAGCGCGAGTCCCGCATCGACGAGGTGCTGCGCGAGCTCAAACTGGACATCCACAAGGAGAAGAAGGTCACCTCCCTCTCCGGCGGTCAGCGCAAGCGCGTCTCGGTCGCCCTGGAGTTGCTGACCAAGCCGTCGCTGATCTTCCTGGACGAGCCGACCTCCGGCCTCGACCCGGGCATGGACCGCGATGTCATGCAGCTGCTGCGCGGACTGGCCGATGACGGCCGTACGGTCCTCGTCGTCACCCACTCGGTCGCCGAGCTCGCCATCTGCGACAAGCTCCTGGTGATGGCGCCGAGCGGGGCGGTCGCCTACTTCGGGCCGCCGGAGGAGGCACTCAACTTCTTCGGCTACAGCAGCTGGGCGGACGTCTTCTCCGCCTTCGAGAACTACCGCGACTACGACTGGGCGGGACGCTGGCGCGGCTCGCAGCACTATCAGATGTACGCCGCGGACATCGACGCCGTGGCGGTGCAGTCCGTCCAGATGCCGCCGGTCCAGGCGATGAAGCCGCCGAAGCCCCAGGGCTGGGGCTCCCAGCTGTTCACCCTGATCCGCCGCTACGTGTCGGTGATCGTCTCCGACCGGGGATTCATGGCCCTGACGGTGCTGCTGCCCGCGGTGCTCGGCGCGGTCGGCGCGCTCATCCCGGCCGACTACGGGCTCGGCTTCGGCCCACCGGCCGGTCACCGCAGTAACGGCGACGGCGCCACGGTGCTGCTGATCCTCTCGGTCGGCGCCTGTTTCGCCGGCGCCGCGAACTCCGTACGAGAGCTGATCAAGGAACGGGTGATCTACGAACGTGAACGGGCGACCGGCCTGTCGCGTTCCGCGTACCTGATGTCCAAGGTGATCGTGCTCGGCCTGATCACCGTGGTGCAGGGCGCCATCATCGGCGGCATCGGCTTCGGACTGAAGAAGGCGCCCGCCGATGGCCTGATCTTCTCGAGCTCCACCCGCATCGAGCTGACGCTGCCGATCATGGCGCTCGGCTTCACCTCGATGATGATCGGCCTGATCATCTCCGCCCTGGTGAAGACCGCCGAGAAGACCATGCCGCTGCTGGTCATGTTCGCGATCATCCAGGTCGTGTTCACCGGCTGCCTCTTCACGCTGAACGGCGCCGTGGGGGTCAACCAGTTCTCCTATCTGATGCCGTCCCGCTGGGCGGTCGCGGCGGCCGGCACCACCGCGTCGCTGAACGTCCTTTTGCCCGACAAGAAGGACCCCACCAACACCGACCCGCTCTGGGAGCACACTCTCGGCACCTGGGTGCTGGACATGGGCATCCTGCTGGCGATGGGTGTGGTCTGCGGGATCGTGGTGGCCCGGTTGCTGCGCCGGCACGAGCCGGAGGTCATGCGCAAGTAGCACGGGCGCATGTGGCGCGAACGCCGGAGGGCGGCACCCCGTTGGGGGGCCCCCCCTCC
>NZ_JBFBAL010000011.1:0-76788 GCF_040682175.1 Streptomyces sp. NPDC051320
CGGGGGCGGGCGGTCCCCCCCGGGGGTGGCGGCCCGCCCGCGGCCCCGCCCCCCGGCGGGGGGCCGGGGGGGCCGCCCCCCCCCCCCCCCCCGGCGGGGGGCTGCGGCGCGCGCCGCGCTTGCGCGGCGCCTTGAACCCGTAGAGAAGGTTTCTACCAACCCTTGGTCGTGATGACTTTCCGTCCATCGTGGGAGCGCACATGCGGGGCGTCGTCCTGGAGGGCATCCGTCACGCGCACCGCGTAGACCTCGCCCATGCGGCTGGTGATCTCGGCGGGCGTCAACCACTCGACTGCGGTGGACTCGTCCGAGAGCTGTTCCCGTCCGCCTTCGGCGTGGCAGCGGAAGACCAGGGCGACGATGCCCCGGGTTGTGTTCTTGTAGACCCCGGTCAGTCGGTCCACCTGGACTTTGACCCCGGTCTCTTCGTAGACCTCGCGGCGCACACCGTCCTCAGGCGCTTCCGACAGTTCGAGCACACCGCCGGGCGGCTCCCAGGTTCCGTTGTCGGCGCGCTTGATCGTCAGTACGCGCCCGTCTTCGCGGATGACCACCCCGGCTACAGACACGGAGTGGAGCGGCGTTGACGGGGTCTCCTGGCGGCTGTTACTCATGTACATGAGAATAGGAGACTGAGAAGGACTATGGCGAGTAGCGAAGTGGCATCGTCGGCCAAGGCGAAGTATCTCCAGATCGCCGACGACCTTGCCGCACAGATCAGCTCGGGCACGCTGGCAGCTGGAGCCGCCGTGCCGAGTGAAGCGGACCTGATGGAGCGCTACGGCGTGGCCTCGGGGACCGTGCGCAAGGCTGTCGCGGAGCTGCGGACGACTCAGCTCATCGAGACGCATCACGGCCGCGGCTCCTTCGTCCGCTCCCGGCCTCCTGTGCAGAGGAAGTCTTCGGACCGGTTCCGCCGCTCTCACCGGAAGGCAGGTAAGGCGGCCTACCTGGCAGAGGCTGAGCAGTCGGGCGGCAAGCCGTCCGTGAACGTCCTGTTCATCGGTCCCACCGAGGCGCCGCCGGAGATCGCGGAGCGGCTGGGCATCGCGGCCGGCACTCAGGTGCTCGCCCGCAAGCGTCGCTACTTCCGCGACGGGGTGCCCACGGAAGAGGCCACCTCGTATCTGCCCTGGGACGTGGTGAAGGACATCCCCGAGACGTTCGCCGAGAACCCCGGCGGTGGCGGGATCTACGCCCGTCTTGAGGATCACGGGCACGTCCTCGCGGAGTTCACCGAGACGGTACGGGCGAGGCTCGCGACCAAGGCTGAAGCCTCGGCTCTGGCGCTGAGCCCCGGATCTCCTGTGATTCACCTCATTCGCAATGCGACAACGTCGGCTGACCGGGTCGTGGAGGTCTGCGACACGATCATGGCCGCTGATCAGTTCGTTCTCGACTACCGCTTCCCCGCAGGGGACTGACGACCACTCATTTCTGACGGCCCGTCACGAGATTCTTTCCGTGGCGGGTTGACTCATGTACAGGAGTCCTGCACTCTTCTAGTCCTAGCTCCTGTACATGAGTGCAGGAGATGATCTCTTCTAGAGGAGAACCATCGTGTCGTCCTTCAAGATCGATCTCTCGTCCGCCGTCGTGTTCGTCGCTGTTGAGCCGAAGCTCAAGGTGATCAACAAGGAGACCGGCGAGATCGCCATCGACCGCGAGACCAAGGCGAAGATGATGACGGTCGGCCTGACCGTCGCCGACGACGGTGAAGCGAACCTCTACACCGTCTCCATCCCGGAGACCGGCATCCCGGCCGGACTCAAGCTCGGTATGCCGATCAGCGTCGTTGGGCTCAAGGCCCGTGACTGGGAGAACACCTTCAACGGTGAGAAGCGGTTCGGTATCGCCTTCCGCGCGGTGGCTCTGGTCACCCCCTCCGGCGCCAAGGCCTGAGCGCCATGTCGGGGAACGTCTTCCTGATCGGGTTCGTGGTCCTGGTCGCGGCCGTGCTGGTGCTGCGGTCGCTGCGTCCGGCCTGGTACTGGATGGCCTTCGGTATCGCCTTCGCGATGCTTCGGGTGTCCGTCCGGTACGCCTCGGTGATGGACGCCTGTGGGCTGACGGTTCCGCCGTCCCGGCTGAGGCTGACGCTGGCGCGGGTCGCGAGTCGTCCGGCTCCGAACTCCCGGCCTCCGCGCATCGTTCGGATGCGGCCCACCCGGACTGGGCTGGTGCTGCGGCTGAAGATGCGGCCCGGTCAGGACGCCTTCGACTTCACCGCCTCCACGGACCGCCTGCGTCACTCGTTCTCCATGCAGGGCGTCACCTCGCGTGAGATCCGCTCGGGTGTGGTGGAGCTGCGGATGACGGGCTACGACGTACTCAAGCGGGTGAAGATGCCCGCCACCGTGGAGCGCGGAACCGGTCTGCGTATCCCGGTCGCACTGCGGGAGGACGGAGAGGTCCACTACCGCGACTACCGGCAGGTTCCGCACGCCCTGAACCTGGGTGCGACGGAGTCGGGGAAGTCGGTCTACCAGCGGCAGTTGGTCAAGGAACTCGCCGCCCGTGATGTGGCGCTGGTCGGGATCGACTGCAAGCAGGGTGTGGAGCTCTTCCCTCTGGCTCGCCGCTTCTCCGCCCTTGCCGACAACCCCGACACCGCCGCCGAACTCCTGGAAGCCCTCGTAGGGCGGATGGCGGACACCTATCAGGTCATCCGCCGGGAACAGCGGATCAGCTCGGACACACCGGATGCGGAGATCACCGCCGACATCTGGGGCCTGCCCGACCCGCTGCGCCCGGTCCCCGTCGTGCTCCTGGTCGACGAGGTCGCGGAGCTGGCTCTGTTCGCTAACAGTGCGGAGAAGAAGCGCCGGGAGCGGATCATCACCGCCCTCGTCCGCCTGGTCCAGCTCGGCCGTGCGGCAGGCATCTACGTCGAAATCTGCGGGCAGCGCTTCGGCGCCGAACTCGGCGACGGAATCACCATGCTCCGCGCCCAGTTGACCGGCCGTGTCTCGCACCGGGTCAACGATGAAGCCTCCGCCAAGATGGCGTTCGGCGACATCTCCCCGGACGCCGTCACCGCCACCACACAGATCCCCATCGAACGGCCCGGCATGGCAGTCGCCGGAGACTCGGCAGGCGGCTGGGTCCGCATCCGCACCCCCTTCACGTCGCTGCGGCAGGCCGTGACCGCCTGCAACACCCACGCCCACCGCACCCCGGATATTGCCGAGCTTGCCGCGTTCCGGCCGGTGCTGCCGAGCGTGTCCCTGGTCAAGGTCCCCGGCCAGGCCACCGCGCCCGCCACCGCCTGACCCACCCCGCTCGACGGTCGGCGTGACCGCACCCGCGCCATGTCCCTACCCCCGCCATGCCCGAAGGAGGAAGCCGTGACCCGCTCGATTCGCGTGGATGCCGTTCTGGTGCAAGCCGTGATTGCCGGGGCCCTGTCCTTCGCCCACCTGCACGACATCGCCCAGGCCGCCGGACAGGACGGCTGGAAAGCGTGGGCCTACCCCATCAGCGTGGACCTGCTCCTGGTCGCGGCCTGGCGGCGGCTGCGCAACCTGCGCACCGCACACGAGCCCACCCGTGCGGCCTGGACGTGGTTCGCCGTAGCCCTCACCGCGTCGCTGGGCGCGAATATCGCCACCGCCGGGCTCCTCGACCTCGACCACGTGCCCGCCTGGCTGTGCATCCTCGTCGCCGGATGGCCTGCCCTGGCCTTCCTCGGCGGAACGCTCCTCGTCCACACCCGGGCCACCGAGCCGGACACCGCACCCGACCCCGAGCCGCTGCCCTCGGCCGATCGCCCGGTCCCCGTGCCGGCCGAATCAGCACCCGAATCGGAGCCCTCGCCTGAGCAGCTGCCCGCCGCTGAGCCTGTCCCGGCTCTGCCCGCCCCGGCGGCCGTGGACGTTCCGCCCGCTCTGCTCGATCACGCCCGCAAGGTCGCCGACGCACACCGCACCGCTACCGGGGCCCCGATCGACGCCGACACCCTGCGCGCCCGCCTCGGCCTTCCCGGCCCGATGGCTGACCAACTCGCCGCCCAATTCGCCTGAAAGGACCCGCTCACCATGCATGGACGCGAAACGACCCGAGACGAATACCTGACCGCCGCCCGCGAGATGACCGAAGCAGGCCGACCGACCCTGGCCCGCCTCCTCGCCGAAGAGGCCGCCGAACGCACCCCCGACCCCGTGGCAGCGGCCCGCATCCTCGCCGAGTTCCCCGGCCACAGCCTGCGAACGCAGCTCTGAGCCCGATGGCTGCCCGCGACTTCTTCCACTCCGTGATGCGGATCGGACCGGTGCAGATCGGTACCCACCGCGACCGCAACGGCCGCACCAAGCACGCCGCCGTGTGCTCCAACGACAACTGCGGCTGGTCCGCCGACTTCTCCTCCCAGTCCGCCGCACAGCTCGCCGCCCGTACCCACCGCTGCACCGTCCGCTGACAAGGAGAGCACCGCCATGGACGTCCCGCTCTGGCTCGCCCTGATCGTCGTCGGCTACCTCGGCATCAAGCTCTTTCGCCCCCCGGCCTGGCTCGTCGCCGTGATTCTCCTGGGCGGCTACCTCCTCGCCGACAGCCTGCTCGCCCCGGTCATCAACACCGCCATCAAGTAACCCGCCCCCGAAGGGAGTACCGCCGTGTTCAAGCCCAAGTACCCGACCCCCGACGTCTTCGCCCCCGCCGTCATCACCTCGGCCCCGGCCCCGGTCGCCGACCCGGCGCCCGTCGTGATTCACCAGGCCCCGGCGCCCACGCCCACCGCGCTCGGCACTGCCCTGGAGGTCGTGAAGGAGCACCCGCTCGGTGTCGCGGCCGGTCTGGTGATCGTCGGCTTCGTCTTCGTCTCGATGTTCCTCGCCGTCGCCATCACCGCCGCCTCCGTCGCCGTGCTCGCCGTCGTCCTCCGCTCCCTGATGAACACCCCCAAGGGCCGGTGACCGCCGTGGACCTGCAAGCCATCGCCCCCGCCTTACCCGCCCTCGGCTGGGCCCTGCACAGCGGCTTCCTCACCCGCCGTCTGGCCACCGCCCGCCGCGATCCCCTGACCGGCCTCCACACCCGCGCCGGATGGACCACCCGCGCCGAACGCCTCATCACCCGCAACCCCGGCGCCCTGGTCCTGCTCCTCGACCTGGACGACTTCAAGGCCGTCAACGACACCCACGGCCACGCCGCCGGGGACGCGGTCCTCGCCGCCACCGCCGCCCGCCTCGACACCTGGTGCGACCGGCACGGCCTGGCCGCCCGAATCGGCGGAGACGAGTTCACCGCCATCGTCACCGACCCCACCCGCACACCCGGCCTCGACTCCCTGGCCGCGTCCCTGTGCCGGCCGATTTCCTACCGCGGCTTCCCACTCCCGGTCTCCGCCTCGGTCGGCGCCTGCTACGTCGCGGATCTGCCCGTACCCACGCTCACTGACGCGCTCGCCGCCGCTGACGCCGCCATGTACGCGGCCAAGGGCCACGGCCGCCGCACCACCCACCTGTAACCGGCCCTCGGGGCGGCCTCCACGACCAAGTTTCCGCCGCCCCGAGAGCCCAGCCCCTCCATCCCAAACAGAACGAAGGAGAAACCCATCATGACCCACCCCACCACCGCCCCCGTGCGTATCTGCCCGGCCTGCGACGGCTTCGCGTCCGTCGCCATCACCCTCGGCGGCCGCACCCGCACCGGCGCCCGGCGGACCATCACCGCCCACTGCCACACCTGCCACGGAACCGGCACCGTCCCGAACCTGCGGGCCCTGCTCGACACCGCCGCCACCGCCGCCTTCACCCACCGCTGACCCGCCGCCGGGACACCGCACGCCACCGCACCCGGTGTCCCGGCCCGGTCCCTTTGAGAGGAGGACCCACGTTGACCACCACAACCCCGCCCCCGGTAGGCGATCTCGCCTTCCTCGCACGGCAGGGCACCATGCCCGAACTCGTCCGCCAACTGCGCGGCCTCGGCGGCTGCACTACCCCCATCCGCCTCGACGGCCACCGCACCGACATCCACCCCGCCACCGGCGAAATCCTCCGCCACCTGAACGCCACCGACCTCCCGGCCGGGCACCTCCTGGTGCGCTGCAACAACCGCCGCGCCACCCGCTGCCCAACCTGCGCGGAGACCTACCGCCGCGACACCTATCAGCTCATCACCGCCGGACTCAGGGGCGGCAAAGGCACCCCCGAACAAGTCGCCACCCACCCCCGGGTGTTCGCGACGTTCACCGCCCCCAGCTTCGGCCCCGTACACAACCGGCCCACCAACGGCCGCTGCCGCTGCGGCACCCAGCACCCCGACGACACACTCGAGCTGGGCACCCCGCTGGACCCTGACCGGTACGACTACGAAGCGGCCGTGCTCTGGAACGCGCACGCATCCAAGATCTGGGCCCGCTTCTCCATCTACCTGCGCCGCGAAGTCGCCAAGCGCGCCGGACTCACCCGGACCGCCTTCGCCGACTGCGCCCGGATCTCCTTCGCCAAGGTCGCCGAATACCAGAAGCGCGGCGCGATCCACTTCCACGCCGTGATCCGCCTCGACGGCCCCGAAGGAGGCGACACCCCGCCCCCGGCCTGGGCCACGCCCGAACTCCTCGCCGACGCCATCCGCGCCGCCGCCACCGCAACCGAGGTGCCCGGCCCGGTCATCGGCGAGCGCGTCCACTCCTTCGCCTTCGGCCGCCAGCTAGACATCCGCCCCATCCGCTCCGCCGACTTCGACGGCGGCACCGAGCTGACCGAACGGGCGGTGGCCGCGTACATCGCGAAGTACGCCACCAAGGGAGCTGAGATCGCGACGGGCACCCTTGACCGGCCGCTCAAGTTCCTCGCCGAACTCGCCCGGATGACCATCTCCGAGCACGCCCGCCGCATGATCCGCACCGCCTGGACCCTCGGCGCCCGCAAGGACCTGGAAGACCTCCGGCTGCGGGCCTGGGCTCACATGCTCGGCTTCCGGGGCCACTTCTCAACCAAGACGCGCCGCTACTCCACCACCCTCGGCGCCCTGCGGACCGCCCGCGCCGAATGGCGACGCCTCCAAGCCGCCATCGCGCACGGTGACCAAACTCCCGTGCCGGCCGATTCGGAGGGTGACAAAACCACGCTCGTCCTTGCGCACTGGACCTTCGCTGGGACCGGCCTCTCACGCGGCGAGGAATGGCTCGCCGCAGCTTTCACACCCGATATGGAAGGAGCCGCAGCATGACTACCGCCACCGCTGAACTGCTGACCGTGCCCGAGGTCATGATGCGGCTCAAGCTCGGCCGCTCCACGGTCTACGACCTGATCCGTTCACGCCGACTGACCTCGATCACCATCGGCCGCTCGCGTCGCATCCCCGCTGACGCCGTGCGTGACTTCATCGTGCACGAAATCGATGAGGCGGCCTGATGCCTTCACAGCGCAAGCGCAACCCCAACGGCGCGGGCACGATCACCAAGCGCAAGGACGGCCGCTATCAGGCAGCGGTCTACGTGCTGCAGCCGGACGGCACGCGTGCTCGCAAGTTCGCCTACGGCAAGACCTGGGCCGAGTGCGATGCCAAGCGCCGTGATCTGCTCGCGAAGGCAGACAGCGGCATCCCGGTGCCGACTCGTTCCGCCAAGCTCGCCGACTGGCTGCCGTACTGGCTGGACAACGTGATCAAACCGCGCCGCAAGCTCAGCACGTACGACAAGTATGAGGCGCACGTACGCCTCTACCTCGTGCCGATGATCGGAACCAAGCGACTCGAATCGCTGGGCGTCGCTGACGTACGGCGCTTCCTGGTGCAGCTGGAGAAGAAGACCACCGCCGCTACGGCCAAAGAGTCGCATCGGGTGCTCCGCACGTCTCTGACGGCTGCCTGCCGGGAGGAACTGATCAGCCGGAACGTGGCCAGCCTCGTTGAGCCTCCGCGTGCCAAGTCCCGTGAGCTGAGCCCCTGGACGCTGGACGAGACGCTCGATTTCCTCGCCGCCGCCCGGATGGATCCGCTCTATGCGGCCTTCGTCCTCGCCATCACCATGGGCCTGCGCCGGGGTGAGATCGTCGGACTCCGATGGGCTGACCTGGACCTTGAGCACCGCGTTCTCTACGTCCGACAGCAGACCCAACGGCGGCGCGGCGTCCTCTACGACGACGACCCCAAGGGACGCCGCCGCCGGGCGGTCCCCCTGCCCGCCATGTGCATTGCTCCGCTGCGGTGGCACCGGATGCGGCAGTTGGACGCGAAGAAGCGAGCGGGGGAGAGGTGGCAGGAGAGTGGCCACGTCTTCGCCACCCGCACCGGCCACGCCGTCGAGCCGCGCAACGTCTACCGCTCCTTCACCCGCATCGCGGAATCCGCCGGCCTCCGGGTCATCCGGCTGCACGACGCACGGCACGGCTGCGCCACGATCCTCACCGCGGCCGGGGTGGCTCCTCGTATCGTGATGGAGATCCTCGGCCATAGTCAGATCAGCATCACCATGGACGTGTACACACACGTCGTCCAGGACACGCAGCGCGAGGCAATCAGCCACATGGACCGGCTGCTCAAGAGGAGGCCAGGCCGTGAGTGACCGTCGCCGTTGATGTCAGCCGTAGATGTCAAAGGCCACCTACCAAGATCGGTAGGTGGCCTTTTCGCTTGTGCCCCCGGCAGGATTCGAACCTGCGACACCCGCTTTAGGAGAGCGGTGCTCTATCCCCTGAGCTACGAAGGCGGGGCTATAGGAAACCTTGCCGAAAACCATAACAAGCGGGCCATCGGTTCGGCACTGGGAAGTCCCTGGCCAGACGCCCCGCGACCGTTTGCCTGAGCGCGCGGATCGGGGATGCACGGACGAGGGGTGCGACCGTGACCATCTGACCCCCGACAGGGTACCGGATCGGTCGTTCGCCGCTGCGCTGTGCGCTGCCCGTCCGTCGGGACCGGCCAGACTCAAGACGCTCGAGCGACGCAGGCGGCCGTCCGAGCGCGGCGCGGACCTGATCCGGGAGTGACCGGCGACGGGTGAAACATTCTGCCGGGTCCGCCGCATCAGAGAGATGTAAGGCCATGCAGGAGGAGGACGGGAAGCGTATGAGGCGACAGGCCCGCACGGACGACTTTCGCGAGTTCGCGGTCGGCCGGGCCAGTCATCTCTATCGCTCTGCCTGCCTCCTGACCAGCGGCGACACCCACCTCGCCGAGGACCTCGTGCAGGAGACGCTGGGGCGGATGTACGCGCTGTGGGGGCGGATCGCCCGGATCGACAATCCGGCGGGGTACGCGCAGACCGTTCTCGTACGGAACTTCCTCACTCACCAGCGCCGCCGATCGGCCACCGAGCGCCCGGTCGGAGAGGTGCCCGAGGGGGTGGCGGCCGGTGACGACCCGGCGCTGCGGGTGGCACTGCTGGATGCGCTGGCGCGGCTCGCGCCGAAGGACCGGGCGGTGGTGGTGCTGCGGTACTGGGAGGACCGCTCCATCGAGGAAACCGCCGATGTGCTGAACGTCAGCTCGGCCGCGGTGCGGACCAGGGCGGTGCGGGCGCTGGCGAAGCTGCGCGACCACCTGGGCGGCAGTCTGGCGGAGTTCGCCTCCCTCTAAGACGCTTTCACTTCGTATCTAGGTGAATGGGTAGGTTTGCTATGCCATTTGAAGAGCAGTTGAGTGACTCGCTCCGCCGAACCGGCGACAGCTTCCAACTCGAGGACCGCCCCGCGCTGGTCGAGGGCGGCCTGCGCAGGGGCCGCCGGACGATCCTCCGTCGACGCACGGCGGCCGTCACCGGCAGCGTGGTCGCACTGGCCCTGGTGGGGTTCGGCGGGGCGTATGCGGGCGGGATGTTCGACGGGGGCGGGGTGCACCGTGTATCGGTGGCGGCGCCGTCCAAGTCCGGGCCGCTCACGGTCACCGGCGATCAGATGGTCAAGACGCTCAAGTCCCTGCTCCCCGGCGGCAAGCTCACCAAGACGGCCGGCCGCGGATCGGGCGGCACGGTCCCGCCGCTGGCCTATGGGGTGTACGACGACGGCAAGGGCAAGAGTGCGATCTCACTGGTCGTGGACCGGATCGAACCCTCGGCGGTGGCGCAGTTCAAGAAGGAGTCCGGCTGCGGGAGCGCGGTGCTGGTGCGCCACGACTCGTGCACGGCCGAGACGCTCGCCGACGGCTCCTGGCTGAAGATCGACAAGGGGTACGAGTACCCGGACCACCGGACCGAGACCAAGGACTGGACCGCCTCGCTCATCACACCCCAGGGCTACCGGGTCGATGTCAGCGAGTGGAACGCCGCAGCGGAGAAGGGCGCTCCGGTCAGCCGACCTGAACCGCCGCTCTCCTCGGCCCAGTTGAAGTCGCTGGTCACGGCCGGGGAGTGGAAGCCGGTGCTCGCCACGCTCCCGGCGCCCAAGAAGCCGTCCGCCGGAGGTGTGCCCGACAGCGGCACGCCGGACCCGAGCGCCGCGTCCGTGCAGAAGGCGCTGTTGCGGTCGCTGCCCAAGAACCTGAAGGTCTCCGGCCGGGGAAGCCAGGACGGCTATGCGTTCGCGGTGGTCAACGACGGGAAGGGCGAGAGCCTCATTCAGATCAATGTCCAGCGGAAGATGTCGGACGTCACGCCGCAGGGCGACCGCACGACCCTGCCCAACGGCACGGTGCTGGGTCTGAGCAAGCAGTCGGGCGAGAAGGGCGGGGCGGGTGTGGTGAGGTGGACGGCGGACGCGGTGGCGCCCGACGGCTTCCGGGTTGTCATCTCCGCCTTCAACACCGGTGACCAGGCGAGCGCCGCGACCCGCGCCGAGCCGGCTCTCACGCTTGCCGAGCTGAAGAAGATCGCGCTGGACCCGAAGTGGCGCAAGTTGAGGTAGTCGAAGGAGGGGACGCCCGCGCGGCCCGGCGGATGACGTCGGGCGGATGGCAGCGGGCGTTCCCTTGTTTCTACAACGTGTAGTAGATTCGCCGCAGTCCCTGGGACGCGCCTGCCGCAACGGCGGGCCGTTCCGGTCGGCTGCGGCTTTGCGTGCCTGGAACCTGGTTCGGTGGCGGGGTCGGTGCTCGTCCCGTCGTTGCCAGGCCAGGTCCGTGAGGAGCTCGATCGGCTGTGTCCCATCGCGACAGCCCGGCAGATGACCGGACGCTCCCGCAGCCTGTGCCGCAGGAGCCGGCGGCCCGGCGGGTCGTGATCATCTCGGCGGCGGTGGGTGCGGGGCACGACGGTGCGGCCGAGGAGATCGCGTTGCGGCTTCGGAGCGACGGGTTCCTGGTGGATCGGCACGACTTTCTGGAGTTGCTGCCGGCTCGATTGGGGAGGCTGCTGGCAGGCGTCTATCACCGGCTGCTGACCTGGGCGCCCGGCGGCTACCAGCGGATTTACGCCGCGACCGAGCACACCGGGCGGCCCGGGCTCGCGGTGCGGCTGCTGTTCGGGAGCGCGCAGCGTCGCACGCTGCGGGCCATACCGGCGGACGCCTGCGCGGTCGTCTCGACCTATCCGGGGGCCAGCCAGGTGCTGGGAAGGTTGCGGCTGCGGGGGCGGCTGGCGGTGCCGGCGATCACCTATCTCACCGACTTCTCGGTGCACGCCCTGTGGGTGGCGTCCGGGGTGGACGCGCATCTGGCCGCGCACCCGATACCGGCCGGGCAGGCGTATGCCCGGGGCGCTGCCGGGGTCACCGTGAGCGGGCCGCTGGCCGGCGCTCGGTTCGCCCCCAGCACCGTGGAACAGCGACGGGCCGCCCGGGCCCGGTTCGGGCTGCCCGAGCGTTCCGCGCTCGCCCTGCTGGTCGCGGGGTCCTGGGGGGTCGGCCCCGTCGAGCGGGTGGCCGCCGAGATCGAGGCGAGTGGGGTCGCGGTGCCGGTGGTGGTGTGCGGGCGCAACGAGGTGCTGGCCGAGACGCTGCGGCGCAACGGGCTCCGGCATGTGTACGGCTGGGTCGACGACATGCCCGCACTGATGGCCGCCACCGACGTGCTGGTGCAGAACGCGGGCGGCCTCACCTCGCTCGAGGCGTTCGCCAGCGGTCTGCCGGTTGCCAGTTACCGCTGTATACCCGGGCACGGGCAGACCAACGCGGCAGCTCTGCAGGAGGCAGGGCTCGCCGGCTGGATACGTGGTCACGGCGAGCTGGTGCCGGTGCTCACCGAGCTGTTGTACGGGTCGCTGGGGCAGCAACAGCGGGACCGGGGACTGGAGTTGATGGCACACCGACCGGTGGGCGGCCCCGCGCAGGCCATCGCCGAAGCGGTGGGCCGCGGCGCGCCCGCCCCCGTGGCGGTGGGCCGCGGCGCCCCCGGCCCCGAAGCGGTGGCCTGCGGCGCGCCCGGCCCCGTGGTGCCGGCGCGGCGAGCAGTACGTACAACCGGCCGGAGGCGACCGCGGGTCGGCGTCCCGGTGATGGTCGCGACCGTGGCCGCCACCCTGGCGATGGGCATCGGGGCCCCGCTCGCCGAGGCGTATGGAGACGCGCCGGGCCGGTTCGGCGCGGTGGCCCACTTCCTGGACGGAGACAGGCGATGACACCCCAACGGTCAACCGGGGCAGCCCGGTCAGCACGGTCGGCCCGCACTCTGCTGCGCGCGGGATCCGTCGCGCTGCCGGTGCTCGCCCTCGCGCACGGTGCACCCACCGTCGCCACCTTCGGGCCGCTGCGCAACAGATTCATGCCCCGGCTGTCCGGGCAGGGGCGGCCGGGTCATGTCGCGCTCACCTTCGACGACGGCCCCGATGATCTGTCCACCCCGCACTTCCTGCGGCTGCTGGACACACGGGGACTGCGGGCCACGTTCTTTCTGCTCGGCTCCATGGCGGTGCGATCGCCGTGGCTCGTACGGGAGATGACGGCAGCCGGACACGAGGTCGCGCTGCACGGCTGGGCGCACCGTCCGCTGTTGTTGCGCGGGCCCCGCTCCACGTACGAGGACCTGGCGCGTGCCCGCGATACGGTCGGCGGCCTGACCGGCACGCAGCCGCTCCTCTTCCGCCCCCCGTACGGCGTGCTCACCACCGGCGCTCAGCTGGCCTGTCACCGACTCGGTCTCACCCCCGTGCTGTGGACGGCCTGGGGCGAGGACTGGCGCAGGCGGGCGACGCCGGAGAGCGTCCACGACACGGTGGTGGCCGACCTGCGCGGGGGCGGGACCATCCTGCTGCACGATTCCGACTGCACCTCGGCCGTCGGCTCCTGGCGCAACACCCTCATCGCACTGCCCCGGATCCTGGACACCTGCCAGGAACGTGGCTGGCAGGTCGGTCCGCTGCGCGAGCACGGCACCCGTGGCGCGGCCGGTCGGAAACGGTGACTGCGGCGGGTCCGGCCGGCCGGCCGCGGAGTACTTTGGGCACCCGACGGTGACGAAGGGACGGGGCGCGTGAGCGAGCAGGACCGCAGGACACCCGGGCGCCGGGCGCCCGGCGAGCTGGAGAGCGAAGTGCTGGCGGCTCTCTGGTCGGCCGGGGAACCGGTGGGTGCGGGCACCGTGCGCGAGCAGGTGGCCGGGAGGCCCGCTTACACCACGGTCCTGACGATCCTGTCCCGGCTGTACGACAAGGGGCTGGTCACCCGGGAACGCGCGGGGCGCGGGTACTTCTACTCCCCGGTGCGCGACGAGGCCGGTCACGCGGCGGCGGGCATGCGCGATCTGCTGGAGCACGGCGGGGACCGGGCCGCGGTCCTGGCCCGCTTCGTCTCCGAGCTGCCGGCCGAGGACGAGAAACTCCTCGAACAGCTGCTGCGCGGCCACCCGGAGGACTAGCCGTGGGGATCACTGGCTTCGCTCTCTGGCTGCCCCTGCTGGTCAGTGCGGCCGTCGCGCTGACCGCACCGGCGGCGGGCCGCAGGCTGCCGCCCCGCACGGCTGCCTGGCTGCTGACCACCGCTGCGGTGATCGCGGCCGGCGCCTGGGTGACGGTGCCGGCGATGATCGGGTTCACCCTGGTCGGCCAGATCCCCGAGGTGGCGGAGGAGGGGCGCTGGTCGCCACACCTGCTGGCCGCGGACACCCCGGTCGACCGGCCGGTGGCCGCGATGTGCGCGCTGGCCGTGCTGGTCTGCACGGTGACGCTGACGGTGGTGTCCTGGCGGCAGGCGCGGCTGCTGGTCGGCACCTGGCGGGAGTGCCGGGACCTGCCGGTCGCCGGTGACCTCGTGGTGGTCGACGATCCGGTGCCGACCGCCTTCGCGCTGCCCGGCCTGCCGGGCCGGGTGGTGGTGTCGTCGGGGATGCTGCGCGCACTGTCCGCCGACGAGCGCCGCGCCCTGCTGGCCCACGAGCGCGCCCATCTGCGCCACCGTCACCACGTCTTCCTGCTGGTGCTGCAGCTCACCGCGGCCGTCAACCCGCTGCTGCGGCGGGTGGTCGGGGTGGGCGGGTTCGCCCTCGAACGCTGGGCGGACGAGGAGGCCGGAGCCGTCGTCGCCGACCGTGGTCTGGTGGCCCGTGCGGTGGCCCGCGCGGCCCTCGCCACCCGCGGTGCGCCCGCCGCGGCACTTGCCGCCACCGGTGGCCCGGTTCCGCAGCGGGTCAGAGCCCTGCTCGCGCCGCCCCCGCCGGTGCGCCGCCGGCCCGCTCTGGCGTTCGCCGCCCTGCTGGTGGCCTGCTGCGCCAGCCTGGCGGTGGCGGGCCAGGACATCGACGGGCTGTTCGACGCCGCCACGACGGCCAACACCGCCGGAGCCGCGCACTGCACCGTGCATCCGCGCTGACGTTCACCCGTCCGTACGCACCCGAGCCCGGATCCGCGTACCCCCGGGCCCGCGCCCGTGGTACCGGGGTACCACGGGCGCCGTGCAGATGGGGCCTGGGTACCACGGTTCGCGCGGATCCGGTTCCTAGCCTGAGGCTGAGGTGGTCGGGGAGGCCCACCACCCGAAGGCGAGGACGATTCCATGATCGTTGCACAACAGCTGACGAAGCGGTACGGAGAGAAGACGGCGGTGGACCGGCTCGACTTCACCGTCAAGCCGGGAACCGTCACCGGGTTCCTCGGGCCCAACGGCGCCGGCAAGTCCACCACGATGCGCATGATCGTGGGCCTGGACGCCCCCTCCGGGGGCACGGTCACCGTGAACGGCCGCCGGTATGCGGAGCACACCGCGCCGCTCCAGGAGGTCGGTGCACTGCTGGAGGCGAAGTCGATCCACCCCGGGCGGTCCGCGTACGACCACCTGATGGCACAGGCGTACACCCACGGCATCGAGCGCCGCCGGGTGGAGGAGGTCATCGAGATGACCGGCCTGCAGACCGTCGCCAAGAAGCGCGCCGGTGCGTTCTCCCTGGGCATGGGCCAGCGGCTCGGCATCGCCGCAGCGCTGCTCGGCGACCCGGCGACCGTCATGCTCGACGAGCCGGTCAACGGGCTCGACCCGGAAGGCGTGCTGTGGATCCGCAACCTGCTCACCGGACTGGCCGCCGAAGGCCGTACGGTGTTCGTCTCCTCGCACTTGATGAGTGAGATCGCGCTGGTGGCGGACCATCTGATCGTGGTCGGCCGGGGCAGGCTGCTCGCCGACACCACCGTCCAGGAACTGGTCGGCCAGGCCGGCGGGGACACCGTGAAGGTCGCCACCGAGGACCCGGCCCGGCTGCGTGAGGTACTGGCGGGTCCCGGGGTCGAGATCACCGGCCGGGCCGGTTCCGAGGAGCTGGACGTCACCGGGATGTCGCCCAGGGAGATCGGTACCAGGGCCGCGAAGGCCGGCATCGCGCTGTTCGAACTCACCGCGAGGGCGGTCTCCCTCGAAGAGGCGTTCATGGAGCTGACCAGGGACGCGGTCGAATACCACGGCACCACCGAGACAACCGGGAGTGCGGCATGAGCACCATCACCTCCACGCCCGAACCCACCGTCACCCCCACCTCCCGGGGCACCCGACCGCAGTACCGGGTGACCGGGCGGCGCGTGCTGCGCTCGGAGTGGGCCAAGCTGTGGTCGCTCCGCTCCACCTGGATCACCCTCGCCCTGGGACTGGTGTTCCTGGTGGCGTTCGGCCTCATCGCCGCGGCGCAGTACAAGTCCCGGCTCACCTCCGGGCACCACATGGACCCCGACTTCGCCAGCTCCACGGCGGTCAGCCTGTCGCTGTTCGGTACGAACTTCGCCCAGCTGGCGCTGGGCGTGCTGGGGGTACTGGTCACGGCGGGCGAGTACTCCACCGGCATGATCCGCTCCACCCTGGCGGCGGTCCCGCGCCGGCTGCCGGTGCTCTGGTCCAAGTCGACGGTGTTCGGCCTGATCGCCCTGGTCCTCGGGCTGGTCGGTGCCTTCCTCACGTTCCAGATCGCCAGCGGTATCGTCTCCGGCACCCCGGCCGCCCTGACCATGTCCGACAGCGGCGTGGTCCGCAGTCTGCTGGGGGCCGGGCTCTACCTGGGGCTGGTCGGCGTGATCGGCACCGCACTGGGCGCCCTGCTGCGCTCGGTGGCGGGCGGTATCTCGGTGCTGGTCGGCGCGCTGATGCTGGTACCCGGGCTGATCTCGCTGCTGCCCAGTTCCTGGCAGAACACGGTGGAGCCCTACCTGCCCAGCAACGCGGGCGAGTCGATGTTCGCCCTGCACCACCAGGCGCACACCCTGACGCCGACGGCCGGGCTGCTGGTGTTCCTGGCCTGGACCGTGCTGGCCCTGGCGGGTGCCGCCTGGCGCCTGGTGCGTACCGACGCCTGAGTGGCGTGGTGGCGCGGGGGCGGGTGGTGGCACATGTGGCGCGGTGACCGCGGTCCTCGGGGGCCGTGCCGGTTCCGGTGCCGCACGATGGACAGGTGATTTCCTTGACTTCCGTGACTCCTGAGGGCGCCCCGGCTGCAGGTGCGGCGGCGGTCCCCGGCGGGGAACTCGATCCGTTGTGGGGACATCCGCTGGTCGTGCGGATGTCCCGGGTCGCCAGGCGGATGCGACAGACCGACCGGAACCACCCGTGGCTGCTGGACTCCGCGGTGGCCCTCGGTGTCGTCCTGTTGTTCTGCGTACCGGACCTGGTGCACGGCGGACGCCCGCCTGACGCGGCCGCCGGCGTCCCGCGGCCACCCGTTGCCGAGGTGCTTGCCCTGCAGGCCGCCCTGGTGCTCCCGCTGCTGTGGCGGCGCCGGGCCCCGTCGGCGACGTTCACGGTGGTCACCGCGGTGTTCCTGTTCCAGTGGTCGCTCGGCGTGTGGCTGCGGGCGGACGTGGCACTGATGGTGGCCCTGTACAGCCTGGCTCTGCACGGGCGGCTACGGCATCTGCCGTGGGCCTGCGCGGTGATGGCCGGTGCGATGGCACTGGTCGCGGTACGGCTGGCGGCCGCGGTGTCGGTGGGGGACGCGATGTTCGTCCTGTTCAGTGCCGCGACAGCGGCGCTCGCCCTGGGGCTGGTAGTGCGCATCAGGCGGGCTCAGCTCGCCGGTCTGCGCGACCACGCGGCCCGGCTGGAAATCGAACGCGACCAGCGCAGCAAGCTGGCCGCGGCGGCCGAACGCACCAGGGTGGCCCGTGAGATGCACGACATCGTGGGCCACAATCTGTCCGTCATCATCACGCTGGCCGACGGCGGCGCCTACGCGGCGAAGGTCACTCCGCATCGCGGTGCCCAGGCCCTCGAACTCATCGGCGACACCGGTCGGCAGGCCCTGGGAGAACTCCGGCGGATGCTCGGCGTGCTGCGCGAGCAAGCGGACGCCCCGCAGCTCAGCCCGCAGCCGGGAGTCGCCGACATCGACGCGCTGTGCCGGCGTATCCGCGCCGCCGGTCCGGACGTCGTCTACCGCACGACCGGTGAGGTGGACGCGCTGGACGCCGGCGTGCAGCTGACCGTCTACCGCATCGCGCAGGAGGCGCTCACCAACGCCCTGAAGCACGCCGGTGCCGGCACCCGGATCCAGCTGGCCGTGGCCCTGCGCGGCAGGCAGTTGTGTATCCAGGTGGTGGACACCGGACCGCCCCCCGGGACCCTGCCGCCGGTACCGGGCGACGGGGAGGGGCATGGTCTGGCGGGGATGCGCGAGCGCGCCGCGCTGTACAGCGGCAGCGTCACCGCAGGGCCCCGGCCGGGTGGCGGATGGACCGCGCGGGCGGTTCTCGACCTCACGCCGCTGCCCGAAACGCCGGCGGACGCCCGCTTGCTTCCCGACGCCCGCTTGCTTCCCGACACCGCCTCGCTCGCCGACACCGCCTCGCTCCCCGACACCCCGGAAGGCGTCTCATGACCACCGTGCTCATCGTGGACGACCAGCCTCTGCAGCGCTTCGGCTTCCGCATCCTGCTGGAGTCCGTCCCGGAAACCGATGTGGTCGGTGAGGCGGCACACGGCGCCGAGGCCGTACGGCAGGCCGCCGAACTCCGTCCCGACGTGGTCCTCATGGATGTACGGATGCCGGGAATGGACGGCATCGAGGCGACCCGCAGGATCACCGCTGCCGGTGGGCGTTCACGCGTTCTGGTGCTGACCACTTTCGACCTGGACGAATACGCGCATGCCGCGCTGCGTGCCGGAGCCAGCGGCTTTCTGCTCAAGGACGCGCGCCCCGAGGAACTGCTGTCCGGTATCCGCGCCGTGGCCACCGGTGACGCCGTCATCGCCCCGGCCCTCACCAGGCGCCTCCTGGACACCTACGCCCATCACCTGCCCGGCCGCCCGCAGGACGGTGCAGCCGACCCGCGACTGAGCGCTCTGACCGAGCGGGAGCACGAGATCCTCGTCGCGATCGGCCGGGGCTGGACCAACACGGAGATCGCCGAGCGCCTGTTCCTGTCGGAGTCCACCGTCAAGACCCACGTCGGCCGGGTGCTGGCGAAGATCGGTGCCCGCGACCGGATCCAGGCGGTGATCTGCGCCTACGACCTCGGGCTCACCCACCCCAATGCAGCGGCCACCGATTGACCGGGAGGGGCGGGTGGCGCGGGGCACCGGGAAACGTACGTCAGTCCTCGACGAGCATTCCGGTGCGCAGGCGCTTCAGAATGCGGGCCAGCAGGCGGGACACATGCATCTGGGAGATGCCGAGTTGCTCACCGATCTGGGACTGGGTCAGCTCCTCGCCGAAGCGCATCTCCACGATGCGGCGTTCGCGCCCGTCCAGCTGCTGGATCAGCGGAGCCAGCGCGTGCAGGTCTTCCACCGTCTGCATCGCCGGGTCCGGCTCGCCCAGGACGTCGGCGAAGGTGCGTCCGTTCTTCGGTGTCTGGCCGTCGGCCGCGTCACTGGGCATGTCCAGCGAGCCGGCCGTGTAGCCGTTGCTGGCGACGATGCCCTCGATGACCTCTTCCTCGGTCAGATTCAGGTGCCCGGCGAGCTCGGCGACCGTCGGATCCCGGTCCAGGGTGACCGCGAGGCGCTCCTTGCCCTTCGCGATCTCCACCCGGAGCTCCTGGAGCCTGCGCGGTACGTGGACGGCCCAGCTGGTGTCACGGAAGAAGCGCTTGATCTCGCCGACGATGTAGGGAACCGCAAAGGTGGTGAATTCGACTTCCCGGCTCAGATCGAAGCGGTCGATCGCCTTGATGAGGCCGATGGTGCCGACCTGAATGATGTCTTCCATCTCGCCGCTGCCGCGGTGCCGGAATCGGTTCGCGGCGAACCGGACGAGCGAAAGATTCATTTCGATCAGGGTATTGCGGGCGTACTGGTATTCGTGGGTGCCCTCTTCGAGCACCTGGAGCTGATCGAAGAAGACCTTGGAAAGCTGTCGGGCGTCGCGCGGGGCGATCTTGCCCGCGTCCTCGATCCACGGGAGTCCGTCGGCTTCCGTCGCCGATGGAGCAAGTGCGGATGACACAGGTGCTGACTTGGTCATGGCATCTGCTGCAGACATCGGCATCATGATGTTTCGGCCTCCGAAGTAGCGGACTCGGTGATGTAACCGCTCCTGCCCCCGGTCTGCGGCTTCAATCGCCCCGAGCCGAAAGGCGGCCAGTATGGGGGTATTTGCACCGGTTTGCACCCCCACACCGACCGCCTGGCTCCCATGGTGTGGCAACTACCAGCGGTACCACCGGCCCCTACGGCCGCCACTCCCTGCCGGGCGGACCACAAACCCGAGCAGCCACACGACGAGCACGGCGATGGCTATCCACCACAGCGCCTTCAGAGCAAACCCGGCGCCGAAAAGAATCAGGGCGAGAAGGAGAACAAGAAGAACGGGAACCATGGAAATTCGCCTCCACTTCATCGATGCTTCGGCCATCCTTGTGCCCCTGATTTCGTCGTTCACGCACGCGGGTGAATCGGGATGTGCAAACGCTGGATCGGAAGGGCCGGGGTAGGCGTGTGGCAGAAAGGAACCGCGTGGCATTCGGATTGGCGAGGTGAGTGGGATGAGTGCCCATTTCGACGGCGAGCGTGACGACAAAGGCGATGGCGACACCATCTGCCACCCGGAGATGGCGGCCGATGCCCGGGAGGCCGTATCCGGTTTTCTCGCAGGTCTGCACCCCGCGCCACCACCGCAGACCACGCAGAACCTGGTGCTGCTGGCCTCCGAACTGGTCACCAACGCCCTGCGTCATGCCGGCGGCGTGACCGCGTTGCGGCTCCATGCCGACCGGCGGTCCCTGGAGGTCGCGGTCGCCGATCCCAGCCCCGCGTACCCCCAGGACCGCACCCCCGATCTGACCGGCCGCAAGGGGGGCTTCGGCTGGCCCATGGTGCAGCGGCTCGCCCGTACGGTCGCCGTGTGGTCCGTGCCGGACGGCGGCAAGGTCGTGTCGGCGACGCTGAGCCGATGAACGGCTCGGGACGGCCGGGGTGGATTGACCGGAGCGGAGCGGGAGGCATAGCGTCCGAACGTACTGAGCAAGCGCTTGGAAAGGGACTTCCGTGCCGCAGTCCGAACCCTCCGAGATCGAGGCCGCGCTCCGCGCGCCCGGTGCGCCCTTCGCCGTGAACGCCGCCGAGGACGGCTCGCCGGTGTTCGAGAACGGGCCACGCACGCTGCGCGAGTTCGTCGAGACGGTCTGGTCCTTCGGCGACACACCGTTCCTGGTGGCCGAGAGCGCGACGTACACCTACGGCGAGTTCTTCGCCGAGGCCTCCGCACTCGCCCGCCGCTTCGTCGAGGAGTACGGACTGACGCCGGGCGACCGCGCGGTGGTCGCGATGCGCAACCTCCCGGAGTGGCAGATCGCGTTCTGGGCGGCCCAGCTGGCCGGACTCGTCGCCGTGCCGCTCAACGCCTGGTGGACCGAGGACGAGTTCGGCTACGCGCTCGACGACTGCGGCCCCCGGGTGCTGCTGGTCGACGGGGAACGACTGGCGCGGGTCGACCCGTGGGCGCGGCGGCAGGCGGAGCTGCACGGTGAGCGGCCCTGGATCGTCACCTTCCACCACGACGGGGAGGTGGCCGAACGCACCGAACGGTTCGAGCTGCGGTCGGCCGCCGATCCCGCGCTGGGTCCGCCGGACGTGCAGGTGCACCCCGAGGACGACGCCACCATCATCTACACCTCGGGCACCACCGGGCGCCCCAAGGGCGCGGTGGCCACCCACCTGGCACAGGCCGGGGCCATGCTGAACCCGCGGTACTTCGCCGCGGCCGCCGCCCTCGAACGCGGGGTGATCCCCGGCCAGGGACCGGCGCCGGTGGTGCTGATGACCTTCCCGTTCTTCCATGTGGCCGCCTTCACCAGCGTCTACTCGGCGATGGCGGCGGGCGGCACGCTGGTGCTGATGCACAAGTGGGAGGCGGACAAGGCGCTGGAGGCCATCCGCCGGCACGCCGTCACGCACTACGCGGGCGTACCGGCCACCGCGCTGCAAATGCTGGCCGCTGCCGAGCAGCACGGGGACGGCCTGGAGAGTCTGGCGATGCTCAACACGGGCGGCGCCGCCGCCCCGCCGGATCTGGTCACCCGGCTGACCGAGCGGTACGGGGAGCGCATCGAACCGCGTAACGGGTACGGCCTGACCGAGACCAGCGGCGGCGTGCTGGCCATCTTCGGCGCCGAATACCGCGCGCACCCGGAGAGCGCCGGCCGTCCGACACCGGCCACCGAGGTACGGATCGCGGACCCGGCGGGCGAGCCGCTGCCCGAAGGGGGGATCGGCGAGCTGTGGCTGCGCGGGCAGGCACTGGTCCGCGGGTACTGGAACGCGCCCGAGGCCACCGCGGCCGCCTTCCACGACGGCTGGTTCAGGACGGGTGACCTGGCGACCGTTCAGGACGGCCGGGTCACCGTCGTCGACAGGATGAAGGACATGGTCATCCGCGGCGGCGAGAACGTCTACTGCGTCGAGGTCGAGGCGGTGCTGCACGACCATCCGGACGTACTGGACGCCGCGGTCATCGGGGTCGCCCACCCGGTGCTCGGCGAGGAGGTGGCCGCCGTCGTTCAGCTCAGGTCTGGCGCCGCCGTCACCGTCGACGAGCTGCGGGCCCACGCGGCGGCGTCGCTGGCCGGCTTCAAGGTCCCGGCGCACGTCCTCGTACGGGACGAGCCGCTGCCCCGCAACGCGACCGGCAAGGTACTCAAGCGGGAGCTGCGCGGGCCGGTTCAGGAGCGGGTGACGCGCACCCGGTAGTTACCGGAACGATCCTTCGCGGCCACCATGATGCGGATTCCCGCCGCCCGGTCGGTGAAGGTCCGGCCCACCGTGTACGGGGCGTCGGAGAGCTCCGCCTGCACATTGGGGCTCAGGGTGCAGCCGCCGCTGTCCGGGGTGCTGTCCTTGACGGAGATCGGGCCCTGGCCGGTGTCGACGTCCCCGTCGACCCGGTAGATGAGCACTCCGGGCCGGCAGACCTCTCCGTCGTTGCCCGCTTGGGTACGGACCTCGGCGACATAGCCCGACGAGTCCGACAGCGGGACCACGGCGAGCTTGGTGCCGCCCCTGGTCTCCAGCGGGGAGAGCACCGTGTCGTACACGCCCTGCGCCGAGGCGCAGCTGATCTGGCGGTCGTCCAGCCAGCCGAGCTTCCATTTGTGCCAGCCCAGCATGTCGTTGTTGGCGCCCCAGTCCTCGGACATGATGTCCCAGTGCCCGACCGCTCCGCCGCCGCCGGCGGTGTAGAGGTCGGGGAGGCCGAAGGTGTGGCCGTTCTCGTGCGGCAGCACCCGGTAGCCGGTGTGGGAGTAGGAACCCGAGCCGTCGTCCTGGCGGCTGTAGACGAAGGACATGTTGGCCAGCGGGACGCCGTCGGCGACCGGGGCGTCGTCGTTGCCGGAGAACGTCACGGAGAGCACGGTGTCCAGCGCCGAGGGGCCCGCGTTCGGGGTGGCGATCACGTTGATCAGGTCGTACTTGCGGAAGTCCACCTGACGGTCGGCGACGGACACGATGTCCTCGGCGAGGTGGTGGTAGCCCGGCTTGTACGGCGAGCCGCGCTCTATTCCGTACGCGTCGAACGGGCTGGGCATCCGCAGCCAGTGCTTGATGGGTGCCTCGGGGCGGTAGTCGAGCCGCCCGTACGAAGCCGTCCGGTACCAGGCGGCGGTCTGCGGGAAGAACTCGTCGAAGCGGCTCATCGCGCTGCCCCTGCCGGGTGCGTCCGGGAAGTCGATCATGAGGGTGAGCGCGTGGATCCGGCCGGTCGAGCGGGCGTACCCCGGCGCGGTCGACAGCCCCTCGGACATCTGGACGCCCATCGAGCCGCCGATCCGGCAGGGGCCCAGTGCCAGGGCCGAGCCCGCCTGGTCGGCGTGCGGCGGGAGCCCGGCGGACGCCGCAGGGCCGCCGGGTGCGGAACCGGAACCGAGGGTGGCGCCGGCCGAGGTCAGTCCGGCCAGGGCGAGCGCGGACAGGACGAAGAAGGCCACCGGGCGGCCGGAGATACGTATCCGTGCGCGGCCGGACCGGGTGCCGTCCGTGCGCGAGCCGCTGGTCCGGGGGCGGGTCGGATGCATGCCTTCGCCTTCGGGCTCACGGCAGCCGGGCGATTCCTCGCTGCGCTCGTGCGATCACCCTCTGTCGGTGGGGGTGGGGGCGCGCGCTGAGTGAGCCGGTCGGGCGGTTTCGCGGCGAATTCGTGTGACGCAGGTCACAAAAGGCTGGGAAATAACTGGGGACGCTTTCCCCGTTTGCACCGTTGGATACAGCGAACCGGGGAAACTTCCCCCGGTTGCGCGCAACTCACTTACCGAAGCTCACTGACCGAAGCTCACTGACCACCGAGGGAAGGATGGCTACCGTGGACACCGCCACCGCCGCCCGGCAGCGCCCCAGGGCCGACGCCCTGCGCAATCGGGAGCGGATCGTCTCGGCCGCGCGTGAGATGTTCGTCGAGCAGGGGCCCGACGTGCCCCTCGACGACATCGCGCGCCGGGCCGGCGTCGGCAATGCCACGCTCTACCGTCACTTCCCCGACCGTGTCGGCCTCTTCCGGCAGGTGGTCCTCTCCGTCATGGCCCATGTAGCGGACCAGGTGGAGGCGGCCGCCGCCGAGGAGCCCGACGGGTTCACGGCTCTTCGCCGCTTCGTGCACGCCGCGGCCGACGAGAAGATCGGCGCCCTGTGCCCGATGCGCTCCGACGACTTCGACCGCGACGACCCGGAGATCCTGGCGGAGCGCGACCGGCTCGAGAGGTCCGTCGTCGGCCTCATGGACCGTGCGCGCCAGGAGGGGCAGCTGCGCTCCGACATTGCCGTCGGAGACCTCTTCGTAGCGCTGTTCCAGCTCACCCGGCCCTTGCCAGGCACGTCCTGTCTCGGCCTCGACCGCTTTGTCCACCGTCATCTGCAGCTGTTCCTCGACGGGCTTCAGGCCCCGGCGCGGAGCCCGCTTCCGGGGTCACCGGTGACCTTCGAAGAGCTGCGGCGCACCTCATGAGTCGGCCGTGAACCCGTCGTAACCGGTCGCCGACCCACCGTCTTTCGTCCCACCGTTTCGCCCACCGTCTTTCGTCCTTTTTCGCTCCAAGCCCTTAGGTGGCTCCCGCCATGTCGAAAACTGCCGACATATCACTCCCTGATCCGAATCGCTGGAGAGCGCTGGTCTTCATCGCGCTGGCCCAGCTGATGGTCGTGCTCGACGCGACGATCGTGAACATCGCTCTGCCGCACGCCCAGGCCGACCTGGGCATATCGGACGCCAACAAGCAGTGGGTCATCACGGCCTACGCCCTCGCCTTCGGCGGGCTGCTGTTGTTCGGTGGCCGGCTCGGCGACCTGTTGGGCCGTAAGCGCACCTTCGTCGTCGGACTCCTCGGTTTCGCGGCCGCGTCCGCGGTCGGCGGTGCCGCCGCCAACCAGGCGATGCTGCTCAGCTCGCGCGCCGCACAGGGCGTCTTCGGCGCCCTGCTCGCGCCGGCCGCACTCTCCCTGCTCGCGGTGACCTTCACCGACGCCAAGGAGCGCGCCAAGGCCTTCGGCATCTTCGGTGCGATCGCCGGTGGTGGCGGCGCCGTTGGCCTGCTGCTCGGTGGGTTCCTCACCGAGTACCTGAACTGGCGCTGGACGTTCTTCGTCAACATCCCCTTCGCGATCGTCGCCGCACTGGGCGCCTACTTCGTGATCCGGGAGCCGGCCGGTGGCCGCAACCGCTCGCCGCTGGACATCCCCGGTGTCGTTCTCTCCTCGCTGGGCCTGGCCTCGCTGGTCTACGGCTTCACCCGCGCCGAGACCAACGGCTGGTCCGACCCGGTCACCATCGGTCTGTTCGTCGCGTCCGTGGTACTGCTCGCGGCGTTCGCCCTGGTCGAGTCGAAGGTCAAGGCCCCGCTGCTGCCGATGCGGGTGGTCACCGACCGCAGCCGTGGTGGCATCTACCTGTCGCTGGGTCTCGCCGTCATCGGGATGTTCGGGCTGTTCCTCTTCCTGACCTACTACCTGCAGGTCGTCCAGGGGTACTCCGCCGTCAAGACCGGCTTCGCCTTCCTGCCGATGGTCGCGGCCATGATCACCGGCTCCACCCAGATCGGTGCCCGGCTGATGACCCGAGTGCCGGCCCGGCTGCTGATGGGCCCCGGCTTCGCGGTCGCAGCCGTGGGCCTGCTGCTGCTGACGCAGCTGCAGGTGGACTCCTCCTACGTCGGCGGGATCCTGCCCGGCATGGTGCTGCTCGGCCTCGGCATGGGTACGGCGTTCATGCCCGCCATGTCACTGGCCACCTACGGCATCGCTCCGCGTGACGCCGGTGTCGCCTCCGCGATGGTCAACACCTCGCAGCAGGTGGGCGGCGCGATCGGTACGGCGCTGCTGAACACCATCGCCGCCTCCGCCACCACCGCGTACCTCGCGGGTCACGCGGCGGCGGGTGCCAACCCGAAGCTGCTCCAGGCCCAGGCGCTGGTGCACGGCTACACCAACGCCATCTGGGTCGCGGTGGGCATCCTGGCGGTCGCCTCCGCGATCGCCCTGACGTTCATCAACGCCGGCCGTCCCTCGATGACCATGACGGGCTCGGGCGACAGCTCCGGCTCGGCCTCGGGCGACAGCGAGGGGATCGAGGACGAGATCCAGATCCCGGTCGTCGCGCACTGACCGGCGCGCACTGACCGTCGCGCACCGGCGGTCGGGTACCGACCCTCACGATCTGCCCTGGCTCCGCAGCACGATCAGCGGAGCCAGGGCAGATCCGCGTTCGCGCCCTCGGGCTGCAGGCCCTGGGCGATCAGCCGCATGATCTCGGTGAGCTGCTCGGTCTGCTCGGGGGAGAGCCGGTCGAACAGCGCCTGGCGTACCGCGGCGACATGTCCGGGCGCGGTCCGCTCCAGCACTTGCATACCTTCCGGCGTCAGTACGGCGTTCTGCCCGCGCTTGTCCGAAGGGCAGTTCTCGCGGCGCACCCAGCCGTTCCGCTCCAGCCGGGCGATCGCGTGCGAGAGCCGGGACCGGGTGATCTTGGCGTGCATGGCGAGTTCCGTCATCCGCAGCCGCCGCTCGGGCGCCTGGGAGAGCTGCACCAGCAGTCCGTAATAGACGTGCGGCATACCGGCGTCGCGCTGCAACTGGCGGTCGAGATGGTCCTCCAGGAGCGTGGTCGCTTGGAGATAGGCGCGCCAGGCGCCCTGCTCATCGTCGGTGAGCCAGCGGGGCGGGTCGGGCTGTGCCGACGAATCGGGCAGGGCTGCCGTGGTCATGCCTTCCACTGTACGGCCTTTCTTGAACTTTAAACTAGATGGGTCTAAGGTCGAACCGAAAGCTTGATACTTCAAGTGCCGGAGTTGTCACCATGACCGCCATCGTCCCGGAGCGCATGCCGGCCCTCTACCTCTCGCACGGCGCACCGCCGCTCGCCGACGACCCGCTCTGGCCGGGTCAGCTCGCGGCCTGGTCGGCGACCCTGCCGCGGCCCCGGGCGATCCTGATGGTCTCCGCGCACTGGGAGGAGGCCCCGCTCGCGCTCGGTGCGACCGCGACCGCGCCGCTGACGTACGACTTCCGGGGCTTTCCGGCGCACTACTACGAGGTCCGCTACGAGGCGCCGGGCGCGCCCCGACTGGCCGAAAGCGTACGGAAGTTGCTGCGTGGCGCCGGGATGCCGGTGCAGGACGTGCCGGACCGGGGCCTCGACCACGGAGCGTACGTACCGCTGGTGGAGATGTACCCGGAGGCCGACATCCCGGTCCTCCAGATCTCCATGCCCACACTCGACCCCCGCAAGCTCATGGAGATCGGGCGCAAGCTCGCGCCGCTGCGCGACGAGGGAGTGCTGATCGTCGGCAGCGGTTTCTTCACGCACAACCTGGCGGCGCTGCGGCACGGCGGTGGGGGAGTGCCCGGCTGGTCGGCGGAGTTCGACGCCTGGGGGCGGGAGGCGCTGCGGGCACGGGACATCGACGCACTGCTGGACTTCGAGAACAAGTCCCCCGCCGGACGTCTGGCGCACCCCCGCACCGAGCACTTCGCCCCGCTGTTCGTGACGCTCGGGGCGTCCGGGGACGGGGACGAGGATCGGCGCGATGTGATCGACGGTTTCTGGATGGGGCTCGCGAAGCGGTCGCTGCAGTTCGGCTGAGGGACAGTCCCCCCGGGGCCGCCGATCGGTCAGTGCTCGAGTTCCTTCTCGAACCAGGCGACGTCGTGGTATCGGCCGAATTTCCGCCCCACCTCGCGGTAGGTGCCGACCGGCGTGAAGCCGAAGCGGGTGTGCAGCCGGACCGACGCCTCGTTGGGCAGGGTGACGCCGGCGTACGCACGGTGCACGTCCTCGTTCTGCAGTTCCTCGAAGAGCGACTTGTAGAGCAGCGTGCCTATGCCTTGCCCCGCTGCCTCCGGTGCGCAGTAGACGGTCGCCTCGACCGAGGTGGAGTACGCGGCCTTCGGCCGGAAGCCGCTGCTGGTTGCGTACCCCAGAATGCGGGCAGACGGAACGTCCTGAGCAACCAGGAGACGGTGTGCGCCGTCTTCACGGTGGGAGAGCAGCCATGGCCGACGTTGTTCCGGGGTGAAGATCTCGGTGTCGAATGTGATGGCGGTCTCACGGATGTAGTGGTTGTAAAGGTCGGTGAGGGCGACCAGGTCGCCCTCGTTGCCGGGCCTGACCTGCACTTCTGCGCGTCCCACTGACATTCGCTCTCCCTCGGTGGCCGGACAGGGTACTGCATGATCACGAAAATGAAGGCGTGTCATGGGAATTCTGTCCGGATTCCAGTCGTTGTTTCCATCAGATGCAGGGCACCCGAGAGGGTGTTCCGCACCACATGAGGCCCTGATTTCCGACCTCATCACGTTACCCACGTTAGGGAGCACGCATGGCAACCCGTGCCGTCGCCCGTCGTTCCGACCGGGCAAGCAGCGTTCGCGCCGGAGGCGGCGAGATCGCCGACCGCGACCTGGTCGGCATGTACCTCGACGAAATCGCTCGTACGCCGCTGCTCGACGCCGCCAAGGAGGTCGAGCTGTCCCAGACCATCGAGGCCGGGGTGTACGCCCAGCAGATCCTCGACGGTTCCGTGCAGAGCGAGGCCGCCGGTGCCTCGCGTGAGGAACTCGAGGCGCTGGTCGCTGCCAGCGAGCGCGCCAAGGACATCTTCATCCGTTCCAACCTCCGACTGGTGGTCGCGGTGGCCCGCCGCTACCCGCGAGCCGGACTGCCGCTGCTCGACCTGATCCAGGAGGGGAACGCGGGCCTGGTGCGCGCAGTCGAGAAGTTCGACTACGCCAAGGGCTTCAAGTTCTCCACCTATGCGACCTGGTGGATCCGTCAGGCCATCACCCGCTCGATAGCGGACCAGTCGCGCACCATCCGGCTGCCCGTCCACCTGGTGGAGGAACTGGGCCGTATCCGCCGGGTGCAGCGGGAGTTCAACCGCGAGCACGGCCGGGACCCGGAGCATGCCGAGATCGCCGCCGAGTTGGGTGCCAAGCCGGAGCGGGTGAGCGACGTGCTGGACTGGGCCCGTGATCCGGTCAGTCTCAACATGCCGGTGGACGACCAGGGCGAGACGCAGTTCGGTGACCTCCTGGAGGACACCTCGGCGGTGTCGCCCGAGCAGTCCGTGATGACCCTGCTGCGCAGTGAGGAGCTCGACGACCTCATCGGCAAGCTCGACAACCGCACGGCTTCCATCATCAAGATGCGGTTCGGCATCGAGGACGGCCGGGAGCGCACGCTGACCGAGGTCGGCAAGGAGCACGGCCTGACCCGCGAGCGGATCCGCCAGATCGAGAAGCACGCGCTGCTCGAACTGAAGAAGATGGCGCGCGACACCGGCTTCGACGCGGCGGCGTGACACCGCCCCCCAACAACCGCGCCGCCCCCGTACCGGAGCCCCTTGACACAACCCCCCCCGTGTCAGGGGGCTCCTTCCGTGCTCCTTCCGGTGGGTCGTTGTGTTGCCGCCCGGGTCAGCCGGGAGCCCAGGCCGGACAGGTAATCGACCAGCTCCGGTGGCTGATGGACCGTGAACTCGGCGTCCACCAGGGCTATCCGCAGACCCAGCCACTCCACCGAATCGGTTGCTGAAGCGCGCAGCCTGCAGCGGCGATCGCCCAGCGGCTGAGGCGCCGGCAGTGAGCCCGGCAGCCGGGCCGCCACGAACTCGGCGGGGGCCTCGAAGGTGACGTCGAAGTCGACCGAAGGCTGTCGGCGCGACATGGACCGGATGACGAACTCGGCCGCGTCACCGGTGGGCAGCTCACGCGGGACGAACCGCGCTCCGGTCGCGAACGGCTCGCTGACCCGGTCGACCCGGAACGTGCGCCAGTCCTCGCGGTCGATGTCGTAAGCGACCAGATACCAGCGCCGCCCGGTGGAGACCAGCCGGTACGGCTCCACCAGCCGCTTCGTCTGCCGGCCGTCCCCCGCCCGATAGCTGAACCGCAACCGCTCGGGACCGATGGCCGCACCGGCGATCACGGTCAGCGTGTCCGGGTCGATGGTCGCGCCGTCGCCGCTGGTCAGCGGGATGGTGGCGGCCTGGAGAGTGGCCACGCGGTGGCGGAGCCGGGACGGCAGCACCTGCTCCAGCTTGGCCAGCGCCCGGACCGATGCCTCCTCGATGCCCTCCACCGCGTGCCCGGCTCCGGCGCGCAGCCCGACCGCGATGGCCACCGCCTCCTCGTCGTCGAGGACCAGCGGGGGCATGGCCTTGCCCGCGACCAGGCGATAGCCGCCGTCCGAGCCCATGGTGGCCTGCACCGGATAGCCGAGATCGCGCAGCCGGTCGATATCGCGCCGGATGGTGCGGCGGCTGACCGCCAGGCGGTCGGCGAGCTCACCCCCGGGCCATTCCCGCGGAGTCTGGAGCAGCGAAAGCAATTGCAGCAGCCGTGCCGGAGTGTCCGTCATGCGATTCAGGATGCCGGACCATTGGGACATGATCTGTCCTATATCCCGTTTAGCTTGAGGCCATGACTTCCACACCCCAGCAGACCGTGCTGCAGTCGGACCGCCGCCGGTGGTTCGCGCTCGCCATCGTCATGACGGCAGCATTCATGGACCTGGTCGACGTGACGATCGTGAACATCGCGATCCCGTCCATCCAGGACGACACCGGCGCCACCTTCAGCCAGATCCAGTGGATCACCGCGGGTTACGCGCTGGCGTTCGCCGCCGGACTGATCACCGGCGGCCGGCTCGGCGACATCCACGGCCGCAAGAGGCTCTTCCTCATCGGCATCTCCGGATTCACCCTGGCATCCGCGCTCTGCGGCTTCGCCGCCAATCCGGAGATGCTGGTCGCCTCCCGCGTCCTGCAGGGCGGCATGGCCGCGATGATGGTGCCGCAGGTGCTGTCGATCGTGCACGCGACGTTCCCGGCGGAGGAGCGCGGCAAGGTCTTCGGCCTGTTCGGCGCGGTCGTCGGGCTGGGTGCGGTGACCGGCCCGCTGCTCGGCGCACTGCTCACCGAGTGGAACATCGCGGGCCTGGAATGGCGGCCGATCTTCCTGATCAATCTGCCGGTGGGCATCGCAGGTCTGATCCTCGGCATCAGGTTTATCGGCGAATCCAAGGCCCCGAGGGCGCTCAGGCTCGACCTGGTCGGCGTCGTACTGGTCATCATCGGTCTGCTGATGCTGCTCTACCCGCTCACCCGGGGCCGCGAGCTGGGCTGGCCGCTGTGGGGGTATCTCTCGATGGCAGGCAGTGCGGTCGTCTTCGCCGCACTGGTGGCGTACGAGAAGCGCAAAGCCCGCAGGGACGGCTCCCCCCTGGTGGAGCTCTCGCTGTTCAAGGTCAAGAGCTTCGCGGCCGGTATCGCCGTGCAGACCACCTTCGGGGTGGCGCTCGGCATATTCTTCCTGGTCTGGACGCTGTACATGCAGATCGGCCTCGGCTGGAGCCCACTGAAGGCGGGGACCACCGGCATTCCGTTCTCCATCGCGGTGTCGGCCGCGGCGGGCATGTCCGTACAGAAGCTGGTGCCCCGATTCGGCCGGAAGGTGCTGCAGGCGGGCGCGCTGACGATGGTGGCCGGTCTGCTGATCTACATCTGGGAGGCGGACCGTTACGGCACGGGTATCGCACCCTGGCAGATGGCGCTGCCGCTGGTCGTCATGGGCGTCGGTATGGGCCTGATCGTCGCTCCGCTGACCGACGCGGTCCTCTCCGACGTGCCGAAGGAGCACGCCGGCTCGGCGTCCGGCTTGATCAACACAGTCCAGCAGATGGGGAACGCGCTGGGGCTCGGTCTGGTGTCGGTGGTCTTCTTCGGCTCGATCAGCGACCGCTTGGCGCCGACGGAGGTGGGCGACGCCTTCGCCCATGCGTTCATGGACTCGCTGTGGTGGGTCGCCGCGGTTCTCGGCGTCATCTTCCTGGTGATGTTCGCTCTGCCGAAGCGGGGCGGGGCGGGGGTCACCGTGGTTCCGCCGGCCGCGGTGGCGGAGGAGCGAGCGGCGGAGCGGGTGCCGGTGTCCTGAGGCGGCGGCTGCGCGAGGTGGGGCGGCTTTGCTCCGGCCCCACCTCGCGTTCCAGCCCCTGTGGCGGGCCCGATCGTGCCCAGATGTGCCCGGGTGTGTTTACTTTCCGGACCCGGCCTCGTAACCTGACGGCGAAATCACAGGTTCGGGCATCGAACGGACGTAAACCCACATGTACGCACCGGAACGTCAGCAAGAGATTATCCGCCTTGCCCGCGACAGCGGGCGCGTGGACGTCCTCTCGCTCGCCGACGAGTTCCAGGTCACCGCGGAGACCGTTCGCCGCGACCTGAAGGCCCTCGACCGGGCCGGCCTGTTGCGGCGGGTGCACGGCGGGGCCATCCCGGCGGGGCGGCTCGACTTCGAGCCGGATCTCGCGGAGCGCGAGTCGACCGCCGCGGGTGAGAAGGACCGGATCGCGCTGGCGGCCGTCGCCGAACTCCCCGCCGAGGGCAGCGTCATCCTCGACGCCGGCTCCACCGTGGCCCGGCTCGCGAACGTGGTGCCGCTCGACTGCGGGCTGACCGTCGTCACCCACGCGCTGCCCGTCGCCGCGCGCCTCGCCGACCACCCGGGTATCGACCTCCACCTGGTCGGCGGCCGGGTCCGCCACCGTACCCGCGCCGCCGTCGACGCCTGGGCGCTGCGGGCGTACGGCGAGATCCGCGCCGATGTCGCCTTCATCGGCGCGAACGGGTTCTCGCCCGGTTCCGGACTGACCACCCCCGATCTCGCCGAGGCCGCCGTCAAGCAGGCCGTGGCCGCGGCCGCCCGCCGCGTCGTCCTGCTCGCCGACTCGGCCAAGTACGGCCAGGAGCACTTCGCCCGGTTCGGCGCCCTCAGCGGTGTCGATCTGCTCATCACCGACACCGGGCTCAGCCCCGAGGACGCCGCCGCCATCGAAGCGGCCGGCACGGAGGTCGTACGCGCATGATCCTCACCGTCACACCCAACCCGTCCCTGGACCGCACCTACGAGGTGCCCGTCCTGGAACGCGGTGAGGTGCTGCGCGCCACCGCCGAGCGGATGGACCCGGGCGGCAAGGGCGTCAACGTCTCACGCGCCGTCTCCGCCGCCGGACACCGTACGGTCGCCGTGCTGCCGCTGGGCGGCGCGCCGGGCGCGGTGGTGGCCGAGCTGCTGGTGGCCGAGGGGATCCTGGTCGCGCCGGTACGGGTCGCCGAACCCACCCGCTCCAACATCTCGGTCGCCGAACCCGACGGCACCCTGACCAAGATCAACGCACCCGGCCCCGAACTCTCCGCCGCCGAAGCCGCGGCGCTGCTCACCGCCATCCGTACGCACGCGGCCGACGCCGACTGGATCGCCTGCTGCGGCAGCCTTCCGCCGGGCCTCGCGCCGGGGTGGTACGCGGACCTGGTGGCCGGTGCGCACAGTGCGGGGAAGCGGATCGCGCTGGACACCTCGGGGCCGTCGCTGCTGGCGGCACTCCGGGAGCGCCCGGACGTCGTCAAGCCCAACGCCGACGAACTCGCCCAGGCCGTGGGCCGCCCCCTGGCCACCGTGGGCGACGCGGTCAAGGCGGCGGGCGCACTGCTGGACCTGGGGGCGCGCGCGGTGCTGGCGAGTCTCGGTGCGGACGGCCAGTTGCTGGTCACCGAGTCGGGCGCACACTTCGGGTCCGCCCCGGTCGCCGCCGTACGCAGCAACGTCGGCGCCGGCGACGCCTCACTGGCCGGTTTTCTCACGGCCGGGGGAGACGCCGGGCCGGACGCCCTTCGGTCGGCGGTCGCCCACGGGGCGGCTGCGGTGCAACTACCCGGCAGCGTGATGCCGACCCCACATGATCTGGACCTGGCTGCGGTCACCGTGACCGCGGAGGTCCCGCTTGACCACGTACTGGTGGAGCAAGGGAGCCCCCGATGAGCGAGATGATCACCGCGGACCTGGTCGACCTCGACCTGACCGCCGACACCAAAGAGGCAGCGGCCCGCTCGCTGGCCGAACGGATGGTGGCCCTCGGCCGGGTCACCGACCTGGACGGCTTCCTCGCCGACGTCGCCGCCCGCGAGGCACAGATGCCGACCGGCCTGGATGGCGGCATCGGCATTCCGCACTGCCGCAGCGCCCATGTCAGCGAGCCGACGCTGGCCTTCGGCCGCAGCGCCGAAGGCATCGACTTCGGCGCCCCCGACGGGCCGGCGGACCTGATCTTCCTGATCGCGGCGCCGGCGGGAGCGGACGACGCACACCTGACCATCCTGTCCGCGCTGGCCCGCAAGCTGATGGACGCACAGTTCACCGATGCGCTGCGCGGAGCGGTGGACGCCGCCGCGGCCGCGGCCCTGGTACGGGGTGACGCACCGGCGACGGTCGCCGCGGCCCCCACGCCGGATGCGGCAGCGGTGGAACCGGCGCCGGCCGCGCCGACCGCCGCCTTCCGTATCGTCGCCGTCACCTCCTGCCCCACCGGCATCGCGCACACCTACATGGCCGCCGAGTCCCTGGAGAACGCGGGGCGCGAGGCGGGGGTGGAAGTCGTCGTCGAGACCCAGGGTTCGGCCGGTTTCAACCGTCTGGACCCCGCCGTCATCGCCGCCGCTGACGCGGTGATCTTCGCGCACGACGTCCCCGTCCGGGAGAAGCAGCGCTTCGGCGGGAAGCCGACCGTCGACGTCGGCGTCAAGGCCGGCATCAACCGGCCGGCCGAGCTCATCGCCGAGGCCCGCGACAAGGCCGAACGCGGTGAGATCACCGCGGGCTCGTCCGCCTCACCCATCGACCGGGCGGGCGAAGCCGGTGAGGGATACGGCACCAAGCTGCGCAAGTGGCTCATGTCCGGGGTCAGTTACATGGTGCCCTTCGTCGCAGCCGGCGGACTGCTGATCGCCCTGGGCTTCGCCATCGGCGGCTACACCGTCGACAAGGCGCCCTCGGTGGCCGAGCACTTCGTCTGGACCGACCACACCAGCTGGGCCGCGCTGCTCTTCCAGATAGGCGGCATCGCCTTCGCCTTCCTGGTGCCGGTCCTGGCCGGCTTCATCGCCTACGGAATGGCGGACCGGCCCGGCCTGGTCCCCGGTTTCGTCGGTGGTTCCATCGCGCTCAGCATCAACGCGGGCTTCCTGGGCGGCCTCGTCGCCGGTCTCATCGCGGGCGCCGTGGTGATGGCGATCCAGCGGGTACAGGTGCCGCCGGTACTGCGCGGCATCATGCCGGTGGTGGTGATCCCGTTGATCTCCTCGGCGGTCGTCGGCTTCCTGATGCTGCTGGTCATCGGCAAGCCCATCGCCTCGCTGCAACGAGCACTCACCGACTGGCTGAACGGGCTTTCCGGGGCCAACGCGGTCATCCTCGGTGTCGTCCTCGGCCTGATGATGTGCTTCGACCTGGGCGGCCCGCTCAACAAGGTGGCTTACGCCTTCGCGGTCGGCGGCCTCGCCAACCCCACCGACGGCAGCCTCAAGGTCATGGCAGCCACCATGGCCGCCGGTATGGTGCCGCCGCTCGCGATGGCGCTGGCGACGACCGTCCGCGGGCAGCTCTTCACCAAGACCGAACGCGAGAACGGTAAGGCGGCCTGGGTGCTGGGCGCCTCCTTCATCACCGAGGGCGCCATCCCGTTCGCCGCGGCCGATCCATTGCGGGTGATCCCGGCGTCCATGGCGGGCGGCGCGGTCACCGGTGCGCTGTCCATGGCCTTCGGATGCACCTTGCGGGCGCCGCACGGTGGCGCCTTCGTGATCCCGCTGATCGGCAACCCGTTCCTGTACCTGGTCGCCATCGCCGCCGGTACGGCTGTCTCGGCCGGACTGGTCGTTCTGCTCAAGGGGATGCGGCAGACCGCCGAGCCGGCGCCGGCCGAACCCGCCACCAACCAGGCCGAGGAGAGGCCGGCGCAGCCGGTGGCCGCCTGACGCCCCAGCCTGACGGACACACCACAACCCGACCCGTACCCCTGCCCGACACCCCGCCCGACCCCCGGGCGGGACAGGCTCAGCGCACCCGTGACCGGAGCTCCATCGCGTCACGGGCGTCGCTCTGCGATGCGTACACCTCGCACATGTGCCGGCCGTCCGGCGTCGCCGTGTGCTCGACCTCCCAGAGGCTGATCTCCTGGCCGTCGATCAGCAGAAAGGCGTGTTCGTAGAGGAAGAATCCGGCGGCCCGGCCGCTGTCGAAGTGGCACTGGCTGCCGAAGGCCTGACTGATCTGATGGGCGAACGCGGAACGCAACAGGCGCGCCATGCTCTCACCGGGCCGATCCGGATTCTCGGCACGGCGCAGCAGTCGACGGGCGTGGTCCGCCGAGCGGTCGGCGGCGTACGTCCGGGCCGACGCGACGGCGGGAGCGTTCTTCAGGGCGCTGATGAGGTCGAAGTCGCAGTCCGCGTCGTCGTCCGGAAACATCTCCGCGGCGTCCGCGCCGCGGATCCTGGTGACGGCGCGGCGCGCCTCGTCCTCGGCCGGATACAGCTCGTGCTGCGGGCCCGCACCGGTGCCGGTCTCGTACACCAGCTCCCACAGCGTCAGGTCGCTGCCGTCGGCGAGGAGGAAGGTGTGCCGGTAGGTCTCGCGGTGCAGCCCGGCGCCCGAGCTGTGGTGCGAGGAGTGCAGCGCACTGTTGTGGGCGAGTGCGGAGCCGAGTCGCTCGACGGAGGAGTCGGGCAGCTCGAAGGTGTTCAGGGCGCGGCCGAGGAGTCGTGCGAGGTACGCCTCGGTCGTCTCGTGCGGATCGCTCAAGGTCTCTCCAGGCCGTCGCGACAAGTCATGGGGTCGGAACTCAACGTAGCGCCTGGGTCCGACAACGGGCCTTCGTTCGGGAAAACGTCCGGGATACAGCGAAAGTTCCTGCCCTCCTTCCTCAACTCACCTGTCGGGGCAAGTCAGTAGATGCCGTGTCAGGTCGGTACGGATCGCGGGTACAGATCGCGGTACGCGGGGAAGCTGCCGCCGGGCCCGTGCACGGACTCCGCAGCCCGTACGGCACGCACCACCGCCCGGCTCAGGGCGTCGGCGCCCGCGGCCAGAATGCCGTTGAGCCCATCCAGGTCAGGGACGGCCGCGGTCCCCGTCGACAGGGCGAAGACGGTGTCCCCGTCATGCAGCAGATGAACGGGACGCACCGCCCGGGCGAGTCCGTCATGAGCCGTACCGGCCAGCTTCTGCGCCTGGGCCCGGGTCAGCTCCGCGTCGGTGGCCACCACGGCGATGGTGGTGTTGAGCGGTGGTTGCGCTTGGTGTTCGCGCGCTTCGGCCAGCTTCCGTTGCGCCTCCTGGTGCGTCGCGGGCGACGGATATGCGGGACGGCCCCAGCCGTACTCGCCGTGGAGCACGCCCGTCAGCGGATCGACCGGTGACCCCACCGCATTGACCACCGCCAGGGCGCCGACGACGATCCCCGAGGGCAGTTTGAGGCTCGCCGACCCGACGCCGCCCTTCATGCCGCCGGCGACCGCGCCGGTGCCCGCGCCGACGTTGCCCTGCTCGACCGGTGCGCCGGACTCCGTACCGGCGGCTGCTTGCACAGCGGCGCGGCCGGTCGCCGCATCCGGCCTGGCCCGCCAGTCGCCGCCGCGCCCCAGGTCGAAGACGCACGCCGCGGGCACGACCGGAACGACCTGCGCAGGGTCGGGACCCACCTGGAAGCCGCGGCCCTGCTCCTCCAGCCAGCTCATCACGCCCGACGCGGAGTCCAGTCCGTACGCGCTGCCCCCCGTGAGGACGACGGCGTCCACCCGCTGGACCAGATTGCGCGGGTCCAGGGCATCCGTCTCACGGGTGCCCGGGCCACCGCCGCGCACGTCCACTGCGGCGACCGCACCGCCGCGCGGAGCGAGGACGACGGTGGTGCCACTCAGCGCCAGGGCACCCGGCACCCGGGCGTGACCGACCTGAAGACCGGCCACGTCCGTCAGCGAGTCCATGGGCGGGTGCGTCGGCGGGTGTGTAGGTGGGTGCGACGGAGTGCCTGCTGGGTTCATCTTCACCTCGGTCGAGCGGGAGCCGTATCCTTGCAGTATGAGTTCCGCCCCCGCCCCCGGACCGCGCGACGACCAGCAGCCACGGCCCCGACCGAAGTTGGTCTTCGACGATCCGCTCGACCAGCAGTCATCGGACGACACGGACCGCGGGTGGGGTGAGCGGCCCGCATCGGGGGACGGCGAGGCGGATCTGGCCCGTTTCCTCGACGAGAAGCCGCCGCACCACATCTGACGCCGCTGTTCAGCACAGGGTCACCGCCAGATCGGAGTGGGCCGCCGCGCCGGCCAGCGCCGTGGCCGTGCTCCGCGATACGGCCAGCACGATCAGCGCTCCTCCGCCGCCGGTGGGGGAGGCGCTCCCCGCGTCGGGTACACCGGTCACCCGGACCCCGGTGGCCACCACGCGCGCCTCGGTCGCGGTGCCCCCGGCGTTCGGTGCCCGGTCCGGGTCGCCGGTCGCGATGACATCGACGCGGTCTCCTGGCTCGAGCAGTCGCACCGTCGCCGCATCGGCGATCCGTACCGGAGCGGACACCACAGTGGTCTTCCCGGCGTCCGGGCCGCCGGCCCGCACCGCCGGCCGATGGTCAGCCGCACCCGGCGCTGCCCGGGCGGCGTGCGCCGGTGGTGCGGCGGGAGGGTCGGGGTCCCCGCGATCCGGTGGCGCCCACGCCACCAGCGCGGCGGCGGTGACCACCAGCCCCGCCGACAGCGCGCGGTGCCTCCGGCGCAGGGCCCGTCGCAGCCGCTGCCTGCCGCCGCGCACCCGCAGCGGGGCGAACAACGGCACACCGCGCGGCTCGGGCGCGGAGACGACCGGTACGGGCATGGGGATCATGGCAACCACCGCCTGGTGAGAAGGGCTTGTCGAACGCCCTCCACCATCCAGGCTTCCGCCGGATCCCGCTGCGGCCTGTGGACTACTCGGCGGTTGTGGACAAACCAGTCACCGGATCAGGGCAGTTCGATACCCGTGTCGAGCCCGTCCAGCGCATGCGAGCAGACGCAGCCCTGCAGCTCAGCTTCCGGCCGCTCCGACTTCGGCAGCCCCGCCACCGCGTCGAACAGCACCGTCCGCAGCCGGTCCACGTTGGCGGCGAACACCTCGAGCACCTCTTCGTGGGAGACGCCCTCACCGGCCTCCGCGCCGGCGTCCAGGTCGGTCACCAGCGTCATCGACGTGTAGCAGAGCCCCAGCTCGCGGGCGAGTGCTGCCTCCGGGTGCCCGGTCATGCCGACCACCGACCAGCCCATCGCGGCATGCCACCGCGACTCGGCCCGGGTCGAGAAACGCGGCCCCTCTATGACCACCAGGGTGCCGCCGTCCACCGGTTCCCACCCGCGGCCTCGCGCGGCCGCGAGGGCTGCCTTGCGGCCGTTGGGGCAGTACGGATCGGCCAGCGATACGTGCACCACGTTCGGCAGACTGCCGTCCGGCAGCGGGTGGCCGTCGTAGTACGTCTGCTCCCGGGCCTTCGTACGGTCCACCAGCTGGTCGGGGATGAGCAGCGTCCCGGGGCCGTACTCCGGCCGCAGCCCGCCCACCGCGCACGGTCCGAGCACCTGCGTCACTCCCACCGACCGCAGCGCCCACAGATTGGCCCGGTAGTTGATGCGGTGCGGCGGCAAGTGGTGACCACGCCCGTGCCGGGGCAGGAACGCCACCCTGCGGCCTTCGATCTCGCCGAGGAAAAGAGAGTCGCTCGGCGCCCCGTAGGGGGTGTCCACCTGGACCTCGGTCACGTCGTCCAGGAAGGAGTAGAACCCGGAGCCGCCGATCACGCCGATCTCGGCGCGGATCCCCGTCTCAGCCGCCGTATCGGCCGCCACCTCAGCCGCCTCGGCCGCCGTACCGACCGCCGCGCCGGCCGTATTCGCCACATTCGCCATACCGGTCAGACTATCCGGGCGCGGCACACGCCAAGAACCCCGTCGTCCACCATGACGACAGGGTTCCGGCAAAGCTGAACTAGGCGGCTGAGCTGCTGCTGCCGGAGGAGCTCGACGAAGACGTGGACGACGTCGCGGCGGACGTCGACGACTTCCCAGCCCCGGACTTCGACTCGGAGCCCGAAGAGGACGACGCGGACGAGTCCGACGTGGACGATCCCGTCGAAGCGGACGCGGCAGTCTTGGAAGACGGCGCCGAGCTGCTCGACGACGAGCTCCGGCTGTCATTCCGGTAGAAACCGGATCCCTTGAAGACAATGCCGACCGCTGAGAACACCTTCTTCAGGCGTCCTTCGCAGCTCGGGCATACGGTCAGGGCGTCATCGGTGAACTTCTGCACCGCCTCGAGGCCCTCGCCGCACTCGGTGCACTGGTATTGATAGGTCGGCACTTGCTCCTCCTGGCACTCTCACTCAGTGAGTGCTAACGACGTTCTATAGTGACCTATTCCGCTGGATCAGTCCACTGAGACCGGCGGTCGGTGACCGATCACACGCTCGGACGCCGTCCCCGCGCTGCCGTTCACCACCCGGCCCACCCCTTTCGGAGCCAGCCGCGCCCGGAGCGCCAGCAGGGTGACCAGCGCCAGTACGGTCCCGCCCATCGGCACCAGGAACCCGGTGCTCGCGCCGTATCCGTCGGCCAGCTGACCGGCCACGGTGACCGCCGCGGCCTGCCCCAGCGCCACCGAACCGGTCAGCCAGGTGAAGGCCTCGGTCCGCGCGGAGGCCGGGATCAGCGTTTCCACCAGGGTGTAACCGGTGATCAGCGCGGGCGCGATGCACAGCCCGACCAGCAGGCCGAGACCCGCGAGCAGCGGCACGGTGTGCATCGCCCAGAGCCCGGACGCGGTCAGCGCCAGCGCCGGGTACGCGACGAGCAGCCGGCGCCGGGGCGCGGACTTCCAGGCGATGGCGCCGCAGGCGATGCCCGAGAGCATGTTGCCCGCGGCGAAGACCCCGTAGAGCAGACCGTTCACGCCGGGCCGGCCGATTTCTTCGGCGAAGGCGGTGAGCGATACCTGCATGCCGCCGAACACCGTGCCGATCCCGAGGAAGACCACGGCCAGCACCCGCACCCCGGGCACCGACAGCGCGGACACCTGCCGGACGGACCTGTGCTGAGCCGCGCCGCCGCCGACCGCGGGCTGGGTGCGGCGCTGGGCCGCGAAGGCCAGGCCGCCGGCCAGCGTGAGGACGGCCTCGGCGATCAGTCCGGCCGCCGGGTGCACCCCGGTGCACAGCGCGGTGGCCAGCACCGGGCCGATGACGAAGGTGAATTCGTCCGTCACCGATTCGAACGCCGCGGCGGTCGTCATCAGCGGTGAGCCGTCCAGCTTCGCCGCCCAGCGGGCCCGCACCATCGGCCCGATCTGCGGGACGGACGCCCCGGTCGGTACGGCGGCGGCGAACAGCGCCCACAGCGGGGCGTGCGCCAGCGCGAGCGCTGTCAGCGCGCTCACGGACGCCGTATGGACGAGGACCCCGGGAAGCAGTACGGCGCCCTGGCCGAACCGGTCGGCCAGCTGCCCGCTCTGCGGCGCGAACAGCGCCATCGCGACGCCGGTCACCGCGGCGACCACGCCTGCACTGCCGTACGAGCCGGTGGTGTGCTGCACCAGCAGCACGATGCCGATGGTCAGCATCGCGAACGGCTGCCGCGCGGCGAAGCCGGGCAGCAGGAACGTCCAGGCGCCAGGTGTACGCAGCAATTTCCCGTACCCGGGACGGGGATCGGAGACCGTGGACACCACGGCCTTGCCTTTCTGCCGCCTGGTGGCGCTCCCCGGGTCACGGCGTGCGAGGCCATGGGTACGGGAGCTGCCGAGAGCTGTCCTCTTGCGCGGAACTGCGGTAGATGTCGGGCCGCCCCGCTGAGGAGGGTGCCACGACCGCCATACGGTCGCGCCAGCTCTGCATCAGGCAGAGTTGGTGAATCAGGTGGTTCGGTACTTCGAGACTTCGGTATGTCGGTACTTCGGGCCGGCCGGGTCAAGCCGACCGGCTCATGGTACCGCTGTTGTTCGTACCGCCGCTGTTGTTCGTGCCACGGTTGTTTCTGCCGGTGTTGTGCAGCCAGCCCGCCAGCTTGCCTCCCTGTCCGATGGCCCGCAGCCGTGCCTCGGCCGCGTCCCGTACCGGGTCGGTCGCCACCACCAGCAGTTCGTCCCCGCGCCGCAGCACCGTCGCGGGCGCCGGCACGAAGCTCCTCCCGTCCCGTACGACCAGGGTGACGGCGGCGCCGGCCGGCAGCCGCAGCTCACCGACCTCCACGCCGTGCATCCGGGACTTCGGCGGGATCGCCACCGACAGCAGATGGCCGCGCAGCCGCTCCAGCGGCGCCGACTCGATCCCCAGGTCGGAAGCGCTCTCCGCGGTGTCGCCGAGCTTCAGCACGCGGGCCAGCCAGGGCAGGGTCGGCCCCTGCACCAGGGTGTAGACGACGACCAGCACGAACACGATGTTGAAGATCCGGTCACTGCTGCGGACCCCCGAGACCGTCGGGATGGTCGCCAGGATGACGGGCACGGCGCCGCGCAGCCCGGCCCAGGACATCAGCGACTGTTCCTGCCAGGGCAGCCGGAACGGCGCCAGGCTCAGCAGGACCGAGACGGGCCGCGCCACCATGGTGAGCACCAGGCCGACGATCACCGCGGGCCAGAAGTCGTTGGCCAGTTCGTGCGGGGTCACCAGCAGACCGAGCAGGACGAACATGCCGATCTGCGCGATCCAGCCGAGCCCCTCGGCGAACCCCCGGGTGGCGGGCCAGTGCGGCAGCTTGGCATTGCCCAGCAGCATGGCGGCGAGATAGACCGCCAGGAAGCCACTGCCGTGCGCGATCGCTCCTGCCGCGTAGGCCAGCACGGCGATCGCCATCACCGCGATCGGGTAGAGACCCGACGCGGGCAGGGCCACCCGTCGCATCCCCCACGAGCCGAGCAGGCCCACCGCGATACCGATGGATGCTCCAATCGCGAGCTCCAGGGCGATCTCGCCGATCAGTACGTACCAGTGCTCCACCGGGCCCGCCGCGGAGAACGCCACCACCAGGATCACCACCGGGGCGTCGTTGAAGCCGGACTCGGCCTCGAGCACACCGGTGATCCGGCTCGGCAGTGGCACCTTGCGCAGCACCGAGAAGACGGCCGCGGCATCGGTGGACGAAACCACCGCGCCGATGATCAGCGCCTGCCGCCATTCCAGACCGACCAGGTAGTGCGCTCCGGTGGCCGTGACCCCGACGCTCACCGCGACGCCGAGCGTCGACAGCACGACCGCCATGGGCAGTACCGGCCGGATCTCCTTCCACTTGGTGCCCAGGCCACCCTCGGCAAGGATCACCACGAGGGAGGCGTAGCCGATCACCTGCGTCATCTCGACGTTGTCGAACTTGACGTGGAAGATGCCGTCCTGCCCTATCACCATGCCGATGCCGAGATACAGCAGCAGGCTGGGAAGACCGCTGCGCGAGGAGATGCGCACCGCGGCCACGGCGATCAGCAGGACGAGCGAACAGATAAGCAACAGCTCGTTCAGGTGGTGGACAGTCAGCGGCCCTTCCTTCCCTCGTACGCAGCGGGGTACTTCGTTACCCTACCTAATCCTTGACGATTCCTTGACGCTTCTACGGCTTGCGCGATCTCTGCAGGCATACCGCGTCCGGCCCGCTCGGCCGCTGCGCCTATGGTTGCTCCTGCGCTCAGTCGGCACTACAGACCACCCTGCCCTCGAAGGACAGCGATGCCCGCCACCACCTCCGCCGCCCCTTCCGGCACGACTTCCGGCACCACGTCCCGCAAGAAGAAAGGGCGTCGCGCCCGGCTGCTCGTGATCGTCCTGGTGCTGGCCCTCGTCGCGGGTGTCGGCTACGGCACGTACTGGGGCATCAGTACGGTGCGGGCCTCCTTCCCGCAGACCACCGGCGAGATCAAGGTCCCCGGTCTCTCCGGCGCCGTCGACGTCAAGCGCGACGCGTACGGCATCCCGCAGATCTACGCCGACACCGACGAGGACCTCTTCCGCGCGCAGGGCTACGTCCAGGCCCAGGACCGCTTCTACGAGATGGATGTCCGCCGCCACATGACGTCGGGCCGGCTTTCGGAGATGTTCGGTTCGAGCCAGGTCAAGACCGACTCCTTCCTGCGGACGCTCGGTTGGCACCGGGTCGCGCAGAAGGAGTACGACAGCAAGCTGTCGCCCTCCACGAAGAAGTACCTGCAGGCCTACGCGGCGGGGGTGAACGCCTACCTGAAGGGCAAGGACGGCAAGCAGATCTCCGTCGAGTACGCGGCCCTCGGCCTCACCAATGACTACAAGCCCGAGAAGTGGACGCCCGTCGACTCGGTGGCCTGGCTGAAGGCGATGGCCTGGGACCTGCGCGGCAACATGCAGGACGAGATCGACCGTTCGCTGATGACCTCGCGGCTCACCGGCAAGCAGATCGATGATCTGTACCCGGCCTATCCGACCAGCAGGAACAAACCGATCGTGCAGCAGGGCGGAATCAGCCCGGTGACCGGCACGTTCGATCCGGAGGCGACCCCGACCGGCTCCGTGGGCGGCACCACGAACACGACGAACACCGCATCGGATGCCGTCGGCGGCATGCAGTCGCAGCTCTCCTCGCTGTCCGACTCCCTGGACGAGATCCCGTCGCTGCTCGGTCCGAGCGGCAGCGGCATCGGATCCAACTCCTGGGTGGTGGCGGGCAAGTACACGACCACGGGCAAGCCGCTGCTGGCCAACGACCCGCATCTGGCGCCGCAGCTGCCGTCGATCTGGTACCAGATGGGTCTGCACTGCCGGACCGTCTCCAGTACCTGCCACTACGACGCCGCGGGCTACACCTTCTCCGGCATGCCCGGCGTGGTCATCGGCCACAACCAGAACATCGCCTGGGGCTTCACCAACCTCGGGGCCGACGTCACCGACCTCTACCTCGAGAAGGTCACCGACACCGGCTACCTCTACGACGGCCGGGAGAAGCCCTTCACCACCCGCGAGGAGACCATCAAGGTCGCCGGCGGCAAGTCGAAGACCATCGTGGTGCGCGAGACCAACAACGGTCCGCTGGTCTCCGACCGGGACACCGAGCTGGCCAAGGTCGGCGAGACGGCCCCGGTCACCGCGGCCGCCCCGGACCGCGGCAACGGTTACGCGGTCGCCCTCAAGTGGACCGCGCTGCAGCCCGGCAATTCGATGGACGCGGTCTTCGAGCTGGACAGGGCGAAGGACTGGACCGGCTTCCGCGCCGCCGCGAAGGACTTCGACGTCCCCTCGCAGAACATGATCTACGCCGACACCCAGGGCAACATCGGCTACCAGGCCCCGGGCACCATCCCGATCCGCGCCAAGGGCGATGACGGCACGATGCCCGCCCCCGGCTGGGACTCCGCGTACGCCTGGAAGAAGGACCCGATCCCCTTCGACCAGCTGCCCTACGAGTACAACCCGGAGCGCGGCTACATCGTCACCGCCAACCAGGCGGTCATCGACGCCAAGAAGTACCCGTATCTGCTGACCGAGGACTGGGGCTACGGCACCCGCAGCCGGCGGATCACCGATCTCATCACGCAGAAGACCAGGGACGGGGGGAAGATCTCGACCGAGGACATGCAGAAGATGCAGATGGACAACAGCAGCGAGATCGCGAAGCTGCTGACCCCGCTGCTGCTGCAGCTGAACATCAAGGACCCCGACGTACGGGACGCGCAGAAGCTGCTGGAGGGCTGGGAGTACACGCAGGACTCGGACTCGGCGGCCGCCGCCTACTTCAACGCGGTCTGGCGCAACGTCCTCAAGCTGGCCTTCGGCAACAAGCTCCCCAAGGAGCTGCGACCCAGGGGCGACTGTCTCAACGTGCCGCCCGCCGACAAGTCCACAGTCCCCGCGGACGAGCAGAACAAGCTGGTACGGGAGTGTGGCCAGCGGTCCGCCGACGCGGCGCAACCGGACGGTGGCGACCGCTGGTTCGAGGTCGTACGCAATCTGCTGAACAAGCCCGACAGCGACTGGTGGAAGGCGCCGAGGACACGCCTCGACCCCGCCACCCACAACCGTGACGAGCTGCTCGCGCGCGCCATGAAGGACGCCCGCTGGGAGCTGACCGCCAAGCTCGGCAAGGACATGGACACCTGGAGCTGGGGCCGGCTGCACCAGCTGATGCTCACGAACCAGACGCTCGGCACCGACGGCCCGGGCGTCCTGCAGTGGATGCTGAACCGGGGCCCGTACAACCTGAGCGGTGGCGAGGCGGCGGTGGACGCCACCGGGTGGAACGCGGCGGGCGGTTACGACGTCATCTGGGTCCCCTCCATGCGGATGGTCGTCAACCTCGCCGATCCGGACAAGTCCCGCTGGATCAACCTGACCGGCGCCTCCGGGCACGCGTACAGCGCGCACTACACCGATCAGACGGAGAAATGGGCCAACGGCGAGCTGCTGAAGTGGTCGTTCAGCAAGGCGGCGGTCGACAGCAGCACGGTCGACACCCTGGTGCTCAAGCCGTGAAGCGCCGTACGCCCGCGGGGGTCACCACCGCGTGAACGGGGTGGTCGTGCGGTTCCTCCGGGACCCGCGCGACCACCTCGTCGTCGTACAGCAGCACCACCAGCGCGGGGTGGGCGCCCGACCGTTCGATACGGGCCAGCACCCGGTCGTAACTGCCGCCGCCGCGCCCCAGCCGCATCCCGCGTCCGTCCACGGCAAGACCGGGCAGCAGCACCACCTCGGCATCGAGCACCGCCCGCTCACCGAGCCGCGTGCCGCCGGGTTCGAGCAGTCCGCGTCCGGCGCGCCGCAGGGAGTCCGCGCCGTCGTAGGCGGCCCAGTCGAGGTCGTTGTCGGGGAGCAGCACCGGCAGCAGCACGGGCACCCCGTGCGCCCGGAGCGCGTCGAGCAGCGGGCGGGTGCCCGGTTCGCGGCCGACCGAGACATAGGCGGCCACCGTCCCGGCCGATGCCAGCTCGGGAAGGTCCATGGCCCGGCGCGCCAGTGCCGTGGCGGCCGTCTGAGCGTCCTCGCTGGTCAAGAGGGTTCTCGCGGCGAGCAATTGCCGTCGCATGGACGCTTTGTCCGGTCTCGTGGTCATCTTCGGCCGTTCGCAATCGTCTCGTAAGCCCTGTATGAGAGCGCATTAACCGGAGGGTCATGTTCCGCCCAGAGCCAGCGGATATGGTGCCCCTCATGACTAAGTCGCACCCCAGGATCAGCAAGGCTGTCATCCCGGCAGCGGGTCTCGGAACCCGGTTCCTGCCGGCCACCAAGGCCACTCCCAAGGAAATGCTGCCTGTCGTCGACAAGCCGGCCATCCAGTACGTGGTCGAGGAAGCGGTCTCGGCGGGTCTCGCCGACGTACTCATGGTCACCGGTCGCAACAAGCGCCCGCTGGAAGACCACTTCGACCGCAATTACGAGCTGGAGTCTGCGCTCACCGCCAAGGGCGACGCGGAGAAGCTTGCCCGGGTGCAGGAGTCCAGCGACCTCGCGAACATCCACTACGTCCGCCAGGGCGACCCCCGGGGCCTGGGCCACGCCGTGCTCTGCGCCGCTCCGCACGTCGGTGACCAGCCCTTCGCGGTCCTGCTCGGCGACGACCTGATCGACCCGCGCGACCCGCTGCTCGCCCGGATGGTCGAGGTCCAGGAGCGCGAGGGCGGCAGCGTCATCGCGCTGATGGAGGTCGATCCCGGCCAGATCCACCTGTACGGCTGCGCGGCCGTGGAGCCGTCGGGCGACGCGGACGTCGTCAAGGTCACCGACCTGGTGGAGAAGCCCGCGGTGGACGAAGCCCCCAGCAATCTGGCGATCATCGGCCGTTACGTCCTGGACCCCGCGATCTTCGACATACTGCGCAGGACCGAGCCGGGCCGGGGGAACGAGATCCAGCTGACCGACGCGCTGCAGCACCTCGCGGCCGACGAGCGGATCGGCGGCCCGGTGCACGGCGTCGTGTTCAAGGGGCGGCGCTATGACACCGGCGACCGCGGCGACTATCTGCGGGCCATTGTCAGACTCGCGTGCGAACGTGAAGACCTGGGCCCGGACTTCAAGGCCTGGCTGCGCCGTTATGTCACCGAGGAGATGTAGCACGTGAGCAACACCCCGATCTGGTCGGTGGACGAGCATCTGGACGACATCCTCGGCTCGATCTGCCCGCTCGAGCCGATCGAGCTGCCCCTGCAGGACGCGCAGGGCTGCGTTCTGGTCGAGGACATCACGGTCCAGATCTCGCTGCCGCCCTTCGACAACAGCTCGATGGACGGGTATGCGGTCCGCACCACCGATGTGGCGGGCGCCGGCGAGGAGTTTCCCGCGGTTCTCACCGTCATCGGGGATGTCGCCGCGGGCAGCGGCGAGCTGCCCACCGTGGGACCCGGCGAGGCCGCCCGGATCATGACCGGTGCCCCACTGCCGCCCGGCGCGGAAGCCGTCGTGCCGGTCGAATGGACCGACGGTGGGACGGGCGGCGGAGCGGCCACCACCATGCGCGCCGCCAGTGGTGCCCCCGAGGGCGCGAGCGGGGAGGTCCGGGTCTACCGCCCGGCCGAGGCCCGTGCCCACGTCCGTGCCGAGGGCAGCGACGTCCGACCCGGCGACCTCGCCCTCGAGGCCGGTACGGTGCTCGGCCCGCCGCAGATCGGTCTGCTGGCCGCCATCGGCCGGGGCACCGTCAGGGTCCGCCCGCGCCCCCGGGTCGTCGTCCTGTCGACCGGCAGCGAACTGGTCCAGCCCGGCGAAGCGCTCGCCGGCGGCCAGATCTACGACTCCAACAGCTTCGCGCTGGCGGCCGCCGCCCGGGACGCAGGAGCCATCGCCTACCGCGTCGGCGCCGTCACCGACGACGCGGACACACTGCGCGCCACCATCGAGGAGCAGCTGGTCCGCGCCGATCTGCTGGTCACCACGGGTGGGGTGAGCGTCGGGGCGTACGACGTGGTCAAGGAGGCGCTCTCCTCGGTGGGTGACGCCTTCTCCCCGTCCGGTGACGATGCCGACGGCGACGCGGGAAGCGAGGAGAGGGGCCGTGACGGGGGCGGCACCGGGGTCGACTTCCGCAAGCTGGCGATGCAGCCGGGTAAGCCGCAGGGCTTCGGCTCGATCGGTCCCGACCACACCCCACTGCTGGCGCTGCCCGGCAACCCGGTCTCCTGCTACGTCTCCTTCGAGCTGTTCGTGCGGCCCGCGATCCGGGCCCTGATGGGCCTCGCCGAGGTCGGCCGGCCGAGTGTGCGCGCCGTACTGAAGGCCGACAAGGCGCTCACCTCCCCGCCGGGCCGGCGGCAGTTCCTGCGCGGAATTCACGACGCCGCAGCGGGCACCGTCACCCCGGTCGGCGGCTCCGGATCGCACCTGATCGCGGCCCTCGCCCACGCCGACTGTCTGATTGTCGTGCCCGAGGACACCACCGGAGCGGAGCCCGGTACGGAGCTCGAGGTGGTCCTCCTGGGCTGAACCCTCGGCTGTGGCGGTAGCGTGTCTGACCACACAGGCAGACCGGGAGCGCACAGCAATGAGTACGCAGCAACGGCTCACCCATATCGACGAGGTGGGCGCGGCCCGCATGGTCGACGTCTCCGAGAAAGACGTCACCGCGCGCACCGCACGCGCGAGCGGGCGGGTCCTGGTATCGCCGCGCGTCGTCGAGTTGCTGCGGGGCGAGGGCGTCCCCAAGGGCGACGCCCTGGCCACGGCCCGCATCGCCGGCATCATGGGCGCCAAGCGGACCCCAGACCTGATCCCGCTCTGCCACCCGCTCGCGGTCTCCGGGGTCACCGTCGATCTGGCGGTCACCGACGACGCGGTGGAGATCACCGCCACGGTACGCACCACGGACCGGACCGGCGTCGAGATGGAGGCCCTGACGGCCGTCGCGGTCGCCGGGCTCACCGTGATCGACATGGTGAAGGCCGTCGACAAGGGGGCGGTCATCACGGACGTACGCGTCGAGGAGAAGTCGGGCGGCAAGTCCGGGACCTACCGGCGCCCGGCACCGGAGGGAACGGACGGATGACCGCCCCCGATGCCCGGCCGCACGGTGACCGGCCCCCGACCCCGTACACCGCCCTCGTCGTGACGGCGTCGAACCGCGCGTCGGCGGGTGTCTACCCCGACCGCGGCGGCCCGCTGATCGCCACCGCGCTCACCGGTCTGGGCTTCGCGGTCGAAGGACCGCAGGTCGTCCCGGACGGCGAGCCGGTCGAGCAGGCGCTGCGCGCCGGGGCGGCGGCGGCGTACGACGTCATCGTGACCACCGGCGGTACCGGCCTGTCACCCACCGACGGCACGCCCGAGGCGACCCGCCGGGTGCTGGACCGCGAGATCCCCGGCATCCCGGAGGCGATCCGCGCGGAAGGCCTGGCCAAGGTCCCGACCGCCGCGCTGTCCCGGGGACTCGCCGGAGTGGCCGGTACGACGCTCATCGTCAACCTGCCGGGCTCCACCGGCGGAGTACGCGACGGACTCGCCGTACTGGAGGGGCTGCTGCTGCACGCCGTCGACCAGATCAGGGGCGGCGACCATCCCGGACCAGCCCCTCGGACCCCGTCCGGGCCCGCCCCCAGGAGCATGAGCTGAACGTCTCGCCCTGGCCCGTGGTACTGGCGGAAGGCCCCGTCGCCCTCCGCCCCATAAAGCTGCGCGACCAGAAGGCCTGGCGCGAGGTCAACCAGCGCAACCGCGACTGGCTCCGCCCGTGGGAAGCGACCGTTCCGCCCCCCGTCCCGGGCGGCCCGGTCGCCCAGCGTCCGACGTATCGCCAGATGGTCCGCCATCTGCGCGCGGAGGCACACACCGGCCGGATGCTGCCCTTCGTCATTGAGTACGAGGGCCGGCTGGTCGGCCAGTTGACGGTCGCGGGGATCACCTGGGGCTCGATGTGCTCGGGACACGTGGGGTACTGGGTCGACCGGGACGTGGCCGGCCGCGGGGTCATGCCGACCGCCGTCGCACTCGCCGTCGACCACTGTTTCCGCACCGTCGGCGTCCACCGCATCGAAGTCTGCATTCGCCCGGAGAACGGGCCCAGCCGCCGGGTGGTGGAGAAACTCGGATTCCGCGAGGAAGGGCTGCGCCCGCGCTATCTGCACATCGACGGCGGCTGGCGCGACCACCTGGTGTACGCCCTCACCGCGGAGGAAGTGCCGGACGGCCTGCTCAACCGCTGGCGCAGGGCACGCCCCGGCACGACCAGGAACAGCCCGTAATCAACGGCCAGCACTCCGTAAATGCAATATGTGTTCGAAATTGCTCGGCAATCGGCGTGCCTTGACCAAGAAGGTGCCACTAATAAGAGACCTTTGATCCGAACCGCTACAAAAAAAGTCCGAGATATCGGCCGGTTCGGGCGACACACCGAGCCAATTGGGCGATGCCTTCGCGTGCACCCCTCTACGGTGTGAGGGTGAGCAGCAGTGGCCTCATCTACGCAGTCATCGTCGGGGCCTGGGCCGCCTATCTGGTGCCGATGTGGCTCCGCAGGCAGGACGAGCTGAACGAGGCCCGTCCGACGGAACGCTTCTCCACCGCCATCCGGCTGCTGTCCGGGCGGGCGGGCATGGAGCGCCGGTACGCCAAGGAGCTGCAGGAGCGCACGGACGACGAGGGCGGCCCCGGCACCACGGAGCCGGATGTGACGACGGACTCCCCGAGTTCCGTCGACGTCCGGTCCTTCGCCGTGTCCCCGGCACCACCGGAACCTCCGTCGCGCCCCGAACCTTCGGCGCCCCGGCAGTCCGCACCCCGCCAGGAGCGCCCCGCGCAGCCGGCGCGCCGGGCCCGTCCCACCGGAGCCGCCGCCGAGCGCGCCCGGCGCATGAAGGTCCTCGCGCGCCGCCGCCGCACCACGGTGCTGCTCTTCGGGGCGTTCACGCTGGGGGCGGTCGTCGCCGCGGTCGGCGGCCTCGCCTTCCTCTGGGCGCCCGCCGTACCCGCACTGCTGCTGAGCACCTACATCGTGCATCTGCGCACCCAGGAGCGACGCCGCTTCGCCTTCACCATGGACCGGCGCCGGGCCGAGCTGGCCGCGCAGCGGCTGCGCGAGAACCGGCCACCCCGGCAGAGCGCCGCCCCGTCCGACGACGAGCCCGACGAGCACCACCCGGGACCGGAACCCGCACCGGCCGTGTCCGCCCAGGAAGCCGGCCGACGCGCTCTGGTCGAGCAGACCGACCACGCCGAGTGGGTCGACCAGCAGCGCGACCGCGGCCGCGCCCAGGGCGACAGCTGGGAGCCGGTGCCCGTACCGCTGCCCACCTACGTCACCGCCCCCGTAGCCCCGCGCGCCCCCGGCAGCGTGGACCTCGGCGCGCCGGACACCTGGAGCTCCGCCCGCTCCTCCACCGCCGGCCCCACCGCCGAGCTCGCCCCCGCGGAGAACCCGCCCCCGGCCCCCCGCCAGCAGACCGCGGCCTCCCGCCGCGCCCGTACCCCGCTCTTCGACCAGTACGAGGACGACGACCGGCCACGCGCCGCCAACGAGTGACGGCATCCGCCGACCGGACCGGGTGACCGGACCGGGTGACCGGACCTGGCGACGGGACCGGGCGACGGGATCCACCGGCGGTCCGTGACCAGCGAAGGAACGGATTTCCAAGCACCCCGATCGGGGTGCTAAGGTTTCACACGTTGCAAGGGCCTGTGGCGCAGTCTGGTAGCGCACCTCGTTCGCATCGAGGGGGTCTGGGGTTCAAATCCCCACAGGTCCACCGCAGGGCCGTTCATGGGTTCATTCCGGAACGGTTCACGAGATCCCGGTCAGACGGTCACCGTCTGACCGGGATCTCGTCGTTTGAGCTCCTGCTTGTGTGAAAGTCAGCCTGCCGGGCCGCCGGGAAGCGCGGCGGCCCGCGTCGGAACGGACCGGGGGTCGGGATGCGGACATGCCGCAGGGACCGCAGGCGTGGAGGCAGGCTCCTGCGGTCTCGCGACGTGTCGATCTTCAATTACCCGGAACGTGCCCGCTCAGGGGCTACGGCTCAGCGCCTGGTAGCGGGACGGGACCGTCAAGCCGATCGTCGGGTAGGGGAGAAGGACGTCGTTCGGCTCGAGGTCGAGGCCGGTGATCGCGCTCTGCTTGCTCGCGGCCAGGTACTGCTCGAGCTCCTTGATGTTGTGGACCATGACGGTGATGGCGGACAGCAGGGTCTGGGCAACACGGCCACGGGGCTGACGCCTCTCGCGGGCGTGCAGGGCGGAGTCGACGGACTTCAGCCGCCCGTTGCCACCTTCGATGTGAGACCGCAGCGTCTGGTAGGCCAAGGCCCAGGAGGGCGTCTGCCAAGGCAACTCCTGGCGCGTGCGGGGCATGACGTGCGCCTGCACGGTGACGGAGGACTGGCGGCAACATTTGGGGCGTTCGGCGAGTGGCAGGGCCGGGGGCTCTACGGTGGGCCGGCTTGCGGGGTGCGCGGTGCGCTCCCTGTGGGCATCGAGGTTGATGACGACCGGTACGGGCCCCTTCTTCGGTGGTGTGCCGCGGCCCTCACGCTCCTGGGCCCAGGGGCAGTTGAGCTTGGTGATGGGGCAGGCGAACCGCTCGGTTCCGCGATCGTCGAGTGTGTCCTTACGGGTGAGTGCGTACGCCTCGATCTCCTGCAGCCGCTCTCGAAACGGGATGCGTTCACGCTCGTTCTTGGCGCTGCGGATCTGCGAGTACAGGTCGAGCAAGCGGCGTGGGGTGAGGGGGCAGAAGAGTCGGCCGACTTTCGTGATCGCACCCTGGTGATGGCCTTCCGCCCTGGCGGAGGTGACCTGGGGGCCAGTGAAGTCGAGCACGGGCATGTAGCCGAGGGCGCGCATCGGCCGGTGGAAGTTCTCGGGGAGGAGCTTGGTGTAGGCGCGGTCGGTCGCCGTGAAGCCACGGAGCTCGGTGAGCTGCGCCAGCACAGCACTGACGTAGTAGGCGTGGCGGCCCATGTCCTTCTCGGGCGGGTGCAGCACCATGCCGAGGATCAGCTGTGGGTAGCGGCCGGCTCGGTCCGGGTCGGCGTGGGCCGCGATGGCGAGCGTGGCACTGTAGCCGAATTCCCGGTCGCCACCCCCCTTGTAATGCCAGTTGGCGCTCGCCGCAAGAGAGGAGCGCTTGCGTGTGTGGCGACGGGCCCCAGTTGGCACGCAGGTGGTGTCGATCGCAGTGTCACCGCGCCAGTGACGCATCAGACCTTTCGCGAAGGCGATACGGACCGGGGCGATGACCAGCCGGTTGGCGAGTTCTTCCAGACGCGGAGAGCGGGCTGTTCGTGTTCACCGTTCCGCTGAGCGGCCACTTTGCGGCCTGCTGCCCTGGGAAGCCGACTGCGGCGCTGGTGCGGTGCAGCGCTCAACGGAGCCCGTCCCCTTCCCCCCGCAATGGGAGGAGGTAACCTCGTCAACAGTTACGGCAGATCAGGCTCTGCTGTCGCGGTTCCTGACGCCACGTCTTCGAGGACGAGGTCCGGAAGGATCGCAAGTCCCAGACTCTGAATATCCACGTTCGGGCTGGCTGCCTTCTCTGCGATGCGGGGCAGCCAAGAGACCAGCCGGTCCAGTGCAAGTACCAAGCCTTCTCGGTCGTCACTGAGCATGGCCGCCACAAGCGACACCACATCGGCACGGGAGCTGCCTGCTGGAGCCGGGAGAGCGGCCAGCCCTGAGAGTACGCGCTGGTCGCGAGTGCCACAGAGCGCTGCGAGGGCGGCGAGAGCGAATCGGGCAACGTCGCTCTCGTCTTCCCAGCGGGAGAGCAGTCTCGGCAGCTCGCTGCCGATGGCCCGCCGTGTCAGATATTCAGCTGCAGACTCCTCCCAGACACCCCCGAGTGCGGTGATGCGATCGGCCAGGGAGACTGCGGCTGCCGGCCCCGAAGCAGCAAGCCGCAACAGGTCGCCGAGCAGAACCAACCGGCTGCCGGGCGCGACATTGTCATCGCAGACCAGCTCCATGAGGAACGGGACAGCCTCGACGCTGGTGTCGGTGCAGGTGCCTTGGTGGGCCACAGCATCCGCCAGATCGCCGAGGAACTCGCCCGCTGACCCGTAGGGCTCGCCGAACGCGAACTCCTCATCGAGTAGCCACCCGACGGCCTCCGGAACGCCTTCCGCGCTGCCGTATATGCGCTCCGCGACCGCCACCACGGCCTGGACCAGCACTGCGGGCTCACCGACTTCACTGCTCTTCCACGGGGGTCCAGTTGGAGGTCGCGCGGGATCCTTGGGCAGGGGACTCGGGAGGGCGACGTTGGCGCCGGCGTCCTCATGGACCAGGCCGTTCCGTGTGAAGACTCCTTGGAGAGTCGCAGCGTGCCCTTCGCTGTACCCCTGCTGAAAACCGCCGTGGGCACGGGCTACCTGGGCCACTCGAATCCGTTCACTCAGAAAGAACGGCTCGAGAGCCATACGCTCGTACCCGCTGTAGATGGCCAGCGAGAAGACCTGCCACCACCCCTCCAGCTCGGGGTCCATCGACGGTTGGCCGTACCAGAAGCTCGACGGAACCAACCGGAAATGATCGTGGACGCGCACTGCCGTCAGATGGTGCCCCATTTCGGACAACTCGGCCGCGGCGGCGCGGGCAGCGCCCTCACTCGGAAGGCTCAGCGTGTACTGGACTCCCCAAGCGGGAGGTGCCGCGGTCATCAGCTGCACTGCCAGGTGAACATCGCCCGCTCGAAGCGCCGGTCGGCCAGATCCTCCGGGCGGATCAGCCAGTACAGGGCAACCACGGGGTGTTGTCCAGCCGCACGGTGCCGTCACCGAGGTCCACGGCCCACAGGCTCTCGACGCTCGCCGGCGGCCAGCCGTCATCGTCGATGTCCATCCGGAAGTGAACCTTCACATGGTCGTCACTGATGTTCGTCACGGCGCCATCATCCTCGCCACATACACGTGACCGGACGTGGGAGTGCGGACGGAAGAGGTCACCTGCTCCGGGCGGTGGCGACGGTGAACGTCGCGTCCTGGAGCAGCGCCAGGGCGACGGCGATGCCAGCCAGTTCATCGGCATCTCTTGAACTGCACAGGCGCTGTCAGTGGCCTCTGTCAGGATGCCCCGGTCAACATCGTGATCGGGAGAGAAGGGAGCTGTCCGGGCGTGGGCCGACCCGTGAGCGCTTTGGGCCTGGCCGGATGTGATGCTCGGGTGCGATGTGCGTTGGCAGCACTGCGGCCGCATCGGCATCCTGTCCACATGCTGATCAGGGAAGCTCATACCGGGGACTGGCCCGACATCTGGCCCTTCTTCCACAAGATCGTTGCCGCGGGTGAAACCTTCACCTATCCGATCGATCTCGGCGAGGAAGAGGGCCGTGACTGGTGGCTCCTGCCGGAGCCGAACCGTACGGTCGTCGCCGTCGACGACGCCGGAACGATCCTGGGCACGGCGAAGATGAACAACAACCACATGGGCAACAGCTCACATATTGCGAGCGCCAGTTACATGGTCGACCCGGCCTACTCCGGGCGGGGCGTGGGTCGGGCGTTGTGCGAGTACACGGTGGAGTGGGCACGGGCAGCGGGTTTCCGGGCGATGCAATTCAATGCTGTCGTTGAGACGAACGTGCATGCGGTGAAGCTGTATCGCTCCCTCGGCTTCGAGGTGCTGGGCACGCTGCCGGAGGGATTCCGGCATCCGGTGCAGGGCCATGTCGGGCTGCACATCATGCACCGCAGGCTCTGAGCCCCGGGAAATTCCGAGACAGGCATACGGTTTGGAACCGGCCACGTAGCGTTCGGAGCAGCGTCCCTGGACGCTGCTCCGAACGCTTTGCAGAGAGAGCTCCGGCCCTGTGGCACCTTGAGCCGGTGGCACGGCTCCGTTTGCTCTGGGAGCCCGTGAACGCCACGTGCCCGAGAGGTTCGCAGCATGGTTCGGGTGGGCCAGGGCGACAGCGGGTGGCCCCTGAGGTCCTGATGCGTCCGGTGTTTCTGCGGACGGTGAGACCAGCGTCCCACCGGCCCTCCAACAGGAGGTGCCGCACGACATCCGACCCCCTGCCCGGCAGCGCCATCACCCCGTTGTCGGGGAGGGTGAGGGTGCCGGTGTGATGGTGTCCGCGGGCGGGGTCAGGGCGACGACCGGTACTCCGGGCTGGGGAGGCGGTGGGGTGATCTGGTTGGCGGGGAGTTTCGGTGGGGTGGTCTCCTGGAAGTTGACCTGGTCGTAGTTGACCAGGCCGGTTTTCTCCAGCACGTTGATGTGGTCGAGGACAGTGTCGTTGGCCTGGTTGGCGAGTTGGCGGACCAGGGCGTTCCTGGTCGTGACGCGGATCTTGGCGATGGCCGGGAAGATCTGGCCGTGGGTGACCCGCAGGATGTTGGAGAGGTCGGTGTCGAATTGCTTGCCGTTGTCCGAGCTCAGGGTCGCCACGAATCCCTGCTGTTGCGGGGAAGCCTGATTGGGCAGGGTGATGCCCAACTGGGGTGCGATGGCCCGGCAGGTGGCGTCGAGGCCGGCGTGCCCGGTGACCAGATGCTCGCCGGCCGTGTGCACGGCCTTGGTCGTGCCCTTGGTCAGGGCCATCTCGCCGGCGGGGAACTCCCACAGACCGGCAGCGCGAACTTTGACGACGAAGTCCCGGTCGCCTTCGGTCAGCGGGCCGTACCGGGTGTTGGCGATCACGCGTGACGGGGAGCTGCTCGTGGTCTGCAGCCCGAGCACGGCGGGGTAGGCGAGGGCGGCGAGGGTCACCACCAGGCCGCCGCCCACGAGAACGGGCCCCGCCATGTTCCGTGACATGCGCATCGTGCCTCCTGGCATGGATCGGCCGCCCCGGTGCGACGTCCTGTCGACGCGTGTGCTGGGTCCGCCCGGGACGCTCTGGTCGCCTGGGAGTACGGATACGGCGGGCCGAGAAACCTATGCTCCTGGCAAAGAATGTGTTGGGGTGCCAGGCACGCACTCAGCGGATCTCGAGTTACCGAGGCACGCCGAGCGACGAGCCGGCGGAGGCGAAGCCCTCCCAGCCTGTGGCCCACCCGCGCCGGAACAAGGCCGCGGGCCGCCGGTCGGTGCGACAGCCGAATCGAGCCGAGCCGGGGCGGAGCGGTTGGAAGACCAGGAATGCCGTCCGGAGTACCGACCAGGGGAAGTCGCGGCCCATCGATGACGCGATCCTCCGTGGCAAGACGGATACACCGGCTCTGGACGGGGCGGGCGGCCTCCTGCAGGATGACCAGGCGCCCGAACGGGAACGGTCCATCGCCGGGCTCATCGATGTTCCAGCCGGCCGCGCAGCACGGTCTTCCCACCGAATGGAATTCGCCGTGCACCCCGGCCTGCCGGAGCAGCCGTACGGAGTCGACACCTACAACATGTTCCTGGGTAACGAGGTCTACCTGCTTGCGTGCCCGGACCACTGCGATCCGGCGGCGGTCTGGCCGGTGAACCAGAAGTGACCCGTTCGGGGGCTCGCTCCGACGGCGGTGACGTCAGCGTCGAGCGCGGCGACACCACTTCGACCAAGCGAGGTGGGGGGTGAACCGCACTGGCGATCACCCTTCCGCGGACGCCCCCGAGCCGGTCACCCATGGTCTGGCGCCCGGCCGGGACGCGCTGCTGCGGCTGGCCCGTACGGCGGAAAGGTAGCTGCGGGTGGAGGTCAGCGACACCCGGGGCGAGCGGCTGCCGGCCCCGCACACCGACCAGCCCGCTGATGCGGAGACGGGACGCGGGCCGATGCTGGTCGCTGTCCTTGCCGAGGACTGGGAGTGACCGCACCTAGGGGAGCGCCGTGGAAACCTCCGGGCTCTCCTGCGAACGGAACCCGCGTGATCCGGATACGCGAAAGCGCCCCGAGCCGCCCCCCGGGCACGGAGCAGCGGCTGCCTAGCGGTTGACGGCCTGGATCTCCTTGACTGTCACGTCCTGTTGATACGTCGAGAGTCCGTCCGGCAGGCTGGGCTGCCGCGGCGGTCCGTCGGGGTCGGCCGAGTCGGTCCAGGTCAACTTCCAGGTGATCGACGCCTTGAAGGGGTAGGTGCCCGAACCGGAGGAACGACGGTACGTGACGTTGCAGCCCGCATCCTTGCTGTTGACCGTGTACCCGCTCTTGCCCTTGACGAGGTCGTAGGTGCAGGTCTGCGGGTCCGCGTCGTCGGTACCGGCTTCGACTTTGAGCGCCACCGGGGTCGCGACGGTGGTCGCCGCCATCCGGACGCCCTTGTAGTTGATGGCGGCGGTCGTCCATACGCGGTCGAAGTCGCCCTTGAGCTTCACTCGCGTACCGAGGTTCACGATGAGGTGGTCCGCGTGGGGGCTCAACTCGACGGGCGGCGTGGGCAGCTTGGTCGAGTTGAACGCCAGTTCGGAGAGGATCTCCGGGGTCAGCTTGTTGGGGTCCGGCTGGGGGTCGGCCGGGGGAATCCAGATCTCCCAGTTGTCCGTAGTGACGGGGCACGCCTTGCTGTAGTTGTCATCACGGAACTTCACCTGCCACCACAGGCCCTTGTCGCCCTTGTGGTAATGCTCTCCGTCCCGCTTCATGGCGTAGCTCGCCGCCGGCTCTCCCGCACCCTTGTACGCGGTCTTGATGAACTTCTCGTACTCCTTCGACGAGTACATGGGCTCGTACCAGCAGACCGGGGCTTCCAGTTCACGTTCGACGAGGTGGCGGTCGTGGTGGAACCGCTCGAACCGGGGCTGCTCTGGCTGATGCGGATATGGGCACCGATGGTGCCTTTACCGGAATCGGCTCCGGCGTCCGGGGTCGGCTGCTTGGGCTCAACGCTCCCTTCATCGCCGCCGACCTGCGGATCACCCGCGTACGCCGGGTAGCTCATCCCCAGAGCCAGGACGATGCCCGTCACCGCAATCGTCTCAAGAAGCGGACGAGCAGCCCTTACCCCCATCACTGCACGCACGAGGCATCCCCCTTCTTCCAGCTCTGCTGCGTCACCTGCCAGTCACCGGCCGAGCCCTTGGACACCTGGAGCGTGTACAGGATGAAGTCCTTGTCGCTCGGCTTGGTGCGCAGCACCTTGTCCGTCTTGAGCTCCTTGCCGTACCCCTTGCGGGTCCTCGCAGTAACGAGCCGAGGCCGCCTTGGTGTTCGCGACATCCATGACCGCGAAGTCGAAGAACCGGTAGTCGCCCGTGACGGTGAGACCTTCCTTCTTGACCTTCGCGACGCGATCAGCCCAATCGGTGCGGGCGTAGGCCGCGAAGTAACGGTTCATGTTGGTGGTCTGACCGTCCCCCTTGGCGAAGCCCTCAAGGCGGGCCTCAACCGAGTACGCCACATCCCGCAGAATCGCGTCCTTGGTCGAGTTGCCGGTCGACTTCTTGTCGACGGTCACCTTGATGTCCGACGGAAGGTCGAAGGTCGGCGCGTTCTTCTCGGCTGAGGCTGAGGCTGAGGCAGAGGCGGACGACGTGGGCGACTTCGCCTCGCCGGTATCCGCGCCTGCGATCTTGTCCTTCCCGGAGCCGGATGAATCGCTGCTGCAACTGGTGAGCGTGAGCGTGGCAGCAGCCACGAGGCAGGCCAGGGCCGTCCGCCGTCTCGTGGTCAGCATGTATATGCCCCAAGGGTTAGGCGATCGGCGTGTCCGGTGACGATGGTAGGGGAAGCGCAGCGCGGGCAAGATCGTTCGCCCGGAGCTTTGCAGCTCCGAAGCCGCCTTCGACGGGAGAGTTCGCCGGAGGTACCCACCGCCCCAGGGGAAGCAGTTGGGCATCCGCCGTTCACTGTCACGAAGCGTCAACTTTTGCCCAACCGTGGCGCGTGCCATGTCGCTACGATCGCTGGCCTACGTAAGTTAGTTCGGTTGACGTGCGTGTAGTCGTATCAGGGGCGGTTGTTGTGTCTGATCTGGCGAAGGATGCTGCGTCGATGGCGAAGGGGTCGGCGGGGTTGCGGGGGGCGCCACATCACACGGCGAAGCCGTTGCACGATTTCAAGGCCGCATCCCATGACTTGTCGGCGTTGGGTGCGCTGGGTTCGCTGTTCAAGGCGACGGGTGACATCCGTGACGGCATGAACACCCTGTCCACCTTGACGACCAGCCTGAATGAGGAGTGGAACGCGGAGGCGAAGCTACTCGGTGAGGTCTCCGATGCCTTCGATCTGCTCGACATTCTGCTGAGTGCGGCCGCCCGCGCGAAGAAGGGCTGAGTCCGGTGGTGGATCTGAACCCGCTGCACTGGATCAGCAAGGCCAACCACGCCTTCGGTTCCACCATGGCCAGCGGTCTGGAGTTCCTCGGTATCACCGACCCGGCCGTGGACCCCGACGGGGTCCGGGAGATCGCGAAGCACTGGCGGGCCCTGGCCAAGGGCCTCGACGAAGCCGGTCATGCCGCAGAGCTGGCCCTGTCCGATGTGACGTGGGAGGGCGAGACTGCCAAGGCGTTCTCCAAGCGCGCCAAAACGATGCGGAAGCACGCCACCGACATGGCGCACTCGCTGCGTGACGGTGCCACCGCACTGGACAAGTTCGCGGACGAGGCGCATGAGCTGATCACGCAGATCGGTGTGATGCTTGCGGAGATCGCCGAGTTCGAGATAGCCGGTCTGGCCCTGTCCGTCCTGACCGCGGAGTAATCGTCAAGACCTGTGGATGGGGTGGGTTGTCGCCTCGCGTTGCGCCGCGGTCGCGCCGAGGGGGAGCTTCGTCACTCCGCAGGCCGTGGCCCCTCAAGCGAAGTCTGCTGCGGTGATGCCGTCGGGATGTCCGGACGGCCACTCCACCAACTCGATCCGGTAACCATCCGGGTCCGTGAGCCACGACGTCTTCGGGCCGTGAGGGCCGCCCGGGTACTGGAGGGGTTCGGGTCCCAGGCCGGCTTCGGTCAGCGTCTCCAGGGTGGTGGCGAGCCTCTCCACCTGGATCGCGAGGTGGTCGAAACCGCTGCCCACGTCGACCGGTCCGTGGCCGGGGCGGTGGACCAGTTCGAGCGAGGCCGCCGGTTCGTCGGGGAACTTGAGGATCACGAGGCGAGCCCCGTCGCCGCCCTCGATGCTGCCCAATTCGGCGTAGCCTAAGGCGGTGTAGAACCCGAGCGAGCGGTCCAGGTCGGTGACGCGGTAGGAGACGAAGAGCGTCTTCACGCGGCCTCGTCGGGTCGACGCACCCGGTAGCGGAGATGCGTCACGTCTCGATCCTCGAGCCGTCGGACGAGGTCGAGTTCGATGTGATCACTACCCAGGTGGTCGAACAGCCGTCGGCCCTCCCCGAGGAGGACCGGAACCAGGTGGATCTCCATCTCGTCCACCTGCCCGGCTCGCAGAAGTGCTTGGGCGGCCCCCGCCCCATGGACCATGACGCCCCGGTCCCCTGCGGCTGCGCGAGCCTGACGGGCGCAGTCCTCGACATCGGTGACGAAACGCGCGTGCCCGGGTGGCACGTCCCCGTCATCCACCTGGTGGGTGAGGACGAAGATCGGCACGCCGTCGTGGTGGTCGCCCTGCCAGCGCCCGGCGAGTTCGAAGGTCCGACGGCCGGAGATCACCGCGCCGGTCGCCAGCGCTTCGCGGTAGACCTGGCCGCTCGGACCGTCGGACTCCCGGTCGTCGAGCCAGTTGAAGAGCCGTCCACCGTCGCGCCCGAGCTCCTGCCCTGGCCGATCGTCCGGGCCGGCAATATAGCCGTCGAGCGACATCGACATGTACAGCCGAACCGGATTGTTCATCCTGGCCTCCATCTCTCCTCCATGACACCGGGATCCGTCGTTTCCTGATCCGCCGACGGGGCGGGAATGCCACAAGGAAGACTTCAGGCAACCGGCAAACTCATCGGCCCGACGCGCCGGCCTGCTGCCGGGCTGAGGGGGCAGGGGTCATGACCTGCGGATCAATTGCGGTCGTTCAGGCCGCGTGGCTCTCGGAGCGTTCGACGAGGCGGCCGCGCTCGAAGCGGGCTCCAGCACGGACCAGGGCGACGAGGTGGGGTGCGTTCACGGCCCGCCACCGCTGCTGAGCGGACTCGACGAGCTTGAAGACCATGGCCAGGGCGGCGGCCGCGCTGCCGGCGCCCCGGGTGACCTTGGTCCGCAGCCGAACGGTGGCAAAAGTCGACTCAATCGGGTTCGTGGTGCGCAAGTGGATCCAGTGCTCGGCGGGGAAGTCGTAGAAGGCCAGCAGCTCGTCCACGTCGTCGGTGATCTTCTTGACGGCCTTGGGGAACTTCGCGCCGTAGGTCTTGGCGAACGCGGTCACGGCCCTTTGTGCATGGTCGCGGTCCTCGGCGTTGTATATCTCCTGTAGGGCCTTCTTCGCGCCGGGCTGGGCGGACTGCGGCAGGGCGTTCGCAACATTGGCGATCTTGTGAACCCAGCACCTTTGATGGCGGGTTTCGGGGAACACCTCGGCCAGGGCCTTCCAGAAGCCGAGTGCGCCGTCGCCGACGGCGAGGACGGGAGAGCGCATGCCGCGGCGGGCGCAGTCGCGCAGGAGATCCGCCCATGAGTCGGCGGATTCGCGGTAGCCGTCGCTCATGGCGATCAGCTCCTTGGTGCCGTCGGCGCGCACGCCCATCAGGACCAATACGCACGACTTCGCCTCGCGCAGGCGGATGCGCAGGTGGATGCCGTCGGCCCAGACGTAGACGTAGTCGCTGCCGGACAGGTCGCGCTCGCCGAACGCGCCGTGGTCGGCCTGCCACTGCTGGGTGAGGCGGGTGACCGTGGCCGCCGACAGGCCGGCTGTGGAGCCGAGAAGACCCGCCTGTCTCGCAAGCCCGACACGTGGCGCTTCACGTGGGATGCGGAGGACCGTCTCGTCTCGGCAGCCACCCCGGACGGAATTCGCTGGAGTTATACCTACGACCCACTGGGCCGACGGATCACGAAGCAGCGCCTGTCTGCGGATGGCACGACGGTAGTTGAGCGGATCGAATTCACTTGGGACGGCAGCACGCTCTGCGAGCAGACATCTGTCTCAGCCGAGTTGCCGAACACGGTCACCCTTACCTGGGACCACAAGGATCTACGCCCAATTACCCAGACGGAACGCATTACCACCGGTGGTATAGAGCCTGAAGACATAGATTCTCGGTTCTTCGCCATCATCACTGATCTGCTCGGAACCCCCAGTGAATTGCTCGACGAACACGGCGATGTTGCCTGGCACACCCGCGCCACTCTATGGGGTTCGACGACGTGGGCAGCGAGCAGCGCCGCGTACACACCGCTTCGTTTCCCGGGACAGTACTTTGACCCGGAGACTGGCCTTCACTACAACTACTTCCGCACCTACGACCCCGAAACCGCCCGCTACCTCAGCCCCGATCCCCTCGGACTTACACCAGCCCCCAACCCCACTGCATATGTCCGTAACCCGCTAATCATGGGTAGACCCACTCGGGCTCGCACCATGTGCCCCTCCCGATGCAGCACACCAGGGCGACGGTGCAGGAAACGTCTGGGCGAGCGATTTGAGCCACGTAACAGGAAGAACGGCTCGATCCAGGAATCGTGCAATCGACGCAATAATCAGGCGCGACTTTCCGAATCTTAAGTTCACACACAAGCCACGATATAGCCCGTGGGCGAACACTGGAATGGCAAAACCGAACGCTGGAACACAAATCGGATATAAACGTTTCTCGAGCAGCAACGACTTGCGGAATACTATCGTGCACGAGGAGCTCCACCATCGATGGTTCGCACGCCAAATTCCCGGCAGTACTCACCATTCCCGGGATGGGTCAGGGAATTCTGACCGATTTTACGCCGTGGTGGATAGATATTTGAATATGCGAGGTTTGGTAATGATCGAGCAAGCAACTAAACGCACTGCAGAATGCTCCAACTGTGGAGGGGCCTGTGAAGGTTGGGTAATTCAGATTTCTGAGAAAGGCAGGTTGCGCTGGGAGATCGAATGGTCTTGCGATGTCTGCGGAATTTCGCATGATGGTGGCTGGGGACCGGCACCCGAGCATATCCGCCAAGCCCTTATTTCCGATCACGGTATTTCTTGCATTCGCATTTCGGCGGCAACTGCCCACAGGGGGAAGGTACTGAAGGCTTTCCGTGAGGCCTTGGGCGTCCCAATCCAGGAAGCGAATGCTTTGGCGAAAGAGCTCGCAGCAACAGGGTGGCAAGGGACTCAGGTAGAGACTTCCCTGATCGCGGAACTCCTTCAAGCATCTGACATTGCCGTTCAAGAGTGCGATCGGGGGCTGGGTGATCAGTGAATCAAATCGGTGGACCGACTCGACCATGCCCACCGATAGAGATGGCCTGTAAGGGATCCCGAGCGGAATGATCCTCAGATTCCGTACGGCAACGCGTGCGTACGGCAGGCGGACGGAGCACGCCCGCCCTACGGCGCCGCACCGGATCGCACCGCGAAGCGTCATGTCCCGGCTGCTCCGGACGTGCTCAGCCGGAACCCCCGGGACGTTCTCGTTCGCCGTCCGCGCCCGTGCGCCGAGCTGGCAGGATGGAGGGGTTGTGCAGCGGGCTGCGGGTGACCGGTCGGCTTCGCTGCGTGTCCGACTGGGGCGGCCGGGTGTGATGGCATGGGGAGCAGGAGCGGCTGATCACCCGGGCCATGGACGAGGGCGGCCGGGTGGAGGCCGGCAGCCACCAGCTGAAGACCGTAAAACGCATCGTGGAGCCCCTGGAGCTCGGCATCGTCCACGACGGTCCGCTGGTGCTGCGGGCCGACTGGCGTACCCGTATCAACCAGGCCGCTGCGCAGCACCAGGAGCGCGGAGACCTCTCCGTCGAGGACATCCGCGGCTGGATCACCAAGGACTTCGGATACAGCGGTGTCGACAAGCAGACCGCGAACGTCCTGATCGCCGCGTACGCCCTGCTCGACGACCGGGCCTGGGTGTTCCACTCCGGCCCCGAGACGGCTGCCCCCGAACTCGCCGAGATCGGCCCCGGCTGGGCGCTGCGTTCAACAGCAGCTGCCCAGCGATGACGCGTACGCCCGCGCCCGGGAACGTGCCGGACGGCTCTTCGGCACCCGCGCCAAACCCGCCCTGTCCGCGCGGAACATCAACAAGCTCGCCGCGGACGTCCGCGCCAAGCGACGGACGCGAGGGAGCCCGCGGCCGGTGGGAGATCAGCGACATCGCCAAGTTCTCCGACCTGCTGAACGTGGCCCGGGACTACGGCCACGGCCATGTCCTGGACCGCACTCCGCGCGGCCACCAGCAGACGGAAGCCGATGACGTTGGCGGTCAAGTGGCGCATGACACTGCCGCGGACCAGTCCGGCGGTGAAGTGAGTAGCCGTACTCATGCCGGACGGTCGGCCCCGGCAGGAGAATGGCTCGCTGGGTCGTACGACGGCAGGGAGGGCGTCGTGAGCAAGGTCGTGGGCGCGTTCGTGATTACCGGGGCGCCAGTGGTGGCGCTGGTCGTGGTGTACGCGGTGGGGGCGCCGCCAGGGTTCGTACTGGGGGTGGGGGCGGGCGTGTTGGGGCTGCTCTGGCTCCTGGTCCTGCGAACGGCGCCCTGGAACCTGTACTTCCGGGCGCACGCGGTGACAGCCGAGATCGCACGCAGCCGGGAGAAGGGTCTTACGGTCTCGAAGGAACGGGATGGCGAAGCCGACCGGATCGAGCGGACGATGTCTGCGCATCGCCGTCGCGGGACATTTGGTCACGACGGCTGCAGTAGTCGCGGCCACGCTCACGACCGGACGCGAGGCGGGCTACTGGTTCTGCGAGGGACAGACGTATGTGACCCGCCTCGGCTTGATCTACTCGGCCAAGCCCGCCGGTGTGCAGACCGAGCTGGTGCGCCGCTGCCGGACCAATGGCCCGCTGGAGCACTTCGACTCCAACTCGAAGACCTGTGAGGGCCAGGACAGCGAGGGCATCCTGGGCTACGCGCTCAGCTGACCCTGTACGGGGGCGGGTGCGTACGGGCTGCGGCGGGACGGATCACGTGCTGCCCGTACGGCACCGCCGCCGACGCCGCTGCATTGTGCTGCACAGGCCCAGGCCAGTGCGGCCGGGATTCTCGTATGGTCGGAGCCGACGGCCCCCCAGTCGTCGCCCTCCGGCCGTTCGGGAGACCTCGTGAGCATCGCCTACACGGATATCACCGCCGCCCTCGCCCGTACCCATGGCCGCACCCGGCCGGTGACGTTGTCGCCCCCGGAACGCGGGGCGGACTTCGCCGGGGCGGAGGGGTTTTTTGCCTACGAGTTCGTGCAGCACACCGGGTCGTTCAAGGCGCGCGGCGCGGCGAACTTCGTCGGGGCGCACGCGGGGGCGGGCACGCTGCCGGAGGCAGGCATCGTCATCGCCAGCGGCGGGAACGCGGGTCTCGCGTGCGCCTGGGCGGCGCGGCAGTACTCCGTGCCGGCCACCGTGTTCCTGCCGGAGACCGCCCCCGCGGTCAAGGTGGCCCGGCTGCACGCCCTTGGCGCGCGGATCCGTCAGGTGGGCAGCGAATACGCCGAAGCCCTGGAGGCCTCGCGGAAATACGCGGCCGAGACCGGCGCGCTGGAGAGCCACGCCTACGACCACCCGCTGATCGCCGCCGGGGCCGGCACCCTCCTGGAGGAGATCCGCGCGGCGAGCCCCGGCGTGGACACCGTCGTGGTCGCGGTCGGCGGCGGAGGCCTCTTCACCGGGGTCACGGTCGCCGCGCACCAGCACGGCATCCGGGTCGTCGCCGTCGAACCGGCGGACTGCCGCGCGCTGAACGCGGCGCTGGCAGCGGGTGCGCCGGTCGACGTGCCGGTGCGCTCGGTGGCGGCGGACTCGCTGGGCGCCCGTCGGGTCACCCCGATGGCGCTGGAGTGGGCGGGGCGCGCCGACGCGGTCTCCGTGCTCGTCTCCGACGACGCGATCATCGCCGCCCGCGAAGCCCTGTGGGAACAGCGCCGGCTCGCCGTCGAACATGCTGCGGCAACCGCCTTCGCCGCGCTCCGTACCGGGGCCTACGCTCCGGCGGCCGGGGAGAAGGTCTGCGTCGTGCTGTGCGGCGCGAACACGGGGCTGGGCGATCTCGGCAACCGGAGTTAGGCGTTTCGCCCGGCGGGCGAACACCCGTTCGGAGACTGGTGGTTGGCCCCGGATACGCTGAGCTCCTCCCGCCCGCGACCGCCACCCCGAGGAGCTTCCCGTGACTGCCGGTATGGACAGACCTCCGATCGACACCAGCAAACCGCACCCGGCACGCGTATACGACTGGTTGCTGGGCGGGAAGGACAACTACCCCGTCGATCAGCGGCTCGCGGAGACGCTGCCGCCGCAGGCGCGGGGGATCGCGGCGCGGAATCGGGCCTTCATGCAGCGGGCGGTGAGCTGGCTGGCGGGTCGTGGGGTCGACCAGTTCCTGGACATCGGTACGGGAATCCCGACCGCGCCGAATCTGCACCAGATCGTCCAGGCCATCACGCCGTCGGCCCGGGTCGTCTACGCCGACAACGATCCCATCGTGCTGCGGCATGCGGAGGCGCTGCTGGTCAGCAGCCCCGAGGGGGCCACCGACTACGTCCAGGCGGACGTGCGTGAGCCGGAGGCAATCCTGGAGCGGGCCCGTGAACTGCTCGACTTCAGCAGGCCGATCGCGCTGTCGCTGATCGCGCTGATGCACTTCCTGCCCGACGACCAGGACCCGTACGGGATCACCCGCACCCTGGTGGGGGCGTTGCCGCCGGGCAGCTATCTGGTGTTCTCGCACGGCACGGCCGACCAGCATCCGGAACTCGAGCAGGCGACCAAGGACGCCTACAAGGACGGCGCCATCTCACTGCGGATGCGCACCCGCGCGGAGGTGGAACGGTTCTTCGAGGGGCTGGAGCTGGTGGAGCCGGGGCTGGTGCCTGCCGTGGAGTGGTACCAGGACGAGCCGGCACCGAAGGACGAACTGAGCGGCTTCTACGTCGGAGTCGGCCGCCGGGCGGGCTGAATCCACCCCGCTGCCGCGCCCCGGGTGCCGGGTGCGGGTGCCGGGCTGTCGGGGGCTTCAGCCGCCGGTAGGGCCTTCGTTGCGGTCGCGGACCGAGTCGGCGGCGTCCTGGCCGACATCGCGCAGATCACGCGTGGCGTCCTGACCGGCGCTGCGGGCCTGCTCCTTGGAGGTGCGGGCCGCGTCCTGGGCGGCGGATCTGACGGACTCCGCGGCTTCGGCGGCCGGTTGACGGAGGTCCTCCCCGATTTCCTGGGCGGTCTGCTTCGCGGGCTGCAGGAGTTCGTCCGAGTGCTCCCGGAGCCGTTCGCCGACCCGTTCTTCGGCCTTGGACGCCGGGAGCAGCGCGGCAGCGAGCATGCCCGCACCGAAGGCGATGATGCCGGCTGCGACCGGGCTGCCCTCGGTGCGTTCCCTGATGCGTTCCGGAGCCTGCTGGGCGGCGCCGGTCGCCTGGCCGGTCGTGTCCTTGACCGTCTCGCCGATCCGTTCGGCGGCCTGCCCCGAGGTATCGGCCACCCCTTGCGCGGCGTCGGCCACTCCGCGTGCGGTGTCCGCCAGGCCGTCCCGGGTGTCGTACGCCGAACCCATGACGCGCTCCTTCACTCCGGTCATCCGGTGGCGTGCCGCGCCCGCCCTGCGCCGTGCCGCGTGAGCCTTGCGGCGCGCGACGTTCCGTGGAGCCACTCGGTCCGCCAACAGGTCGACATTACGGGCGAGATGCGCCCGGGTGTCTTCCACGTCGTGCCTCAGCTCATCGGGTTGCGTGCCCATCGGGCGTCCTCCTTCAGTGTTTCCATGGTCTGCTCCGGCTTGAGATTGACGCTGCGCATGCGCTTGCGGCCGGTGACGAAGAGCACCGCTGCCGCGACCGCCCACACTCCGGCGATGATCAGCGCCGCCCAGGCCAGATCGACCACGTGCGCGAGACCGAAGACGGCGGCGAAGCTGGCGACCACCATCAGCAGATGGCCCGCGTAACCGGCCCCGGCGAGCATGCCGGCGGCCTTTCCCGCCTTGGCCGACTCCTCCTTGAGCTCGACCTTGGCCAGTTCGATCTCGTCGTGGACCAACTGCGAGAGGTCCTTGCTGATGTCACCGACCAGGTCGCCTATCGAGGGCCCGGCCGCAGAACCGTCGGGCGAAACGCGCGCGGGATCAGGGGCCGGCGGGGGCTGTGAGACGTGCGGGGGCCGCGGGTGCGCGCCGGTTGCCACGCGCTCCGAGTAGGACGTAGCCACGGCTCAACTCCCTTGCGGTCGCTGGGGGTACTCGTACGACGGGGCGGCGACGGGCGGCGGCGCCAGGACGGGTCCGGGTGCGGGCCGCCGAGCGCGAGCGGTGTCCTCCGGCCAGGGCGCGGCGCGGTGGGCGCCGGTACCGCCGGTGGAGGCACGGGAGCCGTCGCCGTCCGAGCCGGCCGCGCCGACCCCCTTTCCGGCCCGCGCGACGGCGAAGCCGGCCAGGGCCGCCCCGGCCAGGAACACTCCGGGCCGGCGCCGCGCGAAGCCCTGCAGGTCGCTGAGCAGGCCCTCCGGCCCACGGCTCTCCAGCTTGGCGGCCGCCTGCTGGCCGCCGTCGGCGATCTTGCGTACTGCTTTGGCCGCGGAGGAGTCCGGCTCGCCGCTGTCGCTCATCCGGCCCAGTTCGTCCGCGAGCCGGCGCACGTTGCCGGCCAGCCGCTGGGTCTGGGAGTCGGCCTGGTCCTGGAGCTGACTGCGTACCTCGCTCACCAGGTTCCCGGCCTGCGCGGCTGCCTCGTTCGCGACGCCGGCTGCTTGTTCCTTGGCCGTGTCGGTGACCGCGGTGGCCTTGTCGCTCACCACCTGGGCGCCCTCGGCTGCCTTGTCCTGAGCCGTTTTCGCTGCGGCCGCCGTTGTGCTGCGGTCCGGGCGGCCGGCTTCGTCGAAGTCACTCAAGGTTCCTCCTACGGGTATGGCATGGATCCCGTGCCCGGTGCGCTGCCTTCGGTCGGAAGGGAAGCGAGCGATGAGACCGAACATACGGGGCGAGTAGCCATATGGAGGGAGGAAAACCTCTTTCAGCTCGCGTGGTGCACCGGCCTCTCCATCACGGCCTTCCGGCGGTGGCCTTTCTCGGCGGGACCAGGGACTTCGCGTAACAGAGGCTGCTCTCGTACTCGCGGTAGTGGCCGAACTTCGCGCTCGGGGTGTAGCCGCTGGAGACGTACAGCGCGATCGCCTCCGGCTGCTTGTCGCCGGTCTCCAGCACCATCCGGGTGCGGCCGGCCGCTCGGGCGCTCTCCTCCAGAGCGGCCAGTATCCGCCGGGCGAGGCCGAGGCCGCGGGCCTCGGGGACCACGTACATCCGCTTGATCTCCGCGTCGCCCGGTGAGTATCCGTAGTCGCCCGCCGCGTCCTGGTTGCGCCAGCCGCCGGTGGCCACCGGCCGGTCGTCCGCGTCGTACGCGAGCAGGTAGAGCCCGGACGGCGGGTCGAACATGGTGGCGTCGAGCGGGGTGATGTCGCCGTCGTCGCCGTAGCGCTCGGCGTATTCGAGCTGGACCTGGTCGTTCAGTTTGACGGCGTCGGGGTGGTCGTAGCGGACCGGACGGATATTCATACGGGATAGCATATATCTATGCGGTGGGCTGAGTGGCTGGGCGTGTGTCGGTAGGGTGCCGTGGTGCTCACCGTGACGACTGTAAACGTGAATGGCCTGCGCGCCGCCGCCAAGAAGGGTTTTGTGAAGTGGCTGGCGCTGACCTCCGCCGATGTGGTCTGCCTCCAGGAGGTCAGGGCCGAGCCCGGGCAGTTGGCCCCCGCGGTGCGGGAGCCGGAGGGCTGGTTCACGCTGCACGCGCCGGCGGCCGCCAAGGGTCGCGCGGGTGTCTCGCTGTATTCACGGCGTGAGCCGGACCAGGTGCGGACCGGATTCGGCAGCGAGGAGTTCGACGGGTCGGGGCGGTACGCCGAGATCGACCTGCCCGGCGTCACGGTCGCCAGCCTGTATCTGCCGTCCGGCGAGGTCGGCACCGAGCGGCAGGAAGAGAAGACCAGGTTCATGGCGGAGTTCCTGCCGTATCTCCAGGGGCTCCGGGAGCGGTCTGCGGCGGACGGCCGTGAGGTGGTGGTCTGCGGAGACTGGAACATCGCCCACCGGGAGGCCGACCTCAGGAACTGGCGCGGCAACCGGAAGAACGCCGGCTTCCTGCCCGAGGAGCGGGAGTGGCTGACCCGGGTCCTCGACAGCGGTGAGGGGGCTTACGTCGACGTGGTGCGGGCGATGCACCCGGGCGTCGACGGACCGTACTCGTGGTGGTCGTACCGCGGGCGCGCCTTCGACAACGACACGGGATGGCGCATCGACCTCCAGGTCGCGACGGCCGGCCTCGCGGCCAGGGCGGTCAAGGCCTGGGTGGAGCGCGCCGCCACGCATGAGGAGCGGTGGAGCGACCACGCGCCGGTGACCGCCGTCTACGACCTCTGAGAGCTTTCGCGCTCCGCCCGGACCTGCCGGTCCATCGCCATGGACAACTCCGCCTCGACGACGTCCTTGGCCAGGGGGCGCAGCCGCGCCATGGCCTCCTCGAACTCGGTGTCCGGCAGATGCGCGTGGATCAGATCGGTGAAGAGGCGGGTGAGCGCCTCGGTGTGCTCCCGCACCCGGTGACCGGCGGCGAGTACCGAGGCCAGTGGTACGCCCTGGGTGACCAGGGCGGCCGACACCTCGAGCAGCCGGCGGCTGATGTGGATGATCTCGTCGCCGTCCGTCGCCAGGTAGCCGAGGTTCAGTGCGGTGGCGAGGTTCTCCGCCGTGACCTCGCCCTCGAAGTAGTCGGCCAGTTGCTCGGGGGTGAGGCGGACCGGCTCCTCCTCCGACCAGGTGGGTGCCTCGGACGCCGCCAGGCCGAGCAGCTGCCCCACGTCGCGGCCGCTCTCGAAGGCGGTGGCCAGATCGGCGATGCCGCTGAGGGTGTGGCCGCGTTCCAGCAGTGCCGCGATGGTGCGCAGCCGGGCCAGGTGATGCTCGTCGTACCACGCGATGCGCCCCTCCCGGCGGGGCGGCGGGATCAGCTTGCGCTCGCGGTAGAAGCGCAGGGTGCGCACGGTGATGCCGGCCTCCTTGGCCAGCTCTTCCATGCGGTACTCGCGCCCTGCTCTCTCCGCTGCCACGTCGGAAAGCCTATGTCGTACCTCCGGTAACTTTCGCTCCGCCCACCCCTACCCATCAGTACGGGGGTGCTCTACTCTCCCAACAGTGCCAGTGATTGCTGGCGGAGTTGGGGCTTTGCGGGAGGCAGCAGCATGGACCGGTACGAGCACGTGCGAGCGGCGGTGATCGGATCCGGATTCGGCGGCCTGGGAGCCGCCGTCCGGTTGCGCCGCGAGGGGATCACCGACTTCGTCGTCCTGGAACGGGCCGCCTCCGTCGGCGGGACCTGGCGCGACAACAGCTACCCGGGGTGCGCCTGCGACGTGCCGTCCCACCTGTACTCCTTCTCCTTCGCGCCCAACCCCGACTGGCCGCGCACGTTCTCCGGGCAGCCGCACATCAGGGCGTACCTGGAGAACGTCGCCGACACCTTCGGACTGCGACCGCACATCCGCCTCGGTCATGAGGTGCTGGAGATGCGGTGGGACACCGCCGAGCTGCGCTGGGAGATCGAGACCTCGCAGGGCACCCTCACCGCCGACGTGGTCGTCTCGGCCACCGGACCGCTCTCGGACCCGAAGATCCCGGAGATCCCCGGACTGGCCGGGTTCGACGGCAAGGTCTTCCACTCCGCGCAGTGGGACCACGACTACGACCTGCGCGGCAAGCGCGTCGCGATGATCGGGACCGGTGCTTCCGCGATCCAGATCGTGCCCGCCATCCAGCCCGAGGCCGGCCGGCTGACGCTCTTCCAGCGGACCCCGCCCTGGGTGATGCCGCGGATGGACCGCGCCATCAGCGGCGCCGAGCGGTGGCTGCACGACAAGGTCCCGGTCACCGCCGCGGCACGCCGACGGCTCCTCTGGGGCATCCGGGAGCTGCAGGTCGGCGCGTTCACCAAGCACCCCAACGAACTCGGGCTCATCGAGTCCATCGGCAGGTCCAACATCCGCCGCTCCATCAAGGACCCGGCACTGCGGGCCAAGCTCACCCCCTCGTACCGCATCGGCTGCAAGCGCATCCTGCTGTCGAGCACGTACTACCCGGCGCTCGCCCGCCCGAATGTGGACGTCGTCGCCTCCGGGCTCAAGGAGGTGCGGGGCAACACCCTGGTGGCGTCCGACGGCACCGAGACCGAGGCGGACGTGATCATCTTCGGTACCGGCTTCCATGTCACCGACATGCCGATCGCCGAACGCGTGGTGGGCGCCCAGGGTGTCACCCTCGCCGAGGCGTGGAAGGACGGCATGGAGTCACTGCGCGGCGCGACCGCGGCCGGCTTCCCCAACTGGATGACGATCATCGGTCCGAACACCGGTCTCGGGAACTCCTCGATGATCCTGATGATCGAGTCCCAGCTGAGCTATCTCGCCGACTACATGCGGCAGTTGAACGTACTGGGCGGGCGCGCGGCGCTGGACCCCCGGCCGGCCGCGGTGAGCGCGTGGAACGAACGGGTGCAGCAGCGGATGCAGCGGACCGTCTGGAACACCGGCGGCTGCACCAGCTGGTACCTCGACGCAAACGGACGCAACACCACCATCTGGCCGGGCACCACGACCGAGTTCCGCCGGGCCACCCGGGAGGTGGACCTCGGGGAGTACCAGGTGATCAGGCCGGTGCCCGCGGGCGCCGGGATCGCGGACCGCGCCGCTGACAAGGAGGCGGTGTGAGTACCGCGGCGCGGCAGCTGACCGCGACGTCCGCCGACGGTTCGCGGGTCCATGTCGAGGTGTACGGGCCGCAGGACGCCCCCGCGGTGGTGCTCGCGCACGGCTGGACCTGCTCGACCGAATTCTGGCGCGCCCAGATCGGGGAGCTCTCGGCCGATCACCGGGTGGTGGTGTACGACCAGCGGGGACACGGGCGTTCACCCCGCGCGGCCCGCGCGGGACACAGCACGGACGCGCTGGCCGACGACCTGGAGGCGGTGCTCGCCGCGACGCTCGCGCCGGGCGAGCGGGCCGTACTCGGCGGGCACTCGATGGGCGGGATGACCATGATGGCCGCCGCCGGACGGCCCGGGTTCCGGGAGCACGCCGCCGCGGTGCTGCTCTGCAGTACCGGCGCTTCCCGGCTGCTGGCCGAGTCGGTCGTCGTACCGATACGGGCCGGGCGGCTGCGGACCCGGCTGACCCGCACGGTGCTCGGGGCGCGGGCTCCGCTCGGGCCGGTCACCGCCGTGTCGAAGCGGATCCTCCAGTACGCGACGATGGGCCCCGGTTCGGCCGCCGACCGGGTCGCCGAGTGCGCCCGGATCGTACATGCCTGCCCGCGGGCGACCCGGGTGGCCTGGTCGCACGTGCTCGCCGAGCTGGATCTGGAAGCGGGCGTACGGGAGTTGCGGGTACCGACCGCGGTGATCGTCGGTACGGCTGACCGGCTCACCCCGCCCGTCCATGCCCGCGCGCTGGCCGCGGCGCTGCCGGACAGCCTGGGCCTGACCGAACTGACCGGCGTCGGGCACATGTCACCGGTGGAGGCCCCCGAAGCGGTCAGTGCCCGGCTGCTGGAACTCGTCGACACCTATGTACGCGCGGAGAACAAGGAGGCGGCGGTATGAGCAGGAACAGTCTGGAGGGCCAGGTCGCGGTCATCACCGGCGCGGCCCGCGGGGTGGGCGAACTGCTGGCCCGCAAGCTCTCCGCGCGCGGCGCCCGGGTCGCACTGATCGGCCTGGAACCGGATGAGTTGAAGGCCGTCTCGGATCGGCTGCACACCGAGAGCGATCACTGGCATGCCGACGTCACCGACCAGGCGGCGATGGCGCGGGTGGCGCAGGAGGTCAAGGCGCGGTTCGGCAAGGTCGACATCGTCGTCGCCAACGCGGGTGTCGCCACCGGCGGGCCGCTGGTGGACTCCGACCCGGACGCCTGGCGGCGGGTCATCGAAGTCAACCTGGTGGGCGGCGCGGTGACCGCACGGGCCTTCCTCCCGGTGCTGATGGAGAGCCGCGGCTACTTCCTGCAGATCGCCTCGCTGGCCGCGATCACACCCGCCCCGATGATGTCCGCGTACTGCGCGTCCAAGTCCGGGGTGGAGGCCTTCGCGCACTGTCTGCGGGCCGAGGTCGGATACAAGGGCGTGCGGGTGGGCGTCGGTTACCTGTCCTGGACGGACACCGACATGGTGCGCGGCGCCGACCAGGACGAGGTGATGCGGGAGTTGCGGCAGCGGCTGCCCTGGCCGACGAACCGCACCTACCCGCTGGGGCCGGCCGTCGACCGGATCGTGGCGGGCATCGAACGGCGCTCCGCGCATGTGTACGCGCAGTGGTGGCTGCGCGGGATGCAGTCCGTCCGGGGCTACTTGCCGTCGGTCATCGGGGTGGTCGGACAGCGCGAGATGCGCCGCTTCGAACCACGGCTGGCGGGGGTCGCCCGGGGGCTGGTGGGCGCCGGGGGAGCGGCGGACGAGAAGGCGCGCACGGAGGGTTAACTTCCGAAATGCGCTGCATGTCCGCTCGTGTAACTCTGGTCGAGGTCAGTCGGCTCCACGCCGCTGACCTCCCCATACGCCACTAGGAGCGAATCTCATGGGCATGAAGGACCAGTTCAAGAACAAGCAGCAGGAGCTCGCCGACCAGGCCAAGAAGTCCGGCGGCCGGATGAAGGACGAGAAGTCCGGGCGTCCGGAGCGGTCTTCGCGGGCGGATGACGCGGCGCGTGAGCGGGGCGAGGGCATGCAGGACCGCATGCGGGACGAGGGCGAGGGCATGCAGGAGCGGATGCGGGACGAGTTCGACTCCTGACCCGCCGGGTCCGCGTGTTGAGGCGTTCCCCCTTCGGGGGGTGCGCCTCTTCGCCTGCCGCGCCGCTGCGGGGCTCCGCCCCGGACTCCGGCCTCAAGCGCCG
>NZ_JBFBAL010000011.1:76885-263952 GCF_040682175.1 Streptomyces sp. NPDC051320
CCGGCCGGGCCGAAAGGTGGCCTCAAGCGCCGGCCGGGCCGAAAGGTGGCCTCAAGCGCCGGCCGGGCCGAAAGGTGGCCTCAAGCGCCGGCCGGGCCGAAAGGTGGCCTCAAGCGCCGGCCGGGCTTGAATTCGGCTGGGGTGCTCGATAGCGGCAGGTCACGGGTTGAGGCCGTCCTTGACGCCGGCCGCTACCGGGGCGGCAGCTTCGGGCGTCGGCGGTCCGGGACCGCGCTGTAGTCCGGTGGGACCTTCGCCGGCTGCGCGGCGAGCAGGTCCAGGGCGACCCACACCGCGTCGTCGAGCTGGGCGTGGCGGCCCTCCGCCCAGTCGAGCGGGGTGCGCAGCGCCTCGAGGTCCGGTGCGACGCCGTGGTTCTCGACGGACCAGCCGTACGTGTCGAACCAGGCCGCGTTCATCGGCACCGTGATCACCGTGCCGTCGATCAGCTGGTGGCGGCCGGTCATGCCGACCACGCCGCCCCAGGTGCGCTGGCCCACGACGGGACCGAGCTTCAACAGGCGGAAGGCGGCCGTGATCATGTCGCCGTCGGAGGAGGTCGCCTCGTCGGCCAGTGCGACGACCGGGCCCCGGGGGGCGTTGGAGGCGTACGAGACGGGCTGGGCATTGCGGGTGAGGTCCCAGCCCAGGATCCTGCGGGTGAGGGTCTCGACCACCAGCTCGCTGATGTTTCCGCCGGCGTTGCCCCGTACGTCCACGATCAACGCGGGCCGGGACACCTCCAGGCGCAGGTCCCGGTTGAACTGGGCCCAGCCCGAACCGCCCATGTCGGGGATATGCAGATAGCCGCACCTGCCGCCGCTCAGCTCCCAGACGACGGCGCGGCGTTTGGTCACCCAGTCCTGGTAGCGCAGCGGCCGTTCGTCGACCAGCGGGACCACCGCCACCCGGCGGGGGCGGCCGCCGCCCTCGGCGGGGCGGAAGGTGAGTTCGACGGTGGTGCCGCCGGCCGCGGAGAGCAGCGGGTACGGACCGGTGAGCGGGTCCACCGGGCGGCCGTCCACGTGGGTGAGCACGGCGCCCTCGCGGATACCCGTACCGGCCAGCGGCGAGCGGGCCTTGGAGTCCGACGAGTCGCCGGGGAGGATCCGCTTGACCACCCATGCGCCGTCCCGGCAGACCAGGTTCGCGCCGAGCAGCCCCATCGCGCGCTGGTAGTGCGGGGGGCCTTCGTTGCGGCGGGCCGGGCTGACGTACGCGTGCGAGGTTCCCAGTTCGCCCAGGACCTCGCGGAGCAGATCGGCGAACTCGTCGGGCGATGCCACCCGTTCGACCAGCGGGCGGTACTGGGCGAGGATCTCCGGCCAGTCGATGCCGCACATCTCCGGTTCCCAGAAGTAGGAGTGGATGATGCGGCCGGCCTCCTCGTATGCCTGGCGCCATTCGGACGGCGGGTCGACCTCGTGCAGAATGCGGCGCAGGTCGAGGAAGACGGTGGTGTCGTTGTCGCCCAGGTCCGTGGCGGGGACGGCGCGCAGTTCGCCCTCGTCGACCACCACCAGGCGGCTGCCGTCGCCGCTGACCGCGAACCAGTCCAGGTGGCCGACCAGTTCGGTCCTGCGCCCCTTGGCGATGTTGAAGTGTTCGAGCGTGGGGCGGCCCGACATGTCGGCCGGGTTGGCGAACGTCTCGCCGAGCGCGCCGGAGATCGGCCAGCGCAGCCAGACCAGGCCACCGTCGCTGACCGGGCAGAGCGCGGAGTACTTGGACGCCGGCACCGGGAACGGCGTGACCCGGCTCTCCAGCCCCTCCGTCTCGACCAGGACCTTTCCGCTGTCGCTCATGTCGCCGACCGGATCGAGGCCGCCCGCCGCGGGGCGGCCGTCGGGGGACAGCGCGAACGGCGAGGGCGTGGCGGAGGAGAGCGGCACCAGATACGGGCGGCAGCCGAGCGGGAAGGAGAGGTCACCGGTGTGTACGTCGTACACCGGGTCGAAGCCCCGCCAGGACAGGAAGGCCAGGTAGCGGCCGTCGCTGGTGAAGACCGGGTTCTCGTCCTCGAAGCGGCCGTTGGTGACGTCGACGATGGTGGGGGCCATGGCTCCGGCGATCTTGGCGATCTTGATCTGTCGCAGCGAGCGGCCGATACCGGGGTGGGACCAGGTGAGCCAGGTGCCGTCCGGCGAGAACGCCAGGTCGCGGACGGGTCCGTTGATCGAGCGAATGAGTTCGGTGACCTCGCCACCGCGATCGCCGTCGGTGACGGTGTCGGTGTCGATGACGGTGTCCTCGTCGTCGGGCACGGTGATGAGCAGCAGCCGTCCGTCGTGCGAGGCGACCGCCAGCCGCTCGCCCTCCGGGTCCGAGATGAGCTCGTGCACGCGTCCCAGCTCGCCTGCTGCCAGTCGTCGCGGCAGGCGGTCGCCGCTGGCCCGTGGCATGTACGCGATCTCGATCGCGTCCTCGCCCCCGGCGTCGGTGACGTACGCGACCTGTTCCGAGCTGCCGAGCATCTCGGGGAGGCGGACCCGTACCCCCGGGGTGGTGGTGATGGCGCGCGCCGGACCGTCGCGGTGGGTGAGCCAGTACAGACTGCCGCGTACGACGACCGCGCTGGCCCGCCCGGTCTCGTCGACGGAGAGGCTGTCGACGTGGCGGGCGGCCGGCACCTGGTAGCTGCGCCGGCCCGCCCGCGGGCCACCGATCCGTACCTCCAGCTTGCGCGGCTCGGCGCCGCGCGAGAGGTCGTCGGCGAGCCAGAGGTCGCCCGCGCACTGGTAGATCACCCGGTGGCCGTCGCTGGAGGCGTTCCGGGCGTAGGAGGTGTCGTGGTCGGTGTGGCGGCGCAGGTCGGTGCCGTCCGGCAGGCAGGAGTAGAGGTTGCCGATGCCTTCGTGATCGGAGAGGAAGGCGACCCGGCCGTTCACCAGCATCGGGGACTCCAGATGTCCGTCGATGTCGGCGAGCAGCCGCTCGCCGTGCAGCCACAGCCGTCCCGTCGCCCCGCCGCGGTAACGCTTCCAGGCGGCGGGTTCGTGCGGCGGCTTCCCGGTGAGCAGCAGGGTGCGGCGCTGCCCCGCGACGTCGCCGACTGCGATGTCGCTGACCGGGCCCCAGGGCAGTTTGGCGCCGGGGGAGCCGTCGGTGGCGACCGTGTAGGCCCAGCTGAAGTGGGCGAAGGGCTGACTGTGTGAAGCCACCGCCAGGATGTCGCCCTCCGGCGACCAGCCGCAGACCCGGGTGTCGAGCGCCCCCCAGTGGGTCAGCCGCCGGGACGGCCCGCCGTCCACGGGGGCGAGATGGATCTCCGGGTCGAGGCTGCGCCAGCTCGTGTACGCGAGGTGGCGGCCGTCGGGCGAGAACCGTGGGTGGCCCACCCTGGTGCGGTCGACGGTGATCCGCCAGGCCCGGTCGGGTCGGCGGTCCGCGGCGACGAGGGGGGCGACCCAGAGGTCGTCCTCCGTCGCGAAACACAGCAGGTCGCCATGGAGGTGCGGGAAGCGGAGGTAGGCGTCATCGCCTGCGTCGACTTGGCTCACCCTCCAATGCTTTCCGTGCGGGCAGGGCCCGGCAACTCGTGGCCGGGGCCTGCCGGACCGCACATCAGTGCAGGGTTGTTTACCTCGGGCTCACAACGGTGACCGACCCCACATGCGAAACGTTGCCGTTTCGCTCTTCGGGGGCGTACCGTTTGGTGTACGAAACCGTTTCGGACGGGAGGTCGGGAATGGCCAGCAGACTCACGCCCGAGCGCGAGACCGAGTTGTACGCGGCCGTGCTCGACCTGCTGCGCGAAGTCGGCTATGACGCTCTGACCATGGACGCCGTCGCCGCCCGTACGAAGTCGAGCAAGGCCACCCTCTACCGCCAGTGGGGGAGCAAGCCCGAGCTGGTCGCCAGAGCGCTGCGGCACAACAAGCCCGGCGGTATCGACGAGATCGACACCGGTTCGTTGCGGGGTGACTTCCATGCCATGACGTCTCGCGAGGACGACTGCGAGATGGAGAAGAACTCCGCGCTGATGCGGGGTCTGATGCGCGCCGTCCATGACAACCCCGATCTCCACCAGGCGCTGCGCGAGCTGCTGATCGAGCCCGAGATGACGGGGCTCGACCGGATGCTGCGGCGCGCCGTCGAGCGCGGCGAGGTCAACGCCGACAACCCCGCGCTGAACTTCGTCCCGCACATGCTGGTCGGCGCCTTCGTCGCCCGGCAGCTGATCGATGACCGGCCGGCCGACCGAGCCTTCCTCGCCCGGTACCTGGACGCTGTGGTTCTCCCCGCACTCGGCGTCTAGTCCCCGTCCGCACCGAGCGTCAGCACCACACCTTCAACCGCACACCTCTCCACCTGACACGCCGCTCTCGTCGTCGGGCTGGTTCCTTACGCCCTTTTCGCCCCGACCTGACCGGGAGTCGCCCGCCGTGGCCACTTATCTCTACAAGCTCGGACGGTTCGCCTTCCGGCGCCGCCGTTACGTCGTCCTGGTGTGGGTGGCGCTGCTGGCGCTCGCCGGGTTCGGCGCCTCGTCCGCAGCCACCGCCACCTCCAGTTCCTTCTCCATACCGGGCACGGAGGCCCAGAAGGCCTTCGATCTGCTGAGCCAGCGGTTCCCCGGGGCCAGCGCCGACGGGGCGACCGCCCGGGTGGTTTTCAAGTCGCCGGCCGGCGAGAAGATGACCGACGCGGGCAACAAGGCCGAGGTCACGAACGTCACGAAGGAACTGCGCAGGAGTTCGCAGCAGATCGCCTCGGTGACCGACCCGTATGCCGCCCACGCCGTCTCCAAGGACGGCAGCACGGCCTACATCAAGGTCGATTACAAGGTGAGCTCCATGGAGCTCACCGACAAGACCAAGGACGCGCTCCAGGACGCCGGTGACCGGGCGCAGCACGACGGATACACCGTGGAGATCGGCGGTGACGCGCTCCAGGCCATGCCGGAGACCGGGTCCGGCGAGATCATCGGGGTGGTGATCGCCGCGATCGTGCTGGTGGTGACCTTCGGGTCGCTGATCGCCGCAGGGCTGCCGCTGCTGACCGCGCTCATCGGCGTAGGCATCGGTGTCTCGACGATCACCGCGCTGGCCAATGTGCTGGACCTCGGCTCCACCACCTCGACGCTGGCCATGATGATCGGCCTGGCGGTCGGCATCGATTACGCGCTCTTCATCGTCTCCCGCTTCCGGGCGGAGATCACCGAGGGCCGGGAACCCGAGGAAGCGGCCGGACGCGCCGTCGGTACGGCCGGTTCGGCGGTGGTCTTCGCCGGGCTGACCGTGGTGATCGCCCTGGTCGGGCTGGCCGTGGTCAACATCCCGATGCTGTCGAAGATGGGCTTCGCGGCCGCCGGTACGGTCGTGATCGCCGTCCTCATCGCACTCACCCTGATCCCTGCCCTGCTGGGCTTCGCGGGAAAGCGGGTCCTGAGGCGCAAGGCCCGGAAGCAGGAGGCGCCTTCAGGTGGTGACGGGCAGGTGGCGGGCGCCCCGGTGAAGCCCAACGGGGGGACCCGCTGGGCGAGCTTCGTGCTGCGCCGCCCGGTGATGGTGCTGCTGGTCGGGGTGATCGGCCTCGGGGCCATCGCCATACCGGCCGCCTCACTGGAGATGGGCCTGCCGGACGACGGTTCGCAGCCCACCAGCACGACCCAGCGCAAGGCCTACGACCTGCTGTCGGACGGCTTCGGACCGGGCTTCAACGGTCCGCTGACGGCGGTCACCGATGTCAAGGGTGTCGATGACGGCAAGGCAGCTGTCGACGAGGTGCGCAAGAAGATCGCCGCGCTCGACGGTGTGGTCTCGGTCAGCCCCGCCCAGTACAACAAGCAGCACGACACCGCGATGATCAGCGTCATCCCCAAGGACCGGCCCTCCTCGGTGAAGACCGAGGACCTGGTCCACTCCATCCGGGACACCGGCGCGGAGATCAAGGCCGAGACCGGGGCCACCGTCCTGGTCACCGGGGCCACCGCGATGAACATCGACTTCTCGCAGAAGATGAACGACGCGCTGCTGCCGTATCTGGCGCTGGTCGTCGGTCTGGCGTTCCTGCTGCTGATGGTGGTCTTCCGCTCGGTGCTGGTCCCGCTGAAGGCGGCGCTCGGCTTCCTGCTCTCGGTCGTCGCCGCGCTGGGCGCGGTCGTCGCGGTCTTCCAGTGGGGCTGGCTCGGTTCGCTCTTCGGGGTCCAGCAGACCGGCCCGATCATGTCCATGATGCCGATCTTCATGGTGGGCGTGGTGTTCGGCCTGGCGATGGACTACGAGGTCTTCCTGGTCACCCGGATGCGGGAGGCCTACGTGCACGGGGAGCGGCCGGGGCAGGCCGTCGTCACCGGCTTCAAGCACGGCGCCAGGGTGGTCTGCGCCGCCGCCGTCATCATGATCGCGGTCTTCTCCGGCTTCATCGGGGCCAGCGACTCGATGATCAAGATGATCGGCTTCGGCCTCGCCGTCGCGGTCTTCTTCGACGCCTTCGTGGTCCGGATGGCCATCGTGCCCGCCGTCCTGGCGCTGCTCGGCAAGCGGGCGTGGTGGCTGCCGCGCTGGCTGGACCGGATCCTGCCGAACGTGGACGTCGAGGGCGAAGGCCTGAACAAGCACATCGAGCAGCAGGAGCGGCGGGAACTGGTCGACGCCTGATCCCTCGCGGCGCCCGCCCGGCCCGCTCGCTCAGCGCGGAGGTCCGCCATGCCCGACGGCGTGGGGGGCCTCTTCGCGCGTGCGCGCCTTGAGTGGATGGCCCTCGTCCGTACGGGCTTCCTTCGCCCGGACTTCCTGCGCGCGGGCTTCCTTCGCCCGGGCTTCCAGCGCGCGGGCTTCCAGCGCGCGGGTTTCCTGCGCGCGGGCCTCGTGGGTCCGGCCCAGGAAGCGCAGCAGCGGCGCCTTGTCGAACTGCACCACGGCCACCCCGTGCGCGGAGTGGAACTCCAGCACCGCCTGCGCCCGCCCGCACGGCCAGACTCCCACATCACCGCTGCGCTGCGGGGTCAGCAGACCGGCTTCGAGGAGGTCCCTGGAGAAGACCCATTCGGTGCCGCCGGGAAAGACGAGGTGCACGGCCCGGGGGTCGGCTTCGGGGTCGTACCGGAGAGCCACCCGCACCACGAACCAGTTGCCCGGTGAGTCCGTGACCACATGTCCTCGTACGGATATCTCGACGGGGCGGGACATCTCCATCGTTGTCTCCTCGCCTTGCACTCGCCTGCCTGCTCCCCTGACCTGTTCCTCCTCGCAGGCGCTTTACACCCAATATCGCACCTTTCGTCTGTTTTGTTCTGCCGTAGGTTCGCTCACTTGACCCCCAGGCGCTCTTGCAAGTCATTCGCAACAAGGCCCTATCATTGAACGGTTCATCACCGCCGGAGCGCCCACAGCCAGGAGAGAGTCGCCCATGCATGTCCCCGACGGCTTCATCAACGCCCCCGTCTCGGCGGCGACCGGGGTGCTCGCCGCCGGCGCGATCGCCGTCAGCCTGCGGGGCGCACGACGGGAACTGGATGAGCGCACCGCGCCGCTCGCCGGGCTCGTCGCCGCGTTCATCTTCTCCGTGCAGATGCTGAACTTCCCCGTCGCCGCCGGCACCAGCGGCCATCTCCTGGGCGGGGCGCTGGCCGCGATCCTGGTCGGCCCGTGTACCGGGGTGCTCTGTGTCTCCGTGGTCCTCCTGATGCAGGGCATCCTCTTCGCCGACGGCGGCCTCACCGCGCTCGGCGTGAACATCACCGACATGGCGCTGGTGACGGTCGTCGTCGCGTACGCCGTCTTCCGGGGACTGGTGAAGGTGCTGCCGCGCCGCCGCCGCTCGGTCACCATCGCCTCGTTCGTCGCCGCGCTGCTCTCGGTGCCCTGCGCGGCGCTCGCCTTCACCGCGATGTACGCGCTCGGCGGGACCACGAACGTGCCGATCGGCAAGGTGCTCACCGCGATGGTCGGTGTCCATGTGCTGATCGGCATCGGCGAGGCCGTGATCACCTGCCTCACGGTGGGAGCCGTCATCGCCGTACGGCCCGACCTGGTGTACGGCGCCCGCGGCCTGACCACTCCGCTCAAACTCCGGATCGGCGGCGAACTCGTCGACGCGCCCACGCCGGTCGCCGCCCCCGCGGCGGCCCGCTCGACCCGCAAGGTCTGGGGCTTCGGCCTGATCACCGCGCTGCTGCTGGCCGGTGTGGTCTCCTTCTACGCCTCCGCCAGCCCCGACGGTCTGATGAAAGTCGCTCACGACCAGGGCATCGACGCCAAGGAGAGGCCGCACCACAGCGACGGCTCCCCGCTCGCCGGATACGGCGTCAAGGACATCTCCGACGCCCGGATCTCCGGCGGCCTTGCCGGGGTGATCGGCGTCGGCACCACGGTCGTGGTGGGCAGCGGAATCTTCTGGGTCGTCCGCCGCCGCCGTACGAACACCACCACCACCTCCGCCCGCGCGGAAGCCGTCTGATGGGCGCCGGCCACGCACACAAGCTGTACCGGCACGGCCACTCACCGGTCCACGCCCTGCCCCCGCACTGCAAACTCGCGGCCGCTCTCGCCTTCGTGATCGTGGTGGTGTCCACCCCGCGCGCGGCGATGTGGGCGTTCGCGCTCTATGCCGTGTTGCTCGCGGCAGTGGCCGCGGCCGCCCGGATCCCCGCCGCCTTCCTGCTGAAGCGCCTGCTGATCGAGATCCCGTTCGTGGCCTTCGCCGTCCTGATGCCGTTCGTGGTGCCGGGCGAGCGGGTGGTCCACGTCCTGGGCCTCTCGCTCAGCCAGAACGGGCTGTGGGACGCCTGGAACGTCCTCGCCAAGGGCACGCTCGGGGTAGCGGCCTCGGTCATCCTGGCCTCGACGACCGAGCTGCGCGCGCTGCTGCTCGGCCTCCAGCGGCTGAGACTGCCCCCGCTGCTCGTCCAGATCGCCTCCTTCATGATCCGCTACGGCGATGTCATCACCGACGAGATGCGGCGCATGTCCATCGCCCGCCGCTCCCGCGGCTTCGAGGCGCGCGGCGTCCGGCAGTGGGGCGTACTCGGCAAATCCGCCGGGGCACTGTTCATCCGCTCCTACGAACGCGGCGAACGGGTCCATCTGGCGATGGTCAGCCGCGGCTACACCGGCACCATGCCGGTCATCGACGAAGTGACGGCGTCCCGGGCGCAGTGGCGGAACGCCGCCGCACTCCCCCTCGCCGCGCTCTGCATCTGTCTGCTGGGATGGACCCTATGACCACCGCTCCTGCCGCCGCCTCCCTCGAAGTGTCCGGCCTCGCGTACGCCTACCCCGACGGACACCAGGCCCTGTTCGGCGTCGACCTGACCGTCCGCCGCGGCGAACGCGTCGCGCTCCTCGGCCCGAACGGCGCCGGCAAGACCACCCTGGTCCTGCACCTCAACGGCATCCTCACCGGCGGCGCGGGCTCCGTGTCGGTGGCCGGTCTGCCGGTCGCCAAGGCGAACCTCTCGGAGATCCGGCGCCGGGTCGGCATCGTCTTCCAGGACCCGGACGACCAGCTCTTCATGCCGACGGTCCGCGAGGACGTGGCCTTCGGGCCCGCCACGTCCGGACTGCGCGGCGCGGAACTGGAGGCGCGGGTCGTCGCCGCCCTCACCCAGGTCGGCATGGAGGATTTCGCCGACCGTCCGCCGCACCACCTCTCCTACGGGCAGCGGCGCCGGGTCGCGGTCGCCACGGTGCTCGCGATGGAGCCGGAGATCCTGGTCCTCGACGAGCCCTCCTCCAACCTGGACCCGGCGTCACGGCGGGAACTCGCCGACATCCTGCGGTCGTTGGACGTCACCGTCCTGATGGTGACGCACGACCTTCCGTACGCCCTGGAACTGTGCCCCCGCTCGGTCATCCTCAGCGACGGGGTGATCGTGGGGGACGGCGAGACCGTGGACGTCCTCTCCGACGACGACCTGATGCGATCGCATCGCCTCGAGCTCCCCTTCGGCTTCAACCCCCGCGCGGCGGTCTGACCGGATCAGGCCCGTCCGGCGTGCGGGGGCATCGGTAACCGCAACCCCACGCGGCGCCCGGGAACACCGCACCCCCCGGCGAACCCCGCCGGAGGCGCCCCGCACCATGGGAGGTGTACGTCGACGGGGCGTGCGGGTAGATGCGGGAGCACGACGTGGTGGACGTCCAGGGCACGGTCCAGGGCACAGTGGCGGACGGATTCGAGGCGGTCCGGGACGCCTTTCTCGGCAACTTCGACCGGCGCGGTGAGCGCGGCGCCGCCGTCGCCGTCTACCGCGACGGGCACAAGGTCGTCGACCTGTGGGCCGGCACCAGGGACGTGGACGGCCCGGAGCCCTGGGCGGTGGACACCGCGCAGATCGTCCGGTCCGCGACCAAGGGTGTCGCCGCCGCCGTACCCCTCCTGTTGCACCAGCGCGGACAGCTCGACCTCGACGCGCCCGTCGCCACCTACTGGCCGGAGTTCAAGGCGGCCGGCAAGGACTGCGCCCTGGTACGGTACCTGCTCGCCCACCGGGCCGGCGTACCGCTCCTCGACCGGCCGCTGACCCCCGCCGAGGCGATGGACGGCGAGTCGGGCCCCCGGGCGATCGCCGCGCAGCGGGCCGTGTGGGAGCCGGGGACCGAGCACGGCTACCACGCGCAGACCTACAGCTGGCTGCTGAGCGAGCTGGTCAGGCGGGTGACCGGACGGCGGATCGGCCGGTGGATCGCCGAGGAGATAGCCCGCCCGCTCGACCTGGACTTCTGGGTGGGGCTGCCGCCCGAGGAGGCACACCGGGTCGGCCGCATCGGCCCCGTCGAATCGGCCCCGGTCGGCGGCGGGCTGAAGATCCGGCCCAAGCGGTCGGTGGCCGAGGCCTACCAGGACCCGCACTCGCTGACCAGCCGCGCCTTCGGCGCCATCGACCCCGCCCCGGACGAGAACGACCCCGCCTACCGCGCCGCCGAACTCCCCGCATCGGCAGGCATTTCCACCGCCCGCGCGCTCGCCCGGGTGTACGCGGCGATGATCGGCACGGTGGACAACGGCAACCGGCTCTTCGCCCCGGCGACCCTCGCACTCGCGCGCACCGAGGAATCATCGGGCCCCGACCGGGTCCTCGTCGTCCACACCCGCTTCGGCCTCGGCTTCATGCTGCACGGCCCCGCCGCCCCGCTCCTCGGCCCCGGCTCGTTCGGCCACCCCGGCCGCGGCGGCTCCCTCGGATTCGCGGACCCGGAGTCGGGCATCGCCTTCGGCTACGTCACGAACGGCCTGCAGAAGGGCGTCACCGCAGACCCCCGCGCCCAGGCACTGGTCAGAGCGGTGCGCGCGGCGGCATGATCGCCGTATGGAGCGAACGCAGCGGTTCGAGGGATACGGCGTACTGATCACCGGCGCGGGCCGGGGCATCGGCGAAGCCACCGCCCGAAGATTCGCCGCCGAGGGCGCCCGTGTCCTGGTCACCGACCTGGACGGGCCGCGCGCCGCGAAGACGGCCGGCAGCATCCCCGGCGCGGCCGCGTTCCCCTGCGACGTCACCGACCGGGAAGCGGTCGGCGCGGCCGTCGCCTACGCGGTCGAGCAGTTCGGCTCCCTCGACGTCCTGGTCAACAACGCCTACGCCTGCTCGCTCGACGCCCCGCTCTTCGAGGACCAGGACGACGCGTCCTGGCACCGCGACCTGGACGCCACCCTGACCGGCGCCTTCCACACCTGTCGCGCCGCTCTGCCGCACCTCGCGGCGGCCGGCGGCCGGGGCGCCATCGTCAACGTCGGCTCGGTCAACGGCGCGCAGGACTTCGGCAATCACGCCTACAGTGCGGCCAAGGCAGGCCTGGCCAGCCTGACCCGTACCCTGGCCGGCGACGCCGCGCCCCGGGGCGTACGCGTCAACCTGGTCGAACCCGGCACGATCCGCTCCGACGCCTGGACCGGCCGGGAACGCGCCCTTGAGCGACTCGCGGCCGTCTACCCGCTCGGCCGGGTCGGCGAGCCGGAGGACATCGCGGCGGCCATCACCTTCCTCGCCTCGCCCGACGCGGCCTGGATCACCGGGACGACCCTGCGGGTCGACGGCGGCCTGCTGGCCGTCAACACCTCCTTCGGCCAGGCGCTGCCCCTGGGACGGGACGACAACTGACGGCTCGCGGCGGCGTTTCCGCCGTGGCTATGAGCTGAGTCGGCCGTCCTGCACGGCTGCGATGAACGATGACCACCCGTCTGCCGGGAAGATCAGCGCCGGGCCGTGCGGGTTCTTGGAGTCGCGGACGGGGACGTCGGCGTATCCGTCCGCGACTTCGAGGCAGTCGCCGTTGCCGCCACCGCTGTAGCTGGACTTGCGCCATACCTGTACCGAGCTGGCGTCTCGAATGACGTGCTCATTGCTAACTCGATGTTGTTCACGGGCTGCTCATACGAGCAGCCCGATGACATTTCGCGGCCAGTTGCTCACGTTTTTCGGAGGGGTATGCCATGGGGCAGCAATTCGGGGACATGGTCAGTCCCCACAGCGAACGCAATGTGCTCACCGCGGTGCAGGAACTGATGCGCTCGGAGGGGGCGGCGGTGACTCTCAGCGCGGTCGCCCGCCGCAGCGGGACCTCGCGGAACTTCCTGTACAGCGCGTGGAAATCTCTGGGAGCGCTGCAGGAACGGGCCGTCACGGCAGAGGTGATGAGCACCTTCAACGCGGCCGAGGACGCCTGTCCTGTCGACGGAACCGTCTCCGGAACGCTCGCTCATCTCGTGTACGTCGCGCGGAGTATCCGACACCACCCGACAACGGCGGCCATCGCCCGGACCGCCCCGGCGGCGATGGCCCACGCGCTCACCGCGATGGACGGTCTCCTCTCGGACGCCGTACGTCACCGGGTCAAGCAACTCCTCTATCCACTACGGCTCACAGACAGGGAGCACGAACTGGCCGCGGTCGACGCCCTGGCCTGGAAGATTCTCTGGATCGCCCGGCCCACCGCTCTGTGCCCTCAAGCTGTCGGCGATCCGGACCGCGAGCGGACACTCGACCTGGGCCTGAGCCTCCTGCTGGCCGACCTGCTGGCAGCTCCCTCCCGGACAGCGCCGGACAGCCCGGAGACGCTGGAGCGATGACCGAGCCCGGCGATGTCTGCACCCGGCGATGACTCAACCCGGCCGGAGCACCGCTACCCGGCATGCAGCATCAGGCCGATGCCCACGACCATCAGTCCGGCCGCCGCGATCCTCGGTCGGCCGAAGCGTTCCTTGAAGGCGATCGCGCCGATCGCCGCGCCCACGATGATCGAGGACTCGCGCAGCGCCGCGATCGGAGCGAGCGGGGCGCGGGTCTGGGCCCAGAGGACCAGGCCGTAGGCGACGACGGACATCGCCGCACCGGCCAGTCCCCGCGCCGCGTACGGCCGGAGCTGGGTGAGGAGCCGGGCACGCCGGCGGTAGGCGGCGTAAACGGGGATGGAGATGCCCTCCAGGATCATCAGCCAGGCGATGTAGCCCAGCGAGGAACCGGAGTCGCGTACGCCGACCCCGTCGACCGTGGTGTACGAGGCGATGGCCAGGCCGGTCGCCAGGGCGGCAACGATGGCCGGCCAGTGCGGGCGGGAGCCCTTGAGCCCCCACAGGGCGACACCGACCAGGCCGGTGCAGGAGACGGCGACCCCCGCCAGCACCCAGCCGTCCGGGGTCTCGTGAACGAAGAGCGCGGCCAGCACGGTCACCACCAGCGGCGCGGTGCCGCGCGCGATCGGGTACATCTGGCCGAAGTCGCCGAGGGAGAACGACCGCATCAGCAGCAGCATGTAGGTGACATGGAGCGCGGCCGAACCGATCAGGAACGGCCAGGCGGCGGGCGCCGGGAAAGGCACGAAGGGCGCGGCCAGCGCGCCGATCAGCAGCCCGCCGCCGGATATCAGCGTGAAGGAGAGCAGCTGGTCCTTGATGTGGTGGGCTATCGCGTTCCAACTGGCGTGCGTTATCGCGGCGATGACGACCGCGACGATGACCGTCAGCGTCACGCGGCGTGCTCCCGTACATCGGCCAGGGTGGCGCCCGCGTACTCGACCACCGACTTGGGTTCGAGGGCGAAGACGGTGTGCGGGTTGCCGGCGGCCGCCCACACCACCGGGTGGTCCAGCAGTCCCCGGTCGGCGACGACCCGGGTGCGGGTGCGGTGACCGAAGGGCGGGACACCGCCGATGGCGTACCCGGTGGTCTCACGAACCAGAGCGGCGTCGGCGCGCTTGACCTTCTCCGCGCCGAGCACGGTCCGTACGAGGTCGACGTCGACCCGTGAGGAACCATCCATCAGGACCAGCACGGGCGCACCGTCGGCCTCGAAGATCAGCGACTTGACGATGGCGCTCAGCTCACAGCCGATGGCGGCGGCGGCTTCGACGGCGGTGCCAGTCGCCTCGGGGAAGGTGCGTACCTCGACCTCCAGGCCGAGCTCACGCAGGGCCTCGGAGAACCGGGGGTGGACAGCAGGTACGGAAGAACTCATGGCCCGCACGCTAACGTCCGGCGTGCGGGCCATGCCAGCAGGATCCATACAGCAGGATTCAGACGGCAGGATTCAGACGGCAGCACTCGGACGGCAGGGCTGAGACGGCAGCGGTCAGCCCGCGCGGAGCACCGCGGCCACCACCGGGCCCGCGGCGTCGCCGCCGTGCCCGCCGGACTGCACGACCGCCGCGGCGGCCAGATCGTCGCTGAAGCCGGTGAACCAGCTGTTGGACTTGCCCTGCTGGTCCACCTCGGCGGAACCGGTCTTGGCGCCCTTGTATCCGCCGACGCTCGACATCGCCACGGTGCCCGTGCCGTAGGAGGCGGTCGCGGTGGTGTGCATCATGTCGCGGAGCTGCTGGGCGGTGTTGTACGGCAGCGACTGCGCGGTGGCGCGGTCGCCGTCCAGCAGCGACTTCGGCACGATGATCGGCTGGTGGAAGGTGCCGTTGCGGGCGGTGGCGGTGACCGACGCCATATTGAGCGGGTTCATCTGCACCAAACCCTGACCGATCATCGCCGCTGCGGTGTTGGGGCCTGTGGTCTGCGGGACCTTGCCGTCGAAGGACGGGATGCCGACGTTCCAGGTCTTGCCGATGCCGAAGTACTTCTGGGCGGTCGAGGGCAGAGCGGTGTCGGGATTGATATCGCGGTCCGTGAATCTGCCGAGCGGCTTGATGAAGGCGGTGTTGCAGGAGCGGGCGAAGCTTGTCGCGAGCGTGCCGCTGGGTATCGAGAAGTTGTTCAGGTTGTGGAATGTCTGGCTGTGCCACATGACCGATACCGGGCACAGGATGGGGCTGTTCTCGCTGGCCAGCCCGTTGTTGATGAGCATCGCGGCCGTCATGATCTTCATCGTCGAGCCGGGAGCGAGCGTGCCCTGCGCCGCCGCATTGAAGCCGTCCGCGCGGTGGTTGGCGATCGCCCGGATCTCACCCGTACTGGCCGAGACCGCCGCCACCGACGACTCGCTGAACTGCTTCACCGCCGTCTCGGCCGCCGCCTGCACCCCTGCGTCCAGCGTGGTGTGCAGCAGCGCGGGCGTGCCCTTGGACAGCACCACCAGCGTCCGCGCGGGCGTGCTGTCCGCCGAAGCGTCCGCCGACGCTCCTTCGATATCGGTCTCGATGCCGGGCTTGCCGCCCGCCTTGTTCCCGTACCGCTCCCGCAGCGTGTCGAGCACCGGCCCGAGCGAGGGGTACTTCTCCTTCGTCAACTCCGTGCCGTTACGGTCGACGGCCTTGATCTGTGCGCTCGCCGCCTCGCCGGTACGGATCGTCTCGCCCTTCTTCAGATCCGGGTGGATGACCGACGGCTTCCAGTCCACCAGCGCCTTGCCGGTCGTCAGCCCCCGGACGACGGTGAGCGAGGACGCGTACGACCAGGGCTTGGTCTTCCCGTCGTACGCGATGGTGGCCTTGACCGTGTACGGCACCGTGGCCCCGTTCGCGGCCCCCGGCGTCAGGGTCACCTTGCTGACGTGCGCGTCCGTGCGGTACCCGGCAAGCAGCGGCTGCGAGTCCACCGCGTTGTTGGTGAGCTGCGAGGCCTTGTCGGCGTCACCGGCGGCCCAGGCCGCCAGGAAGTCCTTCGCCGTATCGCTGATCTCGTCGTCGCTGGGCGGCCCGGTGCGTGCGGGGGCGGCCTGCGTCGTGCTGCCGCCATCCCCGCTGCCGCTGGTGCTGTTGAGCCCGGTCCACACGTTGTAGGCGCCGTACCCCACCCCACCGACCACGACCGCGAACACGCCGCCGACCAGACCGATCTTCGCCCCACCTCGCATTACTGCGTCCCCTCCCCAGGAGTCTCCTTGAACATGTTCAAGAGAGTTACGGCAGCAGCGTACGGGACAGTGGTGGCAAGGGGGAAAGCCGTTACATGACCGGGACCATGTCCCGCATCACACCCACGTGTCCAGCCACATCCGGTTGTTCCACTGACTGAGCGGAATCGCGTCCCCGGTGAACAGCGGCCAGAAATAGATGAAGTTCCAGATGATCAGCAGCACCAGCACGCCCGCGCCGATCGCGCCCAGCGCCCGGCGACGTTCGGTCGAGCCGGGTGGGCCCAGGATCGCGCCGACCATCATGGCGACGGCGAGACAGAGGAAGGGTACGAAGACGACCGCGTAGAAGAAGAAGATGGTCCGCTGCTGATACATGAACCAGGGCAGGTAACCGGCTGCGATGCCGCACGCGATGGCCCCGGCCCGCCAGTCGCGGCGGAAGATCCAGCGCCACAGGATGTACAGCACGGCGAAGCACGCCGCCCACCAGAGCAGCGGGGTTCCCATGGCGAGGACCTCGCGGGCGCAGCTCTCGGTGCCGGTGGGGCAGCCGTCGGCGCCGGGCTTGGGGGACTCGTAGAAGTACGAGACCGGGCGGCCGATGACCAGCCAGCTCCACGGGTTCGACTGGTACTGGTGTCCCTCGGTCAGGTTCACATGGAAGCTGTAGACCTCGGCCTCGTAGTGCCAGAAACTGCGCAGCGAGGCGGGGACCCAGTCCATGCCGAACTGCGGCAGATGAACGGTGCCGAGCAGCGGGAGCTTCACGTGGTCCGGGGAGAGCCCGCCGCGGTGGTCCGCCCAGTCGCGGAAGTAGCCGCCGCTGGTCGCGAACCAGCCGGTCCAGGAGACGAGGTAGGTGGCCACCGCGACCGGCACCGTCGCCCCGAAAGCGGGCAGCACGTCGCGGCGCAGCACCGCGCGGTACGGCTGGACGGCGCCGGCGGTGCGGCGGGCGCCGACGTCCCACAGGACGGTCATCACGGCGAAGAAGACCAGGACGTAGAGACCGTTCCACTTGGTCGCAGCCGACAGGCCCAGCATCACACCGGCCGCGATCCGCCAGGGCCGCCACCCCAGGCGCAGGGCCGACGCGATGGCGTCGTCGGGGCGCAGCCCGCCCTCCTCACCCACCGGCAGGGCGCCGGCGAGCCGGGCCCGGGTTCTGTCCCGGTCGATCAGCAGGCAGCCGAAGGCCGCGACCACGAAGAACATCACGATGAGGTCGAGCAGCGAGGTGCGGCTCATCACGAAGTGCAGCCCGTCGACGGTGAGCAGTACACCCGCCAGGCAGCCCAGGAAGGTCGAGCGCAGCAGCCGTCGGCCGATCCGGCAGATCATCAGCACCGAGAGGGTGCCGAGGAGGGCCGTCATGAAGCGCCATCCGAAGGGCGTGAACCCGAAGAAGTGCTCACCGAGGCCGATGATCCACTTGCCGACCGGCGGATGCACCACATAGCCGGGGTCGGACGGCACGGTGACGCGCGAGGGGTTGGCGAGGATCGCGTTGTTGATGTCGTCCGGCCAGTGGCCCTCGTACCCCTGGTGGATCAGCGCCCAGGCGTCCTTGGCGTAATACGTCTCATCGAATATCACCGCGTGCGGGCTGCCCAGGTTCCAGAAGCGCAGCACGCCGGCGACCAGTGTGACCAGCAGCGGGCCGCCCCAGGCCGACCAGCGCAGCAGGCGTTCGGCGAAGGCCGGGGAGAACCCGAGCACCCTCCACACCTGCGGACCGGGCGCGGTGAACGGTGGCACCAGCCGCTCGCGCAGGCCGCCGTCCCGCCGGGCCGCATGGCCGAACCGGCGCAGTCGGCGTTCCCATGGCGGCGGCTGGTCTCCGGCGTCGTGGCCCTTCAGGGCTTGGGGCGCTGTACTCGTCACCGCGCCATCGTAAGGACCCGGGCTGTGTGAGTGGTGTGCGCGGGGCTGGGAGAATGAAGACGTGACTGGAACGCTGGTACTCGCAGGGACCCCCATCGGTGACGTGTCGGACGCGCCGCCCCGGCTCGCCAGGGAGCTGGAGACGGCCGATGTCGTGGCCGCCGAGGACACCCGGCGGCTCCGCCGGCTGACCCAGGCGCTCGGCGTGCACACGACGGGACGGGTCGTCTCCTACTTCGAGGGCAACGAAACCGCCCGTACACCGGAACTCGTCGAGGCGCTGGAAGGCGGTGCGCGGGTGCTGCTGGTGACCGACGCGGGGATGCCGTCGGTCTCCGACCCCGGCTACCGGCTGGTCGCGGCGGCCGTGCAGAAGGACATCAAGGTCACCGCGGTACCGGGACCGTCCGCGGTGCTCACCGCACTGGCGCTCTCCGGCCTGCCGGTGGACCGTTTCTGCTTCGAGGGCTTCCTGCCGCGCAAGGCGGGCGAGCGGCTCGGGAAGCTCCGCGAGGTCGAGGCGGAGCGCCGGACGCTGGTGTACTTCGAGGCCCCGCACCGCCTCGACGACACCCTCGCCGCGATGGCCGCGGTCTTCGGTGACGGGCGCCGGGCCGCGGTCTGCCGCGAGCTGACCAAGACGTACGAGGAAGTGAAGCGCGGGCCGCTGAAGGAGCTCGCCGAGTGGGCGGCCGACGGCGTACGGGGCGAGATCACCGTGGTTGTCGAGGGCGCCCCCGACACCGGACCGCAGCAGTTGGACCCCGCTGAGCTGGTACGCAGGGTGCAGGTGCGGGAGGAGGCGGGGGAGCGGCGCAAGGAGGCGATCGCCGCGGTCGCCGCCGATGCGGGGCTGCCCAAACGGGAGGTCTTCGATGCGGTGGTCGCGGCAAAGAACGCCGCCCGTACCGGCCCACCGGAAGGTAAAGGAGCCGCGTGAATCGCAAAGGCCGAGCGTGATCGCGGGGCCCTGGGCCACGAGACGACCAAGAGCGCTCCAATAGTCGGCAGCCCCTCGTGCATTCCGCAGGCGATAGCAGTCCACTGGAAAGGGGACGGATTCGTCCCGCGGAAGCCTTGTCCGTCGGGCAAGAGGAGCTGGCATGAGTGAGAGCACTGACATCACCGCACATGAGGCGTATGCCTTCGCCTGCATGCGGTGCGGGCACGGCTGGGAACAGGCGTACGACATCGAGCACCACGTCGACGCGTCCGGCCGGACGTTTGTCGTCTACAAGGCTGATGGCCGACGGGTTCCCTCACCGTTGTCCACGCCTACGTGCACGAACTGCGGGGGGCATGTCGTCCGCATCATGCGGCCGGGACGGGTGTCCTCGGTCCGGCAGCTGCTCGCCGGGGGCATGGGCGTGACGGCAACCGGAGTCAGGCCGGTCGGTGAGCGGGCCGCGAAGCCCAAGCCCGCGTCGGTGCTCGCGGCCGCGTCCGGCACCGAACCGGTCACGGAGCGGATCGCCGGGCCCGCTCCGAAGTCCGGGTCCGGGGCGACACTCGCCGCCGGGGCCGAGCCGCACCACTGGCATCTCTCCGACCTGCTGCATCTGTTCCACCGGAAGTAACCCGCCGGGAGGCGCGCCGTAGGATCGGGCGCCATGAGCCCGCAAGCCGCCAAGGTCACCATCCCGCCGCTGCCCGAACCGCTCCGGGTGGCGGTCGCCGATTCACACACCCACCTGGACATGCAGGACACCACCGTCGACGACGCTCTGCGGAAGGCCTCGTCGGTGGGGGTGACCACGGTGGTCCAGGTGGGCTGCGACCTCAAGGGCTCGGTCTGGGCGGCCGAGACGGCGGCGGCGTACGAGAACGTGCACGCGGCCGTGGCCCTGCACCCCAACGAGGCGCCGCGCATCGTGCTCGGGGACGAGGAGAACCGGTCGCGGCAAGAGGCACGTCCGCCGGGTGGGGACGGAGCGCTCGACGAGGCGCTCGCCGAGATCGACCGGCTGGCCGCCCTGCCGCACGTCAGGGCCGTCGGTGAGACCGGCCTCGACCACTTCCGCACCGGACCCGAGGGTGCCGCCGCGCAGGAGCGGTCCTTCCGGGCCCACATCGAGATCGCCAAACGGCACGGAAAAGCGCTCGTCATCCATGACCGGGACGCCCATGCCGACGTGCTGCGCATCCTCGAGGAGGAAGGCGCTCCGGAGCGCACCGTCTTCCACTGCTACTCCGGCGACGCGGCGATGGCGGAGATCTGCGCGGCCAAGGGCTACTTCATGTCCTTCGCCGGGAACGTGACGTTCAAGAACGCCCAGCCGCTGCGCGACGCGCTCGCCGTGGCGCCACTGGAGCTCATCCTGGTCGAGACGGACGCACCGTTCCTCACCCCGGCTCCCTACCGCGGACGGCCCAACGCGCCGTATCTCGTTCCGGTGACCGTGCGGGCGATGGCCGAGGTGAAAAGCGTCGGAGAAGACGCCCTGGCCTCGGCGATCATGGCCAACACGGCTCGCGCGTTCGAACTTTCTAGTTACTAAGAGTGACCGTATGACTTTGTTGAGTGACTGATGCTCCGCTAGTGTCCCGGCCCGACCGGATCGCCGACGGGATCGCCGACCGGCTACGACCGGACCGGACCGCTGGAGCGTCGTGAGCAATGCGCAGGGCAGTCACCGTGCCGCACGCGGCGGCCGTCACGCGACGGACCGCCCGTCGACCTACCCGCCGCCATACACACCCACCGTGCCGAGTTACATCGCCGCGTACGCCGACACCATCGACGCAGGCGCGACACCGGCAGGCGCGACACCGACAAGCGCCGCACCGGCAGGCGCCGCACCCGCCCACGCGGCCCCGCACCAGGGCCCCGCGGCCGTTACGCCCCACGACGGGCGGCCCACCGGCCGCCGCCGGGCCCAGCGGCGGCCACCGGACGGCCTGCGCCGACTCCTCCCGCAGGCGCTGGTCGTGGCCTTCCTGGCCGGCGGCACCTCCGCCTTCGTGGCCAACGACAAGGCCGTGCAGCTCAGTGTCGACGGGGTGCCCCGCACCCTGCACACCTTCGCCGGCACGGTCGACGAACTGCTGGCCGAGGAGCAGGTGCCGCTCGGCGTCCACGACGCGGTCGCTCCCGGACACCGCAGCGCGCTCGCCGACGGAGAGGAGATCGACATCCGCTACGGACGACCGCTCGCCCTCACCCTCGACGGACGGCGCCACCGGGTCTGGACGACGGCACGCACCGTGGACGGCGCGCTGCGCCAACTCGGCGTACGCACGGCGGGCGCGTACATCTCCACCTCGCGCTCCGCGACGATCTCCCGGCACGGCCTGACGGTGAACGTACGGACCGAACGCACCGTGACCTTCATGGCCGACGGCCGCGAACGCACCATCCGCACCAACGTGGCGACCGTGCGCGAAGCCCTCGACCAGGCGGGCATCGGCCTGCGCGGACACGACACCACATCCGTACCCGCCGACACCTTCCCGCGCGACGGCCAGACCATCACCGTGCTGCGCATCACCGGCAGCAGGGAGACGCGCGAGGAGCCCATCGCCTTCGTGACCAACCGAGTCCTCGACGCCTCACTGTTCGCCGGTACGGAATCGGTGACCCGGCCCGGCGTGCCCGGCCTGCGCCGGGTCACCTACCAGCTGCGCACCGTCAACGGCGTCCGGCAGAAGCCGCGGCAGCTCTCCACGGAGCTGGTACGCCGGCCCGAGGCCCGGGTCGTACGGATCGGCACCCGGCAGCGTCCCGCATCGCCCGCCGGAGCCGGCCGGCTGGACTGGAGCGGTCTCGCGCACTGCGAGTCCGGCGGGCGGCCGGACGCGGTCGACGCCTCGGGCAGTTACGGCGGGCTCTACCAGCTGGACGGACAGACCTGGCACGCGCTCGGCGGCAGCGGACTGCCCCAGGACGCGCCCGCCGACGAGCAGACGGACCGGGCGAAGCGGCTCTACGTACAGCGGGGAGCGAGTCCGTGGCCGCACTGCGGCCGTAGGCTTTACGGGTGAGCAGCACTGAACCCGAGGCCCCCGCGGTCTCCGACGCCCTGCTGGGCCCCGCCGACATCCGTGAACTGGCCGCAGCGCTGGGCGTACGCCCGACCAAGCAGCGCGGCCAGAACTTCGTCATCGACGCCAACACGGTGCGCCGGATCGTGCGGACGGCCGAGGTGACCCGGGATGACGCGGTCGTCGAGGTCGGCCCCGGTCTGGGCTCCCTGACCCTGGCACTGCTCGAGGCGGCGGACCGCCTGGTCGCCATCGAGATCGACGATGTGCTCGCGGGCGCGCTGCCCGCGACGATCGAGGCCCGGCTGCCGTCCCGCGCCGACCGCTTCGCGCTGGTGCACGCCGACGCGATGCAGGTCAGGGAGCTCCCCGGCCCGCCGCCCACCGCGCTGGTGGCGAACCTTCCGTACAACGTCGCCGTCCCGGTCCTGCTCACCATGCTGGAGCGCTTCCCGACCATCAAGCGCACCCTGGTGATGGTCCAGGCGGAGGTCGCCGACCGGCTGGCGGCCGAGCCCGGCAACAAGGTGTACGGCGTGCCCTCGGTGAAGGCCAACTGGTACGCGGAGGTCAAGCGGGCCGGTTCCATCGGCCGCAACGTCTTCTGGCCGGCCCCGAACGTCGACTCCGGGCTGGTCTCGCTGGTCCGCCGCGAGCAGCCGATCGCGACCACGGCCTCCCGGGAGGAGGTCTTCGCGGTGGTCGACGCGGCCTTCGCCCAGCGCCGCAAGACGCTGCGGGCCGCGCTGGCCGGCTGGGCCGGTTCGGCCCCCGCCGCGGAGGCTGCGCTGGTCGCCGCCGGGGTGTCCCCGCAGGCGCGCGGCGAGTCGCTGACGGTGCACGAGTTCGCGCGGATCGCGGAGGCCAAGGCGTGAGCATGCACGACACAGGCACCGACACCGACGCTGTCACGGTCCGCGTTCCGGCCAAGGTCAACGTCCAGCTCGCGGTGGGCGGGGCCCGCCCCGACGGCTTCCACAACCTGGCCAACGTCTTCCTCGCGGTGTCCCTGCACGACGAGATCACGGCGACTCCGGCCGAAACCCTGCGGATCACCTGCGCGGGGCCCGGCGCCGACCAGGTGCCGCTGGACCGCACGAACCTGGCAGCAAGGGCGGCCGAACTGCTCGCCGCCCGGCACGGCATCGCCCCCGGCGTCCACCTCCACATCGACAAGGACATCCCGGTCGCCGGCGGCATGGCCGGCGGCAGCGCGGACGGCGCGGGCGCCCTGCTGGCCTGCGACGCGCTCTGGTCGACCGGGGCATCGCGCGATGAACTCCTGGAGATCTGCGCGGAGTTGGGCAGCGACGTACCGTTCAGCCTGGTCGGCGGGGCGGCCCTGGGCACCGGCCGCGGTGAGCGGCTGGCACCGCTCGAACTCGGCGCACCCTTCCACTGGGTGTTCGCTCTCGCCGACGGCGGTCTCTCCACCCCGACCGTCTTCCGCGAGTTCGACCGGCTCACCCCGGACGCGGCCGAGCCGGAGGCTTCCCCGGACCTGATCGAGGCGCTGCGTACAGGCGACGCGGTCGCCCTGGCCGCCGCCCTGGCCAACGATCTCCAGCCGGCCGCGCTGTCGCTGCGGCCGTCGCTGGCCGACACCCTGGCGGCTGGGACAGCTGCAGGGGCGCTGGCCGGGATCGTCTCCGGTTCGGGGCCCACGACGGCGTTTCTTGCCAAGGACGCGGAGGAGGCGGAGCGGATCGCGTCTTCCCTCCGCCGGTCCGGCACCTGCCGGGTGGCGCGGACCGCGCACTCCGGAGTCGCCGGAGCGGCCGTCGTCAGAGTCCGAGCCGGCGGTCGCGCGATCGGCTGAGGCCTGCTCAGCGGCCGTAGCGGTAGCGGCAGGCGCCGACACGGGCCTCTTCGTCCACCACCTTGTAGATCAGCCGGTGTTCATCGGTGATGCGACGGAACCAGTACCCCTGGAATCCGTGTTTGAGGGGCTCCGGTTTGCCGATGCCCTCATTGCCATTGCGAGCGATGTCCCGCAGCAGTGTGTTGATGCGCTTGAGGATCTTCCGGTCCTGTGTCTGCCACCAGACGTAGTCCTCCCAGGCCGACTCGTCCCAGACGAACTTCACTCGGCCAACTCCTGTGCGGTGCCGTCGCCACGCTCCAGACGTTCGATCGACGCCAGCAGCCGGCGGGCGTTCGCCGGGCTCCGGAGGAGATAGGCAGTCTCCTTCAGTGACTCGTACTCGTCGAGCGCCACAATGACGACCGGGTCGTGTCCTGCCCGGGTCACTATGACCTCCTCACGGTCGTCCACGACCGCATTGAGGGTTTCGGCGTACTTCGCTCGTGATTCCGTATAGGTAATCGTGCGCATGCCGCCTCCTGGTGTCTGCATAAAGCGTACGTACAGAAAACTGTACGTACGGAAAACTGTACGTTGGTCGAGTGGGCGATGTAAGCCGCACGGCCGCCGCGCCGTACTCTGGGAGATCGATTCACCCTTCCCAGGAGCGTCAATGGCCGTCAACCTCGTCAATGTCGAGGCCGTCAGCAAGGTCTACGGGACCCGTGCCCTGCTCGACGGTGTCTCCCTCGGCGTATCCGAGGGCGACCGCATCGGCGTCGTCGGCCGTAACGGGGACGGCAAGACCACCCTCATCCGGATGCTCGCCAGGCTGGAGGAGCCGGACACCGGCCGGGTCACCCACAGCGGCGGGCTGCGCAGCGGTGTGCTCACCCAGCACGACTCGCTGGACCCGCAGGCCACCGTGCGGCACGAGGTCATCGGTGACCTCGCCGACCACGAGTGGGCGGGCAGCGCCAAGATCAGGGACGTGCTGACGGGGCTGTTCGGCGGGCTCGACCTGCCGGGGTTCCCGCAGGGCCTCGACACCGTCATCGCCCCGCTCTCCGGCGGCGAGCGCCGCCGTATCGCGCTGGCCAAGCTGCTCATCGCCGAGCAGGACCTGATCGTGCTCGACGAGCCGACCAACCACCTCGACGTCGAAGGCATCTCCTGGCTGGCCGGACACCTGCGGGCGCGCCGGTCCGCGCTCGTCGTGGTCACCCACGACCGCTGGTTCCTGGACCAGGTGTGCACCCGCATGTGGGACGTCCAGCGCGGCACCGTGCACGAGTACGAGGGCGGCTACAGCGACTACGTCTTCGCCCGCGCCGAGCGGGAGCGCATCGCCGCCACAGAGGAGTCCAAGCGGCAGAACCTGATGCGCAAGGAGCTGGCCTGGCTGCGGCGCGGCGCCCCGGCCCGCACGTCCAAGCCCCGCTACCGCATCGAGGCCGCCAACGAGCTGATCGCCGACGTGCCGCCGCCGCGCGACACCTCCGAGCTGATGAAGTTCGCCAACGCCCGGCTCGGCAAGACCGTCTTCGAGTTGGAGGACGTCACCGTCCAGGCCGGCCCGAAGGTGCTGCTGACCCACGTGACGTGGCAGCTCGGACCGGGTGACCGGATCGGCCTGGTCGGGGTCAACGGCGCCGGCAAGACCTCACTGCTGCGGGCGCTCGCCGAGGCGGCCCGTACCCAGGGCGAGGAGCAGCCGGCCGGCGGGAAGGTCGTCGTCGGCAAGACCGTGAAGCTCGCCTACCTCTCGCAGGAGGTCGCCGAACTCAAGCCGACGCTACGGGTCCTCGAAGCGGTGCAGCAGGTGCGGGACCGGGTCGACCTGGGCAAGGGCCGCGAGATGACCGCGGGCCAGCTCTGCGAGCAGTTCGGCTTCTCCAAGGAGAAGCAGTGGACCCCGGTCGGCGATCTGTCCGGTGGTGAGCGGCGCAGGCTGCAGATCCTGCGGCTGCTGATGGACGAGCCCAACGTGCTCTTCCTCGACGAGCCGACCAACGACCTGGACATCGAGACCCTGACCCAGCTGGAGGACCTCCTCGACGGCTGGCCCGGCTCGATGATCGTGATCTCGCACGACCGGTTCTTCATCGAGCGCACCACGGACCGGGTGTTCGCGCTGCTCGGCGACACGAGCCTGCGCATGCTGCCGCGCGGCATCGACGAGTACCTGGAACGCCGCCGACAGGTCGTCGCATCCCAGACCCCGGCGCCCGCACCGCCGGCGGCCAAGGAGGGTACGTCCGGCGCCGCGTCCGCCAAGGACGGCCGCGCGGCGAAGAAGGAACTCCAGAAGATCGAGCGGCAGTTGGACAAGCTCTCCGACCGGGAGAGCAAGCTGCACACTCAGATCACCGAAAACGCCACGAACTTCGAGAAAGTGGCCGAACTGGACGGTCGGTTGCGCGAACTGTCGGGGGAGCGCGAAGAGTTGGAGCTGCGCTGGCTGGAGCTCGCCGAAGACGCCTGAGCCGCCCGGCCGGTTCGCGTAACGGCTCCATCACGGCCCGGTCCTCCCTTGGGAACAGCGGTGGACCGGCGCCTCGCACAGCGCTGTCCGAGTGATAGAAAGAACTCCCGCTCGACTGACGTTGATGTGTGGGATCCACACCCGATTCGCTCCTTTCCGGTGCCTCGTGCCGCCGGAATTGCGGGGGAGGCCGGTCGGGCAGCGGATCCCGCGTAAAGAGGTATGTGCTGATGACTCAGCCGCCCGACCAGCAGCCGCCGCAGGGCGGTTTCGGCGCTCCGCAGGACCCTCCGCCGGGAGGCTTCGGCAGTCCGCCGCCGCCGGCCCAGCCGCCGCAGATGCCGCCGCCTCCGCAGGGACCGCCGCCCGTGCAAGGCCCGCCGCAGGGACCGCCGCCTCCGCAAGGCCCGCCGCAGGGCCCGCCCTCCGCGCCCGGACAGCCCCCGGCGCCGCAGCCCGGTTACGGCTACCCCCAGCAGGCGCCGCCGCCGCAGGCCGGCCCGTACGGCTACCCCCAGCAGGCCCCCGGCCCCTACGGGCAGCCGCCGCAACAGGGACCGTACGGTCAGCAGCCGGGCCCCTACGGTTATCCGCAGCAGCAGTACGCCGGTGGCCCGGTCCCGTCGCAGGGCGGTGGCAAGGGCCCGTTCAAGGGCAAGCCTGCCGTGATCGTCGGCGCGGCGGTGGTGGCCCTGCTGCTCGTCGGTGGCGGGGTGTACGCCGCGGTCGGCGGTGGTGGCGACGACGGCAAGAAGCCGGTCGCGAGCGACAGCAAGAACCCGGTCGAGTCGTCCACTTCGGCCAGTGTCGACCAGGGCGACGGCAGCGGCGACGGACGCAAGGGCGACGACGACCTCAACGCCGGCCGTAAGACGGGTGAGGACAAGGTCCTCTGGCTGAAGACGAACGACGTAGCGCTGCCCGCGGACGGCGCCGAGAACCACGGCATGTGGTTCACCGGTGATGTTGTCGTGAAGGCCATGTACAAGAAGGTCACCGCCTACGGAGTGACCGACGGCAAGGAGAAGTGGAGTGTGCCGATCCCGCACGCGATCTGCGCCGCTCCACGGCAGACCACGTCCGACGGCAAGATCGTCATCGCGTACGAGAGCAATGACACCGAGAAGGCCGACTGCAACCAGATGCAGATGATCGACCTGAAGACCGGCAAGGGAGGGTGGAAGAAGCAGATCCCCGAGGAGGGCAGCTTCGACATCATGACCTCCGTCGAGCTTTCCATCTCGGGCAACACGGTCGCAGCCAGCCGGTTCGGCCTCTCCAGCGCCTTCTCGGTCAAGGACGGCCACAAGGTCTTCGGCGCGTCCACCGGGGCCTGCAGGCCCAACGCGTTCGCCGGCGGCCCGAAGCTGATCGCGGTCGAGTCCTGCACCAAGGACGGCGAGTCGGACGCCAACCAGCAGGTGCAGGAACTCAACCCGGACAACGGCAAGTCCAAGTGGACGTTCGCGCTGCCGGCCGGCTGGGACGTCAAGAAGGTCTACTCGGTCGACCCGCTGGTCATCTACTCGACCAACGAGAAGAAGAAGAGCTGGAACATCTCGATCCTCAAGGCGGACGGGACCAGGCGTTCGCAGCTGACCACCAAGGACAGCTTCGCGCCGGAGTGCGGACTCTCGATCCTGTCGAGCGATCTGCAGGGCTGCCTCGGCACCGCCGCCGACGCCAACACGCTCTACCTGCCGACCGAGGTGAAGAGCGGCGCCAACGAGATCGTCGCCTTCGACCTCAACAGCGGTAAGGAGAAATGGCGTTCGCCTGCGGCCACCGACCGCACCATGCTTCCGCTGCAGGTGGACGGCGGTAACCTCGTCGCGTACCAGGAGCCCTCGTACGACGGCGGTGGCGCCGTCGTCAGCATCCCGGTGACCGGCGGCAAGCCGCAGACTCTGCTGCAGAACCCGGAGTCGACGGCCGACATCGAGAATTCCTTCTACTCGAAGTCGGTCTCCTATGTGAACGGCCGGCTCTTCATCATGACCGGCCAGGTCAGGGGCAAGAAGGGCGACACCACCGAGAAGACCATGATGGCCTTCGGCAAGTGAGCGGTCCGCACGTCCCGTCCTCCCCCTCGACAAAGGCAGAAACACGATGACGCAGCCGCCGCCCCAGCCACCCGAAGGACCACCGCAGGGGGGCTTCTCCAAGCAGCCCCCGGCCGGTGGTTACGGCGGTCCGCCGCCGCCCAACCAGCCGCCGCCGAACCAGCCGCCGGCCCCACCGCAGATGCCTCCGCAGGCCCCGCCCGTCCCGCCGGCCGCCCCGCAGCAGCCGCCTTCGCCACCGGGCGGCCAGGGTTACGGGCAGCCGCAGCCGCAACAGCCGCAGCCGCAGCCGCAGCCGCCCACCGTGCAGGACCCGGCGTACGGCTATCCGCAGACGCCGCCCGCCCAGCCGGGCTACGGCTACCCGCAGAACCAGCCGCAGCAGCCCTACGGTTATCCGACCCAGCCGATGCAACCCCAGCAGGCCGGCGACGGCGGCGGCCGGAACGGCGGTTTCACGTTCGGCATCGACGCCAAGATCATCACCGCGGCGGCCGTCGCCATCGTGCTGATCATCGGCGCGGGCTTCGCGTACTCGTCCAGCAAGGGCGACGACAAGACCGACGTGTCGAGCGCGGGTCCCACCGGCGGCCCCACCACGGGCGACACGGGCGGAGCCAAGGGCGGCGGCGGCAAGGAGAAGGCGCCCGCCAACGTCAACTCCCGGGTGCTCTTCCAGCTGCCTTACCCCAAGGTCGGTGACGTGACCGGGGTCAACGGCTCCTGGGTCACCGACACGCTGTACGTGAAGTCCGGGGTCAACAAGGTCGTCGGCTACGACGCGGTCAAGGGCAGCCAGTCCTGGACGACACCGCTTCCCGGCCCGCTGTGCGCCGCGACCGACCACATCAGCAAGGACAACAAGACGGTCATCGCCTTCCAGCCGAAGGTACCGACAAAGGCCAAGCAGTACTGGGGCTGCAGCGAGGTCGCCGCGCTCGACCTCAACACCGGCAAGCTGCTCTGGACGAAGTCGGCCAAGGACGGCGACGAGAAGGTCAGCTTCGACGAGGTCACACTCGGCGGCGGCACGGTCGCGGCCGGCGGCACCGGCGGCGGCGCCGCCTGGGACCTCGAAACGGGTACCCAGCGCTGGGCACCGAAGGCCAGCGCCGACCAGTGCGAGGACCGCGGCTATGCCGGCGGGGACAATCTGGTCGCCGTGCGCAGCTGCGGCGACTACGACAGCCCGCAGGTCAGCGTGCAGGTCCTGAACCCCACGTCCGGTGCGCCGACCGCCACGTTCCAGATGCCGTCCGGTGTCCAGTACGCGCACGTCGTGTCCACCAAGCCGCTGGTCGTCGCCGCGGACGTCGGTGACACCGCCGGGGACGGCAGCGGCATCTCGGACTACTTCTCCATCGACGAGAAGACCGGCAAGCAGCGGGCCCGCATCTCCGCCGACGCCGACACCTATGCCGGCAAGTGCGGCAGCACCGATGTGGAGGACTGCCACAACCTGGTGGTGGGCAACGACCGGCTCTACGTCCCCACCGAGAAGCACGACGGGGCCGGCGGCGACGTCGGCCAGACCAACGAGATCGTCGCCTTCGACCTGGCCACCGGCAAACTGGTGAACGGCAAGGCCTCGGCGGGCAAGGGCTACACGGCGTACCCGGTGCGGATGGACGGCAGCAACGTCATCGCGTACAAGACGGGCCCGTACGACAAGGGCGGCCAGGTCACCGGCATCGACGGCTCGACTTTTCAGCAGACGCTGCTGATGAACAACCCGGCCGACGAGGCGGTCCGCAGGGCGGAATCCGGCTTCCTGCCGGAGTCCTCGGAGATCCGCTACGTGGGCGGGCGGCTCTACCTCGCCGACGACCTGATCAGCGAGCCGTACGGAGACTCGGACGACAAGAAGTACCTGGCCATCGGCTTCGGCACCAGCTGATCCGCCGGCCTGTGAAGGGGGTGCGGCCCGACCGGGCCGCACCCCCTTCGGCGTGGCCCGTGCGAAGTAGCCCTGGTTCGAGGGCAATCCGGTGATCTGGGGGGCTTCTGTCCGTAACGGCCGCACCAGGTCGACCCAGCGTGTAGCTTGCCGGGGCAGGAATGGCCGGTTCGGGGGGCGGGCTCCGGGGTGCAGGGGAAGTGGGGGATTGCTCCATGGGCGTGCGGCTCATGGTGGTCGACGACCACCGATTGCTCGCCGAGGCGCTCGCCTCGGCGCTGAAGCTCCGCGGGCACCGGGTGCTCGCCGCTGCCGCACCCACCGGGGGCGCGGCGGAGCTAGTGGTGAGCCGGGCGCCCGAGGTGTGTCTGTTCGGTACGGCACTCCCCGCCGAGCCGGGGGCCTTCGACCCGATCGTCCGGATCAGGGCGGAACGCCCGCAGGTAGCGGTGGTGGTGCTGGGGCCGGTGCCCAGCCCGCGCGGGATCGCCGCGGCCTTCGCGGCCGGCGCCTCGGGTTACGTACGCCATGACGAGCGTATCGAGGGCGTCGAGCGGGCCATCGTGAAGGCCAGAGCGGGGGAGGCGGCGGTGGCCCCGGCGCTGTTGCAGGGCGCCTTCGCCGAACTGCTCAACCCGGCGGCCCAGCCCGACGACGAGGGACAGCGGCTGCTGCGGATGCTCACCGCGCGCGAGGTCGAGGTACTGGTGCGGGTGGCCGAGGGGGACGACACCCGGCTGATCGCCGCTGCGATGGGGATCGCGTCGAGCACCGCGCGGACCCATGTGCAGCGGCTGCTGATGAAGCTGGGTGTCGGGTCCCGCCTGGAGGCGGCGGCGCTCGCGGCCCGCACCGGACTGCTGGACCGGGCGGCTGCGGACATGCCGAAGGGGCCGGACCTCGCAGAGTGACATGCGGAGGTCCGGCCCCTTCGGCGGGCGGTCTACGCGTCCTTCGCGTCCTTCGCCAGCAGGTCGTCCGGGGTGGGCGGCGCCGTCGGGCGGAGCTTCAGCCAGCCCAGGAAGAACAGGCCGAGGGCGAGCATCGCGAGCCCCGTCCAGAGGTTGATGTTGATCCCCTGGGCCTTCTTCAGATCGGCGTCGGACGCCGTGGCGCCGGCGATCGTCACGATGACCCCGTAGACCACGAACAGGCCGCCGATGATCCGCCGGATGTCGAAGAGGCGGGCCGCGGTCGCGGACTTGCGCTCCAGGTCGGAGACTTCGTTCTGCAGTTCAGACATGGTGGGTGCCTCCGATCAGAGCGAGTAGGGCAGGTAGCAGAGGGCGGCAAGGACGATCGCGCCCCAGCCCAGCAGGGCCGGCTTGCGGTACCACGCGCTGTCGCCCTCCTCCGGGACCTCCGGCGCGTCCGGCGACTCCGTCCCGTACACCAGACCGGCCAGTTCGGCCTCCGGCTTCGGTGCGGTGACGAGCGTGACCACGACCATGACCACGGCGCCCGCGACGAAGCCGACGATCGCCGAGACGAAGTTGGCGCCCTGGTCGCTCGGGAAACCGATGATGCCCTGCTTGTAGAACACGAAGTAGTTGACCATCGCGGCGCAGGTACCGGCGACCAGCCCCCACACGCCGGACTTCATCGAGGCCCGCTTCCAGAACATCCCGATGATGAAGACCACGAACATCGGGACGTTGAAGAAGGAGAAGAGCGTCTGGAGGTAGCTCATGATGTTGGAGAAGCTGGCGGCGATGAAGGCCGTGCCGATGGAGGCCAGCACGCCGACCGCCGTGATCAGCCGCCCGAACCGCAGGTAGTAGGCGTCGGGCTTGTCCTTCTTCACGTACCGCGCCCAGATGTCCGTCGTGAAGACGGTGTTGAACGAGGAGACGTTGGCGGCCATACCGGCCATGAACGCGGCCAGCAGACCGGTCACCGCGATACCGAGCACGCCGTTCGGGAGCAGGTTCTGCATCAGCAGCGGGATGGCGTCGTTGTACGTGAGGTCCGAGCCCGCGGTGCCGATCCGCGGCGCGACCACGGCGGCGACCATGCCGGGGATCATCACCAGGAAGACGATGAAGATCTTCGGGAACGCGGCGATCAGCGGGGTGCGCTGTGCGGCGGACAGGTTCTTCGCGGACAGGGCGCGCTGCACCTCGGCGAAGTTCGTCGTCCAGTAACCGAACGACAGCACGAAACCGAGCCCGAGGATGATCGTCAGCCAGTTGGCGCCCAGCGGGTTCGCCTGGCCGATGGCCGTGCCACCCCAGGCGGACATGAAGTTGTGACCGTGGCTCTTCTCCAGGGTGTCCGAGAGCCCGCCCCAGCCGCCGACCTTCTTCAGGCCCAGGATGGTGAGCGGGATGAGCGCGGCCAGGATGACGAAGAACTGCAGCACCTCGTTGTAGATCGCCGAGGAGAGGCCGCCGATGGTGATGTAGACGAGCACGAAGAGGCCGGCGACGACGATCGCGACCCACTGCGGCCAGCCGAGGAGCGCCTCCACGACGATCGACAGGGCGTAGAGGTTCACACCCGCGATCAGGATCGCCGCGAAGGCGAAGAGTATGGAGCTCAGCAGATGCGCGGATTTGTCGAAGCGCTGCAGCAGGAACTCGGGTACGGAGCGCACCTTCGACTTGTAGTAGAAGGGCATCATCACCAGGCCGAGGAAGACCATCGCGGGGATGGCGCCGATCCAGTACCAGTGGACGACGGCGACGCCGTACTGCGCGCCGGTCGCCGCCATGCCCAGGATCTCCGTCGCGCCGAGGTTGGCGGCGACGAAGGCCAGGCCGGTGACCCAGGCGGGCAGTGAGCGGCCCGAAAGGAAGAAGTCGAGGCTGGTCTTCACGCTCGACCTGGCTGCGAAGCCGATGCCGAGGACCACGACGAAGTAGATCGCCAGGATGGTGTAGTCGAGCCCGTTGGTGGGGAGCCGGAGCCCGTCAGCCAGGTATTGCATGCGTACTCGCTTCGTTGCCAGAACTGATCCTTGCGGAATCTACGCTTCCGTGTTCAAAAAATGAACAGTTCTCTGGTGTTCTTTGTTTGATTGTGATCGGATCGCGGAAGATGTCCGTTCTGGGCGGACGTACGCCATGCGTGGTGCCGGTCACACCGGACGTGGCCGACCCATTGACTGAGCTGTTTACTTGTGGTTTGTTGTGTGCGGTTCTGTTTGTTGGGAGTGGGCTAGGAGCGCCAGCGTGAAGAAGACATCGACCCGGCTTGCCGACGGTCGTGAGCTGCTCTACTACGACTCCCGGGACGACATGGTCCGTGACGCCGTGGACCGGCGGCCCCTCGACCCGGTGGCCACCGCCTCCGAGATCCGCACGGACCCGCTGCTCGGAGACTCCGTCGCCATCGCGTCGCACCGCCAGGGGCGCATCTACCACCCGCCGGCCGACGAGTGTCCGCTCTGCCCCTCGCGGGACGGCCGGCACAGCGAGATCCCGGACTCGGACTACGACGTCGCCGTCTTCGAGAACCGCTTCCCCTCGCTCGCCGGGGACTCCGGCCGCTGCGAGGTGGTCTGCTTCACCTCCGACCACGACGCGTCCTTCGCCGACCTGACCGAGGAGCAGGCCGGCCTGGTCCTCGAGGCCTGGACCGACCGGACCACCGAGCTGGCCGCACTCGACCAGGTCAAGCAGGTGTTCTGTTTCGAGAACCGCGGCAAGGACATAGGCGTCACCCTCGGCCACCCGCACGGCCAGATCTACGGCTATCCCTTCATCACCCCGCGCACCGCGCTGATGCTCCGCTCCGCGGCGGACTTCCTGGAGAGCAGCGGCGGCCGGAACCTCTTCGACGAGACGGTGGCCCGCGAGCTGGCCGACGGCGTGCGCGTGGTCCTGGAGGGCGAACACTGGGTGGCCTTCGTGCCGTACGCCGCGCACTGGCCGTACGAAGTGCACCTCTACCCCAAGAAGCGCGTACCTGACCTCCGCCGCCTGGACGACGCGGCGCGCACAGAGTTTCCACAGCTGTATCTGGAACTCTTGAGGCGCTTCGACCGGATCTTCGGCGAGGGCGAGCCGCCCACGCCCTACATCGCCGCCTGGCACCAGGCGCCCTTCGGCGAACTGGAGGACTTTCAGCTCGACCGGGACGAATTCGCCCTGCACCTCGAGCTTTTCACCATCCGCCGCACTTCGGGCAAGCTGAAGTTCCTCGCGGGTTCCGAGTCGGGCATGAACGTCTTCGTCAATGACGTGCCGCCGGAGACCGCGGCCGAACGACTGCGAGAGGTAGCGAGCAAGTGAGCAAGAAGTACCTGGTCACAGGCGGCGCGGGATATGTGGGCAGCGTCGTCGCCGCCCACCTGCTGGAGGCCGGCCACGAGGTGACCGTGCTCGACGACCTCTCCACCGGCTTCCGGGAGGGCGTCCCGGCCGGTGCCACCTTCATCGAGGGCCGCATCCAGGACGCCGCCCGCTGGCTGGACTCCACCTATGACGGGGTGCTGCACTTCGCCGCGTCCTCCCAGGTCGGCGAGTCGGTGGTCAACCCGGAGAAGTACTGGCTGAACAACGTGGGAGGCAGCACCGCGCTGCTCGCCGCGATGCGCTCGGCAGGCGTCCGCACCCTAGTCTTCTCCTCGACCGCCGCGACCTACGGCGAGCCGGCGACCGTACCGATCAGGGAGAGCGCCCCGACCTCGCCGACCAACCCGTACGGCGCCACCAAACTGGCCGTCGACCACATGATCAGCGGCGAGTGCGCGGCGCACGGCCTGGCCGCGGTCTCCCTCCGCTACTTCAACGTCGCGGGCGCGTACGGGGCGCACGGCGAACGCCACGACCCCGAGTCGCACCTCATTCCGCTCGTCCTCCAGGTCGCGCAGGGCCGCCGCGACGCCATCTCGGTGTACGGCGACGACTACCCGACCCCCGACGGCACCTGTATCCGCGACTACATCCACGTAGCCGACCTGGCCGACGCCCACCTGCTCGCCCTGCGCGCGGCCGAGTCGGGCAGCCACCTGATCTGCAACCTCGGCAACGGCAGCGGCTTCTCGGTCCGCGAGGTCATCGAGACCGTCCGCAAGGTCACCGGACACCCGATCCCGGAGATCATCGCCGAACGCCGCGGCGGTGACCCGGCCGCACTGGTCGCGTCCGCGGACACCGCACGCGAGCGGCTGGGCTGGAGCCCGTCGCGATCCGACCTGGCCGGCATCGTCACCGACGCCTGGACCTTCGCGCAAACTGTGTCATCTCAAAGCATGGGAGTTGCTGAGGCATGAGTTTCGAGGAGCTGTACGGATCCGCCCCCGAGGGCACCTGGGCCGCACCGGGCCGGGTCAATCTGATCGGTGAGTACACCGACTTCAACGAGGGCTTCGTGATGCCGCTCGCGCTGCCGCACACCGCGGTCGCCCAGGTGTCCCGCCGCGACGACGGGGTGCTGCGGCTGTACTCGTCGGACATCGAGGGCGGCATCGTCCAGCTCCGCATCGACGAACTCGAACCGCTCGCCAACACCAGCTGGGCCGCCTACCCGGCCGGCGTCGTCTGGGCGCTGCGGGAGGCGGGCCACCCGATAACCGGCGCGGACATCCACCTCAGCTCCACCGTCCCCACCGGCGCCGGACTCTCCTCGTCGGCGGCCCTCGAGGTGGTCACCGCGCACGCCCTCAGCGACCTCTACGAACTCGGCCTGACCTGCCAGGACCTGGCGGTCGTCGCGCAGCGCGCGGAGAACGCCTTCGTCGGCGTGCCGTGCGGAATCATGGACCAGACGGCCTCGGCCTGCTGCACCGAGGGCCACGCGCTGTACCTCGACTGCCGCGACCTCTCCACCCGCCAGGTGCCCTTCGACCTGGCGGCGCAGGGACTGCAACTCCTGGTCGTGGACAGCAGGGTCAAACACGCCCTGGGTGACGGCGCCTACGCGGAGCGGCGCGCGGGCTGCGAGGAGGGCGCCCGGATCCTCGGCGTTCCCGCCCTGCGCGACATCCCGTACGAGCAACTGCCACAGGCCCTGTCGCAGCTCACCGATCCGAAGGTGCGCGGATACGTCCGCCATGTCGTCTCCGACAACCACCGGGTCGAGCGCACCATCGCCCTGCTCGAGGCGGGCGACGCCCGCGCCGTGGGCCCCATCCTCACCGAGGGCCACGCCTCGCTCCGCGACGACCTGTTGATCTCCTGCGAGGAACTCGATCTGGTGGTGGCGTCCGCCAACGCGGGCGGAGCGCTGGGCGCGCGGATGACGGGCGGCGGATTCGGCGGCTCCGCCGTCGTCCTCGTCGACGCGTCGCACGCCGCGGCGGTCACGAAGTCGGTGACCGAGGCGTTCGCCGCGGCCGGCTACACCGAGCCGCGCGTCTTCGAGGCGACCCCTTCGGCGGGCACCCGACGCCTGTCGTAGCGGGAGCGCCACCCGCCCGACTCGCCCAGTTCTGCAATTCCCCCTCCGTCACCGCGCCCCCGCCGTACGCTGGAAGGCAGCACCGGTGGGGGCCGGTGTTGTTCAGGGGTCGAGACAGTGTCGGGTACGACGCTCCGGGAGCGGAAGGCAGCAGCGACTGCGCGGCGGCGGCCGTGCGACAGCAGCGATCCGCACCGGGCGCCGTACCCCACACCGAACCTGCCCCCTGAAGACGCAGCCTGGGGGTTCATGTGGTCCGTGTCCGGGTTCTCGTGGTCGACGACCACCGTATCTTCGCCGAGTCGCTCGCCGCGGCCCTCGCCGCCGAGCCCGACGTCGACGTCACAGCAACGGGCAGTGGCCCCGCCGCGCAACGCTGCCTGGAGAGGGCGGCCGCCGAAGGACGACGATTCGACGTGCTGCTGGTCGACGCCGATCTCGGCATCACGGCGCCCCGGGGCGCCACCGTCGTCGTCCCCCACCCCAGGGACCCCCACCCCGGGGACCCGGCATCCATGGAGCCCGCAGAGCCCCGGGAGCCCATGGAGTCTGCCGAGCGTACGGAGCGCACCGTGCTCACGGGAAGCGGCCCGGCAGACGGCATCTCCCTGGTGGCGGAGGTACGCGAGAGCTTCGCCGCCGCCCGTATCGTCGTGCTCGCCGAGAAGGACGACCCGCGCAGAGCCGCACTGGCACTGCAGGCCGGGGCGTCGGGATGGGTGGCCAAGGACTGCTCGCTGCAGCGGCTGCTCGCCGTGCTACGCGGGGTGCTGCGGGGAGAGACGCACCTGCCGCCCGCGCTGCTCACCGGCGTGCTGCGGGAGCTGACCGCGGTCCGTAAACACCGCTCCGAGAGCGAACTGCTCGTCGAGTCGCTGACCCCGCGCGAGCGGGAGGTGCTGCGGTGCATGGTGGCCGGTCTGGGGCGCAAGGCGGTCGCCGAGCGGCTCTTCCTCTCCCCGCACACCGTGCGCACGCACATGCAGAACGTGCTGGGGAAGCTGGGTGTGCACTCCACGCTGGCCGCGGTGGCGCTCGCCCGAAGGGCCGGGGTCGGACCCGCTGACCTGGCAGCGGCCGGGCCGCCGGCCACCGTACTAGCCGGGAACGTTGTCGAACGGGGCGGTCAACCGGCGTAGCAGACCGGCCAGTTCACCCCGCTGACCGCGCGACAGCTCGGCCAGCAGCGCCCGCTCCTGGGCGAGCAGCCCGGCCAGCGCCTGGTCCGCCCGATCCCGGCCCTCGGCGGTGAGCCGCACCAGCACACCGCGCCGGTCGCTCGGATCGGGCAGCCGCTCGACCAGGCTCTTGGTGGCCAGCCGGTCGATGCGGTTGGTCATGGTGCCCGAGGTCACCAGCGTCTGGGTGAGCAACTGCCCCGGCGAGAGCTGGTACGGGGAGCCGGCCCGGCGCAGCGAGGTCAGCACGTCGAACTCCCAGGGCTCCAGGCCGTGCTCGGCGAACGCGAGGCGACGGGCCCGGTCGAGATGGCGGGCCAGCCGGGACACGCGGCTGAGCACCTCGAGTGGTTCCACGTCGAGGTCAGGGCGCTCTCGGCGCCACGCAGCGACCAGGCGGTCGACCTCGTCCTCCATATCGATCAGTGTAAAGGGTGCCTCGACATGAAGTCTCTTGGTGTCGACTATCTCGATGACAACTATCTTGACATCGAGATAGATTCCGGGGAAAGCTGATCCCATGACCGCACCCACCTGGGACCCACAGCAGTACCTGCGCCACGCGGACCACCGCACGCGCCCCTTCCGCGACCTCCTCGCCCGTATCTCCGGCACCCCCGCCCGGATCGCCGACCTCGGCTGCGGCGCGGGAAACGTCACCGCACTGCTCGCCGAACGCTGGCCGCAGGCCCGGATCACCGGCTTCGACAACTCCCCGCAGATGCTCGAGCAGGCCCAGCAGTACGCGGGCCCGCTGCTCGACTTCGCCCCCGCCGACGCCACCACCTGGACCCCCGACGAGACCTACGACCTGATCGTCTCCAACGCCCTGCTCCAATGGGTCCCCCGCCACACCGACCGCTTCCCCGACTGGCTGGACGCCCTCACCCCCGGCGGCATCTTCGCCTTCCAGGTACCCGGCAACTTCACCGCACCCAGCCACACACTCCTCGCCGAACTGCGCGAGTCCCCCCGCTGGAAATCCCGGCTCACCGGCGTCGGAGACAGGACAGCCGCCGTCCTCGAGCCCGCCGCCTACCTCACCCACCTCGCCGGCCTCGGCTGCACGACCGACGTCTGGGAGACCACCTACCTCCAGCTCCTGACCGGCGACGACCCCGTGCTCGACTGGGTCAAGGGCACCGCCCTGCGCCCCGTCCTCACCGCGCTGGCGGACGACCCGGAAGCGACATCCTCCTTCCTCACCGAATACCGCGACCTGCTGCGCACCGCCTACCCGTGCGGCCCGCACGGCACGGTCTTCCCGTTCCGCCGCATCTTCGCCGTCGCCCGCAAGGCGAAGCGATGATCGCCGCCATCGACCATGTGCAGCTCGCCGCCCCGCCCGGCACCGAGGACCGGCTCCGCGCGTACTACTCCGGCGTGCTCGGCATGACGGAAATCCCCAAGCCGCCCGCCCTGGCCGCTCGCGGCGGCTGCTGGTTCCAGGCCGGCCCGGTCCAGCTGCACCTCGGCATCGAGGTGGACCACCGCCCCTCGGCGAAGGCCCACCCCGCGCTGCGCGTCACGGACATCGGGGCCTACGCGGAGCGCCTGGAGGTACGCGGCGCGCGCGTGGTGTGGGACGGCGACCTCCCCGGCCACCGCCGCTTCTACTCCTGGGACCCCGCCGGCAACCGCATCGAGTTCCTGCAGCCGGTGAGCTGACCTCACCCTTTCGGATGATCGGACCCCACCCCGGATCGTCCGGGCGCAGCCGCCCATAGAGCTGACCGGAGGCCGCTGCTACGACGCCGGCCTCAGCGTTCCGCACGACCGTACTCGCCGGGTGGCGTGCCGAACGCGCTGCGGAAGGCCCGGATGGGCACCGCCGCCGGTGTCACCCTGGGCCTCGCCGTCAGCATCGGCGGCCTGATCGCCCCGGCCCTCGGCGCGGCCGCCGAGGCGTACGGACCCCAGGGGGACTTCAGCATGCTGTGCGCGATCCCGGCCGCGGCACTGGCGCCGGGCGCGTTCCTCACCGCTCCCTGAGCGCGGCCGACGAGGAGGCAAAAAATCATGATGCAGACCCTTTTGACCCGACTCCTGAGTGCTACTCTGAATGCAGGCCTACGGGACGCATGAGGGAGTTCAACCGTCGTAGCCGACTCGGGCGGAGAGCGAGTTTCCGCCGTTGCCGACGTCGACGGTCGGGCTGAGAGGGCGGAAGGTCTGGAGACGAGACCGGAAGGCGACCCCAAGCACCTGATCCGGACAATGCCGGCGAAGGGAATCCGTCTCGTAGGTCGCTCGTTCGGATGACCCGTTCCTTCCCCGCATGACCGACGCCCCGCCCCACCGCTCGAAGCGGTGGGGCGGGGCGTCGTCGTGGACTACTCGCGGCTCCGGAAGGCGTCAGCTCTTGCGGTGGCCTATCAGCCGCGGCTTCGGCTCCAGGTTCTCCAGACCGTGCCACGCCAGATTCACCAGATGCGCCGCCACCTCCGCCTTCGGCGGCTTGCGGACGTTCAGCCACCACTGGCCGGTCAGCGCCACCATGCCCACCAGGGCCTGCGCATACAGCGGGGCCAGCTTCTGGTCGAAGCCGCGGGCCTTGAACTCGCTGCCCAGGATGTCCTCCACCTTCGTGGCGATATCACTGATCAGCGAAGCGAAGGTGCCCGTCGACTGGGCCACCGGAGAGTCCCGCACCAGGATGCGGAAACCATCCGTGTACTCCTCGATGTAGTCGAGCAGCGCGAAAGCCGCCTGCTCGCACAGCTCCCGCGGATGGCCCGCGGTCAGCGAACCGGTCACCATATCGAGGAGCCGGCGCATCTCGTGGTCGACCACCACCGCGTACAGCCCCTCCTTACCGCCGAAGTGCTCGTACACGACCGGCTTGGAAACCCCCGCCTTCGCGGCGATCTCCTCCACCGACGTGCCCTCGAAGCCCTTCTCGGCAAAGAGGACGCGGCCGATGTCCAGCAGCTGTTCGCGGCGTTCCTTCCCGGTCATACGGACCCGGCGGACCCGCCGGGACGCGGTCGGCCGGCGCTTGTCGCCGCTGGTACTGCTGCCTTCGATCGCCACGTCTGTCATCATGCCGTTTCTGTGAGCTCGCTCTTGCGCCGGGCATCGATACGCGAAGCGGACGGCCAGCGCACGTCGTACGCCCAGCCCAGCTGCTCGAACCAGCGGATCAGACGAGCGCTCGAATCGATCTGGCCGCGCAGCACACCGTGCCGGGCGGACGTCGGATCCGCGTGATGCAGGTTGTGCCAGGACTCCCCGCAGGACAGGACCGCCAGCCACCACACATTGCCCGACCGGTCACGGGACTTGAACGGACGCTTGCCGACCGCGTGACAGATCGAATTGATCGACCAGGTGACATGGTGCAACAACCCCACCCGCACCAGCGAACCCCAGAAGAACGCCGTGAACGCCCCCCACCAGGACATCGTCACCAGACCGCCGACCAGCGGCGGAATCGCCAGCGACAGAGCCGTCCAGTAGATGAAGTTCCGGGAAACCCAGCGGATCGCCGGATCCCGGATGAGATCCGGGGCGTATTTCTGCTGCGGCGTCTGCTCCTCGTCGAACATCCACGCCATGTGGGCCCACCACAGGCCCTTCAACAGCGCGGGAAGCGTCTCCCCGTAACGCCAGGGCGAATGCGGGTCGCCCTCCGCGTCCGAGAACTTGTGGTGCCTGCGATGATCCGCCACCCACCGCACGAGAGGACCCTCGACGGCGAGTGAACCCATGACGGCCAGGGCGATACGGAGCGGACGCTTCGCCTTGAACGAGCCATGGGTGAAATAACGGTGGAAACCGATCGTGATGCCATGGCAGCCGATGTAGTACATCGCCACCAGCAGACCAAGATCCAGCCAGCTCACGCCGCCGAAACTCCAGGCCAGCGGAATCGCGGCCACCAGGGCCACGAACGGCAACACGATGAAGAGCAGGAGGGTGACCTGCTCAATGGAACGTTTGTTGTCTCCGCCCATAGTCGCGGAGGGAAGCTCGGACGCGGCAGTCCGGGCGTCGTCGATCAGATCGGGGCCATTGCTCATAGGGACGTCCCCTGTGGGGTGAGGAATACGGCTGATGCCCGGCTACGGTTCCGTAACCTACGGCCTCGTAAGTATGTCAGCGACCGGCCCCACGGCAAGAGCGCCACAAAGGGGCGCGGCCGACCCGACCGGGCGGGCACCTATCCTGTACGCGTGTCGTCGGACAGCGCGGTCCGTTCTGTGACTTCTGGGCCATCACACCCAGACCCCCTTTGCCAGTCGTGCCAACACTGCAAGGAGCCGCACCTGTGAGCAGTGCCGACCTGACCCCCGCCCCCTCAGCCAGCCCCGAGCTGCGTGCCGATATCCGCCGCCTCGGCGACCTGCTGGGCGAAACCCTCGTACGCCAGGAGGGCCCCGAACTCCTGGAACTCGTCGAACGCGTCCGCGCCCTCACCCGCGAGGACGGCGAAGCAGCCGCCGCCCTGCTCGGAGACACCGGCCTGGAGACCGCCGCCAAGCTCGTACGCGCCTTCTCCACCTACTTCCACCTGGCCAACGTCACCGAGCAGGTCCACCGCGGACGCGAGATGCGCGCGGTACGCGCCGCCGAAGGCGGCCTGCTCGCCCGCACCGCGGACAAGCTCAAGGACGCCGACCCCGCCCACCTGCGCCAGGCCGTCCAGCACCTCAACGTGCGCCCGGTCTTCACCGCACACCCCACCGAAGCCGCCCGGCGCTCCGTACTCAACAAGCTGCGACGCATCGCCGAACTCCTCGAAACCCCCGTCATCGAGGCCGACCGGCGCCGGCACGACCTGCGCCTCGCCGAATCCATCGACCTCATCTGGCAGACCGACGAGCTGCGCGTGGTACGCCCCGAGCCCGCCGACGAAGCCCGCAACGCCATCTACTACCTCGACGAACTCCACGCCGGAGCCGTCGGCGACGTCCTCGAGGACCTCGCCGCCGAACTCGAACGTGTCGGCGTGGAGCTGCCCCCGGGCACCCGCCCGCTCTCGTTCGGCACCTGGATCGGCGGCGACCGCGACGGCAACCCGAACGTGACACCCGCCGTGACCTGGGAAGTGCTGATCCTCCAGCACGAGCACGGCATCACCGACGCCATCGAGCTCATCGACTACCTGCGCGGCCTGCTCTCCAACTCCATCCGCTACACCGGCGCCACCCAGGAACTCCTCGACTCCCTCCAGCTCGACCTGCAGCGGCTCCCCGAGATCAGCCCCCGCTACAAGCGGCTCAACGCCGAAGAGCCCTACCGGCTCAAGGCCACCTGCATCCGCCAGAAGCTCGTCAACACCCGCGAACGCCTCGCCAAGGGCACCCCGCACCAGGACGGCCGCGACTACCTCGGCACCGCCGAACTCGTCACCGACCTCACCCTCATCCAGACCTCACTGCGCGAACACCGCGGCGGACTCTTCGCCGACGGCCGGATGGACCGCACCATCCGCACCCTCGCCGCATTCGGCCTGCAACTCGCCACCATGGACGTACGCGAACACGCCGACGCCCACCACCACGCCCTCGGACAGCTCTTCGACCGGCTCGGCGAGGAATCCTGGCGCTACGCCGACATGCCCCGCGACTACCGCCAGAAGCTCCTCGCCAAGGAACTCAGGTCCCGTCGCCCCCTCGCCCCCACCCCCGCACCCCTCGACGCGGCAGGCGAAAAGACCCTCGGCGTCTTCCACACCGTCAAGCAGGCCTTCGAACGCTTCGGGCCCGAAGTCATCGAGTCCTACATCATCTCGATGTGCGCCGGCGCCGACGACGTCTTCGCCGCCGCCGTCCTCGCCCGCGAAGCCGGCCTCATCGATCTGCACGGCGGCTGGGCCAAGATCGGCATCGTGCCGCTCCTGGAAACCACCGACGAACTGCGCGCCGCCGACGTCATCCTCGACGAAATGCTCGCCGACCCCTCCTACCGGCGCCTCGTCTCGCTGCGCGGCGACGTCCAGGAAGTCATGCTCGGCTACTCCGACTCCTCCAAGTTCGGCGGCATCACCACCAGCCAGTGGGAAATCCACCGCGCCCAGCGCCGGCTGCGCGACGTCGCCCACCGCTACGGCGTACGACTGCGGCTCTTCCACGGCCGCGGCGGCACCGTCGGACGCGGCGGTGGCCCCTCCCACGACGCGATCCTCGCCCAGCCCTGGGGCACCCTCGAGGGCGAGATCAAGGTGACCGAACAGGGCGAGGTCATCTCCGACAAGTACCTCGTCCCCGCCCTCGCCAGGGAAAACCTCGAACTGACCGTCGCCGCCACCCTGCAGGCCTCCGCCCTGCACACCGCGCCCCGCCAGTCCGACGAGGCACTCGCCCGCTGGGACGCCGCCATGGAGGTCGTCTCCGAAGCCGCCCACACCGCCTACCGCAAGCTCGTCGAGGACCCCGACCTCCCCGCGTACTTCTTCGCATCGACCCCGGTCGACCAACTCGCCGAACTGCACCTCGGCTCCCGCCCCTCCCGCCGCCCCGACTCCGGCGCCGGCCTCGACGGGCTGCGCGCCATCCCCTGGGTCTTCGGCTGGACCCAGTCACGGCAGATCGTGCCCGGCTGGTTCGGCGTCGGCTCCGGACTCATGGCACTCCGCGAAACAGGACTCGACACCGTCCTGGACGAAATGCACGGACAGTGGCACTTCTTCCAGAACTTCATCTCCAACGTCGAGATGACCCTCGCCAAGACCGACCTGCGGATCGCCCGCCACTACGTCGACACCCTCGTGCCCGACGAACTCAAGCACGTATACGCCGACATCGAAGCCGAACACGAACTCACCGTCCGCGAAGTCCTGCGCGTCACCGGCGGCGAGAAGCTGCTCGACTCCCACCCGGTCCTCCAGCAGACCTTCGGCATCCGCGACGCCTACCTCGACCCGATCTCCTACCTCCAGGTCTCGCTGCTCGCCCGGCAGCGCGCAGCCGCCGAACGCGGCGAAGAAGCCGACCCGACCCTCGCCCGGGCCCTGCTGCTCACCGTCAACGGAGTCGCCGCCGGCCTGCGCAACACCGGCTGACCCCTCCCGCAGGACCCCGGCCCACGCACGCCCGACCACCGAGGGGCGGGCCCCGTCAGCCGATGGGGCCCGCCCCTCAGGCGTGCGCCGTCGCCTCCGCTCAGAGCGCCACGAAAGCCGCCACCAACAGCCCGGCCCCCGCCACCCCGGCCACCCACGCCGTACGCGTCATCCGCAACCCCCCGGCCACCACCAACGCCGCCAGCAGCAGCGCCCCGCCCAACGGAACCCAGGCATGCAGCGCCCCGGCCGCCCCCGTCCGTATCGCCTCGTCCGACCCCGGACGGACCACCACCGGCAGCCGCTCACTCTTCTTCGCCGCAGTCGACCTGTCGATCCACAGCCCCGCATGCGGCGCGGAACCCGCCGACGGCACATACCGCCCCGTACACACCTTCCCCGTGCAGGAACTCACCGTCAGCGTGCCGTGATCACGGCCCTTCGCCAGCAACACATGCTGAGCCGTCCCCCACGACGACCAGAACCCCGCAACAACGATCAGCGCCGCCACACAGCCCAGCACTGCCCGGCACGCATACGACAGGACGCCACGACTCCGCTTCATGCAGCGCGATCCTTGGCCATAGCGCCACGCCCGGTCAACTCCGGTCGCCGTCCGACCGACGCCGCTCAGGAGTTGTACGCCGACTGCGCCCGCTCGAGGCCCTCGACCACCAGTGCCTCCACCGCGTCCGCCGCCCGGTCCACCAGATAACCGAGCTCCTTCCGCTCTGCCGACGAAAAGTCCCGCAGCACGAAATCCGCCACCTGCATCCGCCCCGGCGGCCGCCCGATACCGAAACGCAGCCGGTGATAATCCGGACCCAACGACTTCGTCATCGACTTCAGACCGTTGTGGCCGTTGTCCCCACCACCGAGCTTCAACCGCAACGTGCCGTAGTCAATGTCCAGCTCGTCATGGATCGCGACGATGTTCGCCGTCCCCACCTTGTAGAAATCCCGCAACGCCGTCACCGGACCACCGGACAGATTCATGAACGACATCGGCTTCGCCAGCACCACCCGCCGATTTCCCGGCCCCGGCGGACCCACCCGGCCCTCCACGACCTGCGCCCGCGCCCGGTGCGACTTGAACCTGCCGCCCATCCGCTCGGCCAGCAGATCCGCAACCATGAAACCCACATTGTGACGGTTGGCCGCATACTCCGGGCCGGGGTTGCCGAGACCCACGATCAGCCAGGGCGCGGTCGGGTCGAGCGCGGTCGGATCGGACGTCATCTGCACATCTCCCTGGAAACAGCCGGCGAACCCCGAAACAGGCGGTGAACAGCCCACCGCCGCCCGCACCTTGCGATGCGGACGGCGGCAGAACAGAAAACGATCAGGACCCGACTCAGGCCTCGACGCCCTCGGCCTCAGCCTCCGGAGCAGCCTCCTCGGCCTGCGCGGCCACGATCTGAATGACCACCGCGTCCTCGTCCATGTCCAGCACGGTGCCGGCCGGCAGCGTGATGTCCTTCGCCAGGACCGAGTCGCCCGCGTCCAGACCCGCCACCGACACGGTGACCGACTCCGGAATGTGCGTGGCCTCCGCCTCGACGGTCAGCGTGTTCAGCACGTACTCGAGCAGGTTGGCGCCCGGCGCCAGGTCGCCCTCGGCGTGCACCGAAACCTCGACGGTGACCTTCTCGCCGCGCTTGACCGCGAGCAGGTCGACGTGGGTCAGGTTGCGCTTGATGGCGTCACGCTGCACGGCCTTCGGGATGACCAGCTCGGTGCGGCCCTCGATGTCGAGGCTCAGCAGAGCGTTGGCCGTCTTGAGCGCCATCATCAGCTCGTGGCCCGGCAGGGTGACGTGAACGGTGTCCGCACCGTGACCGTAAATGACCGCGGGAACCTTGTCCTCGCGACGGATCTGACGGGCAGCACCCTTGCCGAACGCGGTACGGATCTCGGCGGTGAGCTTGACCTCAGCCATGTTGCACTCCTCGAAGGTGACGAAAAACGAATGGGTCACCCGGCCACGTATCGCGGCCTGCTACGAAGAGCGCGTCGATAACGGAGCGCCCGTACCCAAAAGTACGGCCTCCCTCGCCGAGCAACTCCGTGAGTCTACCCGGCGAGGGAGGCCGTACTGAAATCGATCTACAACCTACGGCTGACAGGACTACGCCTGACGGAACTACGCCCGACGGGACTACGCCTGCTCCTCGAAGAGGCTCGTCACCGAACCGTCCTCGAAGACCTCACGCACCGCACGCGCGATGGTCGGCGCCATCGACAGCACCGTGATCTTGTCCAGATCGAGATTGCCCGGATCGGGCAGCGTGTTCGTGAAGACGAACTCGCTCACCTTCGAATTCTTCAACCGGTCCGCGGCCGGACCCGACAGCACACCGTGCGTCGCCGTCACGATGACATCCTCCGCGCCATTGGCGAACAGCGCATCGGCCGCCGCGCAGATCGTGCCACCCGTGTCGATCATGTCGTCGACCAGCACGCACACCCGGCCCTTCACCTCACCGACCACCTCATGCACGGTGACCTGATTGGCGACGTCCTTGTCACGGCGCTTGTGCACGATCGCCAGCGGCGCACCGAGACGGTCGCACCAGCGGTCCGCCACCCGCACCCGGCCCGCATCCGGCGAGACGATGGTGAGCTTCTGCCGGTCCACCTGGGCGCCCACGTAATCCGCCAGTATCGGCAGCGCGAACAGATGGTCCACCGGGCCGTTGAAGAAGCCCTGGATCTGATCGGTGTGCAGATCGACCGTGAGGATACGGTCGGCGCCCGCGGCCTCCATCAGGTCCGCGATCAGCCGGGCGGAGATCGGCTCACGGCCACGGTGCTTCTTGTCCTGGCGGGCATAGCCGTAGAACGGCACGATCACCGTGATGGACCGCGCCGAAGCCCGCTTCAGCGCGTCGATCATGATCAACTGCTCCATGATCCACTGATTGATCGGTGCGGTGTGGCTCTGCATCAGGAAGCAGTCCGCGCCACGGGCCGACTCCTGGAAACGGACGTAGATCTCACCGTTCGCGAAGTCGAAGGCCTTCGTCGGCACCAGATCGACACCCAGTGTGTGTGCGACCTCCTCGGCCAGCTCGGGGTGGGCGCGGCCGGAGAAGAGCATCAGCTTCTTCTCGCCGGTCGTCTTGATCCCGGTCACAGCACAGTCTCCTCAGACGGGTTGTATGAAAAGCAGGGTGGATGCGCCTATCACGTTACGCGCAGATGAACTGGGCTGTTTCCGGTCAGCTTCCGCCACCGGCCTCCCCGGCCGCGGACTGAGCCGCCTGCGCGGCCGCACTGCCCGGACGCTTACGGGCCACCCAACCGTCGATATTCCTTTGCTGGCCCCGGGCCACGGCCAGCGCACCGGCCGGCACGTCCTTCGTGATCACCGAACCGGCCGCGGTGTAGGCACCGTCCCCGACCGTGACAGGCGCCACAAACATGTTGTCCGAACCCGTCCGGCAGTGCGACCCGACCGTCGTGTGGTGCTTGTCCTGCCCGTCGTAGTTCACAAAGACACTCGCCGCACCGATGTTCGTGTACTCACCGATCGTCGCGTCGCCCACATACGACAGATGCGGCACCTTGGTGCCCTCACCGATCGTCGCGTTCTTCGTCTCCACGTATGTACCGATCTTGCCCTTGGCACCGAGCCTCGTACCGGGCCGCAGATACGCGAACGGACCCACGGTCGACTCCTCACCGACCTCCGCCCGGTCCCCCACCGTGTTGTCCACCCGCGCGAACCTGCCCACCGCCGTGTCCGTGAGCCGCGAGTTCGGACCGACCTCCGCACCCTCCGCCAGATGCGTGCTCCCCAGCAGCTGCGTACCGGGATGAATCACCGCGTCCTGCTCGAAGGTCACCGTCACATCGATGAACACCGACGCCGGATCGATCACACTCACCCCCGCCAGCATCGCCCGCTCCAGCAGCCGGGCATTCAGCAGCGCACGCGCCTGAGCCAGCTGCACCCGGTTGTTGATGCCGACGATCTCCCGGTGATCCCCGGCGACCGACGCACCCACCCGGTGGCCGGCCTCACGGAGAATCCCCAGCACATCGGTGAGGTACTCCTCGCCCTGGCTGTTGTCCGTACGCACCTTGCCCAGCGCATCGGCCAGCAGCCGACCGTCGAAGGCGAACACCCCCGAGTTGATCTCCCGGACCGCCAGCTGCCCCTCGGAAGCGTCCTTGTGCTCGACGATTGCCGTCACCGCGCCACTCGCGTGATCCCGGACGATTCGCCCGTACCCGGTGGCATCCGGCACCTCGGCCGTCAGCACGGTCACCGCATTGCCGTCCGCCGCATGCGTCGCGGCGAGAGCGGTCAGTGTCGCGCCGGTGAGCAGCGGGGTGTCCCCGCAGACCACCACCACGATCCCGTCCGGCGCCTCGCCGAGCTCCTCGAGTGCCATCCGGACGGCGTGCCCCGTGCCGTTCTGCTCCTCCTGCACGGCGGTCCGTACGCCCGGGTCGATCTCGGCCAGGTGCGCCCGCACCTGCTCCCGCGCGTGCCCGACGACCACGACCAGCTGCTCGGGGTCCAGCTCGCGGGCGGCGGTGACCACGTGCCCGACGAGCGAGCGTCCGCTGATCTCGTGCAGGACCTTCGGGGTGGCCGACTTCATGCGGGTGCCCTCACCCGCTGCGAGGACGACGACCGCCGCGACTGGGGTCTCCCCCGCTCGAGCGGAGCCGAGAACGGGGGGGATGTTGGCGCTCACGGTGAACCCTTCGGCTTCGTGTGGTGGACGAACGCAGGATACCGGGGCGTTTCCGGGCGGAAATGCGGGCGGGTCCTGACTGGTGACAGTCAGGACCCGAACTGTGGCTCCGCCGCTAGGACTCGAACCTAGACCGAACACCTCCAAAGGGTGCCGTGCTACCGATTACACTACGGCGGATCACAGCGTCAGACCCTACCTGAGACGGGGCTGCGCGGCATCCACGATGCCACGCCACCATCCCTCGATTCGCCGGTACAGGTCGGCTCCTTGAGAGACCCGGACGCCCAGACACCCCCGATAGTTCTCGCCCGTGTTCTTCCGGACCGTTTTCGGATTGTGCTTCTTCAGGGTCGTCTTTTGGAAAACAGCGGCGTCGACTTGTGCCACATCGGCCCAGTAGAGCTTGGCGGCCTCGACATCAGCGGTCTCATGGATCATGAGCCGGTAACACAGGCGTTCCGGCGCTACGCCGACAAGCTTCAGCCATGCCAAGAAGACCTGAATCACGTCCGGGTCACTGTTGATAAACGACACGGTCTCGCGGCGGGCATACGGTTTGTCCTTGACACCCTCCGCCCAGTACAGGGCGACCCCTGCCATGAACAGTTCCCGCTCCGTCATGGTTCCGACTTTGCGCGTGGCGGCGTCTTTGGTCTTCTGGCGTTCAAGGTCGCGGACCGCCAGTTCGTGGTCCCAGCGCATACGGCCGGCCAGTTTTGCCTGCTCGACCGCCGTGCGACTGCGTTCCGGCTTCGGCAGATCCCGCACCCACAGCGAGATGGAACTCTTCGAGCACCCCAGCTCCAGCTGTATCTGGTCGTAGGTCATGCCCTGCAGCCGAAGCTCCCGGGCCTTCGACCGCAGGTCGTCCTTGGCGCGCGGCCGCTTCGTCCATTCCGGTGCCGGCTCGCCCTCCAGCAGTCGGTTGAGGATGTCGTTGTTGTCGACGAACAGCCGATCCCGGATCTGGCGGCGGCTCAACCCCTCCCGCCGCAAGGCGATCGCCTGCTTCCGCAGTCCCTCGAAGTCGCTGTACCTGCTGGTGATTTCCGTCATGTGAAAAGCGTCGTCCGGAATGCGAACCTCCGAGTCGAAAACCTGGGCGATTCACCAGTTCGAGTGGATGGCGGATATCGCACGTAACCTCCCGCAATGAAACTCGTGGGCGGGAGCGGCCCCCGCCCGTACGCTGGTGGGCATGACCGCAACGGGGGCGTACGACGCCACGGCCACGGGGCTGACCACCCGTGGCTGGTGGTGGTGGGAGCGGCGGCGCAGCGCCGTGCTGGATGTGGGGCTGGCCGTCGTGTCGTCCCTCGAGTGTGCGTTGGAGGGCGTCGACTTCTCGGGTCAGTCCGGTCTGCCCGTGCCGGTCGGGGTGGTGTTCGGGCTGCTGGCCGGGGCGGTGCTGGTTTTGCGGCGCCGGTGGCCGATCGCGGTGGTGCTGGTGTCGGTCGCGACCACGCCGGCCGAGATGGGCTTCCTGATGGGCATCGTCGGGCTGTACACGCTCGCCGCGTCGGATATGCCGCGCCGGCTGACCGGGTCGCTGACCGCGATGGCGATGGTCGGGACGCTGATCGTCACGTTCGTGCGGTTGCGGCACGGGATCGGTACGGATGCGGACGATCCCGGGATGCTGTTCGTGGTGCTCGGCTCGGTGTTCATGTCGCTGGGTCTGACCGCACCGCCGGTGTTGCTGGGGTTGTACATAGGGGCGCGCAGGCGGCTGATGGAGAGCCTGCGGGAGCGTGCGGACAGTCTGGAGCGTGAGCTCTCGCTGCTGGCCGACCGGGCCGAGGAGCGTGCCGAGTGGGCGCGGACGGAGGAGCGGACGCGGATCGCGCGGGAGATGCATGACGTGGTCGCGCATCGGGTGAGTCTGATGGTGGTGCATTCGGCTGCGTTGCAGGCGGTGGCGTTGAAGGATCCGGCGAAGGCGGTGAAGAACGCGGCGCTGGTGGGGGAGATGGGTCGGCAGGCGCTGACGGAGTTGCGGGAGATGCTCGGGGTATTGCGTTCGGGGGAGCCGGTGCGGGCGCCGGCTGCGGTGCCGTTGGCTGCGGTGGGGGTGGCCGCGGCGGCGGCTGCTGCGGCTGCGGGGGAGGACGGGCCGTGTCTGGACGAGCTGGATGTGCTGGTGGGGCAGTCCCGGGCGGCGGGGATGGTGGTGGAGTTCCTGGTGGAGGGTGAGGCGGGGGCGTACGGCGGGTTGGTGGAGCAGACCGCGTACCGGGTGGTGCAGGAGGCGCTGACCAATGTGCACAAGCATGCGGCGGGTGCCAAGACGTGGGTGCGGTTGGCGCATCGGGGTGCCGAGGTGGCCATGCAGGTGGAGAACGGGCCGTCGGATGCGGGGGTGGCCGATGCGGGGCTGCCGAGCGGTGGGAATGGTCTGGTGGGGATGCGGGAGCGGGTGACTGCGTTGGGCGGGGTGTTCGTTTCGGGGCCCACGGAGGCGGGCGGTTTCCGGGTGTCGGCGGTGTTGCCGGTCTGAGGGCCGGGCGGCGCTCCGTGGCGGTGCTGCCCGTCCGAGGGTCCGGCGCTCCGTGGCGGTGCTGCCCGGGCGGTGCTGCCGGTCAGCTGCACTGCCCGGGGGTTGGTGCCGGTCAGCTGCTGCCGAGGCGGATGGGCTGGAGGCCGGTGATGAGGGTGGTGAGGCCGTGGTCGATGTTTTCGCCGAGGTACCAGTCGCCGGTGTGGTCGATGCTGTAGATCCGGCCGTGGAAGTCGATGGCGAGCAGGGCTTGGCTGTTGCCTTCTTCACCGAGGGGCGCGATGTCGGTTTCCAGGGCGCGGCCGAGGTCGGCGAGGGTGCGGGCGAGGTGCAGTCCGGCGAGTGGGTCGATGTGGACGGGTGTGGGGGCGTTCTGCCGGCCGGGTGGGGGTCCGGTGATGCGGAGTCCGCCGAATTCCGCCCAGGCTTCGACGGCGGCGGGGAAGACGGCGTGGCGGTGGCCTGCCGGGGAGGTGTGCGCACGGAGGGCGTCGGCCCACTGTTCGGCGCCGCGGATGTCCCAGCGGCCGGGTTGCCAGCCGGCTTCGCGCAGGGCGGTGTCGACGGTGTCGGGGAAGCGGGTGCCGGGTGGGTCGGCGGGGCTCGGTCCCGTGGGCGGTGCCGTCAGCGGCTCCATCTGCGGCTCCATCTGCGGTGGTTCAGTCCTTCTCGGCGGTGGGGTCGACGGCGCGTACACCGAAGTGGGCGAGCATGGCCGTGCAGGAGCGGCAGGGCGGGGCGTAGCTGCCGTGCAGGGGGTCGCCGTCCTCGCGGATGTGGCGTGCGGTGATCTTGGCGTGTTTCAGGGTACGGCGGGCTTCGCCGTTGGTGAGGGGTTTGCGGGCGGCGCGTTTGGAGCGGGTGGCCTCGGTGGCGGTGAGGTGGCGGGAGAGCAGGATCGCTTCGGGGCAGCGTCCGGTGAAGCGTTCGCGTTGGCCGCTGGTGAGGGTGGCGAGGAAGTCCTGGACGAGTGGGTGCAGGGCGGGGGGCTGGTCGGCTTTGCCGGCGGTGGAGGTGAGGGTGTCGGCGCCGCGTACGGAGAGTGCGGCGGCGACGGTGGGCAGGATGCCGTCGCGGCGGTGGCGGAGTTGTGGTGGGCGGGTTTCGCTGGTGGACCAGCGCAGGCGCGGGTCGCCGGTTGGTCCGGTTTGTGGTGACTCTGTGGTGTGCATGGTGTGTTACCCCTCCCACCCCGCAGCGGGCTGCCGCTGGTGTTACGCCCCCGAGTTGCGGGGTCAGCCTGCCAAATGTGGCGGGTGGTGCGGAAGCTGGGGCGGTGGTTCGGTGTGTTGTGTGGGCGCGGGGTCACTCGAACGTGACAGTCCGTTACGGCGGTGGAGGTGCGGGGCCGGGTCTTGCCGCACCGCATAGGCTGTTCGCTAATAAGACCGCCCGGGGAATGGGGAGCGGAAGAAGGAGCGGGGTCTGGTGCGTGCAGCTGCAAGGCGGAGGATTGAGGCATGGCGGAGCCATGGTGATTGACGACAACGCCGCAGATGTGCGTGCCAGACCCCGCGACGCCGCTCCTCATTTCCCGGGCGGTCTAAAGCCATTCGCAGCAAGGGGCAACCGCCATGACGACAGGTCGGCTGGGGCAGCAGACCGCGCCACCGAATGCGGCCTACGCCGGGCAGCTGGTGAACTTTCCGGATCCGGTCCGGGCCTCGCGTCACCCCCGGGGTGTGCGGGTGGACGAGCACGGGTTTCCGGTGTTTTCGCCGTATGCGCGTGCCGCCGCGGAGATCGCCGATCCTCCTGAGGGGTTCGGGGTCGATGAGTTGCGGCTGACGGATTACGTGTCGGCGAATGCGGCGCTGGCCGCGTCGGGGCATGAGTTGTGGGACACGATTCCGGCGGTTGCCACTCCGCATGGCTGGACTTGGCACCACGTGCCGGGTGCGCGGCGGCTGGAGTTGGTTCCTGTCGAGGTCAAGGCGTTGCTGCGGCATCACGGTGGTCTGGCGACGGCGGCGGTGGATCAGTCGAAGCGGGGGACGCGCCCGCTGCAGGACACCCGGCCGGCGCATTTCGGTCTGCCGAGGGGGTCGGTGGCCGTAAGTGAGCAGCAGGTTCTCGGTGCGGAGGAGGATCTGGGGTACCGGTTGCCGGGTGCGTACCGTTCGTTCCTGAAGGCGGCGGGTGGTTGTGCGCCGGTGGGTACGGCGTTGGACGCGGAGTTGGGGCTGTTGGTGGACCAGCCGTTCTTCACGGTGCGGGACGAGGCCGCGGTGAACGATCTGGTGTACGCCAACAAGTGCTTGCGTGATCATCTGACGAAGGACTATCTGGGTGTCGGTTTCGTCCAGGGTGGTCTGCTCGCGGTGAAGGTCAAGGGCGGCGGGACCGGTTCGGTCTGGTTCTGTGCGTACGACGATGCGCGGGACCGGGACGAGTGGCCGCCGCCGGAGCGGGTGGAGCGGTTGCTGCTGCCGTGCGGTGATGATTTCGACGAGTTCCTGAGCCGTCTTGCGGGTAATCCGCCGGAGTTGGAGACGGTGGCGAACCTGATGGTGGACGGCGGCTTCGCGCAGGCTGTTCCGGTCGGGGCCGAGGGGTGATGAGCCGATGGTGACGTTTGCGCAGGCGCAGGAGCGCGCCGAAGAGTGGGTCAATGGGGACGTTCCGGCGTATCAGCACCGTGAGGTGCGGGTGCGGGAGTTCGACCTCGGGTTCGTGGTGTGGGCGGAGGACCGCGCGGAGGGTCCTTCGGGTGGTGGTGGCCGGCAGCGTCTGGTGATCGCTCGGGACAGTGGTGAGGCGACGCTGTGGCCGGGGCTGCCGGTGGGTGAGGTGGTCCGCCGGTACGAGGAGGAGTACGGGACCCCGGATGATGCGCCGGTGGCGCCGGGGCCTGCGCAGCGGATTGATCTGAACCAGACGTCGTTCCTGCTGACTCCGCCGGAGTGGTTGCAGGACGCGGCGGACAAGTTGGGCATCCCCGACCGGCGTTCGGGTTCCGACCCGGGTGCGCCCGCGGAGACCGGTACTTCGGCGGGTGGGGCCGGTACGTCCGGTGATGCCGAGCGCGCGCCGACGGCTGATGAGGGTGTTACGGCGGGTGGGACGCCGTGGGCCGGTTTCGACACCAGTGCCGCTTCCGACGGTGACGACGCGTCGGTGCCGTTGCCGGCGACGGTGTTCGCGCCGCCGCTGTCCGATTCCGGCGAGTCGGCTCCGCCGCCGCCCGCTGTGGCGCCGGAGGCCAGGACCGCGTTGCTGTCGGGTGGCAGTCAACTGCCGCCCACCGCGGTCGCTCCGGCGGTGAACGCGCCGGGCCCGCAGGGGCCGCCGTCCCAGCAGCCGCCGTCCCAGCCGCAGCCGTTGCCGCAGCAGCCCGCGCCGTCTGCTGCCGACAGCAGTGGTTCCGGTGATATTTACGATGCCGCGACCAGCAAGGCTGTCGCGCCTCCGCGTTCGGCGCGGACTCCGCGCGGCGGTGGGGCGAGCATGCCGCCTCCGCCCGGTGCCCCGGGAACCCCGGGTGCGCGTCCTGGCGCGGGCGCCGTGCCGTCCTCCGGGGCTTCGGCCGGTGGTGGCGGGTATGTGCCCACGCAGCTGGTCTCGCAGCAGGGCCCCGACGGCCCGCAGCCGCCCGGCCCGACCGGTCCGCCGCAGCCGCCGTCCAGCGGTGGTGGTGGTCTGCACCAGGCCGCGACGATGTTCGCCGACTCCAGCCAGGGCGGTCAGCCGGGCGGTCAACCGGCCGGTCCCGGCGTGCCGAGGCCGCCGGGCCCGCCCGGGGTTCCCGGTGTACCGCAGCCGCCGGCTCCGCCCGGCCCGCCCGGTCTGCCGACGCCGCCGCCGTCCAGCGGGGGCGGTGGCGGCGTGCACCACGCGGCGACGATGCTCGCGCATCCGAGCCAGGGCGGCGCCGCCGGGCCGGGCGCCCCGCAGCCGCCCGGCCCGCCCGCTCCCCCCGGTCCGCCGCGTGGCAACGCGGGCGGCGGGGTGCACCATGCGGAGACCATGCTGGCCGGTCCGGGGCCCGTGGTCGGCCCGCCACCGGTGGCCGGAGTTCCGCCGGTGGCCGGGACTCCGCAGTACGGCTGTCCGCCGCAGCAGCCCTCCGGTGTGCCGACGGTGGGCCCCGGGTACCAGGCGGTGCTGCGCTTCCGTGCGCCGGACGGGTCCGAGCAGCAGCTGATCCGCCGATCGGCGCCCGGTACTCCGCATCCGGAGTGGCAGATGCTGCACGAGTTGCGGGCCATGAATGTGCCTCCGCAGCAGGTCATCGAGCTGCATACGGAGCTGGAGTCGTGTGAGCTGCCGGGTGGGTACTGCGCGCGGATGATCCGGGAGACCTGGCCGCAGGTGCGGATCACCAGCGTGGCTCCGTACGGCAGGGATCACGCCAGTCGTCAGCAGGGCATGCAGCATTTGCTCACCCACCAGGGTGAGTTGCACCAGGTGGCGGACGGTCCGGCGCGGCCCGCGCCGGTGCGGGCTCCGTTGCCGGCTGTTCAGCCGGTGCCACCGATTCCCCCGGAAGGGGTCGCGCACGAGCTGGCACAGAGTTTCGGGCCGGGCGTCTTCCGTTTCGACCAGCGGGCTGTTTCGCGTCAGGGTGTGCCGGACCTTGTGGCGCAGACGCTGGTGTGGGCGGGGTTGCCGGTCGATTTCGGTCCGTTCTTCTGGGCGCAGGCGGTGCCGGGGCAGCCGGTGCCGACGTTGGCGGAGCTTGCCGCGCAGCGGCAGGTGCAGCCGGCCTCGGATGCGGGTTCGTATCTGGTGATGGGTTCGGACTTCGGGCGTGCGATCTGTGTGCAGTACGGGACGGCGCATGTGGTGGCCGTGCCGGTGGAGGCCGGCCCGGGTGGTCAGCCGGTGCCGCCGCAGTTCGTGAATTCGGGGCTGCCGGAGTTCGTCCGGTCGCTGGCTCTGCTGGGCCGGATGTGGCGGCTGCGGTTCGGGCTGACTCCGGAGCAGGCGGGCCGATGGACGGTCGATTTCCAGGCGCAGCTGATGATGCTGGATCCGGCGGCGCTGGGTTCGCCGGAGAGCTGGTGGTCGGTGCTGCTCGAGCAGATGTGGGACGGCTTGCTCTGAGCAGTTGAGCTGATCGTGTGGGTGAGGCGCCCGGCCGCATTGCGGTCGGGCGCCTTCGTCGTGTGCGCTGCTGTGTCCGGATGCGGGGGTTGTTCGGCGCCGTGATGCCGACTTACGGGGCGAGGTGACGCATCCTGGTGGGATGGGATGGGCGGAGTGTCGCATTATGAGTGCTTCGTGGTGTTCCAGCAAGATGTGCGCGAGTTGCGCCGAGCTGCGTTGAGTGTCGTACCGGTGCTTTGCGGGGTGCTGTGTCGGTTGCCGAGTCGCGTGCCGTGTCGCGTGTCGTGTCGAAGAGGGGCTTGAAGGATGAGTGCAGCATCGGAGTCACCGCATGGCTTCGCGGGTGTGCGGGGCCGCGGGTACCGGGCGGAGCAGGTGGACCGGTTCGTTGCCGGGCTTTCCGCGGAGCGTGATGAGGCGTGGGAGCGGGCGGCGCGGCTGACCGTGCTCGAGAAGGAGATGGCGGCTGCCACGGCGGAGCTGGCCGAGCAGGTGGCGGCGCTGCCGCCGCAGACGTACGAGTCGCTCGGGGAGCGGGCACAGGCGATGATCGCGCTGGCCACCGAGGAGGCCGATGAGCTGCGGTCGGAGGCTCGGGCGACCGCGCAGCAGTTGCACGACGAGACGGGTGCGGCGGCGCGGCAGGTGCGGGATGCGGCACGTGCGCATGCCGATGCGGTGCTGGCGTCGGCGGAGGCGCATGCCCAGCAGGTGCTGGCGGCCGCGGCGGCCGAGTCGGAGAAGCTGCGGGTCGGGTCGCGGCAGGATGTGAAGCAGTGGCGTGCGGAGGCGCTGGCCCTGTTGCGGGAAACGCGGGAGCGGACGGCGGGAGAGCTGGCCGGGCTGGAGAAGGGTCACCGGAAGCGCTGGGAGAGCGCGGAGCGTGAACTCGTGGCGAGGGACGTCGAATTCGACACCCGGCACGCCGAGTTGATCACCCGGGCCGAGGCTCGTCTGGTGGATGCTCAGCGGGCCCTGACGGAGACCGAGGAGGCGGCCAGGCACGGTCAGGAGGAAGCTGAGGCCCGGGCCGCGGAGCTGGTTTCGCGGGCGGGGGTGCGGGCGGAGCGGGTGGAGCGGGAGACGGAGCGGCTGCTCCGGGAGAACGCGGCCGCGCAGGAGGAGCTGCGGGCGCATCTGACGCACGTGCGCAGCAGCCTGGCGGCGCTGACCGGCCGGGCGCCGGCGGAGGGCTGACCGGCTTTCCCGGCCCCCGCCCGGGCCGGGTGCCGCCGGTGACCCCGAGAGCCGCCCCGCTCGCGGGGTGAGGTCCCTTAAGGTCCGTCCCCTACTGATGGCCGGGGGGCTGTTCGTCCACGCGGAGGACGAGCGGAGCCCGGCCGGTCCTTAGCGTTTGTTGATGGCTGCCGGGGCGTCCGCCCGAGGGTTCGGGTGGGGAAAACCCCAGGGCGCAGTCGGATACGTGCACCAGTGTGCGGGCGTGGTGAGCTCGGCAGACTTCTGGTGTACCGGCTGACCGGCACGTGAGACGGACCGACTGAGGAGATTGACCGTGACAACGGCTGTGAGCATTCCCAGGCACGGGGGCACTGGAGGGCGTACGGCCGTTGCCGCGCGAGCGCGGCAGGTCGTCAAGGCGTACGGGTCGGGGGAGACCCGGGTGGTTGCCCTGGACCATGTCGATGTGGACATCGCCCGTGGCGAGTTCACCGCGATCATGGGTCCTTCGGGCTCGGGCAAGTCGACCTTGATGCACTGCCTGGCGGGTCTCGACACGGTCAGTTCGGGGCAGATCATGCTGGCCGATACGGAGATCACCGGGCTGAAGGACAAGAAGCTCACGCAGTTGCGCAGGGATCGCGTCGGTTTCATCTTCCAGGCGTTCAATCTGCTGCCGACGCTGAACGCGATCGAGAACATCACGCTGCCGATGGACATAGCGGGCCGCAAGCCTGACGCCCCGTGGCTGCGTCAGGTGGTGGAGACGGTGGGTCTCGCGGACCGGTTGAAGCACCGGCCGACGCAGTTGTCCGGTGGTCAGCAGCAGCGGGTCGCGGTGGCGAGGGCGCTGGCGGCGCGGCCGGAGATCATCTTCGGTGACGAGCCGACCGGGAATCTGGACTCGCGGGCCGGCGCGGAGGTGCTGGGCTTCCTGCGGAGGTCGGTGTCCGAGCTGGGGCAGACCATCGTGATGGTCACCCATGACCCGGTGGCCGCCTCGTATGCGGACCGGGTGCTGTATCTGGCGGACGGCAGGATCGTGGACGAGATGTACGGTCCCACCGCCGACCAGGTCCTCGACCGCATGAAGGACTTCGACGCGCGCGGGCGGACGTCATGACCGTCTGGAAGACCTCGATGCGCAACTTCTTCGCGCACAAGGGGCGGATGGCGCTTTCCGCCATCGCGGTCCTGTTGTCGGTGGCGTTCGTGTGCGGCACGCTCGTTTTCACCGACACCATGAACACCACGTTCGACAAGCTTTTCTCGGCCACGGCCCCGGATGTCACCGTCTCGCCGAAGTCCGCGAAGGGCGCGGACGACACCCCGCGGAACGGCAGGCCGGTGTCGTTGCCGGCTTCCGCGGTGCGGCAGGTGGCCAAGGCCGACGGCGTGAAGTCGGCCGACGGCACGGTCAGCAGTATGAGCGTGACCGTCGTCAACAGCGCCAACAAGAACATGGGTTCCAGCACCGGCGCGCCGACCATCGCGGGTAACTGGACGACGAGCGACGCCAAGTCGATGGAGGTCACCTCCGGTCACCGGCCGCGTGGTCCGGGCGAGGTGATGGTGGACGCGGACACCGCGAAGAAGCACCACCTGGAGATCGGTGACCCGCTGCGCACCATCGCGGTGACCGGTGACATCCGGGCCAGGATCTCCGGTATCGCCACCTTCAAGGTGACCAATCCGGGTGCGGCCATCGTGTACTTCGACACCGCGACGGCGCAGCAGAAGCTGCTGGGCGGGCCGGGCCTGTTCACCGGTATCGCGGTGACCGCGAAGCCCGGCGTCAGCGATGTCCAGTTGAAGCGGAACGTGGCCGCGGTGCTGCCGGGTCCGTACAAGTTCCAGACGCAGAAGGAGAACGCGGACGCCAACCGTGACTCCATGGGGTCGTTCCTCGATGTGATGAAGTACGCGATGCTGGGCTTCGCGGGGATCGCTTTCCTCGTCGGCATCTTCCTGATCATCAACACGTTCTCGATGCTGGTGGCCCAGCGGACCCGGGAGATCGGCCTGATGCGGGCCCTGGGGTCCAGCCGCAAGCAGGTCAATCGTTCGGTGCTGGTCGAGGCCCTGCTGCTGGGCGTGTTCGGTTCGGTGCTCGGGGTCGGTGCGGGGGTCGGGCTCGCGGTGGGGCTGATGAAGCTCATGGGCGCCGTGGGGATGGACCTGACGACCGGTGACCTGACGGTGAAGTGGACGACGCCGGCCGTGGGTGTGCTGCTCGGCGTGCTCGTGACGGTCGTCGCCGCGTACGTGCCGGCCCGGCGGGCCGGGAAGACCTCGCCGATGGCGGCGCTGCGGGACGCCGGTACGCCGGCGGACGGCCGGGCGGGGCTGGTGCGTGCGGTGATCGGTCTGGTGCTCACCGGCGCCGGTACGGCGGGTCTCTTCCTGGCGGCGGGCGCCGACAAGTCGGGTGAGGGTTCGCTCTGGTTGGGTCTGGGCGTGGTGCTCACGCTGATCGGTTTCGTGGTGATCGGCCCGCTGCTGGCGGGTGTGGTGGTCCGGGCGATCAGTGCGGTGGTGCTGCGGTTGTTCGGTCCGGTCGGGCGGCTCGCGGAGCGCAACGCGCTGCGTAACCCGCGGCGTACCGGGGCGACGGGTGCCGCGCTGATGATCGGACTGGCGCTGGTGGCCTGCCTGTCGGTGGTCGGCTCGTCGATGGTCGCTTCGGCGACGGACGAGCTGGACAAGTCGGTGGGTGCGGACTTCCTGGTGCAGAGCGACGCCGGCGGGCCGATCGTGCCGGCGGCGGCGAAGGCGATGGCGTCGGTGCCGGGTCTGGATCACGTCACCCAGTACAAGGTGATCGACGCGACGCTCACCGCGCCGAACGGGGTGATGGAGACCACCACGGTCACCGCCGCAGACCCGTCGTACCAGAAGGATCTGCAGCGCAAGACGGTCTCGGGCGATCTGGCGGGTGCGTACGCCAGGAATTCGATGTCGGTCGGCGACGGCTACGCCAAGGCCAAGCACGTCAAGGTCGGTGACCGGCTGAGCGTGGCCTTCCAGGACGGGCGCACGGCGCGGCTGACGGTCGCGGCGATCACCTCGGACGACACCGTCGTCGACCAGGGCGCCATGTACATGAGCATCTCGACGGCCGAGAGTTACGTCCCGGCCGCGAAGATGCCGCTGAACCAGATCATGTTCGCCGGAGCCAAGGACGGCCAGGAGAAGCAGGCGTACGCCTCGCTCAAGCACGCCATGGCCGCCTACCCGCAGTACCAGGTGCGTGACCAGACGGACTTCAAGCAGAACCTGAAGGACCAGATCGGTCAGCTGCTCAACATCGTCTACGGTCTGCTGGCGCTGGCCATCATCGTCGCGGTGCTGGGTGTGGTGAACACCCTGGCCCTGTCGGTGGTGGAGCGGACCAGGGAGATCGGCCTGATGCGGGCGATCGGCCTCTCGCGCCGTCAGCTGCGCCGGATGATCCGGCTGGAGTCGGTGGTCATCGCGCTCTTCGGTGCGCTGCTCGGCCTGGGCCTCGGGATGGGCTGGGGCGCCACCGCGCACCAGCTCCTCGCCCTGGAGGGCATGCGGGTGCTGGACATCCCGTGGCCGACGATCATCGGGGTCTTCGTCGCCTCGGCGTTCGTGGGACTGTTCGCCGCGCTGATCCCGGCGTTCCGGGCGGGCCGGATGAACGTACTGAACGCGATCGCCAGCGACTAGGTCCTGCCCGGCGGAGATCGGCCGGACGGGACCTGGCGAAGCCGGGGGAACGGGGACGGGGGTGCGGCCCCGGTGAGCGCCAGGTGCGCTTGCCGGGGCCGGATCATGTCCGGCCCGGCCGGGGCGGGGCGTCAGCGGCGGTCGGCTCCGAGCGGCGGCCGGCGCTCGTCACGTCGTACGCTGGAGAGCCCCGGCCCGTGACACGTGTCGGGCCCTTCGCGTTGCCCCCCGCGTTGCCCCCGGACGGAAAGCGTTCTTCATGAGCCTGCACGGTCTGCTCGATGCCACTCTGTCGGACCCCGCGCTCGCCGAAGCGGTGAAGGCCGCCACCGACGGGCAGCGGAGCCATGTCGACCTGGTCGGTCCGCCCGCCGCGCGGCCCTTCGCCGTCGCGGCGCTGGCGCGGGAGACCCGGCGGACCGTGCTCGCGGTGACCGCCACCGGGCGGGAGGCGGAGGATCTGGCGGCGGCGCTGCGTTCGCTGATGCCGGCGGGCCACGAGGACGCGGTGGTGGAGTACCCGTCCTGGGAGACGCTGCCGCACGAGCGGCTCTCCCCGCGCTCGGACACGGTGGGCCGGCGGATCGCGGTGCTGCGCAGGCTTGCGCATCCGCAGGCGGACGACCCGTCGGCGGGGCCGGTGAGCGTGGTCGTCGCACCGATCAGGTCGGTGCTGCAGCCGCAGGTCAAGGGGCTCGGTGACCTGGAGCCGGTGTCGCTGCGCTCAGGGCGGTCGGCGGACCTGAGCGAGGTGACCGAGGCGCTCGCGGCGGCCGCGTACGCCCGGGTCGAGCTGGTCGAGAAGCGAGGCGAGTTCGCCGTCCGCGGCGGCATCCTCGATGTGTTCCCGCCGACCGAGGAACATCCGCTGCGGCTGGAGTTCTGGGGCGACGAGGTCGAGGAGATCCGTTACTTCAAGGTCGCCGACCAGCGTTCCCTGGAGGTCGCCGAGCACGGTCTGTGGGCGCCGCCCTGCCGTGAGCTGCTGCTGACCGGTGAGGTGAGGGAGAGGGCCGCCGCCCTGGCGCTGGCCCATCCCGAGCTCGGCGAGCTGCTGAACAAGATCGCCGAGGGGATCGCCGTGGAGGGCATGGAGTCGCTGGCTCCGGTGCTCGTCGACGACATGGAGCTGCTGCTCGACGTGCTGCCCGCGGGTGCGATGACCGTGGTGTGCGACCCGGAGCGGGTACGCAGCAGGGCGGCGGACCTGGTGGCCACCTCGCAGGAGTTCCTGGAGGCGTCCTGGGCGGCCACCGCCGGTGGAGGCGAGGCACCCATCGACGTGGGGGCCGCATCGCTGTGGGGGATGGCGGACGTCCGCGACCGGGCCCGTGAGCTCGGCATGATGTGGTGGTCGGTGAGCCCGTTCGCCGCCGACGAAGAACTCGACGGGGACACCCTCAAACTGGGCATGCACGCCCCGGAGTCCTACCGCGGCGACACCGCGCGGGCCCTCGCCGACACCAAGGGCTGGCTCGCCGAGGGCTGGCGCACGGTGTACATCACGGAGGGCCACGGCCCGGCCGGCCGTACCGTCGAGGTGCTCGGTGGCGAGGGCATCGCCGCCCGCCTCGACCAGGACCTCGGCGAGCTCGTCCCGTCGGTGGTGCACGTGTCCTGCGGGTCGATCGACTACGGGTTCATCGACCCGGCGATCAAACTGGCCGTGCTGTCCGAGACCGACCTCACCGGTCAGCGCACCGCGTCGAAGGACCTGGGCCGGATGCCGGTGCGCCGCAGGAAGACCATCGACCCGCTGACGCTGGAGACCGGCGACTTCATCGTCCACGAGCAGCACGGTGTCGGCCGCTACATCGAGATGGTGCAGCGCACGGTGCAGGGCGCGACCCGTGAGTACCTGCTCGTCGAATACGCCCCCGCCAAGCGCGGCCAGCCCGGTGACCGGCTCTACATCCCCACCGACCAGCTGGAGCAGGTCACCAAGTACGTCGGCGGTGAGGCGCCCACCCTGCACCGGCTCGGCGGCGCCGACTGGACGAAGACCAAGGCACGGGCCAAGAAGGCCGTCAAGGAGATCGCCGGGGACCTGATCAAGCTGTACTCGGCGCGGATGGCGGCGCCCGGCCACGCCTTCGCCACGGACACCCCGTGGCAGCGGGAGCTGGAGGACGCCTTCCCCTACGTGGAGACCCCCGATCAGCTGTCCACCATCGCCGAGGTCAAGGAGGACATGGAGAAGACGGTCCCGATGGACCGGCTGATCTGCGGTGACGTCGGTTACGGCAAGACCGAGATCGCGGTGCGCGCCGCGTTCAAGGCGGTCCAGGACGGCAAGCAGGTGGCGGTGCTGGTCCCCACCACGCTGCTGGTCCAGCAGCACTTCGGTACCTTCACCGAGCGGTACGCGCAGTTCCCGGTGGTCGTGCGGGCGCTGAGCCGTTTCCAGACCGACACCGAGGCGAAGGCCACCCTGGAAGGTCTGCGGGACGGCTCGGTCGACTTGGTCATCGGCACGCACCGGCTGTTCTCCTCGGAGACCAGGTTCAAGGACCTCGGCCTGGTCATCGTGGACGAGGAGCAGCGCTTCGGTGTGGAGCACAAGGAGCAGCTGAAGAAGCTCCGCGCCAACGTCGACGTGCTGACGATGTCGGCGACGCCGATCCCCCGGACGCTGGAGATGGCGGTGACCGGCATCCGTGAGATGTCGACGATCACCACGCCCCCCGAGGAGCGCCACCCGGTGCTGACGTTCGTCGGGCCGTACGAGGAGAAGCAGATCGGTGCCGCCGTCCGGCGTGAACTGCTGCGCGAGGGCCAGGTCTTCTACATCCACAACCGGGTTGACTCGATCGACCGGGCGGCCGCCCGGCTGCGCGAGATCGTGCCCGAGGCGCGGATCCGTACCGCCCACGGGCAGATGGGGGAGAGCGCGCTGGAGCAGGTCGTGGTGGACTTCTGGGAGAAGCGGTTCGATGTGCTGGTCTCCACGACGATCGTCGAGTCCGGTATCGACATCTCCAACGCGAACACGCTGATCGTGGAGCGCGGCGACAACTTCGGGCTCTCCCAGCTCCATCAGCTGCGCGGCCGGGTGGGCCGCGGCCGCGACCGGGGGTACGCGTACTTCCTGTACCCGCCGGAGAAGCCGCTGACGGAGACCGCGCACGAGCGGCTCGCGACGATCGCCCAGCACACCGAGATGGGCGCCGGCATGTATGTGGCGATGAAGGACCTGGAGATCCGCGGCGCGGGCAACATGCTCGGTGGCGAGCAGTCCGGCCATATCGCGGGGGTCGGTTTCGACCTCTACATCCGGATGGTCGGCGAGGCGGTGGCGGACTACCGCACCGCGATCGACGGCGGTGCGGAGGAGGAGCCCCCGCTGGAGGTCAAGATCGAGCTGCCGGTCGACGCGCACGTCCCGCACGAGTACGCCCCCGGCGAGCGGCTGCGCCTGCAGGCCTACCGGTCGATCGCCTCCGCCAACTCGGAGGAGGACATCAAGGCGGTACGCGAGGAGCTGACCGACCGCTACGGCAAGCTTCCCGAGCAGGTCGAGAACCTGCTCCTGGTGGCCGGCCTGCGGATGCTGGCGCGGGCCTGCGGGGTCGGCGAGATCGTCCTGCAGGGCCCCAACATCCGTTTCGCTCCGGTGGAGTTGCGGGAGTCGCAGGAGCTGCGCCTCAAGCGTCTCTACCCGCGTACGGTCATCAAGGCGCCGGCCCGTCAGATTCTGGTGCCGCGCCCGACGGCGGGGCGGATCGGTGGCAAGCCGGTGGTGGGCCGCGAACTGCTGTCGTGGACCGGGGAGTTCCTGGCGAGCATTCTGGGCTCCTGACCGGCTGTCCTGACCAGCCGTTCCGACCGGCTGTCCTGACCGGCTGTCCTGAGGGCCGGTCGGATGCCCGGTCGGCTGCCCCGTCAGTGCTCCCGGTTCCGGCGGCGCTTCTGCAGGTGGCGGGCGACGAACACGGCCAGGGCCACGGCGGCCGCGACGACGACCCAGATCGTGTAGCGGCTGATCTGCTCGTAGATGGTCCCGATGTGTGTGCCGGTCAGATAGCCGAGGCTCGCCCACAGCCCGACCCACAGCACCGCGCCCAGCGTGTTGAAGACGAGGAAGCGCCGCCAGGGCATGCCGCTGGTTCCGGCGATGATGCCGTTGGCCTGGCGCAGTCCCTCGATGAACCGCGCGACGGTGACGACCTTGCCGCCGTGCCGGGTGAAGAAGTCCTCGGCCTTCTGGAACCGGGCGGGGGTGAGGAAGACGTAGCGGCCCCAGCGGTGCACGAAGGCACGGCCGCCGGTACGGCCGATCAGGTAGCCGATGTTGTCGCCGAGGACGGCTGCCAGCACCGCGATCACGGCGACCAGGATGATGTTCAGCTGCCCGGCTCCGGCGTACACGGCGGCGGCGATCAGGATCGTCTCGCCGGGTACCGGGACGCCGAAGTCCTCGATGCAGATCACCACACCGACGGCCAGATAGCCGTAGTCGTCCAGCAGCGGAGCCAGGGCGGCCAGCGGGCCGGGCAGCGGCGGGGCCATGCGCTTCACCCTACGCGCGGGCCGCCGGTGTCGCCGGTACCGGCGCGATCACGTCAGCCGGTGGATTTGGCCGGCGCCTCGGTGGGGTTGCCGCCCGACGGCAGCTTCAGGTCCGGGCAGCCCTGCAGCACCCGCCCCATTGCGTCCTTCTCGGCCTGCGTCACCCACACCCCGTACTTCTTCTTGACCGCCGTCTGGCCCGCCACATAGGTGCAGCGGTAGGACCTGTTGGCGGGCAGCCAGGTCGCCGCGTCGCCGTCCCCCTTCTGGCGGTTGGCGGAGGAATCGGCGGCGACCAGATTGAGCGGGTCGTTGGCGAAAGCACGCCGCTTGCCGTCGTCCCACTGCTGCGCGCCCTTCTGCCAGGCGTCCGACAGAGCGACGAGGTGGTCTATGTCGACCTTGCTGTGCCCTCGTACGTAACGGACGCGGGTGCCGGTGTAGGGGTCCGGCTCGAGCGTGCCGCCCAGTACCTTGCAGCCGTCCGACGCCCGGGTGACCGACCGGAGCTGATGGGCCAGGATGTCGTCCCTGGTGCCGCAGCCGTTGTGGTCGGTATCGGCCCAGGCGGCGCCGAACTTGTCCCGTTCGTAGCCGGTCTTGGGCGCCCGCCCCTTCACGGGGAGACGTTCGACGGCGTGCAGCGCGGTTCCCGCTGCCGCAGTTCCCGATTGCGAGGTTCCCGTTGCCGTGGAGGCGGTCCCGGGGTGCGAGTCCGCAGGCCCGGTATCAGCCTTGCAGCCGGCCAGCGCGAGTGCGCCCGTCAGCAGGACGGCGACCGGTATGAGAGGGCGGGTGCGGCGGGTGGCACGAGGAGGTATCACGGCGGTCCAGGGTGAGGTGTCGACGGTGGGAGCCGGCGCTCATGTCGTGTCTGCGCCACAAGTTCCACCAGTATGCCGCCGTGCGGCGTTGGAGGGTACCGGCGGTCGGCGCCGACGGTGGTGCGGCCGGACAGCGGCAGAGTGACCCGGGGGACCCCCGGGCCCGCTGGTGTGAGTTGATGTGATCAGTCGGACAACGGTTCCGTACAACCGATGACCGGTTGTCGGTGTCGGTGTATACGCTCGAATCCACGTCCCACCAGGTCCCAGGAGCAGCCATGTTCGGCCCCAGCCCCGCGCCGCCTGCGCCGCCTTCGTCGAGGGCGGGCAGCAGGATCGCTCTGCGCGTGGTCTTCGCCGTCGCTGCCTTTCTGACCTGTGGCCTGCTCTCCTGTCTCCCACTGTTCCGGATCGCGATGATGCGGGGACGCTGGTACGACTGGACGGCCGCCTGGCTGAGTCTGCCGGTGTCCATCGGCGCTTTCGCGGTGGTCGGTTCGCTGCCCGAATCGAGCCACGGGACCGATGTGGCCATGTCCTGTGTCCTGCTGCTCGGGGCAGGCAGCGCCGTCCACTTCGTCATCTTCGACATACGGGACCTGCAGCGGCAGCGGGCGGCGGCCCCGTCGTACTTCGCGTCGCGGCCGGGGTACAGCGCCCCGACGCAGCCGCAGGTCGGTTACGGATACCCGCCGCAGGCCCCGACACCGGTCCCGGGCGCGCAGGCGCACCCGCAGAGGCAGCAGCCGCAGGCGCCCCGGCCCCCGTTTCCGCAACAGGCTCCGTACGCCCAGCCGCAGCCGCAGCCGCAGCCGCAGCCGCAGCCGCAGTCGCTACCGCAACCGCAGCCGCAGTCGCTACCGCAACCGCAGCCGCCCCTTCCGGCGGACCGGCCGGCGCATCGCATCGACCAGGTCCGTGCCGAACTCGACGAGCTCAGTGACCTGCTGCGCAAGGACACCGACGGACGCCGGGGGGAGGGCCGTTGACCAGTGGACGCGTCGTCGCCGAGCGCTATGAGCTCGCTTCGATCCTCGGCCAGGGCGGCATGGGTCAGGTCTGGACGGCGTACGACAAGCGACTGGACCGCCGGGTCGCGGTGAAACTGCTGCGCCCCGACCGGGTCGCGGGATCCGCCGACGCCGAGGAGTTGCGCCGCCGCTTCGTGCGGGAGTGCCGGGTCACCGCGCAGGTCGATCACCCCGGTCTGGTCACCGTGCACGACGCGGGCAGCGACCACGAGGACCTCTACCTCGTCATGCAGCACGTCGAGGGCGCCGACCTCGCCGACCACCTGGCCGAGCACCCCCCGTACCCCTGGCCCTGGGCGGTGTCCGTCGCCGCCCAGTTGTGTGCGGTGCTGTCCGCCGTGCATGCGGTGCCGATCGTGCACCGTGACCTCAAGCCGCGCAACGTGATGGTGCGTCCGGACGGTACGGTCACCGTGCTCGACCTCGGGGTCGCCTCGGTACTCGACACCGAGACCGACACCACCCGCCTCACCCACACCGGTACGCCCATCGGTTCCCCGGCGTACATGGCCCCGGAGCAGGCGATGGGCGGCGCGGTCGGCCCGTACACCGACCTCTACGCCCTCGGCGTGGTCCTGCACGAACTCCTCAGCGGGGACGTGCCGTTCGCCGGATCGACCGCGCTGGGTGTGCTGCACCGCCATCTGTACGAGCCGCCGCTGCCGGTCCGCCGGGCCCGGCCGGAAGTCCCCCCGCAGCTGGAGAACCTCGTACTGCGCCTGCTGGCCAAGGACCCGCAGCACCGGCCGGCGAGCGCCCAAGAGGTGTACGAACACCTCATACCGCTGCTGCCGGCCCGGGGCTCCGGACAGCCGTCCGGCCCGCTGGACCCGACCCGCCCGTTCCTGCGCCCGCAGGCGCCGTGGCCCGACCGCGTCACCACCCCGCCCGCCGCGCAACCGGCCCCGGTGACGGCCAAACCGGATGTGGCGGCCGCGGTCGACGAGGTCAAGAAGCTGCTCGGGGAGGGCCGGATCACCCAGGCCGTCGACATCCTCGGCGGCATACTGCCGGCCGCGGCCGAGCAGCACGGCGAGCGTTCACCCGTGGTCCGCATCCTGCGCAAGCAGTACGCGGCCACTCTGATGGACGACGGCCAGTACCGCCGGGCCCTGCCCGAACTGCGCAAACTGACCGACATCCGCGCATCGGAGTCGGGCACCGCGGACGAACAGGCGCTGCAGTTCCGCTTCGACGCGGCGCAGTGCCTCGAGCAGCTGGGTGATGCGGCCGCCGCCCTGGCCGAATACCGCGCGATGCTGCCGTACTACAGGAACCAGTACGCGACCGGCACCGACCCGGCCCGCTCCTTCGAGATCCGCCACCGCATCGGACACCTGCTGCTCGCCCTGGGCGACCACGCGGAGGCGCACCGCCAGCTCGAGGAACTGCTCTACGACACGGAACGCCTGTACGGCCCGCACCACCCGCTCCCGGTGGAACTGCGCCGGGCGCTGCTGCGGAACCGCGAGATGCGGCGGGGCTGAGGCGCGGGCCGGCTTCGTCGGCGGTTGTGGTGCACGCCACATGAGGCCGGCGCAAAGATGCGGCAACCTTTCACAGCTTTCACAGGTCACACATGCGCAATCAACAGCCCCGCCCGTGTGCCGCCACATCCACCAGGGGCCCTTCATCGTCGGCACGGCGCACCACCTGGTACGCCGCATCATTACGAGGTCTGCATGAAGCTTCGCCATGCCATAGCCGTCGCTGCCGCGACGGCTGCCATCGCACCGGCCGCTCTCCTGGCGGCTCCGGCCGCGTTCGCCGCCGACGACCCTGCTCTTGGGCACTCGGCTCCGGCCGAGAGCGGGAGCACATCCCCGAGCGCTTCCGAGTCGGTGGACACCACGGCTCCGGACACGGCGTCCGACGACACGGCGTCCGACGACACGGCGTCCGACGACACGTCGAGCAACGACACAGCCTCAGACGACACGCCGTCCAAGGACGGGAAGCCGAGTACGACGGCGTCGACTCCTTCCGGGAAGGACACGCCGTCAGGCACCCCGTCGGACGCTGCGAGCACGCCTCCCGGCGGTGACGAGCCGCCCAAGGCGTGTGACAAAGCCCAGCTCGACGGGCCTGCCGGGCAAGATCTCCGCAGGCAGCGGATGGCACAAGTTCACGCTGAACGTCTACAACTCCTCGGACGCGGTCGCGAAGGGCGTCGCCTTCTTCGCCGGAGCGTCTCCGGACAAGAACGGTGAGAACTTCTTCGCGTCCAAGAAGGTCGCACTGCAGGCCCTCAACCCGCAGACCAACGTCTGGGAGGACCTCAGCGAGAACGGCCGGGCGGTCGGCTACGTCGGAGAGACGGAGCAGCTGAAGCCGGACTACGAGGTCAACATCCCGCTGCGGATCAACGTCACGTCGTCCGCCCCCGCCGGAGCCGGCTTCACGCTCGGCGCGGGCATCTATCTCGGGGCCGACGACTGTGTGGGCTCCGACGACGTGGCGTACAAGTTCCGGATCGTGGCCGCCGGTACTGACACCAGTGGCACCAAGCCGCAGGAGGGCGGCGAGGCTCCGGTCCCGACCAAGAAGCCCGACACCTCCACCACCGTGCCGGTCGAGGGCAGCCTCGCCGAGACCGGTTCGTCGTCCATGGTGCCGACCATCGGGATCGCGGGCGGCGTCGCCGTGGTGCTCGGTGCCGGTGCGCTGTTCGTCGTGCGCCGCCGCAAGACCGGGCCCGTCGCCTGACCGGTGACCAGGTAGCCGTATGAGCAGGCAGGGGCCGCACTCGCGACGAGTGCGGCCCCTGCTTTGTCTGGCAACCGTCCGCGCGTGGGCGGCTGTTCGGCAATGGATTCACCAAACTTCCGCAATATATTCGCGCATCACCTGCACCAGGGGTTCTACCAGGGGTTCGGCGTGAGATTGTGATCTGCCGCCGAGCCCGCTGTCGATGCGCGCGGCTCGGCTCCCCCTTCTTTTCTTCTTCGAGAACCGTCGAGGTCTCTGTGTCGAATCACCGCATATCCAAAAAGCGGCGTTATATCGGGATGTCCGTGGCGGGCCTGGCCGTTCTGGTCGGTGGCGCGTTCGCCGCCGAGGCCGCCACCGCGACCACGGTCACCCGGCCCGCTCCGAAGATCTTCACCGGTCATGTCTTCGACACCTGCACCGCCCCGTCGCTGACCGCGATGAAGGGCTGGTACGCCACGTCGGTCTACCGCGGGGCCGCCGTGTACGTCGGTGGGAAGAACCGGGGCTGCGCCCAGCCGAACCTCACCGCCTCCTGGGTGAAGTCGGTCAGCGCCACCGGCTGGAAGCTGGTCCCGCTGTACGTGGGCGCGCAGCCGCCCTGCCAGACCAGCAACAACCCGGAGAAGATGACCGCGTCGAACGCCACCTCGCTGGCCGCCGCCGACGCCGCGGACGCGGTGAAGAAGGAGTCGGCGCTCGGGATGAAGGCCGGCAGCCCGGTCTACCTCGACATGGAGTACTTCGACCCGAAGAACACCTCCTGCGTGAACACCGTCCTCTCCTACATCCGGTCCTTCGACAAGACCGTCAAGGCCAAGGGCTACTGGTCCGGTTTCTACGGCTTCAGCAACTCCAGCGCCGCCGTCGTCGCCAACGCCAAGACGCGTACGGACCTGCCGGAGATTCTCTGGTACGCCCGCTACGACGACGTCTACTCGACCACCAAGGGCTTCCCGTACGCCTCGACGCTGTACACCGGGCACCGCCGCGGACATCAGTACGCCGTCAACAAGAAGGTCACCCACACCGGGGGCACCCTCACCATCGACCGCGACGCGTGGGACGCGCCGGTCGCGATCGTGGCGTCATGAACAGCCGTCGGAGACGCCAGGTCCTGGACGCCGCCACCACACTCCTCATCGCGGGCGAGCAGATCGAGTTCACCGGTCTGGCCAAGGTCGGAACCGTATCGGTGAAGCGCCAGGTGCTCACCAGCGCACTGGTCGGGGTGCTCAGCGCGGGCACCGTCATCGCCACCGTCCAGCCGCGGCCGATGTATCTGGCCCTGACGGACCGGCGGTTGCTCTTTCTCGACGGCGCCACCACGAGCGGCAAGCCGGGAAAGCCCCTGATGTCGCTGGAGCGGGGGCTGCTCGCCGCGGCGCCGCTGACCAAGGCGCTGCTCGGTCTCGGCCTGAAGACGGTCATCACCGTGCAAGGTGAGACCGACGGCCTGAAGTTGGTCTTCCCGCCCGCCTTCAAGGCCGACGGCCGTGAGCTCGTCACCAGGCTCCCGGTCGGTGCCTGAGCGGCTGCCGCGCGGTGTGGCACGGAGGAGGGGCGGTCCTGGTGGACCGCCCCTCCTCCGCCTGTGCCCGGTGCTGCTACGGCGCCTTGTTGTAGACGGCGACGTAGTCGACGTTCATCCGGCCGCCGGACACCGTGGCCGCGTTGGGGCCGCCGCCGAACGCGTTGGGGAAGCCGCCGCCCATGGCGAGGTCGTAGATGATGAAGAACGGGTGGTCGACGGCGCTCGACCAGGTCGCAGCGTCGACCTTCGTGGAGTCGATGCTGAAGTACTGCTTGCCGTCGAGGTAATAGCGGATCTGCTCCGGCGAGACCGAGCGGTCGATCTGCACGGCGTACGTGTGGTAGCCGCTCTGGCAGCCGGCGCAGGCGTGTTCGCCGCTGCCGATGCCGGTGCTCTCGTTGCAGGGGCCGCCCGGGTTGGTACCGCAGTGCAAGGTGCCGAAGACCGAACTGCGGCCGTTGATGTCCTCCATGATGTCCACCTCGCCGGAGGTCGGCCAGGTGGTGCCGGTGCGCAGCGTGGAGCCCAGCATCCAGAAGGCCGGCCAGTATCCGGCGCCGTTGGCGGTGCTGACGTCGGGTTGCTGGATGGACGACACCATCTCGACCACCCCGCCGGCCGGGGCGCCGAAGGTGGCCGCCTGGGTCTCGACCCGTCCGGAGGTCCAGCCCGCTGCCGGGTCGCCGCCGGTGTGGTTGGCGCGCAGGACGAGGTGGCCGTTTCCGTCGTGGAAGACGTTCGCGGTGGAGTCGGTCATCGTCTCGATCTCACCCGTGCCGAAGCTGCTGCCCGGCCCGGTGTCGTACTTCCAGGTGCCGGTCTCCAGCCCGGTGCCCGACGCGCCGTTGAAGTCGTCGCTCCAGGTGGTGGTGAAACCGGCGGGCGGCGCCGGCACTTCGCTCTGCGCCGCGGCGGCCTTCACGGCGGCGGCCGTCGGGGTGGCCGCGCCGCCGGGCGCCGCGATGACCCCCAGGCCTGCCGCGGCCAGCGCGCCGACCGCCAGCGCGGCGAGCGTGATCCGCGCCCGTGACCGCCGCGACCGGTGGGTGCCGCCACTTCCCTGGCTGGGTATCCGTTCCTGCTCCGGTGTCTGTCCGAGGTGCATACGGTGCTCCTGAGGTGGGGGATGCGCCCGTGCACGGTGGGGGGTGCGGTGGGGGGTACGGCAGCGGGCGCATGACGGGGAGGCCGACTTCTCGTTGAGAGCGCTCTCAAAGAGGCTTGTTGTCTACAACTCTGACTGGTCCACGTCAAGCTTTTGGTCATCACTCGCAGGTCGGACGGGTCGCCCCCATCGCCCGCGCCGGCTCAGTCGCTGTCCCGCAGCGTCGGGTTCGACTCGGCCTTCAGCTCCAGCATCCTGCGCGCTCCGTCCGACCGGAGGATCTCGCTCCGTACCACCGTCTCCAGGTCGCGCAGGAACTGTCCGCGGTCCTCGTTGACGAGCACGTAGTCGTACACCCAGGCCCAGGTGAGCTGATCGGTGCGGATGCGCAGCCGCTGGTTGGCCTCGTCACCCTGCCCGCGGCGGTGCAGCCGCTGCCGCAGTTCGTCCTCGGAGGTGGTGGTCACGAAGATGCCGATCACCCGGCGCCGGGAGGCGGCCCGCACCCGTACGAAACCGCCGGGGTCGAGCTCGGTCAGCAGCGGATCGGCCTGGTCGTCGGCGAGCAGCCGCTGCGGAGAGCCGTAGTAGCTGGCGGAGTACGTCCGGGTGTACTCGAAGATCGTTCCCTCGTGGTGCAGCCGGAAGAACTCGTCCTCGCCCACGAAGATGTAGTCCGTCCCGGGTTTCTCGTGCGTGCGCGGCTGCCGGGTGGTGTACGTGGGGACCCGCTGGAGCAGGGGCGCCCCGGTGAGGAACCGCAGCGCCGTTCCCTTACCGGCGCCGCTGGGGCCGGAAATGACGAACATCAGTGGCCGCGCGTCCAAATGCGTCATTGCTCGCGCTCCTCGATCGCTCACGGGAGTGGTCTGTCGATTCTTGCCCGGCAGAGCATCATCCCGCTCGGTCAGAGATCGTCGGGCAGGATCCGGAAATGCGTGCGCCTGCCTCCCAACGGCCTGACGGTCCGGAAATCGCGGATGTCCCGGGTCAGGACGGCGTCCGTCTCGTACTCGGCAGCCAGAGCCACGTTCACCGCATCGACCAGATCCAGGTCGAGGGCTCCGTATCTTGCCCGCACGGAGAGAGCGGAATCCAGGATTTCGGGCGTGGACGGTGCCAGCACCAGGCACATCGCTTTGCCGCGAGGCGCATCGAGCGGTCGTTGGCGGTCTGGGTGTACAGCACCACCGGCTCGCCGGGACGCGCGTGGGCGAACCAGCCGAGCGCTGCCGCGCACGCCTCGGTGCCGTACCCGCGTCCCCACGCCCCCGGCAGGAACAGGTAGCCGAGCTCGGACTTCCCGACATTCGAACGGACGTGCCCCGCACCCTCCGCGCCGTGCCGTTTGAGCTCGACCATGCCGATCATCGTTCCGTCGAGATCGATCACGAAAAGGCCAGGCCGCCGTTCGGGTATCTCGGGCATCTCCCGCTCGAGCTCATGACGCGATCGGGGGCCACCGAGGGCGGCCGCCGCGCCCCTGCTGGCCGTCTGCCCGGCGGGTCTTGCCGACGGCGTGCGCACGGACGTCGTCCTCAGCCCTGCGGATCTGCTTGCCGCCTGGCGGAGCTGAGTGGCACGGTGGAGCGGCCCCGGCGGACCACCGGCGCGGCTCGTATCCCTGGGGAGCAAGCAGATGACCGGCCGCCTCGCGCAGATGGTGCGCTTCGCCTGCGTGGGCGTGGTGAACACCGCCACGTACTACGCGTGCTACCGGGTGCTGCTCACCGGGCTGCCCTATCTCGCCGCACACACCCTGGCGTTCTGTCTCAGCATGATCGGGTCGTTCTTCCTCAATGCCAGGTTCACCTACCGGGTGCGGCCGACCTGGCGGAAGTTCCTGCTGTTCCCGCTGACCAACGCGGCGAATTTCGTGATCACGACGAGCGGGGTGTACCTGCTGGTGGGCCTCGGCAACGTCAGTAGTCACTACGCGCCGCTGATCGCGGCAGGGGCGGCCGTTCCGATCACATTTGTCGTCTCGCGGACGATCATGCTCCGTCCTGACAACCGGGAAGCCTCCGAATCGTTGGTCGAACCAGTGGCCCCCGCCACGCCAAGTGCCTAACATCATTTCCCGCAAGGTCTTGTGAACCGAGGCACAAACTCGCGCCCCCCAGGAGGCCCCTTTGCACCGCCGCCGTCGCACTGTGCTCTCCGTATCCGCTGTTCTTGCCGTCGCGTCCCCGCTGCTCGCTGCCTGCGGCAGCCAGGCCCATCCGGGAGCGGCCGCCGTCGTGGGCAAGGAGCGGATCACGGTCGCTGCCGTTCAGGCACAGGTCAGGGACGTGCGTGCGGCCCAGAAGAAGTCGCCGCAGGCCGCTGAGATGATCAAGAGTAGTAACAACCTCACCGGCATGAAGCTCGGCAACATGATCTTCGACCGGGTGCTCGCCCGGGCGGCGAAGGACGCCGGTGCGACGATCAGTCGCAAGGAGGTGCAGGACGCGCGGGCGCAGCTCGTGCAGCAGGCCGGCAGCGAGGCGCGGCTTCAGCAGGTGTATCTGGAGCAGAACGGTGTCGCCCCCGGTCAGATCGACCAGGCGCTCCAGGAGCAGGTCACCGCGAACAAGCTGGCCCGGGCGCTCGGCGCCGATCTGGGCAACGCGGCCGGGCAGGCGGCCGTGCTGCAGGCCATGACGAAGGCTTCCAAGGCGCTGGGCGTGGACGTCAATCCGCGGTACGGGGTGTGGGACGCCAGGAAGAGCCAGCTCGGCCCGTACAAGGCTCCGTGGATCACCCAGGTCACCCAGCAACAGTCCGCATCGGCGGGCGCGTAGCCGGGGGAGGTAGTTTCGACGGGTGACCGTTGAAAACGCCCCCGACACCGCCGACCAGGCCGACGGCTCCGGCCGGATCGTGCTGCTCACCACCAGCCACCGGGTCGCGCCGGGGCTCCTGTCCTGGCCCGCCTGGCAGCTGCTGCACGCCGCCGACCGGGTGCTGTGTCCGGACGAGGCGCACGCCCAGTTGCCGTACCTGCGCGAGGCCGGCGTCACCGTCGAGCATGTGTCGCCCGACGCGGAGCACCTGGTCGAGGAGTGCGCGGGCGGGCGTACGGTCGTGGTCGTCCTCTCGGGCGAGGGCGACCGGCGGCTGACCGACGGTCTGGCCCGGCTGGCCGGCAGCGGCCGGGTGCGCATGCCGGATCTGGAGCTGCTGCCCGGTTCGTACGACCTGCCGGGCGCGCGACTGCTGGACCTGGTGCAGGTGATGGACCGGGTCCGCCGCGAGTGCCCGTGGACGTCGCAGCAGACGCACCAGGGGCTCGCCAAGTACCTCATCGAGGAGGCGTACGAACTCGTTGAGGCGATCGAGGCCGGTGACCGGGAGGAACTCCGCGAGGAACTGGGCGATGTGCTGCTGCAGGTCGTCTTCCACGCGCGGATCGCGCAGGAGGACGCGGAGGAGCCCTTCTCGATCGACGATGTGGCCGGCGGCCTCGTCGAGAAGCTGATCCACCGCCACCCGCACATCTTCGGTGACGAGACCGCGGAGACCGCGGAGGACGTGCACGCACACTGGAACCGTACGAAGGCGGCCGAGAAGCAGCGTGACTCGGTGACCGAGGGGGTGCCGGTCGGTCAGCCCGCGCTGGCGCTGGCCGCCAAGCTGGCGTCCCGGGTTCGCGGCGGTGGCCTGGAGGTTCCGCTGCCGGAGGGGGAGTCCGTCGGTTACCGGCTGCTCGCGATGACGGTGCGGGCCGAGGCCGCGGGCACCGACCCGGAGGCCGCTCTACGGGCCGCGGCGCGGGCGTACCGGGACGCGATCCTGGCCGCGGAAGGGGCCGGCAGGTGACGGCAGGACCCCAGCCCGAGCTGTTCACCTGGGAGTTCGCCACCGATCCGTACCCCGCGTACGCCTGGTTGCGGGAGAACGCGCCGGTGCACCTGGCGGCGCTGCCCAGCGGGGTCGAAGCCTGGCTGGTGACGCGCTACCAGGACGCCCGGACCGCCCTGGCCGAGCCCCGGCTGTCGAAGAACCCGGCGCACCACGCCGCGTCCCCGCACGCCAAGGGCAAGACCGGCATCCCGGGGGAACGCAAGGCGGAGTTGATGACGCATCTGCTGAACATCGATCCGCCGGATCACACCCGGCTGCGGCGGCTGGTGTCGAAGGCGTTCACCCCGCGCACGGTGGCGCGGTTCGCGCCGCGGGTGCAGGAGCTGACGGATCAGCTGATCGACGCGTTCGTGGAAAAGGGAGAGGCCGACCTCATCCATGAGTTCGCTTTCCCTCTCCCTATTTATGCGATCTGCGATCTGCTGGGTGTGCCGCGGGAGGACCAGGACGAATTCCGCGACTGGGCCGGAATGATGCTGCGCCATACGAAAGCGGGCCAGGGCGGCGGCCCGCGCGGTGGTGTGGCCCGCTCGGTGAAGAAGATGCGCAGCTATCTCGCGGAGCTCATCCACCGCAAAAGGGAGAACCTGGGCGACGACCTCATTTCCGGGCTGATCCGGGCGAGCGACGGCGGCGAGCATCTGACGGAGAACGAGGCCGCCGCGATGGCGTTCATCCTGCTCTTCGCCGGTTTCGAGACGACCGTCAACCTCATCGGCAACGGCGTGTACGCGCTGCTGCGCAACCCGGACCAGCGCGCGCGGCTTCAGGAGTCACTCGCCGCCGGCGAGACCGAGCTGCTGGCCACCGGGGTCGAGGAACTACTCCGCTATGACGGGCCCGTTGAGCTCGCCACCTGGCGGTTCGCCACCGAGCGGCTGACCCTGGGCGGCCAGGAGGTGGCCGAGGGCGATCCGGTGCTGGTCGTGCTGGCGGCCGCCGACCGGGATCCCGAGCGCTTCACCGAACCGGACACGCTCGACCTCGCGCGCGTCGACAATCAGCATCTCGGTTACGGGCACGGCATTCATTACTGTCTGGGCGCCCCGCTGGCCCGGCTGGAGGCGCAGACCGCTCTCGCCACCTTGTTGCGGCGGCTGCCGGATATACGGCTTGCGGTGGATCCGGCCGATTTGCGCTGGCGCGGTGGACTCATCATGCGGGGATTGCGCACGCTACCGGTGGAGTTCGACCGTCATGCGTACTGACTCGCCGTCAATACTGTGACTTTCACGTGATCTGCGCTGCATCGACTTGTGATGGGCATTCGACTACGGCTACGTTCACCGTTCGAATCATCCGTCACACGGAAGGCCACCGCATGCGCACCGGGAACGGTCGGCACCGACGCCCCCGTCAGGCTCCAGCCATCGTGGTAGCGGCAGGAGTTACGGGATCCGCCATCGCCATTCCGCTGCTGGGCGCAGCCGGCGCACACGCAGCCGATGCCACCACCTGGGACCGCGTCGCGCTCTGCGAGACCGGCGGCATCTGGAGCGCCGACCTCGGCAACGGCTACTACGGCGGCCTGCAGTTCTCGCAGGACACCTGGGACCAGTACGGCGGTGGGCAGTACGCGTCCCGGCCGGACCTCGCCAGCCGCTCCCAGCAGATAGCCGTGGCCGAGAAGGTCTACGCGGCTGAGGGCGCCAAGCCCTGGCTCAGCTGCGCGACCGTCTCCGGCCTGACGAAGGACGACGCCGCCACGGCAACGGTGGACCCGGGCGTTCCGGACACCGCGAGCCCTACGCCGTCGGACGAAGCCTCGGACGAAGCCTCGGACGATGCGTCGGCCTCCGCGACACCGTCGGACTCGGTCGACGGTGCGCACACGGGCTCCGATGCGGGCTCGGACACCAGTTCGGCCTCGCCGTCCGATGCGCCGACGGCCGCCGCCACCGACCCCGCCGCCGACTCCGGTTCGGGTTCCGGCTCGGACGCGGCCGGCAGCCGGCGGTCATCGGATGCCGACTCCCCCGAGCCCACCGACTCCGCGACGCCCTCCGACCCGGCGTCGGCCTCGACGGGCACGCCGGCGCCCTCACGGAGCGCAACCACCGGCAAGCACCGCGGCGACGAGGCCAACGAGCCGTCGCACGACGCCCGGGCGGGCGACGACAACGGCCGGCACGCGTCGCGGTCCGAAAGCCCGACACGCGGCGACGCTCGTTCGGACGACAGCTATACCGTCCGCCCGGGTGACAATCTCTCGGCAATTGCGGATGCACACGATCTGCCCGGCGGATGGCCCGCGCTGTATGCCGCGAACCACCGCACGATCGGTGGCGATCCGGACCTCATCCTCCCTGGCCAGGCCCTTGATCTCAGCCCGAAACAGGGCTAGTTGATCCGACTATGTCCGGTTTTGGCGGCGGTGAGACATGGCTCTCGTCCGTCGCTACGAATGTCCGGGCCGACTGCGCCGCCCATGCCGCGCCTCACCTGCGGAAATGCCTTCTGCACAGGTGCGACGCGCCGTGCACTCCCTCCGATGTTCATCTTTGAATATCGGAGGGATTTGTGTTTCGGTCAGAACCGCTCGCACCGCGGGCACCCTCGATCGTCACGCCGAATCCTGCCATCGGTCGGGGGAAGACACAGTCGACGCGTAACGCGCCGTAGGCAGGAGCGGGGGACCCAGGTAAGCGCCGGGTCCGGCCGCCCACGCGGAGTCCGAATCATCGGAATCCGGGACGGGACGGACGGAAACGGCTTGGGGTGAAGCTGTGCGCAGGTAGCGCAGCCGGGCAACTCATTGGCCCGAACCCGACAGCTCACCTCGTAGGCGTCGGTGAGGAGATACGTCATGCTCTTTTCTGCCAGCAAGTCCAAGCACCGCCGCCCGTCCAAGGCCGTCCGCTACGCCACGCTTGCCGGCGTCACCGGTGCCGCCGTGGCCGTACCGCTGCTGGGCGCGACCTCCGCTTCGGCCGCTTCCGTCTCCACCTGGGACGCTGTCGCCCAGTGCGAGTCCGGCGGCAACTGGTCGATCAACACGGGCAACGGCTACTACGGTGGCCTGCAGTTCTCGAACTCCAGCTGGGCCGCCGCCGGTGGTACGAAGTACGCCCCGCGCGCCGACCTCGCCACCAAGGACCAGCAGATCGCCGTCGCCGAGAAGCTGCTCGACATGCAGGGCCCGGGTGCCTGGTCCTGCGCGGGTGCCGGCGGCCTGACCAACGATGGTGTGGACCCGGGCGTGAACCCGTCCGGTGCGAGCGCTGGTTCGAAGACCGCTCCGCAGCAGGAGACCCACAGCAACGCGCAGTCCGCTTCGCGCAGCGAGGCCCGTAAGGCCCCCGCGAAGCACGCCGCCCCGGCGAAGATCAAGAAGGGCGACGGCGAGTACAAGGTCAAGGCCGGCGACACGCTCGCCCGGATCGCCAAGTCCCAGCACCTTTCCGGCGGCTGGGAGAAGCTCTACCACCTGAACAAGGACATCGTGCAGGACGCCGACCTGATCTTCCCGGGTCAGCAGCTGCACCTGAGCTGATCCCGGCTCCCCCTGAGCACCCCGGTCCGGCGCGACTCCCCCGTACGCGCCGGACCGGGGTTTCTTTCGGTCAGTTCGGTTACCAGCAAGTATATTTGCCGAGCTTCGGGTAGTAATAAGGTCTTTTGGGCGCTTTTTCGTCCCAGGGGCCGGGCGCCCGGCCGGTCGGGGGCCGCGGGCCGGTTAGGCTCATGTCGCAAGGCCAAAGAGACCCTGCACCCATAGCGTCACATCCCAGAAGGAGATGCTCGTGCCGTCCATCGACGTCGTCGTAGCCCGGGAAATCCTGGACTCCCGAGGTAACCCCACGGTCGAGGTCGAGGTCGGCCTCGACGACGGCAGCACGGGTCGTGCTGCAGTTCCGTCCGGCGCCTCCACCGGTGCCTTCGAGGCCATCGAGCTTCGTGACGGTGACCCCAACCGTTACCAGGGCAAGGGTGTCGAAAAGGCCGTCCTCGCCGTCATCGAGCAGATCGGCCCGGAGCTCGTCGGTTACGACGCGACCGAGCAGCGCCTCATCGACCAGGCGATGTTCGACCTGGACGCGACCGACAACAAGGGCTCGCTGGGCGCGAACGCGATCCTCGGCGTTTCGCTCGCCGTGGCACACGCCGCCTCCGAGGCGTCGGACCTGCCGCTCTTCCGCTACCTCGGTGGCCCGAACGCGCACCTGCTGCCGGTGCCGATGATGAACATCCTCAACGGTGGGTCGCACGCCGACTCCAACGTCGACATCCAGGAGTTCATGATCGCGCCGATCGGCGCCGAGTCCTTCTCCGAGGCGCTGCGCTGGGGCGCCGAGGTCTACCACACGCTGAAGAAGGTCCTGAAGGCCAAGGGTCTGGCGACCGGCCTCGGCGACGAGGGCGGCTTCGCGCCGAACCTCGATTCGAACCGGGCCGCGCTCGACCTCATCCTCGAGGCCATCACCGAGGCCGGTTACGTCCCGGGCAAGGACATCGCGCTCGCGCTGGACGTCGCCGCGTCCGAGTTCTACAAGGACGGCTCGTACGAGTTCGAGGGCAAGTCCCGTTCGGCCGCCGAGATGACCGAGTACTACGAGGAGCTCGTCGCCTCGTATCCGCTGGTCTCCATCGAGGACCCGCTGTTCGAGGACGACTGGGCCGGCTGGCACGTCCTCACCGAGAAGCTGGGATCCAAGATCCAGATCGTCGGCGACGACCTCTTCGTCACCAACCCCGAGCGGCTGGCGCGTGGCATCGAGGAGGACTCGGCCAACGCGCTGCTCGTCAAGGTCAACCAGATCGGTTCGCTGACCGAGACGCTGGACGCCGTCGAACTGGCCCAGCGCAACGGCTTCAAGTGCATGATGTCCCACCGCTCCGGTGAGACCGAGGACGTCACCATCGCCGACCTGGCCGTCGCCACCAACTGCGGCCAGATCAAGACCGGCGCCCCGGCCCGCTCCGAGCGCGTCGCCAAGTACAACCAGCTGCTGCGCATCGAGGAGATCCTCGACGACGCCGCGGTGTACGCGGGCCGGTCGGCCTTCCCGCGGTTTCGCACGAACAGCTGAGCGCCGCGGGGCTGATGCCGAATCACCCAAAAAGAACTGAATAAGCAGCAAAGGCGCAGCGCAGTGCAGCCGTCCTCGTACGCGGTCCCGTACCGTGTCCGGGGACGGACGTGCGTGCGTATACGGGGAGGCGGCATGGCAGGGGACCGGGACCGGTTCTCGACCGCGACCAGGCTGAAAGTGCTGGGCGAGCAGACCGCCGCCCGGGTCTACCGCTCCCAGTCCAGGCGTCAGGCCCGCCGCCCGCGGCTGACCGGCCGGGCGGCGATACTGCTGATGGTGCTCTGCACGCTGGTCGTCGCCCTCGCCTATCCGATGCGGCAGTACGTCTCGCAGCGCAACGACATCGCCGACCAGCGGCAGCAGGTGCGCGACGCGAAGGCCCGGGTCGAGCAGTTGCGGGACGAGAAGGCGCGGCTGCAGGACGACGCGTACGTGGAGCGGCTGGCCCGTGAACATCTGCATTACGTACGGCCGGGGGAGACGAGTTACACCGTCATCGACCCGGACGCGCGCAAGCGGGCGCCGCGGGACCGGGGGGCCACGGACCGGCCCTGGTACACCAACCTCTGGGACGGCGTGGACACCGCGGACCGGGCCGGCGACCGGTGACCGGCTTCCGGTAGGCGCCCGCCTGACACCCTCACAAGTAGATCTGGATTCAAGGCACCATGGAAACGCCCCCTCCGCAGACCGACCGCACCGAGCCGACCGACGTGGACATCGCCGCGTTCCAGCAGCAGCTGGGCCGCCCGCCGCGCGGCCTCCGTGCGATCGCGCACCGCTGCCCGTGCGGAAACCCCGACGTGGTGGAAACCGCGCCACGCCTGGAGGACGGCACGCCGTTCCCCACCACGTACTACCTCACGTGCCCGCGGGCGGCTTCGGCGATCGGCACGCTCGAAGCGAACGGCGTGATGAAGGAGATGACCGAACGCCTCGCCGCCGACCCGGAGTTGGCGGCCGCGTATCGGGCAGCCCACGAGGACTACATCGCCCGGCGGGACGCGATCGAGGTCCTCGAGGGCTTTCCCAGCGCCGGCGGTATGCCGGACCGGGTGAAGTGCCTGCACGTCCTGGTCGGCCACGCACTGGCCGCCGGTCCGGGGGTCAACCCGCTGGGGGACGAGGCGATCGCGATGCTGCCGGAGTGGTGGGCGAAGGGCCCGTGCGTGACGCCCTGCCCGGAGAACGGCTGAGCGGCACGGGTGGTCAGGCCGGAGGGTGCAGGTGGCTGCGCTCTCCGTCGTGGTCGAGGATGACCAGGATCTCCGCCGGTCCGCCGTGCGCTTTGATGGCGTGCGGGATCATGGTGGAGAACTGGGCCGCCTGGCCCGTCTCGACGTGGATGGTGCGCTCGCCGAGCAGCAGCGTGACGGTTCCCGACAGGACGGTGAACCAGTCCTTGCCGGGGTGCACCCCGAGCTCATCGGTCCCGTCCCTGCGGGCTTCTTGGGTGATGCGCATCTTGGCGACGGTGGCCCCGGACGGCCCCGGCCCGCGGCTCAGCAGCCAGGTGGTCACCCCGCGCTGTTCGTCGCGCTGGGGCCGGATCACGATGTCGTCATCGTCGACGGACGCCACCAGCTGATCGAGGGACGTACCCAGCGCGCGGGCCAGTGAGGTCAGCTGGTCGAGGCTGATGCGCCGGTGCCCGGTCTCGATCCGGCTCAGCGTGGAGGGACTGAGGAAGGCGCGCTCGGCCAGGTTGTCCAAGGACCAGCCGCGAGCCTGCCGCAGTCCCCGGATGCGCAGGCGGACGGTGCTGTCCAGATCGCTTTCTTGCGCCATACGCAAGAGTGTATGCCGTGCCGGCATGGCGGCGTTAGCGTCGGCGTATGAACGACGCGAACAGCACGGGCATGCACGGCACCCACCGGGATCACGAGCCGGCAGGCGCCGGCACCTTCGCCATGGCGGAGCTCCTGGATCTCGACGCCGAGGTTCTGCACGCCCACCTCGACGAGCTGACCGGTTGGCTGGCGGAGCTCGCCACCCCGGCACCCAGTCGCATCCTCGACCTGGGCAGCGGAACCGGGACGGGCACGCTCGCCCTGCTGAAGCGCTTCCCGCAGGCCGGGGCCAGCGCCCTGGACGTGTCTCCCCAGATGTTGCACCACCTCTCGAAGAAGGCTCACGCCCTGGGCCTGGCGGACCGGCTCGACACCGTCCGGGCGGACCTGGACGCCGACTGGCCCGGCCTCGGGCCGGCCGACCTGGTGTGGGCGGCCTCCTCGCTGCACCACCTGGCCGATCCTGACCGGGCGCTGGCCCGGGCCTTCGACGCGCTGCGGCCAGATGGCCTGCTGGCGGTGACCGAGATGGACTTCTTCCCCCGCTTCCTGCCCGACGACACAGTGCAGGGCGCTGTCGAGGCCCGTCTGCACGCGGCACTGAACGACCGTCCCGCCGTCGACTGGACGGACCACCTCACCCGAGCCGGCTTCCATCTGGAAGAGCGGCGGCCCTTTGCCATCGATCTGCGCGCCCCGCTGCCGGCGGCCGCCGGCCGCTATGCGCAGGCATCCCTGCGCATACTGCGCTCCCACGCGGACGGCCGGTTGTCCGAAACCGACCTGGTCGCGCTCGACACCCTGCTGGACGGCGACGGCCGGCACAGCATCCTGCGGCGCCAGGACCTCACCGTCCGCTCCGCCCGCACCACCTGGGCCGCCCGCCGCCCGTGATCCTGCGGCGGCCGGGGGCCTCCCGGCGGTAGCCGGTGGCGATGGAGGTCATGATTGAGGCAGGGACGGCGCGGCCCGCGCTCGAGCGGGCCGGTCGTCCCTGGGTTGCCCCCGACCACCGGGGGCGGGCCCGGGTAGCGGAGAGGAACCCCTTATGACCCGCGTTGCCGCGATCGACTGCGGTACGAACTCCATCCGGCTGCTTGTCGCGGACGCCGATCCGGCAACCGGTGAGCTCACCGACCTCGACCGGCGGATGACCATCGTCCGGCTCGGCCAGGACGTCGACAGGACCGGACGGCTCGCCCCGGAAGCACTGGAGCGGACGTTCGCCGCCTGCAAGGAGTACGCCGAGGTGATCAAGGCGCACGGCGCCCTGCGCACCCGCTTCGTCGCCACATCCGCCTCCCGGGACGCCGAGAACCGCGACGAGTTCGTCCGCGGCGTGGTGGACATCCTCGGCGTCGATCCGGAGGTGATCACGGGGGACCAGGAGGCCGAGTTCTCGTTCACCGGGGCCACTCGGGAGCTCGCGGGCCGGGGCGGCAGCTATCTGGTCGTGGATATCGGCGGTGGATCGACCGAGTTCGTCGTCGGTGAGGAACACGCGGGCGCCGCCCGGTCCGTGGACATCGGGTGCGTGCGGCTCACCGAGCGGCACGTCCGGCACGACCCGCTGACCCTCGGCGAGATCACCGCGATCCGGGCCGACATCGCCGCCGCGCTCGACCTGGCGGAGGAGACCGTCCCGCTGACCGAGGATCGTACGCTCGTCGGGCTCGCCGGATCGGTGACCACCGTCGGCGGCATCGCGCTGGACCTCGACGCGTACGACTCCGCAGCCATCCACCACTCGCGGATCACCGCCGAGCGGGTGGGCGAGGTCGCCGCCATGCTGCTCTCCTCGACCCACGAGGAGCGCGCGGCGATCCCCGTGATGCACCCCGGGCGGGTCGATGTGATCACCGCGGGGGCGCTGATTCTGCACGAGGTCATGCGGCGGACGGGGGCCCGCGAAGTGGTCGTGAGCGAGCACGACATCCTCGACGGGATCGCTTGGTCGATCGCCTGACGGGGGCCGCCCGAGAAAGTTCGTGAAGTTCTTCACAAGGAATCGGGGCCCGGCGGCCGAAGTTTTTCCGCCGTTGGTCCTTTACGGGGGGCCAGAGGCCCCGGGGCCGGGCGGGCCGGACTACCCGACGTATGTGACGGACGGATGAACTCCGGCCGTGGTTCGGTTGGTCCGGTGCGGTGAGGTCCAGCTCAGGAGGGGTGGGCGGCGAGTATCCGGTGCTGTGGTTTCCCCGTGAGGCGATGGCCTCCGTGAAGCGAGCCGCGCAGTGTAGCAGAGAGGGCACCCGACCTTGTGAAGGGGCGCACGAGGTACCCCCCTCCATGAGGTGGATACTCGTTGCCATGAGCACCACGGAGCGTCCCAGGATCCTCGTTGTTGGAGGCGGGTACGTAGGCCTGTACGCAGCTCGTCGCATTCTGAAGAAGATGCGCTACGGCGAGGCGACCGTCACGGTCGTCGACCCGCGCTCGTACATGACGTACCAGCCCTTCCTCCCCGAAGCTGCTGCCGGCAGCATCTCGCCTCGGCATGTCGTCGTCCCGCTGCGACGCGTGCTGCCCAAGGCTGAGGTTCTCACCGGCCGAGTCACCACCATCGACCAGGACCGCAAGGTCGCCACGGTCGCGCCGCTCGTCGGCGAGGCCTACGAGCTGCCGTTCGACTACCTGGTCATCGCGCTCGGCGCGGTCTCCCGTACCTTCCCGATTCCCGGCCTCGCCGAGCAGGGCATCGGCATGAAGGGCGTCGAGGAGGCCATCGGTCTCCGCAACCACGTGCTCGAGCAGCTCGACAAGGCCGACTCGACGAACGACGAGGATGTCCGCCGCAAGGCGTTGACCTTCGTCTTCGTCGGCGGTGGCTTCGCAGGCGCGGAGACCATCGGCGAGGTCGAGGACATGGCGCGGGACGCGGCCAAGTACTACACCAACGTCAAGCGCGAGGACATGCGCTTCGTGCTGGTCGATGTGGCCGACAAGATCCTTCCGGAGGTCGGGCCGAAACTCGGCGCGTACGGCAAGGAGCACCTGGAGTCCCGCGGTATCGAGGTCTACCTCAAGACCGGCATGGACTCCTGCATCGACGGCCATGTGGTCCTGAACAACGGCCTTGAGGTCGACTCCAACACCCTGGTGTGGACCGCGGGCGTCAAGCCCAACCCGGTGCTGGCCCGCTACGGCCTGCCGCTCGGCCCCCGTGGCCACGTGGACACCTCCGAGAAGCTCCAGGTGCAGGGCACCGACTACATCTGGGCCGCGGGCGACAACGCCCAGGTCCCGGACGTGGCGGCCCGCGAGGCCGGCGTCGAGAACGCCTGGTGCCCGCCGAACGCCCAGCACGCGCTGCGCCAGGCCAAGGTCCTCGGCGACAACGTCATCTCGGGCATGCGGGGCTTCCCGCAGGGCACCTACAAGCACGCCAACAAGGGTGCGGTGGCCGGCCTCGGCCTCCACAAGGGTGTCGCGATGATCGTCATGGGCAAGATGAAGATCAAGCTCAAGGGCCGTCTCGCCTGGTACATGCACCGGGGCTACCACGGTCTGGCGGTGCCGACCTGGAACCGCAAGATTCGCGTCGTCGCCGACTGGACCCTCGCGATGTTCCTCAAGCGCGAGGTGGTCTCGCTGGGCGCCATGGAGACCCCCCGCGAGGAGTTCTACGAGGCGGCCAAGCCCGCTCCGGCTCCGGTCGCGGTCAAGCCCGAGAGTGAGAAGGCCAAGGCCTCCTGACCCGGCGTCAGCAAGTCGGGTTCCTTCCGAAGGGGCCGTCCGCCATCCGTGGTGCGGGCGGCCCCTTCGGCGTTCCGCGCGAAATGTACATGTATTAACCATGGATTTTACGGACCCGTTATGTGGTATTGGGACTTCAGGGGCAGGTATTCGTTGTTCTCCTGCTGTTGAGCCTTTCCGCGTCTGTACGGAGGTGTGCGCCATGGCCGACGCCGCGCTGCGGCTGACCACTCTCGCCGAGGACCTGCTGGGAGCCCCGCTCCCGATAAGGATCCGGGCCTGGGACGGCAGCGAGTCCGGACCTCCGGGTACGCCCGTTCTGGTGATCCGCCATCGCCGGGCCCTGCGCAGGTTGTTGTGGAAGCCGGGCGAGCTCGGACTCGCCCGCGCCTGGGTGGCCGGTGAGATCGACGTGGAGGGAGATCTGTACGCGGCCCTGGAACTGCTGGCCGGGCTGATCTGGGAACACGACGACGAGCAGGACAAGAAGCGGCCGCTGCACCCGCTGCTCGACTCGAGGCTGCGGACGGCCGCCCGCGGGCTGCTGGACCTCGGCGGGCCGCTGCCCCCGCCGCCCCCGCCGGCCGAGGAGATCCGCAGACGCCGCGGTCCGATCCACACCAAGCACCGCGACAAGCAGGCCATCAGCCACCACTACGACGTGGGCAACGACTTCTACGAGTTGGTGCTCGGTCCTTCGATGGTCTACTCCTGTGCCTACTGGGCCGACGACTCCACCCTGGAGACCGCGCAGCGCGACAAGCTCGACCTGGTCTGCCGCAAGCTGGCGCTCAAGGAGGGCATGCGACTGCTCGATGTCGGCTGCGGCTGGGGCTCGATGGCCATCCATGCGGCCCGTGAGTACGGCGTTCAGGTCACCGGTGTCACCCTCTCGCGTGAGCAGGCGGCGTACGCCCGTAAGCGCATCGCCGACGAGGGGCTCACCGACCGGATCGAGATCCGGGTGCAGGACTACCGGGACGTCAAGGACGGTCCGTACGACGCGATTTCGTCGATCGGCATGGCCGAACACGTCGGCTCGGTCCGCTACCGGGAGTACGCCGACGATGTGTTCGCCCTGCTGAAGCCGGGCGGCCGTCTGCTCAACCACCAGATCGGCCGCCGCCCCGAGCGGGACGAGTCCGCCTACGAGATCGACGGCTTCATCGACGCCTACGTCTTCCCCGACGGGGAACTGGCGCCGCTGGGCCGCACGGTGGCGACCCTGGAGGAGGCGGGCTTCGAAGCCCGCGACGTACAGGCGCTGCGCGAGCACTACGGGCTCACCCTGCGCCAATGGGTGGCCAACCTGGAAACGCACTGGCAGGAGGCGGTACGGCTGACGAGCCCGGGGCGGGCCCGGGTCTGGCGCCTCTACATGGCGGCGTCCGCACTGGCCTTCGAACGCAACCGGATCGGTGTCAACCAGATCCTGGCGGTGAAGACTCCGGCGGAAGGCGCGTCGGGGGTGCCGCGCCGGGTGTACGACTGGCGCTGAGGAGCTACGCACCGGTGGGGCCGGCCCGGAACATCGTCCGGGCCGGCCCCACCTGCGTATCCGACTATCCGCGTGCCGCTACTCGGTCTTGATCGCCGTCAGCATGTTCAGCCGGGCGGCGCTGCGGGCCGGCCACAGCGAGGCAAGCACCCCGACCAACGCGGCGAGCAGCAGGAAGACGCCGATCCGTGTCCACGGCATGACCAGCACGTAGTTCGGGATGCTCGACTTGATCGTCTGTCCGATCGCCCAGGCGAGGAACGAGCCGAGCCCGATGCCGATCACCGCGCCGAAGACCGAGATCACCACCGCCTCCAGCCGGATCATCCGCTTCACCTTCGCACGGTCCAGGCCGATCGCCCGGATCATCCCGATCTCCTGCTGGCGTTCGAAGACCGACATCGCCAGGGTGTTGACGACCCCGAGCACCGCGATGATCAGGGCCATCGCGAGCAGCCCGTACATGATGTTCAGCGCGGTATTGATCGCGCCGCCGAACTGGTTGCGGATGTCCTGCTGATTCCAGATGGAGATGGCGGGGTTGTCACCCATGGCGTCCACCAGGGCCTGCTGGTTGGCCTTGCTCTCGCCGCCGTCCGTCTTCACGAAGATCTGCTGGATTTCCGGCTTCTTCTCGTGCCGGGCCAGCACGTCGGTGGCGGCCAGCACGGGGGAGACGAAGTCGTTGTCCTTGTAGACCGCGCCGACGGTCAGCTCGCCCTTCTTGTCGTCGAGGTATGTCACCGGCAGCTTGGTGCCCGTCTTCCAGCCCTGCTTGTCCGCGGTCTTCTCGGCGATCGCGATCCGGCCCCGGCCGAGCGAGTCGAGCGAACCGGAGACGGTGTCGAGGGTGAGGACCTGCTGGATGTCGCCGGGGGTGACGCCCGAGACCGATTCGTCCCGGCCGTCGATGGCGATCTGGCTGCCGCTCTGCGGTGACGCGGCGGTGACCCCCTTGGCCTTGTGCAGGGCGGTGACCGTGGCAGGGTCGAGCGACATGCCGTTGGCCATCTCGACCATGTAGTCGCCCTTGAAGTTGTCCGTGGTCATCCGGTCGACGGCCTGGCCCATGGTGGCGCCCAGTACCGAGAGCCCGGTGACCAGGGTGAGACCGATCGCCAGCGCCGACGCGGTGGCCCCGGTGCGGCGCGGATTGCGCACCGCGTTCTGGCCGGCCAGCTTGCCGGACACCCCGAACAGCCGGTGCAGCAACGGCCGTACGACGGCGATCGCCGGGCGGGACAGCAGCGGGATCAGCACGATCACGCCGATCAGCGTCAGGAACGCGCCAGCCGCGATCATCGTCCGGCCGCCGGACCCGGCGGCCGCACCCGCGACGATCACCGCGGCGCCGAGCAGGGTGATGACACCGCCGATGGAGTTCCGCACCACCAGGGACTTGGTGGTCGCCGGGAGGTGGGCGCTGCCCATGGCCGCCACCGGGGGGATCTTCGCCGCTCTGCGGGCCGGCAGCCAGGCGGCCAGCATGGTGATCACCACGCCGACACCGAACGCGGCGAGCGCGGTGGTGGGCGCCACGACCAGCGGGCCACCGGGCACCTTGGCACCGAAGGCTCCCATCGCGGAGCGCAGCCCCACGGCGAGGCCGATTCCCAGGACGAACCCGATCGCCGATGCGACCGCGCCGACCACCAGGGCTTCGGCGAGTACCGATCGGGTGACCTGCTTGCGCGAGGCGCCGACCGCACGCAGCAGAGCCAGCTCCTTGGTGCGCTGGGCGACCAGCATGGTGAAGGTGTTGGAGATCAGGAAGATGCCGACGAAGAGCGCGACCCCGGCGAAGGCAAGCAGTAGCTGGCTGAGCCCGGACATGCCCTTCTCGATCTGCTTGGCCTGGTCGTCGGCGAGCTGCTTGCCGGTCTGCGCGTCGGCGTTCTTCGGCAGCAGCGGCTTGACGTCGGCCAGGATCCGCTGGGCCGATGCGCCGCCGGCGGCGGCCACGTTGACGTCCTCGAAGTAGCCCGGCTCCAGATACAGCTTCTGCGCCACGGACGTGTCGAAGAGCACCAGGCTGCCGCCGGCGCTGACCGCGCCGTCCTCGGTGTCGAAGATGCCGGCGAGTTCGTACTCCCGCACCGGCCCGTTGGTGGCGACCCGCACGGTGTCGCCGACCTGGTAGCCGCCCTTGTCGGCGGTGGACCGGTCGAGGGCGATCTGGCCGTCGCGCACCGGGCCAGAGCCGTCGGTGAAGGTGTACTGGCTGTCCTTGCCCTGCTTGTCCGGGGCGTAGTTGCCCCCGGTGTTGGACCAGCCGTTGCCGATCAGCTTGCCGTGCCGGTCGGCGACGCCGGCGAATCCGGAGACCCGGCCGGTGGCGGAAGAGACGCCGTCGAGGCCGCGTATCCGCTCCAGAGTCTTCGCGCTGACGCCGGGGTTCTGGTGGGCGCCGCTGTCGTCGCTGTACGAGGTGACGGAGACCGCGACATCGTCGTAGCTCTTCGCCGACTGGTTGCGGTAGGCGTGGCCGAGGGTGTCGGTGAAGACCAGGGTGCCGGAGACGAAGGCCACGCCGAGCATCACGGCGAGCAGCGTCATCAGCAGCCTGGCCTTGTGCGCGAGCACATTGCGCAAGGCGGTACGGAACATGGTGTTGTCAGTCCTGAAAGTTGTGGAGGCCCTGGAGTGGTGGAGGCGCGGTACGGGCGGCGGAGCCCGCCGGTGTCAGCTGGTCCGGCCCCGGGCGTCGAACTCCTTCATCCGGTCGAGCACGCCGTCGGCGGTGGGGGTCAGCATCTCGTCGACGATCCGGCCGTCGGCGAGGAAGATCACCCGGTCCGCGTAGGCCGCGGCCACCGGGTCGTGGGTCACCATGACGACGGTCTGGCCCAGCTCACGCACGGAGTTGCGCAGGAAGCCCAGCACCTCGGCGCCGGAGCGGGAGTCCAGGTTCCCGGTCGGCTCGTCACCGAAGATGATCTCGGGCTGCGAGGCCAGAGCGCGCGCCACTGCCACCCGCTGCTGCTGGCCGCCGGACAGCTGGGTCGGCCGGTGCTTGAGCCGGTCCCCGAGGCCGACCATCTCGATGACACTCGCCAGCCACGCCTTGTCGGGCCGGCGGCCCGCGATGTCCATCGGCAGCGTGATGTTCTCGGCCGCGGTCAGCGTGGGCAGCAGGTTGAACGCCTGGAAGATGAAGCCGATCTTGTCCCGGCGCAGCTGGGTGAGCTGCTTGTCCTTGAGCGTGCCGAGCTCGGTCTCGCCGATCCGTACCGAGCCGGAGCTGAAGGTGTCCAGCCCCGCCACGCAGTGCATCAGCGTCGACTTGCCGGAGCCCGACGGGCCCATGATCGCGGTGAACTCGCCCTGCCTGAAGTCCACGGTGACCTGGTCCAGGGCAACGACCTGGGTCTCACCCTGTCCGTACACCTTGGACAGTTCGACGGCGCGTGCGGCCACCGCGGTGGCGCGGCTGGCGGTGGTGTACGTGGTCACGGTGAAGCTCCTGTCGGGGCGGTCTGCGGGGACTTCTTCATCCTCGCTGCCGCCCGGCGCCCGGACGTCCCTCCGCATGCCCGTTCCCGGGGCCGCCTTGAGACTGACCGGGGAGCCGCCGCCTCCTCCTCGGGTATGACCCGACCCCCGAGGCGGCCCCCCAGCGGTAGCTTCTCAGCGCCTCGCGGCCCGGCGCGGCGCGGCGGTGCGGTGCTGCCGCCAAGGGAACAGCCGGGCGGGCGCGTCCTCGAATCCGGACGGTTCGCCGCCCGCGATCAGGTCCAGCAGGGCGCGCGCATGACCGGTGTCACCCTCCTGATCCGGCCACCCTCGGCCCGCACCCGCTACCGCGCTGCGTCAACGACCGCACCGGACGGCCCGCACCGTCCCCCTGGCCGGGCGGCGACTTTCCGTCATTCCTGTACTCCCGGGTACGACCCCGTCACGGCACGTGGCAAGTGCCAATGGCGTTCCCGCCCACTGACGAGCCCTCAGGTACCAATAAAATAAGACAACATCGGGATCTTATCCGGCTGACCAGGGGTCACCTCCGGATAGGCTCTGATCTCACGTAACGCGGAGCCGCGCGCCTTGCCCGGATGGTGGAATGCAGACACGGCGAGCTTAAACCTCGCTGCCCTCTCGGGGGCGTACCGGTTCAAGTCCGGTTCCGGGCACCTCTCCGAGCAAGGCGTTGATCTGCGAAAACGGCTCATACCTGCCTTTAGTGCGTTCGGTGCACCGCGGGTGCACCACCGTGCCTACGATCCGGGCATGGCGCACATCGTGGAGCGGCAAAACAAGGCTGGCGAGGTCTCGAGCTACCAGGTGAGGTGGCGGCTCAGCGGTTCCCGTTCGGCGCCCGTCCAGACCGAGCGGTTCGACGACGTGGATTCGGACGAGTGCCAGCAGCAGTGGCACTCGTGAGACCCGGCCGCGGGCACGGTCGGCGGCGGCGGAGATCACCATCCCGCCGTAGCTGTGGCCGACCAGCGTCGCGCTGGTGATGTGAGCGCCATCGAGGAGGTGCAACACGTCGTCAGCGTGGGTGTCGAGGTCGGCGGTCGCAACCGTCGCGTTGTCGTCGTCGGGGCGCAATCCGGTCAGGTCAGGGCGTGAACGGTGTGACCGGCACGCTCCAGCAGCGGAACTACCGGGTCAAATGACCACGCGCCGTGCCAACCGCCGGGCACGAGGACGTACGTCGCCATGGGCTTCTCCTCTCTTCAGCCGCGTCATCGAGGCACGCCCCCGGTGACGTGTGGTTCTGCAAGCCGTTGTCCGCGGCGCATGACCACCCCAGACCATCACGTCGGGGCATGGCTGACTACCGAAAAACTGCACCCCCTGCTACGGCGGTGAGTACGCGTACTCATGTGCGCCAGGACGCCGGTTGGCAGGCTCCGCGGTATGACGAGTGGCAGAGGGGCGCTCACGGCCCTGCATCTCTTTCTGGTCTGGGCGGTGATGACGGCCGTGGTGCCGGCGCTCGGCTTCGGGCTGCTGGCAGCGGCCTGGGGCGGCGGTGCCGGTGCGCTGCTGCTGGTCTTGGCATTGGGTGTGCCGCTGACAGTGGCTCTGCTGACCGCAGCGGGCCAACCGGCGAAAACCTTGGTGCCGCTGTGCGGCTCACCGCGGCGGCGGTGGGGCTGGGCAGTACTGGTCTTCGTCCCCGGCACGATCGGCGTCCTGGCAGGTCTGGCCGCCTACGGTGGGGACGTTGATCTCGGGAGCGCCGGTGCCCGGATCACGCTGACGGGGGTGCCGTACGCGGTGGCCGCGGCGTTCTTCGTGCCGAGCCGGTGGGTGCGGTCAGGGGCACTGGCCGTGCTGGCGGCCGGGGTCGCCTACGGGGGCTACATCGGTCCGGCGCAGGCACAGCAACGTCAACACGCGGCGGAGGTCGCGCAGTACCGGGAGAAGCCGGAGCTGCTGTACCTGGGCGCTGCGCCGCCGGGCATGCACGTATCCCGTGCCGAGCTCGGCCCCGCCTCCTTCCTCGTCGACTACCGCCCTCTCCGGGAGGGGTACGAGTTGGGCTATGTGGACCTCGTGGTGCGCTCACCTTTCACTCCGTCACCCGGATGTCCCGCGACTGCGGAGAAGGGCGTGACCTGCACGGTGGACGCACACCGTGAGACGGTCACGGTCCGCGACCTGTCCGGCGGCGCCCGCGAGGTCACCCTTACCCGCCGCCACCGGAACACGGAGTTCGAGGTCAACAGTCAGACCCTTGACGAACCCGGTCTACGCCATCTCCTGGACACTCTGCACCCGTTGTCGGACGCCGAGTTGGGTGAGCTGATGCGGGAAAAGAAGATCGACCATGGATTTTGAGCCAGGTTCGCTCCGGGGTTACGGGCGGACCGGGCTGCTGATGGCGTGACCAAGAGATGGCGTGACCAAGACCAGGTTGAGGGCGTTCTCATGAACGGCGCCACCTCCGGCGCCGACACGAAGGAACGGAGCAACCTTGATGCGTGGAACAAGGCTGGGAGCAGCCGCGTTGCTGTCCGGCGCCGCGATCCTGTGCGGTGCCACGACGGCCACGGCAGACCCAGGACAGACCGACTTCGCCCAGGACAACCCCGTGACCCGGCTCGTGGGCACCGTCAGGGGCCCGCTGGCCAACTCTCCGGCGCCCTGCGCTGCCCCGTATGTGGGGCATCGCATCCTCCTGGGCGACCGTGGCGGGTGCACAGACGTGCAGATCAACCGGGCCTGACCATACCGGCGGTGCCGGGAACTGCGATCACGCAGGGCACGTCGGTAAGGGCATGAAGGAGCGAGCAGAGCCCGCGAGTGGCATCGGCTGCCTCGTGGCGGCCATCGGTATGGGTGTCGGGTTCGGGGTGTGGCTGCGGGGTGCCCGCCCGGCTCTTCAGGGGAGTTTCGAAGGCCGGCGGGACTGGAGCCTGCTGTATGTGGAGCTGCCGTTCATGCTGTTCGGGGTGCCGGTGATCACGCTGGCGGCCTGGGCAGTCACCAGCGGCCTGCTCCGCCGCCGGGCCGGGAGAAGCGCGCGGACCGCGGCATCGGGTGGGGTGGCCGCGGTCACGATGGCCGCCCTCGCATGGGCCGGTCTCGCGTGGTTGGACATCCGGGTCGACGTCTTCCTCCAGGGCGACGCGTGACCCGGGACGCCGGGCCAGGACTTCCCGCGAGGCGGCGGAGCAGACGCGGTGGACGGCCGTCTTTTCCGCTTGATCGCGGCTGGACGAGACTGGTGTCCTTGGATTTCGTGGGGTCGGCAGGGACGAGTGATGACCACGATGAGAACCGGTACCGGCCGGAGGGAAGACGGAACACCGCGCCCGTCAAGGGCCGGCCCACGCCTGCTGATGGGTGCGGTGCTGATCGTGTCGTCACTGGCCGCCACACTGACCTGCTACTTCGTCTTCGTCACCTGGCTGCCCGCCGATCGTGTCCGCTACCGGGAGTACAAGGCAGCCGAGGCGTGCCCCGCACGCACGGTGATACCGAGGTCGGAGGACTGCCTCCGGAAGCTCACCTTCACCGTCGAGGGCACCCGGAACAGCCCCAGGCACATGCAGGCGACCGTGAACGGCCCGGAGCCCTTCTCAAGGGTGGTCGTGCCTTTCGGTGACCCGGGGCCGGTGCTGAGCGGGCTCCAGCGGGGGGACCGGGCCACCGGTACCGTCTGGCGTGGTGTCATCGTCGTGGTCGCTCAGGGGGACACCCGGCAGAATTCCGCCGACGCGCCTCGCGATGAACCGCAGATGGCCGCAGCCGTCGGCACGTTCGCGGGCCTGCTGGCGGCGTTGGGGCTGATGTTCGGTGCGGTGCGGCTGGCCCGGCCGCGCGGCCCCGGACTCTTCACCTGGCGCCCGTACGGCAAGTGGCTGCTCATCGTCTCGGGTGCCACCTGCGCCGTCGTGGGTCTGACCACCGTGTGGACGGGCCTCCCGTGGTTGCTCGTGCCCACGGTCTGCGGGGCGGCCGTCGCAGGTACGGCGTGGTTTCTCCATCGGGGTCTGCGGCACGACCAGGCCGGCCGGTAGAACGGACTCGCAACCGGGGACGGTAGCGGTGGAGCGCCGGTGGGCGGACTGCTCGGCCACCGGATCAGCTACCGGTGCGCCTGTGGACGGGCCTGTCCGGCGCGGTCATGCAGGCACTCGTGGATGAGTGGCGGCTCAGGGGCGGGGCGCTTTCTCGCCGTGAACGGCTGTGTATTCGGCGGCGAGCCAGGGCCCCAGGTCGTCGATGAGCATGCTGAGTACCGCCGGATCCGCGGAGGGAGCGCGGCCGGTGGCCGCGGCCACGCGCATCTGCTCGACGCGCTCGGGGTAGTAGCGGCCGAAGAGTTCGGCGGACTCGCTGAGGTCGCTGGTCCAGCCGCCCCAGCGAGGCATGATCAGGGTGAATCCGGTGCGCACGACCTTGCGGGCGGCGAGACGGCTGAGGGTCCTGCGGTCCGCGTCCGTGGCGGCTTCGGTCGCTCGCTCGCGCCAGCGTGGGAGGGCGAGCGAGAGGTCACCGTTCGTCTCGCGGGCGAGCAGGGTAGTGGGGTGGTAGCGGGGAAGCTGTCCGGCGAGGTCGCTGCCCAGCAGCGGGGTGCACAGACAAGCGACGAAGAAACCGCCGTCATGACGCTCGAGTGAACTGAGCAGGACGCGGCTGCTGGACAGGAGGATCCCGACGCCGTTGATCTGGGTGAAGGAACCATCGAGAGTGGCCTCGATCGTCCTGGCGTCCGACCGGTCGGCCTCGGTGGGCTCATGGCGGAGGGCGAGAAGCAGGTCGAGGTCGGATACGCCGGGGATGGCGGCGCCGCGGGGGATGCTGCCGTAGAGATAGGCGCTGTGCAGCCGGGCGCTGTCGAACATCTCGGTGATCCGAGCGCGGGCGGCTTCGATGACGGGGGCGAAGGTTTCCGGCACACGGCTCAGTGCACCTTCCCGTGCGATCGTCCCGTCCTTCTCCAGCCCGCTGCCGCTCATGGGGCCACTGTGCCCTGTGTCCTCGTCCGCTGCCGAGCGGTTTTCCGAGGGGCATGTCAGCGCTCGCCCCACTCGACCAGGTGGTACGAGCCTGCTCGGCCTGGTGCCCGCCCGGCTCCCTCTGCAAGACCCACGGGACCGGGCCGGTGTTCGTATGCAAACGTTTGTGAGCGCTTCGGTTCGCGACGTAGCGATGCGGTCGGGCGGTCCGTTATCGATGTCTCTGACCACATCGGTCGAACCACTGAGAGCCGCAAGGAGGACGAGCTGATGAGATCGCCTCACCACGCGACAGCTCGCGGAGCCGTGTTCACCCTGTTCAGGCTGCTTGCCGTGTTCGCGCTGGCAGTAGGAACTCTGACGACATTCGGGTCGGGCCAGGCGCACGCGTCCACCAACCAGTACAGGGGCGTGAACTGGGCCGACCCGCGGGACAACTTCGTCAACGGCGTGCTGTACCCGTCCGGTCTCAGCTCGTCGGACACACACGCGTCGGCAGCAACCGTGGCGGATCGGGTGGTCGGCCAGATGTACTCGATCACCGGCGCGAACACCGTCCGCATGCCGATCAACGAGCCCACCGTCTCCAGCTATTGGCCGACGTACACCGGGGCCATCGACAAAGCGCTCAGCAAGGGCAAGGTCATCCTGGCCTATTGGGCGTACGCCAACGGCAAGCCGGCCGACACGGCCGGCTTCAACCGGATGTGGGACACCGTCGTCGCCAAGTACGGGAGCAACCCGAACGCCTACTTCGAGGTCATCAACGAGCCGTACGCCTACGGCACCTCAGCCCTCGACGACCTGTACAACGACTGGCTGTCCAGGTACCCCAAGGTGCCGCGCGGCAGGGTGATCCTCGACGGCGCCGGCTACGCACAGAACGTCGCGGCGGTCGGAGGGGACAGCCGTCTGAACAACACACTGCTCGCGGTGCACGACTACTCGTTCTTCGCGAGCTACGAGGACGAGACCAGCTGGGCGAACCACCTCGCCGGCTACATCGGCGCATACGCCGGCCGGACCATCGCCACCGAATGGGGCGGCCCGATGAGCCCCGGCAGCAAGAACGGCGTCCAGTACAACACCATCGACTACAGCATTCCGAGCGGATCGTTCTTCGCCGACTACATCAGGGGTGTCAGCAGCGAACTGCACAACCTCGGTATGGGCAGCGTGTACTGGCCCGGTCTGCGCGACGGTGACTGGTACAGCTTGACGACCAGGAGCGGAAGCGGCGCGGGTATCAAGCTGTCGCTGGTCAACACCTCCGGGCTGACCCGGCTGCGGTACGCGTGGGGCATCGGCAACGGAGGCGGCACCTACGTCAGGATCACCAACGCTGCCACCGGCCTCTACATCGACGGCGCCGGCCGCACTGCCAACGGATCCAACGCCGACCTGTGGGGGAACAGCGGCAGCCGCTACGAGGAGCAGTGGACCATCGAGAACGACGGCAACTTCGTACGCATCAGGAACCGTGCCACCGGGCTCTACCTGGACGGCCAGGGCCGCACCTCCAACGGCGCCGCGGTGGGCCAGTACGACGGGACCGGCAGTACCAACCAGCAGTGGTCGGTCCTGACCGATGCGAACAACGTGCGCATCAAGAACCGAGCCACCGGCTTGTACATCGACGGTATGGGCCGCACGGGTGTCGGCTCCGACCTGGGGCAGTACAGCGACTCGAACAGCAGCAACCAGCAGTGGCGGATCACGGCAGTCGGCTGACCGGGCGTTGACCCCGCTTCGCTCGGGTTCATCCCGCCCGGCGATGGGCACCGGACATGCCGATGGAGTGAGCGTTCCGGTGGCCGATCGTGAGCCTGACCGAAGCATGTCCGGGCCGCGGCCGACGGACGCACAGCCCGGTACGGCCGGGCCGGGCGAGGGTCCGTCGGCCGGGTCGCCCCGAGTCGTCCTGGTGGTGATGTGTGCGGGGTACTTCCTGACCGCACGCCAGACCGGCGGAGCCGTGGGCACTGCCCGCGTTCGGCGCGCTCGCGGGCAGCGCCGCCCACCCGCCGTCCTTCCTCACCGGCATGCACCAGGCGGCTTTTGCCGCTGCCGGGCTCTACCTGGCAGCCGCGCTGGCCACCCTCGCCGCCGTTCCCCGCCGGCTCCCGTCCGAAGGCTGACCCCCCGGGCGGTGGATCCGACGGCAGCGGCTCCCGCTGCACGCCGGGCGGGAACAGGGCTTCAGCCCTTGGCGGTCACGGAGACGGTGTGCGCGAGGCTGTCCGTCAGTGCGCACAGGGCGTCCGTGTGCGCGACGGCGCGCCACGAGCTGATCAGCACGAGGCCCCACTTCTCGGCCGGGCAGATGCCGTAGGCGCAGGTCTCCATGACGGTGCCCGTCCCGTCCCGGTCGGAGTCCTGAACGTACGCGTGCCGCACCCGGACCGAGGGGCCGGCGGGAAGGGTCCGCAGCTCCGCCTCGGGCGGACGGAGTGAGATGTCCGTCGGAGTGGTCAGGTAGCGGTGGAGGAGATCGACGGTCATGGTGGGGTACGTCTCGTCTGCCACCAGCGCCGACAACTCGATGCGGGCCAGTTCTCCGAGCTGTGGGTCGGGGACGTACGACAGCGCAGTGACCGGCCCGCGAGCGCGCGAGTCCACGGCGGCCTCACGCAGTTCGGTGGCGAGCGCCTCGATCAGCCGCTTGTCGCCTTCGGGGCCCACCCGCAGCCGGGCCGCGTCAGCGGCCCAGGAATCCAGGTCGACCAGTTCACGCACCGGTAGGGAGACGGCGTCGTCCGGCGCCTGCATGCGTACCGTGGAAGCGGCGAACTCGGGCATCAGGCCATCCATTGCAGGGTGTGGGCGATCGAGTCGAAGAGTGTCACCAGCGCGTCCGCGAGCGGCTCCATCGACGTCGGCGTCGGGGTGGAGAACGAGAGCAGCAGGCGCTGCCCACTGCACGGCACCGCCAGGTAGAGGTCCAGGTGCGTGAGCGGCAGCTTGTTGCCGTCCGGGTCGTCGGCGGCGGGACGTTGACGGTGGAGGTGGCGCACGGCCGGGCCTGCGGGCAGGTCGGTCATGGTGACGTCGGCGCCGCGCGCCGCCAGGGACAGGGCGATCTCGGACAGGTCCGCCGCCGCGGTGTCCTGCGGGGGCTGCAGGACGGTGACGACCAGGCCGGCGGACACCGGCACCTGGCCGATGATCTGGTTGACGACGTACATCTCCACGCCACCGTTCGCGTGCGCGGCCTCGGCCTGCTCCCGGAGCCGGTCGGCGAGCGCGGCCTTCAACTGCGGATTGGCCTTCGTCCGGCGCAGCCCGCGGTTGACCACCTTGTCGATGCGGTGGGTCCAGCGGTCGGGGTCGAGGACGACTCGTTCCCAGCCTTCGGGAACGGCTATGCGGTAGTCGGAAGGGGGTGCGGTGGCCGTGCGGCCCCTGTCGGAGGGCGTGCTGCCCGAACCGGGAGATGTGGTCACGCCGTCATTCCGCTCGGTCGATCGTCTCGGTTTCGCCGTGGCCTGCCGATGACAGCGCCCGCCGGTGCCAGAACCAGTACGGCGCCCGCTGCCAGGGACACGACGGTCTCGACGGTGTCACCTAGGTCGGACTCGGGGCCGAGGAACGGGCGGAAGCGACCGGACGGATCGACCACGGCGGTACTCGTGGCCCCGATCCGGTCGGCGCAGTCCTCCCTGTTGCGGAACACCTGGTGGACGGTACCGTCCGGCAACCGGACCCGGCAGTGCGTCTGGCGAGACCCGTGGGCCCACTGGTGGCTGGGCACGGTGATGGTGACCGTCTGCTCCACTCCGCGCAACTGCAGGTACCACTCCTGGGCGGAGTAGGAAGCGACGAGGATCAGGACGAAGTACGCCGCCACCGTGAGCCACCGCAGGACCAGTCCCCCGTGCGACTCCCGGGTCCCGAGTGCCGCGAAGATGACACCCACTCCGCCGAGGACCCCCACCAACAGGGAGAGCCCGGTGCCCAGCACGAGGGTGGACAGTTCGCACAGGACGAACCCGGCGACGCCGGCCAGCAGCAGTCGCAGCCAGGGCCACACGGCGGTCCGCTCTGCCGGGCCCTCGTCGTCACCCGGGCGTCGCGGATCGGCTTCGGCGGTGAACTCGGAGAGGATGCCGCGTACTCTCCGCATGCCGCCGTCGCCGACGGAGATACGGCGCAGTTCCGGCAGTCCCATGCCGATCTCTTCCAGCGTCCGCCGCCCGTCCTCCGGCAGCTCCGCGAACAGATCGTCGACGGTTCGCTCATCCTCACTCGCCACGTGGTCCTTGCTTTCCTTGCTCAGTGAACCTGCTCTGCGGCGGCGTTCCGTGGAGTCCCGCAGCCGATCGGGTCAGCCGCCGTCCCCGGGTGTACTCCAGCGCCAGTTGTAGAACGGTATTCCTCCGGCCCCCAAGCCCGGAATTTCCTTCACCCTGCCCAGGCCGTCCGGCCCGGTGACCCACGACTCCCCATCGCTGACCGGTGCGAGGTTCGACCAGCCGGCCGCGAGCGGCAGTGTCTGGCTGCTGATGAAGAGCCCCTTGCCGTAACCCGCCATGCTTTTGAACGAGGAGCCGGTGATCTGCGCGAGCTTGGGAGCACCCTCGGTGACCAGGCTTTCCTCGCCCGGCAGTTTTCCGGCGGCTACCCGGACGTCGTTGACGTAGGCCTTGGCATTCAGGGACTCCTTGACCACGGACCGCATCCGCGGAAGGAGTTCGGCGGGCCCCTCGGCCAGGGCCTTGCCGATTTGGCCAGGTTTGATGCCGTTGAGAGACTCGGCGAGTCCGCGGGCCGCCGCCGGGTTCAGCCCGATGTCCCGCGCCAGCTGGACGTCCTTGACGGCGGAGGAGCCGCGCGCCGCCACGGCCGCCTCCTTCGCCGTAGTGCCGAGGATCCGGCCGGCACCGAAGGACAGGACACCGATCGCGTCGATGGCGACGTCCAGCCAGGTGCCTTTGCCGTCCAGGGCCGAGATCGTGTCGCAGACCAGAGCGACCACCGAGGCCACCAGGGCCAGCGCCGCGAGAACCTCACCGAGGACGGGCACCCAGCTCAGGACGAGGGCCAGCACACCCAGAATGGCCGCGGCCACCCCGGCCCAGTGGCCGATCTTCGCGACCCAGTCCTCCACACTGTCCCACCAGTGGTGTTCGGGATCCTTCAGCCCGTCGTGGTCGACGGCGTCGTGAATGGCCGACTTGGCGTAACCGGCCTGGGTGTCCCGGTAGGACAGCGCGTGACGGAGGTCCGTCTTGGCGTCCTCCAGGTCCGAGTCCGCCGACGTCTTCTGCTTCTGCAGCTTCTGCTTGCCGGGGTGGTCGTCGTGGCCCGGATGGTGGTCGATCTGCTTCTGATAGTGGCTGCCGTCCGCATCGGCTGCTTTGGCCTTCTTGAGCGCCGTACGGACCAGGTTCTGCGCGTGGTTGAGGGCGGTGGCCCAGTTCTCCCGCGCCTCGTCGGAAACGGGTTCGAGGCCCACCGAGGAGCCGAGAGCACCGGCGGCGGCCGCGTACCGCTGGTGCGACTTCGTGAGCAGCCCGACCGTTTCCGCGGTCTTCTTCGTGAACTCACGCCCGGCGTCGGAGTCCCAGCCGTTGCCGTCGACCAGGTTGTGCAGCTTGGTGGCCTGATCCTGGATCATGGCGGCGGTGTCGGCGATGCGCTTGCCGAGCCGGGCCACCTCATAGGGGTCGCCGGGGGTGAATTCGTTGTCGTCGTAGCGGGCGGTCTGCCAGTCGACGCCCGAGAAGTCGTCGCTCATTCGCCCTTGCCACTCTTCGGCTCGGATTTCAGCAGGGCCTGAGCGAGGTGCTGGTCGAGGCCGTCGTAGGCCTTGGCCGCCGCGCCGGCCGTTTTGCCGAGGAACTCCAGGCCGTCGCAGAGCTGCTTGCGCTTCTTCTTCCAGTCGTCCGCGAAGTCATCGAGCGCGCTCGCGACATCGCCCGATCCCATCTCCGTGTCGTAGGAGTCGACCAGGTCCTTGGCATTCTCGAAGTGCGACTTCAGCTTCGCCACCGACCGGCTGATTTCCCGCAGTTCCGTCGTGGACACCGCTATGTGGTCCGCCACTCCGACCCCCGTTACTCGTGCTCTCCGGCGGGCTGTCCGTCCGCCTCGTCCGGCTCGTCCGGCTCTCCGGCCGGGAACGACCGCGCTTACTGTCCTGCATGGCCTTCCGGCTCAGCAACCAACGGAATGCAAAAGCAGCGTCCAGCAGGAGGGGCCGGGCGGCAGGGCCAGGTTCTCCGCGGACCCGGCGGCAGACTCCGTGCTGGGGGAAAGGCCCTGCTGGTAGGCGGCGAGAGCGGCCTCGGCGATCAGCGCGTGCGGCTGCTTGTCCCAGCCGTCGAAGGACTCCGCAGGGTGCCGGTGCCGGCGGTCGGCGGCCGGGCGGCCCGTGAGGGCCGTGCGGGTGGCTCGGCGTCGAGGCCGGGATGAATCCCCCCGATCGGCGTCATAATCGTGAAAAGATCCTTCCTGGGCAGTAGAGCCTCCCTTTGCTGTCCCATTACTCTTGTTGCGAGGCCACGCCCGGTGGCCACTGAGGAGTGAGATGAGGAGCAGCAACCCGGTCTTCTCGCGACGGGGCTTCAGCCGTGACACCGGCTACGCGGGCTTCAACGCGGCGCCGCAGGCCGGGGGCCCGGCGGTAGGGACCAACCCGTACGCGACCAACCCGTACGCTACCGACCCCTACGCCCCGCCAGCGCCTCCGCGCACCAACGTCATGACGATGGACGACGTCGTCACCCGTACGGCCATGACGCTCGGCACCGTGGTGCTCGGCGCCGTACTGGCCTGGGTTGTGCTGCCGGTCACCGCGACCAGTTTCGGTCTGGCCTTCGGGTCCGCGCTGGTGGCCTTCGTCTTCGCCATGGTGCAGTCCTTCAAGCGCAAGCCGGTGCCCGCGCTGATCTTCGGTTACGCCGTCTTCGAGGGCATCTTCCTCGGCGTGATCAGCGAGATGTACAACAGTCAGTGGTCCGGCGCGCCCTTCCAGGCGGTGCTCGGCACGATGGCGGTCTCGGCCGCCACGCTGTTCGCGTACAAGCAGCGCTGGATCCGGGTCACCGCGCGGTATGCGCGGATCGGCATGACCATCGCCATCGCCTTCGTGATCGTGATGATGGTCAACCTGCTGCTCGTCGTCACCGGCGTTGCCGACCACGGCGGCCTGCGCAGCTTCGGGCCGCTCGGCCTGGCCGTCGGGGTGCTGGCCATCCTGATCGGCTGCTTCTTCCTGACCCTCGACTTCAAGCAGATCGAGGACGGCATCGCCTACGGCGCGCCGCGTGAGGAGTCCTGGCTGGCGGCCTTCGGTCTGACGATGGCGCTGGTCTGGATCTACATGGAGATGCTGCGCATCGTCGCGATCTTCAACCGCTAGCGGTCTGCGGTGCTGTGAGGGCCCGTCCGGATTCGTCCGGGCGGGCCCTTCCGTACGCCTCAGGCCAGTCGCCGCGCGGCGCGCCTCAGGTCGTACTCGTGGATGATGGCTTTGGCGTGACCGTAAGCCAAGTGGTGTTCGGTTCTCAGCCAGCTGACCTTCTCGTCGAAACGGACGAGGGTGGGTCCTTCGTCGACGGCACGGAGCCAGTCGGACACTTCCCGCCCTGTGCACTGGGGGATGCGGGAGAGCAGATTGCGATGGGTCTCATCGGAGAAGACTTGGGACATCGGCGCCTCCGGAGGCATTGCGCTGAGTCGGCCGTAGACCGTCCTTCCATGCACCGTGCCTGAGCTTCGGCCCGTTGGCAACAGTCGGGCGCGGGCGCGTAGGGTCGCGGCGTGCTTGATACGACCCCCCTCACTACCGCGGTGGCCCGGTTCGCCGACCGCCTGCGGTCCGCCCCGCAGAGCCGGCTGCAGCGCGGCGCCGCCGCCGAAGGGCTCGCGCTGGCCAGAGAACTCTCCTTGCGGGCGCAGCGACTTGAGGATCCGGACGCACCGGTGCGGATCATGCCGGACACCGGGATGTTCGTCGTCGCCGATCAACTCGCCGTCGCCGGGAACGACCTGGCCCAGGAACTGCGGACGGCCCCGTCCGAGGAGCTGGACGAGGCCGTGAGGATCGTGGAAGCGGCGGCGGTGGCAGCGGGACTGTGACGGCGGACCGCTGCGCGTGGGACGCCCGGGGCGCGGGAGTCCCGGTGGGGGCTCCCGGCGGGACTCAGAGTGAGGCTATGACGCGGTCGGCGAGGATGTAGACGTTCTCGTCCCCGCACGTGAAGGTCAGTGCGAACGCACCGGAGATCCCGGAACCGCCCAGCAGGACCGGGGCTTCACCCAGACGGAGTGCCTCGGCCAGGCGTTCGGCGGTCTCCCGGTGGCCCGGCGTCATGCAGAGCGTGGTGCCGTCCGTGAAGACGTACACATCGAGGGTGCCGAGCGGCCCGGGGCGCACGTCGGTGAGCGCGGTGCGGGTCTCGGCGAGTGCCTCGAGCCGGTTGACCATGCGCTCATGGTCCGACACGGCGGGTGCCTGGGCCGGAACGAAGTCCGGATGCGAAGGGTGACGCCGGCGGGCCGCGGCCAGTTCGGCGCTCTCGTTGGCGAATTCGTCGGCGGCCGGTTCGTCGTCGGTGTCGACGGCCGGCTCGGCCGCCGGCTCCAGCTCGGCGCCGAATCCCGTCTCGAAGGCGGTCTCGAGGCCGGTTTCGGCGGCGGCGTCGAAACCCGCGTCGAAGCCGGTGAAGTCCGCCTGGCGGGGCAGGAAGAACGCGGTGTCCTCGCCGAGTCCGGCCAGACCGCCGAGCAACGACGGCGCGTCCGCGCCGTCGCGGGACTCCTGCGCGGCCCAGAAGGCTCGCGCTTCCGCCAGTTCACGTTCTCGTTCCTCGGCCAGCGCTTCGGCGACCGCGGCGCGTATCTCGACGGCCGGAGTCTCCCGCGCGGCGGGTACGGTCACGCCCCGGGCGCCGCCGGCCGTCACGGCCAGTTCGCCGCGGAGTGCGGCGATCTGGCGGCGCAGGCCGTGTGCGGCGTGCAGGGACGCAGCCCCGACAGCCGTGGCGGCGGCCGTCGTCAGCAGCAGGGCAATAGACAAGGCGCTCACTGACTTACTCCCGGATTCAATGGTTCCCCGACTTACTACATCAGCTTGTCGTGGGAGTGTGCTGCCTGTCAGTGCATTACGTCATGAATTGGACAGGTCTTTGGGCCCGAGGTTAATCAGCGATACCCCTGTGACCTGCGGGAATAGCTCTCCCCCAGGAGATAGGTCACATCCTGGGGGAGATTCGGTCACGACCGGGACGCGAAAGGTGTATTCGCCGTCCGATTGTCACAGCCCGGTGTTCCGTGATGCCCCTGGGTGATCGAAACAACGGTGCGGCGGGACGATCGCAGCAGGCCGGGGGCGGTGCGGCAGGCGGCCCGGGTCAGCTCAGTCGCTCGATGACCATGGCCATGCCCTGGCCGCCACCCACGCACATGGTCTCCAGACCGAACTGCTTGTCGTGGAACTGCAGGCTGTTGATCAGCGTGCCGGTGATCCGCGCGCCGGTCATTCCGAAGGGATGGCCCACAGCGATGGCGCCACCGTTGACGTTCACCTTGTCCAGGTCGAGTCCCAGGTCCCGGTACGACGGGATGACCTGGGCGGCGAACGCCTCGTTGATCTCGGCGAGGTCGATGTCGCCGATGTTCAGCCCGGCCCGCTTCAGCGCCTGCCTGGACGCCTCCACCGGGCCGTAACCCATGATCTCGGGCGACAGGCCGGTGACGCCCGTGGAGACGATCCGGGCCAGCGGGGTCAGGCCGAGCTCGCGCGCCTTGGTGTCGCTCATGATGACCAGCGCGGCGGCGCCGTCGTTCAGCGGGCAGCAGTTGCCGGCGGTGACCCGGCCGTCGGGGCGGAAGACCGGCTTCAGACCCTGCACGCCTTCCAGGGTCACTCCGGCGCGCGGGCCGTCGTCCTTCGAGACCACGGTGCCGTCCGGAAGGGTGACCGGGGTGATCTCGCGCTCCCAGAAGCCGTTCTTGATGGCTTCCTCGGCGAGGTTCTGCGAGCGGACACCGAACTCGTCCATGTCCTGGCGGCTGACGCCCTTGAGGCCGGCGAGGTTCTCGGCGGTCTGGCCCATCGCGATGTACGCGTCGGGCACCAGGCCGTCCTCACGCGGGTCGTGCCAGGTGGCGCCCTCGGTCTGCGCGACGGCCTCGGTACGGGCCTCGGCCTCCGCGAACAGCGGGTTGTGCGTGTCCGGCAGGCTGTCCGAATTGCCCTTCACGAAGCGCGACACCATTTCGACGCCGGCCGAGATGAAGACGTCGCCCTCGCCCGCCTTGATGGCGTGCAGCGCCATCCGGGAGGTCTGCAGGGACGACGAGCAGTAACGGGTGACCGTACAGCCGGGAAGGTGGTCCATCCCCATCTGTACGGCGACGATCCGGCCGAGGTTGTTGCCCTGCTCGCCGCCGGGCAGGCCGCAGCCGAGCATCAGGTCGTCGATGTCCTTGGGGTCCAGTTCCGGGACCTTGGCGAGTGCGGTGCGGATGATGGTCGCGGTGAGGTCGTCGGCGCGCAGGTCCTTCAGTGACCCCTTGAACGCACGACCGATCGGGGAGCGGGCGGTTGAGACGATCACGGCTTCGGGCATCACGTGCTCCAGAGGGCTCGGGGTGGCAGGCGCGGGGCCTGGTGGGTGGATCCGGTCAGCGGTGGGCAGGCTGTCTGGAAGTTACCCGCCCGTAGCGCAGAGGTCACCGGACATGGCGTGTGATACGGGACTCTTTTCTAAGCGACCGCTCAGAATGTAGTCCGTTTGCGGCCGGGCCGCCAGAAGGCCCGGCGGCGCCGAACCCGCAGGACGGCGGTGAGGGGGCCACTTCGGTGAGGGGACCCACTTCACCCCTGCGGCGCGGTGTCCGCCGGCTCCGACGCGTCGGGCAGCCGCCGCCGGCGGCGGTGCTTCAGCAGCGCCCACGGGGCCCGCGCCCCGGTGACCTCCGTACCGGACTCCGCCGCGGCGGCCGAAGCGGCCTTCGCCACCGGCAGCATGTCCTCGTCGCGCGTGGCGTCCAGGTGGTCCGTCTCCGGCCACAGCCCCAGCGCCGCGCACAGCGTGGGCAGCACGGCCATCGCTGCCGTCGCATATCCTTCCGCCGACGGGTGGTAATTGTCCGGCCCGAACAGCTCACGGGGGTTCGCGGCGAACTCGGGCCCCAGCAGCTCGCCCAGCGACACCGTGCGCCCGCCCTGCTCGATCACCCCGATCGTCTGCGCCGCCGCCAGTTGCCGGGAGACCCGTCGCGCCAGCCAGCGCAGCGGCTGGTACACCGGCTCCACCGTGCCCAGATCCGGGCAGGTGCCCACGATGACCTCGGCGCCGGCCGCGCGCAGCCTGCGCACCGCCGTGGTGAGGTGGCGGACCGACTGGGTCGGCGGCATCCGGTGGGTCACGTCGTTCGCGCCGACCATGATCACGCACACTTCCGGGAGGCGTCCCGGATCATCGAGGATCAGGGCCACCTGGCGGTCCAGATCGTCCGACATCGCACCCGGCAGGGCCACGTTTCGCAGATCCACCGGACGCTCCGCCACCGCGGCGAGCCCCGAAGCCAGCAGCGCGGCCGGCGTCTGACCGGCCCGCCGCACGCCCTGCCCCGCCGCAGTGGAGTCGCCGAGCATGGCCAGCCGCAAGGGCTCCAGGTGTCCGCTGCGCCCGGCGAACGCCAATCCGTACCGCCCGTCCGCGTTCGGCGCCTGGGGGGCACGCCCACCGCCCACGGACCGCTTCGCCAGCTGCACCTCGGCGAGTAACACGCCCACCGCTGCCGCCCCGACCAGACCGATGCCGCCTCCGCCGTATGCCGCGCCCGCGGCGATCCGCCGTGCCACCCTCGCTCTCGACACCGCCACCTCCTCATAGCCGTACATCACCTAACTGCCCGGAGACAGGTGCCGCCCAATCTTGTCCAATACGCTGAGCGTCATGGTGCACTTTCACGACTCGATGATCAGCCTCGTCGGCAACACCCCGCTGGTGAGGCTCAACAACGTGACCACAGGTATCAGGGCGACCGTCCTGGCCAAGGTCGAATACTTCAACCCGGGCGGTTCGGTGAAGGACCGCATCGCCGTCCGCATGATCGAGGCGGCCGAGCAGAGCGGCGAACTGCAGCCCGGCGGCACGATCGTCGAGCCGACCAGCGGCAACACCGGCGTCGGACTTGCCATCGTGGCCCAGCAGAAGGGCTACAAGTGCATCTTCGTGTGCCCGGACAAGGTCTCCACCGACAAGATCAACGTCCTCCGGGCGTACGGCGCCGACGTCGTCGTCTGCCCGACCGCGGTGGACCCGGACCACCCCGACTCGTACTACAACGTCTCCGACCGGCTGGTCAGGGAGACGCCGGGCGGCTGGAAGCCCGACCAGTACAGCAACCCGAACAACCCGCGCTCGCACTACGAGACCACCGGTCCCGAACTGTGGGAACAGACGGACGGGAAGATCACCCACTTCGTCACAGGCGTCGGCACCGGCGGCACGATCTCCGGTACCGGCCGCTACCTCAAGGACGTCTCGGACGGCCGGGTGAAGATCATCGGGGCCGACCCGGAGGGTTCCGTGTACTCCGGCGGCTCGGGACGCCCGTACCTGGTCGAGGGTGTCGGTGAGGACTTCTGGCCGACGGCGTACGACAGCTCCGTCACCGATGACATCGTCGCGGTGTCCGACAAGGACTCCTTCCAGATGACCCGCCGTCTCGCCAAGGAGGAGGGCCTGCTGGTCGGCGGCTCCTGCGGGATGGCGGTGGTGGCTGCGCTGCACGTGGCGAAGGACCTCGGTCCGGACGACATCGTGGTGGTACTGTTGCCGGACAGCGGGCGCGGATACCTCAGCAAGATCTTCAATGATGAGTGGATGAACGACTACGGCTTCCTGGAGCAGCCGGGGACCGATCCGCGCGTCGCCGACGTACTCGAGTACAAGTCGCACGGCATCCCGCATCTCGTGCACATGCACCCCGAGGAGACCGTCGGCGAGGCCATCGACGTGCTGCGCGAGTACGGCGTCTCGCAGATGCCGATCGTCAAGCCGGGTGCCGGACATCCGGACGTGATGGCTGCCGAGGTCATCGGCTCCGTCGTCGAACGCGAGCTGCTCGACGCGCTGTTCACCAAGCGGGCCCTGCTGGGGGACGCCTTGGAGAAGCACATGTCCTCCCCGCTCCCGCTGGTCGGGTCCGGCGAGCCGGTCGGGGACCTGATGTCGGTGCTGGGCAAGGCGGACGCGGCGATCGTCCTGGTGGAGGGCAAGCCGACGGGTGTGGTGACCCGGCAGGACCTGCTGGCCTTCCTGGCCAAGGCCGACGCGTAGCAGCCGCGAACGCCCGGTTCGGACAGTGGTACGAGCGCGACATGTGCACGCAGCACGCTCTTAACACGGGCCGGGCACAGTGGTGGATGTCGGAAGGACGGCCTTCCGGCGGCACGAACGGCGTCACGGACCTCCGGAGCGGCTCCCGGCCTCCAGGACGCCATGGACGCGGCAACGGTCCCTGACCCGTCACCGCGTCCTCGCGGGGACCGCCGTCGTCCCGCCCTCCGGTTCGCCGGGGGTGCGGCGGTCCCCGCGGTCGTCCGTGCCGGATCACTTCCGCGCGGGAGTAATCCAACTCCCCAGCAGGGCAAGGCGTTCCGCCGTCGCCGAGCCGGGCTGCGGGGTGTAGGCCACCAGCAGTTGGTCCGGGTCGCCGGGCAGGGCGAGGGTTTCGTACGGAAGGGACAGCTCGCCCACCACGGGGTGAGCGATGCGTTTCACTCCGTAGGTCTTCTCCTTCACCAGGTGGTCCGCCCAGAGTCGGCGGAAGTCATCACTTTTCAGCGACAACTCACCCACCAGAGCCGCCAGTTGCTTGTCGCCGGGGTGGCGGCCCGCGTCCAGTCGCAGATGGGCGACCGTCTCGGCCGCCACCGCGTCCCACTCCGGGTACAGCTCGCGGGCCTCCGGGGCGAGGAACACCTGCCGGGGCATGTTCCGATTCTCCGGCGTCATCCGGCCGAAGCCGCAGACCGCGTCCGCCAGAGCGTTCCAGGCAAGGACATCCATGCGGCGGCCGAGAACGAAGGCGGGCGCCCGCTCGATGGTGTCGAGCAGCAACTGCAGCCCGGGCCGCACCCGCCGGCGGGCCACGGGCGAGCCGCGGCGCGGGCGGGCCACCTCGCGGAGATACTGCTGTTCGGTCCCGTCCAGCCGCAGGACGCGGCCGACCGCGTCCAGTACGGCGTCCGAAACGCTCGGTCCGCGGCCCTGCTCCAGACGACAGCCCTTAGCTAGGACATGGCAGCGGCGCCAACCTGGTACTGGCAGACCCAGGAAAAGGTCAGCCCTGGGTAACCCGCCGGACCCCGAGCAGAGTGGTCTCCGTCAGCAGGAACACCCCTGCGGAACCCCGCAGGAAGCCAAGGGAGCCACGCATCATGACGTACGAGAACCTTTCCGGCCGGACCGCGGTGATCACCGGAGCGGCCAGCGGTATGGGGGAGGCGACGGCCCGGCTGCTGGCCGCCCGCGGCGCCCGGGTGGTGCTGCTGGCCCGGCGTGCCGGGCGGCTCGGGGAGCTGGCCGAGAAGATCACGGCCGAGGGCGGTCACGCGCTGGCCGTGACCGCGGATGTCACCGACCAGCGGTCGGTGGACGCCGCCGTGGCGCGCGTCCATGAGGTGTACGGGCCGGTCGATCTGCTGGTGAACGGCGCCGGCGTGATGCTGCCGAACCCGGTCGACGACGGCCGCATCGACGAGTGGCAGCGGATGCTGGACACCAATGTGACCGGCGCGCTGCGCATGATCCGTGCCTTCACTCCGGATCTGCTGGCCGCCGCTGCGGACGGCCGGACGGCCGACCTGGTCAACATCTCCTCGATCGGCGCGCACGTGATGTTTCCGAACTACGCCGTCTACGGCGCGACCAAGGCCGCGCTCACCTATCTCTCCGAGTCGCTGCGCACCGAACTGGGCCCGCGCGACGTCCGGGTGACCAATATCGAGCCCGGCCTGACCGACACGGAACTCGGCGGGCACATCGACAACGCCGAGTTGTCGGGGCAGCTGAACGGCATGTTCGACGCCATCGGAACGCTGGCGTCGGACGACATCGCGGACCTGGTCGGGTACGTCACGAGCCGGGCGCGGCACATCAACCTGCGCCAGGTGATCGTGCTCCCGACGCGTCAGGCGTGAGCCCGGACGCCGTACCCCCTCACTCCTCCCAGTCCGACGCGGAGGAGGACTTGCCCCGGCGGTGCGGGAACAGGCCGCCGTCGCGCGCCGCGTGGACCACGTTGACGCCGACGATGCCCGCCCAGGTCACCAGCAGTCCGGGGAGGTGGGCCTGTACGACGCCGATCGCGGACAACGGGATGGACACGATCAGCGTGATGATGCCGAAGCCGAAGCGCTCACCGAAGCTGCTCTCGGACTGCGGCGGGCGGCTGCCCCGGGCCACCACCAGTTGCTGCTCGGCCAGCTGGCGGCGCACCCGGCGGTCCACCGTGCCGTCGAGACGCTGCTCCACTTTCTCCAGGAACGACTCGACCAGCGCGGTGTCGTAGTCCGCGCCGAGCTCCCTGCGGGCGTGCAGGGTGGCGTCGAGTTCCTTCTTCAGCTCCGGTTCGCTGGCTTCCATGTGAATACGGTACGAATCCCGGGCCGCCGGGGCAGTGGGGCTAGCCCCCCAATGCGGTGGGGGCCTTCCTCCGGACGGGGCCCCGGCGCGCTAACGGGCCACCGGTGTGGCGGGTGCGGTGCTGCGGATGGTGGCCGGCGGGATGTGCGCGGTGTTGCGGTGAGCCAGCAGCCAGTACAGCGTCGCGGGGATCAGCAGACCCACGATCCAGGAGATGTCCGCTCCGCCGAGTGGGTCGACCAGGGGGCCGGTGTAGAAGGACGTGGCCAGAAAGGGGAACTGGGCCAGCAGGCCGACTCCGTAGACCAGCAGGGCGTCCCAGCGCCAGGAACCGTAGCGGCCGTGCGGGTCGGACAGGGCGGGAATGTCGTAGCGCTCCCGGGAGATCAGGTAGTAGTCGACCAGGTTGATCGCCGACCACGGGGTGAAGAAGGCCAGCAGGAAGAGCAGGAAGTCCTTGAAGGAGTTCAGGAAGCTGTCCTTGCCGGCCAGGGCCACCACGGTGCCGGCGATCATGATGATCAGGATGTAGAGGGTGCGGCCGCGCGGGGTGAGGGTCTTCTGGCCGCGGAAGCCGCTGACGCTGGTCACCATCGACATGAAGCCGCCATAGGTGTTCAGCACGTTGATGGTGAGTTTGCCCAGCGCGATGACGAAGTAGAGCACCGAGGCCATCAGGCCGGTGCCGCCGAGGCCGACCACGTATCCGACCTGGCTGTTCAGGAAGGCGTCACCGGCCGTGGCGGCCACCAGGACGCCGAAGGTCATCGACCACTGGGAGCCCAGCGCGCTGCCGCCGAGGGTCCACCAGAAGGTGGCACGGCCGCTGGTGGTCCTGGGCAGATAGCGCGAGTAGTCGGCGACGTAGGGGCCGAAGGCCAGCTGCCAGGAGGCGGAGAGGGAGACGGCGAGGAGGAAGAGGGGGAAGGAGAAGCTGTGGTCGTGCAGGACGGTCGAGAGGTCGACGCGGTCCAGCAGCCGGATGCCGAGGTAGACGAAGGCGATGGCGCAGACGATGCTCGCGACCCGGCCCAGGGTGTGGATGATCCGGTAGCCGATGACGGCCATGGCGGCGGTGACCACGGCGAAGATGATGATGCCCGTGGTGTCGCCCAGGTGGGTGAGTTCGCCGACCGCCTGACCGGCGAGCACCGTGCCGCTGGCGAAGAAGCCCACGTACATGAGGATGACCAGGACGAGCGGGACGACCGCTCCCTTCACGCCGAACTGGGCGCGCGAGGAGATCATCTGCGGAAGGCCGAGGCGGGGGCCCTGCGCGGAGTGCAGGGCCATGACCGCGCCGCCGAGCAGATTGCCCAGGAGCAGTCCGATGATCGACCAGAGCGCGCCGCCGCCGAAGACCACGGCGAGCGCGCCGGTGACGACCGCGGTGATGTGGAGGTTCGCGCCGACCCAGAGGGTGAACTGGGAGAAGGCCGTGCCGTGGCGCTCCTCGTCGGGTACGACGTCGATCGATCGCTGTTCCACCAGGCCTGCCATGGACGGCCTTCCTCTCGTTCCCCGCATCACTGCGCCGCATCCCCGCGATGTATCGATCTATGCAGAGTGGTCCGAGATGAATGGAAGGTCAATAGGTGCAGGCTGCGGAGTGTGTCTCGTCAGGCGGCCGACGCGTCCATCGGGCGTAGTTCGTCCGCATAGGAGACGGATGTCCGGCGCATCAGTCCGTCGTCGCTGATGTCGTACTGGCCGAGCCGCCAGAGCGGCGGCGAGTACGCGTGGATCGACACCGCGTCGTCGCTCGCGCCGGTCAGCCGGTGGATGTGGTCCGGGCCGAAACAGAACGACTCGCCGGCGCCGACGGCGGTCGCCAGGTGACGGCCGCCGATCCGCGGATTCGACTCGGTGAGCAGCCCCTGCACGACCCGGACCGCGCCGGACGAGATGTCGTGGTCGTGCCAGCCGGTGTCGTTCTGCCGGGTCCAGCAGAGCAGCCAGATGTCGACGTACTCGTCTCGGTGCAGGGACGCGTAATGGCGGTCGGTGTCGGAGAAGGCGACGTCCGAGCGCCAGAGCTCCGGCCTGGCGGCGAGATCGTCGACCAGTGCCTGCAGTTCGCGCTTGTCGAGGTTGCGGTCGGGCAGTGCGGCGTCGTACGTCATAGGGCTGCTCCCTTCAGGAGGCGGGCGGGGTTGGTGGTGCGCAGGGCGTGGACGGCGGCGTCGGCGCCTAGGTCGGGAGTGGTGGGGGGTGCATACGGGCGGTCGCTGCCGGCGACGATCGCGTCGATGCCGACCGCTCTGACCAGGGCGTCGACGGCGCGGGTGCCGTACGACGAGGTGTCGTAGAAGACATCGCGGTCGACCGTGCCGCGGCCGCCGCCGCGCGCGGCGAGCCGCTCGCCGTGCAGCGGGGCGAGGCCCGCCAGCGCGGCGAAGCAGACCCGCAGGGTGGGGTGGGCGCGGCGGCCGAAGGCGCGGAAGGCGAACCAGGCGGAGTGCAGTTGCTGGACGTACGGCACCAGGGCCGGCCACCAGGGCGGCGCGCCGGGCGCGCCGGGCGGGGCGGCGCCGGGGTGTACGAAGAGCGGCTTACCGGTGTCGGCGAGGGCGTCGATCAGCGGCGCGCAGCGCGTCCAGCCGGCCTCGTCGAGCAGTGCGGTGGCGGGGAGTTGCAGGCCGACGCAGCCGCGGGCCAGATCGCGGGTGAGCGCGTCGGGGTCCGGAGTGCGGAGGTGGGCCGACGCCCAGACGCCGAACGGTGCGGGGAGGGCGAGCGCGCCCTCGTGAAACGCGGTCAGCAGCGGGCGGGCCTCGTCGGCCGGCAGGTATTCGATGCCGAGCGGGCTGGAGAGCGAGACGAGTGCCAGCCGGAGGCCGTCGGTGCGGGCGAGCGCGGTGCGGGCCGCGATGTCGTGATCGGCGGGGGCCACCCGGTACGGAGGCTCACCGTGCAGGTGCAGCGTCCAGCCGTCGAGGTACGGGGCGGTGGTGCGGGTGCGCAGCAGTTCGGTGAAGGCGGGTGGCCAGATGTGCTGGTGGACGTCCGTGGACAACGTGCCCCTTTCCTGTCGAGTGCCTGCCTTGTTGAGTACCTGCCTTGTTGAGTGGCGGCCTGTTAAGCGCTTCAGTGATGCGCTTAAGTGAATCGCTTAACCGAGCGGACTGTCAAGGGCGCCCGGTAGGCTTCGCGGCATGGCCAGGCCCAGCAAGCGCACCACCCTCCGCGAGGTGGCCGAGGCCACCGGCCTCTCCACGGCCGCCGTCTCCTACGCCCTGCGCGGCAAGCAGGTCTCCAAGGAGACCGAGGAGCGGGTCCGTAAGGCGGCGGCCGAGCTCGGTTACGAGGCGGACCCCATCGCCCGGGCCCTGGCGAGCGGCCGCACCAGCATGGTCGGCGTCCTGGCCGGCGACCTCCAGGACCTGTGGCAGCAGCAGCTGATGGCGGCGATCGGGCGGGAGCTGCTGGCGGGCGACCGCTACGCGCTGATCCTGGACGCCGGTGGCGACCCCGGGCGGGAACTGGCGCTGGCGAAGCAGTTGCGCGACCAGCGGGTGGACGGTCTGCTCGTCTCGCCCGTCGACCCGTCGGCCGAGGGCTGGGCGCGGATCGCCGACGCGGTGCCGGTCGTCTCGATAGGCGACTCGCTGCGGCAGGCCCGCACGGCCGGCGAGGTGCTCTTCGACAACCGCGCGGGAATCGACGCGGTGCTCACGTATCTGACGGGGCTCGGGCATCGGTACGTGACCGTGCTGACCCCCACCGGACCCAGCACGCCCGACCGGCCCGCCGACGTGTATGTGCGGGAGGCCGCGGACCGTCTCGGCCTGGTGGTGGAAGTCCTGCCGTGTGCACAGGAGTTGGGCGAGGCGACCGTGGTCGCCCGGGACGTGCTGGCGGGCCGGTCCACGGCGGTGTTCTGTTTCTCGGACTCGATCGCGTACGGCGTGTACGCGGCGGCCGCGGAGGCCGGCCGGGTCGTCGGCCGGGACGTCTCGTTGGTCGGCTTCGACGACCATCCGGTCTCGCGGGTGCTCACGCCGGCGCTGACCACGCTGGACTGGGGGCTCGCCGAGATCGCCGCCGGGGCGGCGCGGCTGGCGGTGGCGGCGATCGAGGGGCGGCGGGTGCGGAGCAAGCGGGTGCTGTGCGCGCCGCGGTTGGTGGAGCGGCGCTCGGCGGGCGCGCCGCCGCCGGGGCCACGGGCCTCACCCGCCGGCCGGGCTTGAGGGATGGCCTCAAACGCCGGCCGGGCTGAGAGATGGCCGGTGGGGTGACCCGTTGCGCCTTCAGGCCACCAGCTTCTGCTTCTTCAGCCACGCCTCCGCGACCCGGTCCGGGTCCTGCTTCTCCTTGTCGACCAGGCGGTTCAGTTCCGTCAGCTCTGCCGTGGTGAGGACGTTCCCCAGCCGGGCCAGCGCCTTGCGGACCTTGCCGTCCGCCTTGCGGGCGGCGATCAGCGGGACGACGTGCTGGGCGGGCACCAGGTGCTTCGGGTCGGCGAGCACCACCCAGTGGTTCGCCGCGACGTCGACGTCCGTGGTGAAGACGTTCGCGATGTCGACGTCGCCCTTCTTCAGCGCGCCCTTGACCAGCGGGCCCGACGAGTCCAGGGCCTTGAACTCCTTGAACTGCACGCCGTACTGCTCCTTGAGGCCGACCACCCCGACGACCCGCTTCTTCATCTCGGCGGCCGCGCCGAAGACCAGTTTGCCGTTGGCCTTCTTCAGGTCGGCGAGGCTCTGCAGGCCGTACTTGTCGGCGGTCTCCCGGGTGACCGCGAAGCTGTCGCGGTCCTCGGCCTCCGCGTAGGGCAGCACCTCCAGACTGGCCGGGAGCACCGTGGCCAGGGCGTTCTGCATGGCGCCCGCCTCGGTCTCGGTGGCCTTCGGGTTCAGGTAGAGCAGCAGGCTGCCCTGGTACTCGGGGAGCAGGTCGATGTCACCGCCCTTCAGCGCGGGGACGATGATCTCGCGGGAGCCGAGGTTGGGCTTGACGGTGGTCTTGATGCCGGCGGCCTTGAGCACACCCGCGTAGAGGTAGCCGAGGATCTGGTTCTCGGTGAAGTTGGCGGTGCCGATGACCAGGCCGCCGGCGCTGGACCCGGTGTCGCCGCCGGACCCTTGTCCGTCGAGCGAGGTGATGCCGGACGAGCAGGCGGCTAGCAGCGGCGCCGAGGCGCCGGCCAGGAGTGCGGTGAGAGCGGTGCGGCGATTCATCTGAGGGTCTCCAGGAAGGGCTGGGAAGTCATCGGGCGTTGGCGGGGCGGCCGCGGAGCAGCAGCCGCTGCACCCCGCCGAGCGCCAGGTCCGCGGCGACGGCGAGTACGGCGACGAGCACCGCGCCGCCGAGTACCTGCACCAGGTCGCGCTGGGCCAGGCCGTCGAACACGTACCGGCCCAGGCCGCCGAAGCTGACGTAGGCGGCGATGGTCGCGGTGGCCACGACCTGGACGGTCGCCAGCCGGATGCCGGTCATGATCAACGGCAGCGCGAGCGGGAGTTCCACCTGCCAGAGGACCTGGTGGCCGCGCAGGCCCACCCCCTTGGCCGCGTCCTTGACCTCCGGGTCGACGGCGGCCATGCCCGCGTACGTGTTGGTGACGATCACCGGTACGGCGAGGGCGACCAGGGAGATGTACACCGGCCAGATGGAGAGCCCACCGGCCAGGAAGACCAGGGTGACCAGGCCGACGGTCGGCAGCGCGCGGCCGAAGGAGGCCAGGTTGACGGCGATGAAAGCGCCGCGACCGGTGTGGCCGATGAGCATCCCGATCGGCAGTGCGATGGCGGCCGCGATCACCGTGGCGAGCAGCGAGTACTGGAGGTGTTCGACGAGCCGGTTGGCGATGCCTTCCGAGCCGGACCACTGGGACGAACTGGTCAGCCAGGAGGCCAGGTTCTTGAGGAGTTCCAGCACGGGTCAGGCACCTCTCTTCGGTGAACGGCCCCGGCGGGTCCACGGTGTGCACAGCCACTGGACGGTGACCAGCAGCGCGTCCGCCACCAGGGCGAGCAGCAGGGTGAGGATCACTCCGGCGACGACCGGGGTCGGGTAGTTGCGCTGGAAGCCGTCGATGAAGAGCTGGCCGAGGCCGCCGTAGCCGATGTAGCTGGCCACGCTGACCAGGGAGATGGACATCACGGTGGAGACCCGGATGCCCGCCATGATCACCGGAAGGGCGAGCGGGAGTTCCACGGTGAGCAGGGTGCGCAGCGGCCGGGTGCCCATGGCGGTGGATGCCTCACGCACCTTGGCGGGCACCGCGTCAAGGCCTTCGACGGTGTTCCGTACCAGGACGACCAGGGTGTAGGCGGTCAGTCCGGTGATCGCGGTGGTCCTGGTCAGTCCGGTGATCGGGAGCAGCAGCACGAAAAAGGCGAGGGAGGGAATGGTGTAGAGGATGTTGGACAGGCCGAGGACGAAGCCGCGCAGCGGCCGGATCCGGTGGGCGATCACCGCGAGGGGGAGCGATATCAGCAGGCCGATGAGGACGGCGGGGACCGCGGTGGAGAGGTGGTCGGCGGTGAGGTGCGCCATCTGTCCGGTGTGGTCGGGGAACCAGCCCCAGTCGATGGTCATACCGAGGTGCCCGTGGGCGCCGCGGCGCCGGCCGTGAGGTGTGCCTCGCCCGCGTGGTGGTGGATGTCGGCGCGTGCGGTGACACCGGTGAGGACGCCGTCGGCGTCGACCCGGGCGACCAGACCGCTCGGTGACGACACCGTCTCGTTGAGCGCGGAGAGCAGTGAGTCGGTGTCGCGCAGCGCCCGTACCGGCAGCAGCGGGGCGTCGCCCGCGGTGCCCGAGGCGGGTGCCGTCTCGGTGTCGAGCCAGCCGAGCGGTCTGCCTTCGGCGCTGGTGACGAGCTGCCAGCGGTCCGCCCGCTTCCCGGGTGACATCTGCTGGTCGGCCTTCATGCTGACGGCCGCGGACTGCGGTACGGCGGCAAGGGTGGTCAGCGACAGCAGCTTCAGGCCGCGTTCGGCGCCCAGGAAGTCCGACACGAAGGCGTTGGCGGGGCGGGCCAGCAGTTCGGCCGGTTCGGCGCACTGGACGAGGTGGCCGCCGGTGCGGAAGACCGCTATTCGGTCGCCGAGCCGTACCGCCTCGTCGATGTCGTGGGTGACGAACACGATGGTCTTGCTGAGTTCCTGCTGCAGCCGCAGCAGCTCGTCCTGGAGCTGGGTGCGGACCACCGGGTCGACCGCGCCGAACGGCTCGTCCATCAGCAGCACCGGTGGATCGGCGGCCAGCGCGCGGGCGACGCCGACGCGCTGCTGCTGGCCGCCGGAGAGCTGGTGCGGGTAGCGCTTGCCGGTGTCAGCGGTCAGACCGACCGTTTCCAGGAGTTCGGCGGCGCGGGCGCGGGCCTTCTTCCTGCCCCAGCCCAGCAACAGCGGGACGGTGGCGACGTTGTCCAGAATGGTCCGGTGCGGGAAGAGCCCGGACTGCTGGATGACGTAACCGATGCCGCGCCGCAGCTCGGCGGCGTCCGCCTGGAGAATGTCCTTGCCCGCGAGACGGATGGTGCCGGAGGTCTGGTCGACCATCCGGTTGATCATCCGCAGAGTGGTCGTCTTGCCACAGCCCGAGGAACCGACGAGGACCGTGATCTGTCCCTCCGGCATGTCCAGGGTGAGGTCGTGGACTGCTGTGGTGCCGTTCGGGAAGCGTTTGTACACGGCTTCGAATTCGATCATCGGTCATCCCTTGCCCGGCTGCATATGGTCATGCAGAGTTCTCGTTGTCTGAATAACTTGTCAATGGGCTGCGGTAAAACACTGGTTACGGTGGTCCGGCGGGCAAGACCGTATGTCGCAAAAAGGAGGCGTTCGCGCATGATGCCATCCCACATGGTGGACACTCCGACCAGCATCGTGGTCCTCGACGGTGAGTCCCTTCCGGTCGCCGATGTGGTGCGCCTCGCCCGCGGCACGGCCAGGCCCGTACCCGGAACCGAGGCATTGAAGCGCGTCGAACTGTCGTGGGACGCGGCTCGTGAGCTCGCCGCGTCGGGTCGGGTGTACGGCCGTTCCACGGGTGTGGGTGCCAACCGTAACGAATCGGTTCCCTCGAGCGCAGCGGCCGACCACGGATTGAGGCTGCTGCGCTCGCACGCCGGAGCCATCGGCGACCCGCTGCCCGCGCACGAAATCAGGGCGATGCTCGCGATCCGGGCCAACCAGCTGCTGGCGGGCGGGGCCGGGCTGCGGCCCACCGTGGTCACCGCACTCTGCGAGGCGCTGGAGTCCGGCGCCCACCCGGTGGTCCATGAATTCGGCTCGGTCGGCACCGGCGACATCGCCGCCCTCGCCCAGATGGGTCTGGCCCTGGCGGGCGAGCATCCGTGGCGGGGCGGCGCCCCGCCCGAGGCCCAGCCCCTCGACAACAACGACGCCCTTGCGCTGATCAGCAGCAACGCCCTCACCCTCGGCCAGTCCGCGCTCGCCCTCGACGAGCTGCGCCGCCTGGTCGCCGCGACCCAGGTGGTGGCCGCGCTGTCGCTGCTGGCCGTGGACGGCTCCTTCGAGGCGTACGCGGAGCCGGTGCACGCGGCCCGCCCGCACCCCGGCTCGTACGCGGTCGCCGCCCGCAGTCGGTATCTGCTCGGCGCCCCCGAGCGGCCCACCCCGCCGCTGGGCCGCATCCAGGACCCGTACGGCTTCCGCTGCGTCCCGCAGATCCACGGCCCCGCGCAGGACGCGGCCGACCTGCTGGAGCGGACCATCACCATCGAGATCAACGCGGCGGCCGAGAACCCGCTGATCTGCCCCACCACCGCGCTCAACCACAGCCCGGCCGCCTATCACCACGGCGGCTTCTACCTGGCTCAACTGGCACTGACCCTGGACCACTTCAGGCTGGCCGTCACCCAGGCGGCGCGGCTCTCCACCTCCCGGCTCGCCGCACTGAACGAGCCGGCTCTCACCCGGCTGAAACCGTTCCTGGCGGACGGTGAGGCGGCCTCTTCGGGTGTGATGATCCTGGAGTACGCCGCCGGTGCGGCGCTCGGCGACCTGCGGGCGTTCTCCGCGCCCGCGTCGCTCGGGCACGCTGTCCTCTCCCGCGGTGTCGAGGAGCAGGCCAGCTTCGCCTCGCTGGCCGCCCGGCAGTCGCTGCGGGCGGGGCGGGCCTTCCGGTATGTCGTCGCATGCGAACTGGTCGCCGCGGTACGGGCGTTGCGCCAGCGTGATCTGCGGATCGACCCCGCACTGCCGGTCGGCCGCGCCTTCGACCTGGCGGACGCGGTGCTCGACCCGGACCTCGCGGACCGGCCGCTGACCGATGATGTCGAGACGGCGACCACGCTGCTCGACCGGTTCAACGAGCTCTGACGTCCGAAATGAACGAACGAGAAGCGAACGTGGATCTTGAGGGGAACGGTATGAGCGACAGCGCGGCCGCACGGCTGCAGCAGCTCTTCGAAGGGCACCGGCTGACACCGACGCAGCGGCGGATCGCGCACTGCATGGTGCGCCGGGCGGCCGACGCGCCGTTCCTCTCCTCGGTGGAGCTGGCCGAACTGGCCGGGGTCAGCCAGCCGTCCGTCACCCGCTTCGCCGTGGCGCTCGGCTTCGACGGTTACCCGGCGCTGCGCAGGCACCTGCGGGAGGTCGCGCCGGCCGGACGCGCGGCCGGCGGGGACAGCCTCAACGAGTACCAGCAGGCCGTCCAGGCCGAGATGGAGAATCTGCGGCAGCTGGCCGAGATGCTGGCCGATCCGGTGCCGGTGGAGCGGGCGGGGCGGTTGCTCGCCGACTCACCGGTCCTGCCCGTACTGGGACTGCGCGCCGCCTCCTCGCAGGCCCGGGGATTCGCGTACTTCGCGGCCAAGGTGCACCGGGACGTCCGGCTGCTCGACGAGGGCGGCACGATGCTGGCCGACCGCGTCGACGCCTCGGTACGCGCCGGCGCCACGGTGCTGCTCTGCTTCGCGCTGCCGCGCCATCCGCGCGAGGTGGTCGAGGCGCTGGCGTACGCCAAGACGTCCGGCCTCACCGTGATCACCGTCGCCGACTCGGCCTTCGCCCCGGTCGCCCGGGACAGCGACATCCTGATCCCGGCGGCCGTCGGCACCGGGCTCGCCTTCGACACGGCGTGCGGGCCGATGCTGCTCGGGCGGGTGCTGCTGGAGGCGATGTGCGACGACCTGCCCGAGGCGCAGGCCCGGCTGGAGGAATTCGACGCGCGGGCATCGGCGCGGGGCCTCTTCGTCGAGTGACCGGCGGCGCCGCGCACCTTCTCAGCCGGTACTCAGAAAACCTCGGTAACCTCCCGCTCGTTTCGGACCGGACCGCGGAGGGAGTACGGAAGTGGGGCGCGCAGCGGCGCAGGGACAGCGGCAGGGACAAGGTCAGAGGCAGGGGCAGAAGCAGGGCCGGGCGCGGGCCGTGGCGCGTGTCGCGGTGCTGGTACGGGCCGGCGCGGCCCCCATGGGGTGGCTGGGGCTGCTCGCCGCGGCTCTCGGCGTGCTGCTGCCCGGACTCACCGGGCGCAGGATCGGGCTGCAGGCCGGGGCGGCGCTCTTCCTGATCACCGCGGCGGCTGTGGCACTGGTCCGCCGACGCCGGTTCGAGCACCTGTCGAAGACGCCGGTCCGGGCCGGCCGTTCGGACTTCCTCCAGGACCGGGCGGTGACCCTGCGGAACTGGCGCCGCTCGCACCGGTGGTGGCTGCTCGCCGGGTTCGCCGCGGCGCTGGCCTCCTCCCTCGCCCTCCCCGCCGCCGGGGGCCTCACCCTCGCCGGGGCCGGCGCCGGACTCTGGCTGAAGGCGGTCCGTCTCGGGCGCCGGGAACGCTCGGACGACCTGCTCTTCTGGGTCCGTACGGACTGGATCGCGCGGGGACCCGCCGGCCGGCCGGTCAAGGGGTACCGCTGCACGGGTGTGCTCGCGGGCGACGCCGCGCCGGGCGGGGCGCGGCGTCGCTGATATCCACGGGACCGGCCGGTCTCACATCTCCAGCTCGGTCTCGATCCTCTTCAACTGGTGCCGGGCCATGGCCAGGTTGGCGCGGCCCCTGTCGAGCGCGAGATAGAGGAACAGGCCGTTCTTGCCCCGGCCCCTGAGCAGCCGGATCAGGTGGTACTGCTCGCCGAGGGTGATCAGGATGTCCTCGATCTCGTCCTTCATGCCGAGGAGTTCCATGGTCCGCACCTTGGCGCGCACCACATCGGTGTTCCCCGCGGCGGCCACTGCCAGATCGAGGTCCTTGCCGCCGCCGAGAGTGCCGAGGGCCATCCCGCTGGTGTAGTCGACGAGGGCGGCTCCGAGTGCCCCCTCGATCGAGGTCATCGCTTCCTTGAGTGTGGTTTCGGTGTTCGCCATGAGGCTCGTACTGCCTTTCTTCCTGGTGTTTCCGGGTTGGGTGGACCCGGTTCGGGTGGTCCTGGTCTGAGTGGTTCTGGTCTGCGGCGTCCTGGCCTGTGTGGGCTTGGACCGGGTGGGTCGGGGCGGGATGTCGGTCATGGGCTCTCCGGCCGTTCGAGGGCGCCGTCGACCAGTTCGCCGATCCGGGCGCCGGCCCGGCGGGCTTCCAGGTGCAGACGGCCTACGTTGATGCGCGGCTGAGCGAGCAGCGTGAGCACCGCGGACGGGCCGGCGGCGTAGGTGGCGACGTAGCCGTGTTCGCCCCGGAGGAGCAGTTCGCGGAAGTCGCCCTGGCCCGTGGTGTCCGTCAGCCGCTGGGCCACGCCGAGGGCCGCCGCGGTGAGCGCCGCGATGGACTCGGCCTCCGACGAGGCGGTGTCCTGGGCCAGCACCAGCCCGTCGGCGCTGGCCGCGAGCGCCCCGACGACCAGCGGGACCCGGGCTCGCAGCCGGTGCAACTCGTCGAGGACCTCGGCCTCCGCGGACATCAGCTGTCTCCTCTCGGCTCGCTGCCGCAGGGCGCGGATCACAGCGTGGCCTCCAATGCGTCTCGCAGCCGGCGGAGCAGGGCGACATCCGGGTCCGGCGTCATCCCGGCGACCCACGCGGGGACGGGGGGCGCCTGCGGTACGGGTGCGCGCGGGGTCTCGACCGCGCCGGCGGCTGCCAGCCTGCGGATGTCGATCAGAATGTGGAACGCCGGACGGCCCAGCGCGCGGGCGATGTCCTGCGGGGTCATCGCGCCGTCCGCCAGGGCGAGCACGGCCCGCTGACGTGCTGTGACCGGGGTGTCCGGGCGGCGGCGGGCCCGTACCACCGGGGCGTTGTCGACGTCCGGATACGGCCAGAGCCGGTCGAGCAGGTCCCTCCGGCGGGCGGCTTCGCGTTCCACCACCGCGGCGGACACCGGGTGCACCGGACCGATCCAGTGCGCGACCCCGTAACGGAAGCGGGTGGGCCCGCTGCTGGGGGCCAGGGCGAAGAACGCCGCGTCGTGCAGGGCGCCCAGATGGCATATCTCCAGTTCCCCGTCGGCCACCTGGCCGCTCTCCACGAGGAATCTGCCGACGAAACCGCGGGCGCCCGCCCGGTCGACGGCCTGCTGCCAGCCCTCGGGCCGCAATCGCCCGGTGGCGGTGAGCAGAATGTCGATGCCCGGTGCGGCGGGGCTCTCGGCGTGCACCACCTGGCCGTCCACCAGATAGAGCGTGCCGCGGTCACGGAGCAGGGCGCCGGTCGCGCGTTCGCCGGCGAGCCGGACCAGCATGGGGGACACGGTGGCGGGGCTCATGCCAGGACCAGTCGCTCGGCGAGATCGCCGAGCCGTAACCGGGCGAGGGCGAGGTTGCCCTGGTCGCGGTCGAGCCAGAGGTGCAGAAAGACGCTGCTGTCGAAGGTCGTCTCGACGAAGCGCAGGATGTGGTACCCGGTGCGGGTGGTGATGATGACGTCCTCGACCGGAAGCTCCCGGGCCGCGGCTTCGTCGCCGGGGACGGGCTCCTCCGGAGCGAAGGCGGGATGTTCGGCGGCCATCCGCGCCAGCTCGGCCGTCTCGGCTGCCGTCGCCTCATGGTCATTGGTCGGCGAGTCGCCGATGGTGCCGAGGGCGAGCCCGCTGGTCCAGTCGACCACGGCGGCGCCCATGGCACCGGGCAGCCGCATGGCTTGCAGCAGACACTCGTCGATTCCGGGCACGCGTGACTCTCCCCCCCAGCGTGGTATGCGGCAGCGTGGTGTGCGGCAGTAACCGTGAAGTTACGCAACGTTCGCTCTGCTGGTGGGAGTTCTGGCATTTTCCGGCGGAACATGCGGCGTGGGGCTAAAGTCCGGGTTCCGCCGCTCGGTTGCGAGTGTCGGCCGGGCGGTCATGCCCTGCGGGGGTCACTCCGGAAGCAGCGCGTCCCGGTGCGCCCCGCCCGCCTCCGCCACGATCTCCGCCACCGTCTGCGCCTCCCGCACCACCACGAACCGCACTCCGTCCTCCCCGGCCGCGAACCCGTAAACCGCCGGCCGGCCAAGGCTGTTGTACGCATAGTGGTGGGCGAAGTAGTACGCCCCCGTATCGAGCACCACCGCATAGTCCCCGGGCTCCAGCATCGGCAACTCCCGGTTCACCGCCAGCAGATCACCGGCGAAGCACGCGGGCCCCGCCACGTCCTGCGCCACCGCGGGACCGGACTTGGGACGGCCCTTGGCGTCGTGGGCGGCGACCCGCAGTGGCCAGGAGGCGGGCGCGTACACGGTGCGGGTCGCGACCTGGACGCCCGCGTGGGTGACTGCGATCGGCCGGCCGCCGGCCGACTTGGTGTATTCGACGCGGGCCAGGATCGTGCCGTGCTTGGCGAGCAGCGAGCGGCCGAACTCGGTGATCAGCCCGTAGCGGCCGTCGAACAGTCCGGGGGCGGTCTCCTTGAGGAGGCGGGCGTAGTCGGCGTAGCCGGGGGTCTCGTCGTCGGAGGAGAAGTTGACGGGGAGACCCCCGCCGATGTCGATGGTGTCGATCTGCTGCCGGCCGGCTGTCGCGTTGATCTCCTCGGCGAGCTCGTGGACGGTCCGGACGCCTTCGGCCATCAGGGCGAGCGGTACGCCCTGCGAGCCGGAGTGGGTGTGCAGGCGTTTGAGCCACGGCCGGTCCAGGTAGGCGCGGACGACCCACTCGCGGGCGCCTTCGTCGCGCAGCGCGACCCCGAACTTCGATGTCGCGGTGGCGGTCGACAGTGCCCCGATGGACCCCGCGCCGATCTGCGGATTCACCCGCAGGCCGAGCGGGGAGCCGGTCGGTGTGGAGGCGACCAGTGCGTCGATGCGGGCCAGCTCCTGCGGGTTGTCCGCGTTGACCGCGATTCCCAGCGCCAGGGCTTCGCGCAGTTCGGCCGGGGTCTTGGCGGGCGAGTCGAGCACGGTGTGCTCCGGGCGTACGCCCGCGGCGCGGGCCAGTGCCAGCTCGCCGGGGCTGGCGACTTCCGCTCCGATGCCCTCCTCCCCGAGCAGCCGCAGCACCGGCACCAGGGGTGCTGCCTTCACGGCGAAGGCGTGCAGCACGGGTGTGCCGGCCGGGGTGACCGCGGCGAACGCGGCGTGCAGGGCGGCCGCGCTGCTGCGGATGCCGGCGATGTCGAGGAGTCCGACGAGGGGGGCTTCCGGCCCGGTGATGCCGGTTTCCACCGCTGCCAGGACGGCCTGCTCGCGCCGTAGGGCGGCGGCTCGTCCGTGCGGTGTGTGGTGTGTGTGGTGTGCCGGGCTGGGGGCCGGGCCGTGCGCTGTGCCGGGGAGCTCGGCGCTAGCCGTCTCGGGGGCCGATTCAGAAGCCATGGGATCCAGCCAATCATCCGTCCGGGTGCAGTGGGATGCCGAGCCGTATTGACTAGCTCTATTCAGCAAGTCAAGATGTGAATAGTTACTGCAAATAGTCGTGGATCGAGGAGGCACGCCATGTCAGGACCCCGGCCGGTACGGGCACCGCGCGGTACGGAGCTGAGCGCCCTGGGATGGCAGCAGGAAGCCGCCCTGCGAATGCTGCAGAACAACCTCGATCCCGAGGTCGCCGAACACCCCGACAAGCTCGTCGTCTACGGCGGCACCGGCAAGGCCGCCCGTGACTGGCGCTCCTTCGACGCGATGGTGCGCACGCTGCGGACGTTGAAGCAGGACGAGACGATGCTCGTCCAGTCCGGCCGCCCGGTCGGCGTGATGCAGACCCACGAGTGGGCTCCGCGGGTGCTGATCGCCAACTCCAACCTGGTCGGCGACTGGGCGAACTGGGAGGAGTTCCGCCGTCTCGAGTCACTCGGTCTGACCATGTACGGCCAGATGACCGCGGGTTCCTGGATCTACATCGGCACCCAGGGCATCCTGCAGGGCACCTACGAGACCTTCGCCGCGGTCGCCGCCAAGCGGTTCAACGGCACTCTCGCCGGGACGATCACCCTCACCGCCGGTCTCGGCGGCATGGGCGGTGCCCAGCCGCTGGCCGTGACGATGAACGACGGCGTCGCCATCTGCATCGACGTCGACCCGCGCGCCATCGAGCGCCGCATCGAACACCGCTACCTCGACGTGAAGGCCGACAACGCGGAGCACGCCCTGCGGCTCGCCGTCGAGGCGCGCGACGCCCGCAAGCCGCTCTCCATCGGATTGCTCGGCAACGCGGCCGAACTGCTGCCCCGGCTGCTCGTCGAGGGCGCTCCGATCGACATCGTGACGGACCAGACCTCCGCCCACGACCCGCTCGCCTACCTCCCGGTCGGCATCGACTTCGACGACATGGCCGCGTACGCCGCGGAGAAGCCGGCCGACTTCACGCTGCGCGCTCGCGAGTCGATGGCCCGGCACGTGGAGGCCATGGTCGGTTTCATGGACGCCGGCGCCGAGGTCTTCGACTACGGCAACTCCATCCGTGGTGAGGCCCAACTCGCCGGTTACACGCGGGCGTTCGACTTCCCGGGCTTCGTACCGGCCTATATCCGCCCGCTGTTCTGCGAGGGCAAGGGCCCGTTCCGCTGGGCGGCGCTGTCCGGCGAGGCCTCGGACATCCACAAGACGGACAAGGCGCTGCTCGAGCTCTTCCCGGAGAACGAATCGCTGCACCGCTGGATCAAGATGGCAGGCGAGCGGGTGCACTTCCAGGGGTTGCCCGCCCGGATCTGCTGGCTCGGCCAGGGCGAGCGCGACAAGGCGGGCGCGCTGTTCAACGACATGGTGGCGGACGGCACCCTGGCCGCCCCGCTGGTCATCGGGCGCGACCACCTCGACTGCGGCTCGGTCGCCTCCCCGTACCGCGAAACGGAGGCCATGCTCGACGGCTCCGACGCGATCGCCGACTGGCCGCTGCTCAACGCCATGGTCAACGTCGCGTCCGGTGCCTCCTGGGTCTCCATCCACCACGGCGGCGGAGTCGGCATGGGCCGCTCCATCCACGCCGGCCAGGTGTCGGTGGCGGACGGCACGGCGCTCGCGGGCGAGAAGATCCGCCGGGTGCTCACCAACGACCCCGGCATGGGCGTCATCCGCCACGTCGACGCCGGATACGACATCGCCGAGCGGGTGGCCGACGAGCGCGGCGTCCGCATCCCGATGCGTGAGGACTCCGAGTGACGTCGAGCAGCGCGGCGCCCGGCAGCCCGGCGAACCCCAGTGTGCCGCCCGGCAGCGCGGCGCCCCGCAGTATGCCGTCGAGCCGTGACATCGGCTCGGGCGCGACGCCGTCCTTCCAGGACATGTGGCGCGACCTCGCCCCCATCGGCCGCGACGCGGACAGCGGCGGATACCGCAGGTACGCCTGGACCGCGGCGGACGCCGACTGCCGCGCCTGGTTCAGGGACCAGGCGGAACGCCGGGGCTTGACGTACGAGCTCGACCGCAACGGCAACCAGTGGGCCTGGCTCGGGGACCCGGAGGGCGCCGATGCCGTCGTCACCGCCTCGCATCTCGACTCCGTCCCGGACGGCGGCGCCTTCGACGGCCCGCTCGGCGTGGTGTCGTCCTTCGCGGCGCTCGATGAACTCCGCAGCCGGGGCGTGGCCTTCACCAGGCCGCTGGCCATCGGGAACTTCGGCGACGAGGAAGGCGCCCGCTTCGGCCTCGCCTGCGTCGGCTCCCGGCTGGCGGCCGGCCGGCTCACCGTCGAGAACGCGCACGCGCTGCGCGACGGCAACGGCATGTCGCTGCCCCGGGCGATGGAGCAGGCCGGATACGACCCCGAGTCGATCGGCCCCGACCCGGAGCGGCTGGCCCGGATCGGCGCGTTCGTCGAACTCCATGTGGAGCAGGGCCGCGCCCTGGACCTCAGCGGCGACCCGGTCGGCATCGCGTCCGCCATCTGGCCGCACGGTCGCTGGCGGTACGACTTCCACGGCGAGGCCAACCACGCGGGCACCACCCGCCTGGTGGACCGCCGTGACCCGATGCTGACGTACGCCGAGACCGTGCTCGCCGCCCGCAGGGAAGCGGAACTCGCGGGCGCCGTAGCCACCTTCGGCAAGATCTCCGTGGAGCCGAACGGCGTCAACGCCATCCCCTCGCTGGTCCGAGGCTGGCTCGACTCGCGCGCCGCCGACCAGTCCACGCTGGACGCGGTCATCGCCGGTATCGAGCAGGCCGCCAGGGAGCGCGGCGAGCGCGACGGGGTGGACGTCCGGGTCACCCGGGAGTCCTTCACTCCCGTGGTCGAGTTCGAGCACGCGCTGCGCGACGAACTCGCCAAGATCCTCGGCGGACGCGACAGCGGCCGGGACGGCCGAGGCATTCCCGTTCTCGGAACGGGAGCGGGACACGACGCCGGAATCCTCTCCGCTTCGGTCCCTACCGCCATGCTGTTCGTACGCAACCCCACGGGTGTTTCGCACTCCCCGGCGGAGCACGCCCGGGAGGACGACTGTCTCGCCGGGGTGACCGCACTCGCCGATGTTCTGGAGGGCCTGGCGTGCAGGTGACGTACTGGCTGGAGCATGCCTGGCTGGACACCTATGTCGAGCCCGGTGTCGTCCTGGAAACCGACGGCGGCCGGATCACCGCCGTCCGCAAGGAGGTTGCCACACCCCCACCAGGGGCGACAGCGCTGCGCGGCCTGACGCTGCCCGGCCTCGCGAACGCGCACAGCCATGCCTTTCACCGCGCCCTGCGCTCCTCCGTCCAGGTCGGCTCCGGCACCTTCTGGACCTGGCGCGATGTGATGTACGGGGTGTCCGCCCGGCTCACCCCGGACAGCTACCACGCGCTTGCCCGCGCCGTGTACGCCGAGATGGCGCTGGCCGGTATCACCGCCGTGGGCGAGTTCCACTATCTGCACCACGGGCCGGGCGGCACGCCCTACGACGACCCGAACGCGATGGGGGAGGCGCTGATCGCGGCCGCCGCCGACGCGGGCATCCGCATCACCCTTCTCGACACCGCTTACCTCGCCTCCGGACTGGTGGACAGGCGCCGGGGCGCCACCCCCACCCAGCACCAGCAGCGCTTCTCCGACGGCACCGCGCAGACCTGGGCCGAGCGGGTGTCGCTGCTGAAGGACCGCGAGTACGCCCGGATCGGCGCGGCCGTCCACTCGGTGCGCGCGGTGCCCGCGAGCCAGCTCCCCACGGTGGCCGAATGGGCCGGTGCGCGCAGCGCGCCGCTCCATGTGCACCTCTCCGAACAGACCGCCGAGAACGAGGCGTGCCAGACCGCCCACGGCTGCACGCCCACGCGGTTGCTCGCCGACCACGGGGTGCTCGGCCCGCAGACCACAGGCGTCCACAACACACATCTCACCGCGGGCGACATCAGCCTCATCGGCTCGACGCAGACCGGTACCTGTATGTGCCCGACGACCGAACGGGACCTCGCCGACGGCATCGGCCCCGCGGTCCGGCTCCAGCAGGCGGGCAGCCCGCTGTCTCTCGGCAGTGACAGCCATGCCGTGATCGACATCTTCGAGGAGGCGCGGGCGATGGAGCTCAACGAGCGCCTGCGCACCCGCACTCGCGGTCACTGGACGGCGGCCGCCCTGCTGCGCGCCGCCACCGCCGGCGGCCATGCGGCCATCGGCTGGCCCGAGGCAGGGACCATCGAGCCCGGCGCTCTCGCCGACCTCACGACGGTCGCGCTGGACACGGTCAGAACAGCGGGGCCGCTGCCGCGGCTCGGCGCGGAGACCGCGGTATTCGCCGCCTCCGCTGCGGACGTTCGCCACACGGTCGTGGGCGGACGCCAGGTCGTGCGCGACGGAGTGCACGTCCTGGTCCCGGACGTGCCGCAGGCCCTGGCCCGGTCCATCGACGCCCTGCACGCCTGACCCCGGACTGCCCGGGCCGGGACCGCCCGAGCCCCGCCCCGTACGCGTAGGAGCACACTGCGATGACGACGACCACCGCACTCACCAACATCGCCACCCTGGTCACCAACGACCCCTCCCTCGGACGCGGGTCTTCCCGCTCGAGCAAATCCGCGAGTGGGGGAAGCTCCCCTCTCGGACTGATCCAGGACGCGGCGCTCGTCATCGACGGCGACCGCATCGCCTGGGTCGGTGAATCCAGCAAAGCACCCGCCACTGACAATGCGGTCGACGTCGGCGGGCGTGCGGTGATCCCGGGCTTTGTCGACTCCCATTCACATCTGGTCTTCGCGGGCGACCGGACAGCGGAGTTCAACGCCCGCATGTCGGGCCGCAGCTACTCGGCGGGCGGCATTCGCACCACGGTCGCGGCCACCCGGGCGGCGTCCGACGAAGAACTGTCGGCCAACGTCCAGAAGTATCTGCGGGAGGCGCTCCGGCAGGGCACCACCACCCTGGAGACCAAGTCCGGTTACGGCCTGACCGTGGACGACGAAGCGAGGGCGCTGCGCATCGCAGCCTCACACACCGACGAAGTCACCTATCTGGGCGCCCACGTAGTGCCGCCCGAGCAGGCTGACGACCCGGCAGCCTATGTGGCACTGGTGACCGGCGCGATGCTCGACGCCTGCGCCCCGCACGCCCGGTGGATCGATGTGTTCTGCGAGCGGGGAGCCTTCGACGGGGATCAGGCCCGCGCGATCCTCACCGCGGGCCGGGCCAAGGGACTGCATCCACGGATCCACGCCAACCAGCTCAGCTATGGTCCCGGTGTCCAGCTGGCGGTGGAAATCGACGCGGCGTCGGCCGACCACTGCACCCATCTCACCGACGCGGACGTGACCGCCCTGGCGAGCGGCAACACGGTGGCCACGCTGCTGCCCGGGGCCGAGTTCTCCACCCGGGCCGCCTGGCCGGACGCCCGCCGACTGCTGGACGCCGGCGCCACGGTCGCCCTCTCCACCGACTGCAACCCCGGTTCGTCCTTCACGTCCTCCATGCCGTTCTGCATCGCGCTCGCGGTACGGGACATGGGGATGACCCCCGACGAAGCGATCTGGTCGGCCACCGCGGGTGGCGCGGCCGCCTTGCGGCGCACCGACGTGGGCCGCCTCACCCCGGGCTCCCGCGCCGACCTGGCCCTGCTCGACGCACCGTCACCGGTCCACCTCGCCTACCGCCCCGGCGTCCCGCTGGTCTCAGCGGTGTGGCAGCGCGGTGAGCGCAAGCTCTGACCGGGCCCTACGGTGGTCGGTCACGCCCCGGGCGTTTCGACCGGCGGGCCACGGTCGGCGGCAGCGGCCGCGAGCCGTTTGTCGTGGGTCACGAAGGCCGTGAGCGCCTGGTCGAGGTGGGCAGCGCTCGCAAGGTGGATGGCGTCCAGCGTGCACAGGCGGGGGATGGGGAACGTCTCGGCGATTCGCAGCACGGGATCGGTGATGCGGATGCGCAGCGTCCTGTCGATCAGCTCTTCCGGAGCAATCCCCAGCACGTTGCGAGACCCGGGTCCGAACGCGGAAGAGCCGGTCCCGACGAGCGGGGCCGGCTCTTGAGCCGAGGGGCCGGGGGCCCCTCGTGGGTACTCACTGCTCCAGGGTCAGTCCCTTGCGCAGTTTCACCAGCGTGCGCGACAGCAGCCGCGACACGTGCATCTGCGAGATGCCCAGCTCTTCGCCGATCTCGGACTGCGTCAGATTGGCGACGAAGCGCAGTGAGAGGATCTGCCGGTCGCGGGCGGTCAGCCCGGCGATGAGGGGCTTCAGCGATTCGATGTACTCGACGCCTTCGAGGTCGTGGTCCTCGTAGCCGATCCGGTCCGCCAGCGCGCCTTCCGAATCGTCCTCCTCGGGCTGCGCGTCGAGCGAACTCGCGGTGTAGGCGTTGCTCGCCGCCATCCCCTCGACGACCTCTTCCCTGCTGAGGTCGAGCCGCGCGGCGAGTTCTGCCACGGTCGGGGAGCGGTCGAGCTGCTGAGCGAGTTCGTCGCCCGCCTTGGCGAGGTCGAGCCGGAGCTCCTGGAGGCGGCGCGGTACCCGTACCGACCAGGAGGTGTCACGGAAGAAGCGCTTGATCTCGCCGATGATGGTCGGCATCGCAAAGGTGGGGAACTCCACACCCCTGCTGAGTTCGAAGCGATCGATCGCCTTGATCAGGCCGATGGTGCCGACCTGGATGATGTCCTCCATCGGCTCGCTGCGGGAGCGGAAGCGGGAGGCGGCGAACTTGACCAGTGCGAGATTCAGCTCGACCAGCGTGTTCCGTACGTAAGCGTGTTCGTATGTTCCCTCTTCGAGGGACTCGAGACGCGCGAAGAGCGTCTTCGACAGGGCCCTGGCATCCAGCGGGCCCACCTCGTCGTACGGCGGAATCTCGGGGATGTCCTCGAGTCCGGTCTCGATCCGGTTGGGCTGGTCGGTCTGGTTTGTCGACGCACCACTGCGGTACTCGTCGAGCCGGGGTGACATGGTGTCCTCCATGGTTCTCGGCGTATGGCTGCCGATGCCTGTTCGTTCGTCCGCGGTGTAGCGGCGCCTCCAAAGCCGGTTGTTTCGAATGTTGTGCGTACTACCCCTATCGGCTGGGTAGGTACAAGCGCAAGTGGCAAATGTCCGTATTAGTCCTGCTTGTTGGGGTTGTTCGGCTACCGGACGGCGTGCTGAAGGCGTAGTCTTCGTTGCTGCACGTCAAGGACATCTCCCACCACGGCGAAGAGGGACGGACACGGACATGGACCGCGGGACCGTCGGCAGCGCGAACAGGGGCCGGCTTCTGGTCGAGGTCCGCACCGAGGGCCGGAGTGAAGTCGTGACTCCGGCGGGTGAGTTGGACCACCACACTGCCGAATTGCTCAGCGAACCACTGGACGAAGCTCTGGAGCGCGGCCGCACCCGTCTGGTCGTCGACTGCTCCGCGCTCGAGTTCTGCGACTCCACCGGCCTCAACGTGTTGCTGGGGGCCCGGCTCAAGGCGGAGGCCGCCGGCGGCGGGGTCCACCTGGCGGGAATGCAGCCGGTGGTGGCCAGAGTGTTCGAGATCACAGGCGCCGAGGCGGTCTTCACCGTGCACGATTCCCTGGACGACGCTTTGCGCGACTGAGGCCGCACACTCTGTCGAAAGAAATAGGTGTTGTCACCATTCGGCAGGGCAGGAGTCCCTCCGCAATCTTATGTACCGCTGACTTTCTTGAACCGGTGAATCGGTGAGGTGAAGCGCTGATGAGCACCACCCGGCAGCAGCCGCCGGGGGACCTCGGCCCCGAGCGCGACGGCGCCGGACCAGGCTTTACCATGTCCGCCGACGGCCGCAGTCGCACGCTCTCCCTGCAGAGCGCCAGCGGCATCGTTCCGCTGGCGCGTGACTTCACGCGCCAGGCGCTCTACGACTGGGCCTGGCTGCCCGCGGAGGGCGCCGACCGGCGCGCCGCCGCGGAGGACGTCCTGCTGGTGGTCTCTGAGCTGGTCACCAACGCCTGCCTGCACGCCGAGGGGCCCGACGAGTTGCGGGTTTCCTACGGGCAGAAGGTGCTGCGGCTGGAGGTCGCCGACCGCGGCGCGGGTCAGCCCACTCCGCGCAGCCCGCACCGGGCGGGCCGGCCGGGTGGGCACGGCATGTTCATCGTCGAGCGGCTCTGTGTGGACTGGGGCGTCGTTCGCACGCCCGGCAATCCCGGCAAGATGGTCTGGGCGGAGCTCGCTGCTCCCGCATAGCCGCATCCCGCACGTCTCGCGACGTGCACGTCTCGCACCCCGCACGTCCCACGCCGCGACGGGTCTCACGGCCGCGCACATGTCACCACGCGCACGTCTCACGGCCGCGCACGTCCCTCATCACCGACGTCCGACGACAAAAGAGGGCCCGGCCGCAGCGAAATCGGTGCGGCCGGGCCCTCCGTACAGCGTGCGGGCCTCGTCAGTGGACGTCGCCCATGAGCTCCTTGACCTTGCTGCGGTTCATCCACACGGCGACGCCGGCGAGCACCGCGACGATCGCCTCGATCGCGACGATGCCGCTCTTGTTGAGGTCGAGACTGAACGGCGGCAGGGAGAGCATGCCGGTGATGCAGTCACCCGCGGTGACGGCCAGGAACCAGACACCCATCATCTGGCTGGCGTACTTCGCCGGGGCCATCTTCGTGGTGACCGACAGGCCGACCGGGGAGAGCGTCAGCTCGCCGACGGTCTGCACGAAGTAGATGGCGACCAGCCACAGCGCGCCCGCCTTCGCGCCGTCCGTGGCGATCGCCAGCGGTGCCAGGAAGACGAAGAACGAGGCGCCGATCAGCACCAGGCCGGAAGCGAACTTCACGACCGTGCTGGGCTCCTTGCCCTTGCGGTTCAGCGCCAGCCAGAAGGCGGCGAAGACCGGGGCCAGCGCCATGATCAGGACCGGGTTGACCGACTGGTACCAGGAGACCGGGAAGTTCCAGCCGAAGACCGCGTTGTGGGCCGAGGAATCGGCGAAGATCGACAGAGTCGATCCGCCCTGGTCGTAGATCATCCAGAAGACGGCGGCGGCGACGAAGAACCAGATGTAGCCGGACATCTTGCGCTGCTCGGTCTCGCTGAGTTCCTTGTCCCGCTTGATACGGGTCAGCACCACGAGCGGAATGATCAGGCCGGCCAGTGTGATCGGCATCAGCACCCAGTTGAGGGTGTAGACGCCGGTGACGACCGTACCGAGGTAGAAGACGGCCGCGACCGCCATCCACATCATCGCCTTGCGCAGGGAGGACGACCGCTCGGCCGCGGAGAGCGGCTTCGGGACGACGCTGCTGCGCTCGTTCAGGTGGCGGGTGCCGATCAGGAACTGGACGAGGCCGAGCGCCATGCCGAGTGCGGCGAGCGCGAAGCCGAAGTGCCAGTTGACGTTCTCGCCGACGGTGCCGATGGTCAGCGGCGCGGCGAAGGCACCGAGGTTGATGCCCATGTAGAAGACGGTGAAGCCACCGTCGCGCCGGGGGTCGTCCGGGCCGTCGTACAGGTGCCCGACCATCGTGGAGATGTTGGCCTTCAGCAGGCCGGAGCCCAGTGCGACCAGGCCGAGACCCACGAAGAAGGTGCCCTGCGAGGGCAGCGCCAGTGTCAGGTGCCCGAGCATGATCACGGCGGTGGCGACGGCGACCGTTTTGCGCGGGCCCCAGACCCGGTCACCGAACCAGCCGCCGGGCATGGCGAGCAGATACACCAGGGACAGATAGACCGAGTAGATCGCGGTGGCCGTCGCCGGGTTCATGTGCAGCCCGTTGGGCGCGATCAGATACAGCGGAAGGAGGGCGCGCATGCCGTAGTAGGAGAATCGCTCCCACATCTCGGTCATGAAGAGAGTCGCCAGGCCGCGGGGGTGGCCGAAGAAGGTCTTCCCGGTATCGGCCGTGCTGGCCGGGTCCTTCGTCAGGCTGGACGCCATGGTCGTTCCTTGCTTTTCGGGACGCGCCGCGAAACGGAGCAGCGCCCGGTGGGGGGTGGCCGGCACCGGCGTGGCCCGTCCCCGCCCACGCCCTGGGGTCCCGGCCGGAGATGCTCCGGGCCGAGGGGGAAAACCACACCGGGATCTACACCCCGCACGCGCTTCGGCGTGCGCGGCCCGGCCGCTAGGTCATTCGCTGGTCATTCACTGTCCACGAGGCCGGCGATGCCAACCTCACACAGAAAAAGGACCTTTGGCGTGTCATAGCAGGCCAAAGAGTCCCGAGTGGTGCTACAGGCGTATCGCCACCATAAGGAGCAGGCCACGGCATTTGGAAGTACTTGAGACATGGATCACAGGTGAACATGGAACCACGATCCCACATTCGAAGGTTCAAACCGGTGTTCTGGCGTACAGCCGCAGGGGTTGTCGATCACCACACGAGCAGTAGCCGTCGCGGACTACCATCACCCCCATGACCCGTGTACTGCTCGCCGAGGACGACGCATCCATCTCGGAGCCACTGGCCCGCGCACTGCGTCGGGAGGGCTACGAGGTCGAGGTGCGGGAAGACGGTCCGACCGCGCTCGACGCCGGCCTCCAGGGAGGTGTGGACCTGGTCGTCCTGGATCTGGGTCTGCCCGGCATGGACGGTCTCGAGGTGGCACGGCGGTTGCGTGCCGAAGGGCACGCCGTGCCGATCCTGGTGCTCACCGCCCGCGCCGACGAGGTGGACACGGTGGTCGGCCTGGACGCCGGTGCCGACGATTACGTCACCAAGCCGTTCCGGCTGGCGGAGCTGCTCGCCCGGGTGCGGGCCCTGCTGCGGCGCGGCGCCTCCGAGACGGCCCCGCAGCCCGCCACCCACGGGGTCAGGATCGACGTCGAGTCGCACCGCGCCTGGATGGGCGACGAGGAGCTCCAGCTCACCGCGAAGGAGTTCGACCTGCTGCGGGTGCTGGTCAGGGATGCCGGCCGGGTCGTCACCCGGGATCAGCTGATGCGTGAGGTGTGGGACACGACCTGGTGGTCCTCGACCAAAACCCTCGACATGCACATCTCCTGGCTGCGCAAGAAGCTCGGTGACGACGCGGCGAACCCGCGCTACATCGCCACCGTGCGCGGCGTCGGCTTCCGATTCGAGAAGAGCTGACGCCGCGGTTGGCGCTGAAGCTCCGCAGGAGCTGACGCTCCGCCCCGGAGAGCGGCTGCGACACTTGGCGGCATGCGCCGCCGCCTGATCAGTTCCACGCTCGCCGTCGTGCTCGTCGTGATCGCCGTCTTCGGCGTCTCGCTCGTCATCGTTGAGACGCGCACCATCAGCAGCAGCGCCCAGGAGAGCGTGGACTCCGAGGCGCTGCGGCTGTCCAGCATCGTGGAGAGCCGGCTGGTCGGTGACGAGCGGGTCACCAAGGAGATCCTTCGCGACCAGGTGGACGCCAACCGCTACGCGGTGGTCCAGATCCCCGGCAAGGGAACCATCCGGCTCGGCACGGAGCCGGCGGGCAGCGTCATCCGCGGTACGGCAACCGGCGGGCGGGGCGAGAAGGTCTCCGTCGAGGAACCGGCCTCCACCGTCACCCGCGAGGTGGGCCGGACCCTCCTGATCATCGCGGCGGTCGCGCTGCTCGCGATCATCTCGGCGGTACTGCTCGCCGTGCGCCAGGCCAACCGGCTCGCCTCGCCGCTCACCGATCTCGCCGAGACCGCCGAGCGTCTGGGGTCCGGCGACCCGCGCCCTCGACACAAGCGGTACGCGGTACCCGAACTGGACCGGGTCGCGGATGTGCTGGACTCGTCGGCCGAGCGGATCACCCGCATGCTGACCGCCGAGCGCAGGCTCGCCGCGGACGCCTCGCACCAGCTCCGCACGCCGTTGACCGCGCTCTCCATGCGTCTGGAGGAGATCACCCTCACCGACGACCTGGACACGGTGAAGGAGGAGGCGACCATCGCACTGACCCAGGTGGAGCGGCTCACCGATGTGGTGGAGCGGCTGCTGACCAACTCCAGGGACCCGCGCACCGGCTCCGCTGTCACCTTCGATCTCGACGAGGTCGTCAAGCAGCAACTGCAGGAATGGCGTCCGGCGTACCGCAGCGCGGGACGCGCGATCGTGCGGTCCGGGAAGCACGGCTTGCGCGCCGTCGGCACCCCCGGCGCGGTGGCCCAGGTGATGGCCGCGCTGATCGAGAACTCGCTGATGCACGGCGGGGGCACCGTCGCGATCCGCACCAGGGTCACCGGCACCCAGACCGTTGTCGAGGTGACGGACGAGGGCCCCGGGGTGCCGCCCGAGCTGGGGGCGCGGATCTTCGAGCGGACCATCAGCGGCCGCAACTCCACCGGAATCGGACTTGCCGTGGCCCGCGACCTGGCCGAGGCGGACGGCGGACGTCTGGAAATGCTGCAGCAGCACCCGCCGGTCTTCGCGCTCTTCCTGAGCCGGGTGTCGCAGGGGCTGACGGCAGCCTCCGGTCCGCATCAGGAGAAGCCGACGGTCAGGTGAGGCGGGTCACCGCCCGGCGGTCTGCATCGCTTCCTGGGCGGGCAGCGCCCGAAACACCCAGGTCCGGTAGGACCAGAAGCGGAAGACGGTGCCGAGACCGAGACCGACGACGTTCTTGGCCATGTTGTCGGCGAGCGTCGACGTGAGGCCGAAGCCGTAGTGCGACAGGGCCAGCGTGCCGTTCTCGATGACCAGACCGATGCCGCTGAAGAGCAGGAAGAGCGTCAGCTCCCGGGTCCGCTTGCTGCGGTCGGTATGCCGGTAGGTCCAGTAACGGTTGCCGACATAGTTCGTCGTGATGGCGACGCAGGTGGCGATCACCCCGGACCGCACCACGGCAAGATCAAAAGAGTGCGTGCAGATGTTGAAAACGACCGCATTGACCACAAAACCGATCGCCCCGACCGCACCGAACTTGGCGAGCTCGCGAGCCAGCGCGTCCAGCCGTATCCGCAGCGCGCCCCATTCGCTCATGGTGTGGCTCAGCCCCGTCCCCTACCGCCGGCGGGTGCGCCGGTCGCCTGCCCGTGACTCGGTCGTCAACCCCGCCATGCTAGACGAGCGCCTGCCGGCCCGCGCCGCGGGCAGCCGAGCAGTGGCAGGGCTGTGACAGACCGGCGGATACCCTGGGTGTGTGACGTTTCCCGTAGTCGGCATGGTCGGTGGCGGACAGCTCGCCCGTATGACCCACGAGGCAGGCATTCCCCTCGGCATCAGATTCAAGCTGCTCAGTGACACCCCGCAGGACTCGGCTGCTCAGGTGGTGAACGAAGTCGTCGTCGGCGACTATCGCGATCTGCCGACGCTGCGTGCCTTCGCCCGCGGTTGCGACGTGATCACTTTTGATCACGAGCATGTGCCGGTCGAGCATTTGCGGGCCCTGGAAGCCGACGGCATTCCCGTCCGGCCCGGGCCGGACGCCCTGGTGCACGCCCAGGACAAGGGGGTGATGCGCGAGCGGCTCACGGCGCTCGGCGCCCCCTGCCCCCGGCACCGGATCGTCTCGGATCCCGCCGACGCGGTGGCCTTCGCGGACGAGGTGGGTGGCTTCCCGGTCATCCTCAAGACCGTCCGGGGCGGTTACGACGGCAAGGGCGTGTGGTTCGTACGCTCCGAGGTGGACGCCGAAGCGCCCTTCAGGGCGGGCGTCCCGGTACTCGCCGAGGAGAAGGTGGACTTCGTACGGGAGCTCGCGGCGAACGTCGTGCGCTCCCCGCACGGCCAGGCGGTGGCCTACCCGGTCGTGGAGTCCCAGCAGGTCGACGGGGTCTGCGACACGGTGATCGCACCGGCCCCCGGACTGGACGAGGAGCTCGCCGGCCAGGCCCAGCAGCTCGCGCTGCGGATCGCGGCGGAGCTGGGGGTGACCGGTCACCTCGCGGTGGAACTCTTCGAGACCCGTGACGGCCGGATCCTGGTCAACGAGCTCGCGATGCGCCCGCACAACTCCGGTCACTGGACCCAGGACGGTTCGGTCACCTCGCAGTTCGCCAACCACGTGCGAGCCGTGCTCGACCTGCCGCTGGGCGATCCGCGTCCGCGCGCCCGCTGGACGGTCATGTGCAACGTCCTCGGCGGCGACTACCCGGACATGTACCAGGCGTATCTGCACTGCATGGCGCACGATCCGCAGCTGAAGATCCACATGTACGGCAAGGACGTGAAGCCCGGACGCAAGGTCGGCCACGTCAACACCTACGGTGACGACCTGGACGAGACGCTGGAGCGCGCCCGTCACGCCGCCGGATACCTGCGAGGGACACTGCTCACATGAACGAGCCCGTCGGCACGACCACCCCGCCCATCGGCATCGTCATGGGATCGGACTCCGACTGGCCGGTCATGGAGGCCGCCGCCGAGGCGCTGGACGAGTTCGAGATCCGCTACGAGGTCGATGTCGTCTCCGCACACCGGATGGCCCGCGAGATGATCGCGTACGGCGAGGAGGCCGCAGGACGTGGCCTCAAGGCGATCATCGCGGGCGCCGGGGGAGCGGCCCACCTGCCGGGCATGCTCGCTTCGGTGACCCCGCTCCCGGTGATCGGCGTGCCGGTGCCGTTGAAGTACCTGGACGGCATGGACTCGCTGCTGTCCATCGTCCAGATGCCGGCCGGCGTCCCGGTGGCGACGGTCTCGGTGGGCGGCGCGCGGAACGCGGGCCTGCTCGCCGCGCGTATCCTGGCCACCGCCGATCCGGAACTTCTCGACAAGATGCGGGAATTCCAGCAGGAGCTGAAGGAGCAGGCCACCGAGAAGGGCAAGCGGTTGCGTGCGAAGGTCGAGGGGGCAGGTTCCTTCGGATTCGGAAAGTAGGCGGAAGCCATGTCGGCTCATCTCACCGAGGCCCTCGATGTGCTCGCCGACCACCCGGTCGTCGACGGACACAACGACCTGCCGTGGGCGCTGCGCGAACACGTCCGTTACGACCTGGACAAGCTCGACATCGCGCGCGACCAGACGGGCCGGCTCCACACCGATCTGCACCGGCTGCGCAAGGGCTGTGTCGGCGCCCAGTTCTGGTCGGTCTACGTCCGCAGCGACCTGGCGGGCGACGAGGCGGTCAGCGCGACGCTGGAGCAGATCGACGTGGTGGACCAGCTGATCGCCCGCTATCCGGGTGACCTGGTCCGGGCGCTGACCGCTGACGACATGGAATCCGCCCGCGGTCAGGGCCGTATCGCCTCACTGATGGGGGCCGAGGGCGGCCACTCCATCAACAACTCGCTGGGCACCCTGCGCGCGCTGTACGCGCTCGGTGTGCGGTACATGACCCTCACCCACAACGACAACATCGCCTGGGCGGACTCGGCGACCGACGTGGAGAAGGCGCACGGGCTGACCGCCTTCGGCCACGAGGTGGTACGGGAGATGAACCGCACCGGCATGCTGGTGGACCTCTCCCATGTGTCCGCGAAGACGATGCGGGCCGCGCTGGAGACCTCCACCGCGCCGGTGATCTTCTCGCACTCCTCGGCCCGCGCGGTCTGTGACCATCCGCGCAACGTCCCGGACGACGTGCTGGCCCAGCTGCCGGTGAACGGCGGGATCGCGATGGCCACCTTCGTTCCGAAGTTCATCCTCCCCGAGGCGGTCGAGTGGACCGCACGGGCGGACGAGAACATGCGCGCCCACGGGCTGCACCACCTGGACACGACCCCCGCCGGTATGAAGGTGCAGCGCGCCTTCGAGGAGGCGCACCCCCGGCCGATGGCCACCGTGTCCACCGTCGCCGACCACCTCGACCACATGCGTGAGGTCGCCGGTGTCGACCACATCGGCATCGGCGGCGACTACGACGGCACCGCGTTCACCCCGGCCGGTCTGGAGGACGTGGGCGGCTACCCCCAGCTGATCGCCGAGCTGATCCGCCGCGGCTGGTCGGTGGACGAGCTGTCCAAGCTGACCTGGCTGAACGCCGTACGGGTGCTGCGCGCCGCGGAGGACGTCGCGCGCGACCTCCAGTCGCAGCGCGGCCCGTCCAACGCGACCCTGGCCGACCTGGACGGCTGACCGCCCGGCGGCCGCGGCCTACGCCCGCGGCCGCCCCATGGCGCGGTACGTCCACCCGGCGTCCCGCCACGCCACGGCGTCCAGCGCGTTGCGCCCGTCCAGCAGTATCCGCTCGGCGGCCACCGCCCCCAGCTCCACGGGGTCCAGCTCGCGGAACTGGCGCCACTCGGTCAGGTGCAGCACGACGTCCGCCCCGCGCACCGCGTCCAGCGCGGTCTCCGCGTACCCGAGCGTCGGGAAGAGACGGCGGGCGTTCTCCATGCCCTTGGGGTCGTACACGGTGACCTGACCGCCCTGCAGATGGATCTGCCCGGCGACGTTCAGCGCGGGCGAGTCCCGTACGTCGTCCGAATCCGGCTTGAAGGCCGCACCCAGTACCGCGACCCGCTTGCCCAGGAACGAACCGCCGCCGACCGCTTCCCGGGCCAGCTCGACCATGTGCCCACGCCGCCGCATATTGATCGAGTCGACCTCGCGCAGAAACGTCAGCGCCTGGTCGGCGCCGAGCTCGCCGGCGCGTGCCATGAAGGCCCGGATGTCCTTGGGCAGACACCCGCCGCCGAAGCCGATACCGGCCCGCAGGAACTTCTTGCCGATCCGTTCGTCATGGCCGAGTGCCTCGGCCAGTTTCGCCACATCGCCTTCCGCGGCCTCGCACACCTCGGCCATCGCGTTGATGAACGAGATCTTCGTGGCCAGGAACGAGTTCGCCGCGGTCTTCACCAGTTCGGCGGTGGGGAAGTCGGTCACCACGAACGGTGAGCCCTCGCCGATCGGCCCCGCGTACACCTCGCGCAGCAGCTTCTCGGACCGCTCGCTCCGCACCCCCACCACGATCCGGTCCGGGCGCAGGGTGTCCTGCACGGCGAAGCCCTCGCGCAGGAACTCCGGGTTCCAGGCCAGCTCGACGGCGTCACCCGCCGGGGCGAGCCCGCTGATCAGCTCCGCCAGCCGTGCCGCGCTGCCGACCGGCACGGTGGACTTGCCGACGACCAGCGCGGCCCGCTTCAGATGCGGGGCAAGCAGGCTGAAGGCACGGTCCACGTACGACATGTCGCAGGCGTACTCGCCGTGCTTCTGCGGGGTGTTCACGCAGACGAAGTGCACATCACCGAACTCCCCCACCTCCTCCCACGAGGTGGTGAACCGCAGCCGCCCGGTGGACCCGTCGAGTCCCGCGACGTGACGCTGCAGGATCTCCTCGAGCCCCGGCTCGTACATCGGGACCCGCCCCTGTGAGAGCAGCTCGATCTTCTCGGGCACCACATCGAGTCCGAGCACGTCGAAGCCCAGCTCCGCCATGGCCGCGGCATGCGTGGCGCCGAGGTAGCCGGTGCCGATCACGGTGATTTTCAGGGCCATCAGCATGCTCCAGGGGGCGTACGGGTTCGGGTGCGCGCCCGAGCATATCCGGGGCACTGCCGGCGGCCGGATTCCCGCTGTCGCCAACCTCACGTAGGACGGCGATATACCCGCGGTGGCTCGCCGTCTAAAATGAAGTTACTTAACGGTAGTTAGCATCGACGGTAGTCAGCATCCTGGGGAGTGAGTGACCTTGGCAGGTTCGCCCGATTTCGACCTGTACCGCCCGGCCGAGGAGCACGCCATGCTCCGTGACTCGGTCCGCTCCCTGGCCGAGGCGAAGATAGCGCCGTTCGCCGCGGCGGTCGACGAGGAGGCCCGCTTCCCGCAGGAGGCGCTGGACGCCCTGACCGCCGCCGACCTGCACGCGGTCCACGTACCGGAGGAGTACGGCGGCGCGGGCGCCGACGCGCTCGCCACGGTCATCGTCATCGAGGAGGTGGCCCGCGTCTGCGCGTCGTCCTCCCTCATCCCCGCCGTGAACAAGCTCGGCTCCCTCCCGGTGATCCTGTCCGGCTCCGAGGACCTCAAGAAGAAGTACATGACTCCGCTCGCCCAGGGCGACGGCATGTTCTCGTACTGCCTCTCCGAGCCGGACGCCGGATCGGACGCGGCGGGCATGAAGACGAAGGCCGTCCGCGACGGCGACTTCTGGGTGCTCAACGGGGTGAAGCGCTGGATCACCAACGCCGGTGTCTCCGAGTACTACACGGTGATGGCCGTCACCGACCCCACCAAGCGCTCCAAGGGCATCAGCGCCTTCGTCGTCGAGAAGTCCGACGAGGGCGTCTCCTTCGGCGCCCCGGAGAAGAAGCTCGGCATCAAGGGCTCCCCGACCCGCGAGGTCTACCTCGACAACGTCCGGATCCCCGCCGACCGCATGATCGGCGCCGAGGGCACCGGCTTCGCCACCGCGATGAAGACCCTCGACCACACCCGCATCACCATCGCCGCCCAGGCCCTCGGCATCGCCCAGGGCGCCCTGGACTACGCCAAGGGTTACGCCCGGGAGCGCAAGCAGTTCGGCAAGCCGATCAACGACTTCCAGGGCATCCAGTTCATGCTCGCCGACATGGCCATGAAGATAGAGGCCGCCCGCCAGCTCACCTACGCGGCGGCGGCCAAGTCCGAGCGCCTCGACAGCGACCTGACCTTCGCGGGCGCCGCGGCCAAGTGCTTCGCCTCCGACGTCGCCATGGAGGTCACCACCGACGCGGTCCAGATCCTCGGCGGCTACGGCTACACGCGGGACTACCCGGTGGAGCGGATGATGCGGGACGCGAAGATCACCCAGATCTATGAAGGCACGAACCAGGTGCAGCGGATCGTCATGGCCCGCAACCTGCCGTAACCCGGCGGATCACCGGCCCGGCCAGGGGCGCCCTCCGGGGCGCCCCGCGGCGTTCGCCCGGCCGGGCCTCAGGAGTTCGGGGCCGCTCGGTCCGCAGTCGCCCGGTCCGGGATGGCGCTGCCCGCCGGAGCGTCGCTGCGGCCGTAGTGGTGGGTGGTGAACATGTACAGGAGCCCCACGAGCAGGACCACTCCGCCGCACAACAGGACGATCCAGTTGTCGTACCACGGGGCCTCGGGGGTGCGGGCCCAGGAGATGTTGACGATGGCGAAGATGCCGTAGGCCAGCGCCGCCACGTTGACCGGCAGGCCCCACCGCCCCATCCGGAACTCCCCGGCCGGCTGCCAGCCCTTGAGCCGGGCCCGCAACGAGGCCAGCACGACCATCTGGAAGGACGTGTAGATGCCGAGGATGGCGAACGAGACGATCTTGGTGAGGGCGTCCTCCGAGAACAGCGAACCCAGCGCGATCAGGGCGGGGACGACCGCAGCCAGCAGCAGGGCGAACTCCGGTACGGCACGGGCCTTGGAGAAGCGGCGCAGCAACTGGTGACCGACGATCATCTCGTCGCGGGCGTAGGAGTAGATGAGGCGCCCGGCCGCGGCCTGCAGGCTGATGGTGCAGGACAGGAACGAGATGAGGACGACGGCCATGACCAGCCGGGCCCCGGCCTCCCCGAGCGCGTCGAAGAGGACGCGCACCACCGGGTCGGTGTCCTTGCCGGAGATGACGGCCCGGTAGTCGGTGACGGACAGCAGCAGGCTCAGGCAGGTGAACGTGGCCGCGGCGCCGCCGACGTAGATGGTGCGGCGCATCGCCCGGGGGATGATGCGCCCGGGGTGGTTGACCTCCTCGGCGGTGTCACCGCAGGCCTCGAAGCCGTAGTACTGGTAGAAGCCGATGATGGCGGCGGCCAGGAACACCGGCGTGTACGAGCCGTTGCCGGAGGTCCCGAAGTCGTCGACGATGACGCCGATGCCGTGCTCGCGGTGGGTGGACAGCAGGTAGACGCCGACGATGAGGGCGCCGATCAGCTCGGCGCTGAAGCCGATGATGGCGGCCATGGACAGGGCTTTGGTACCGGCCCAGTTGACCAGCGCGGCGATGAAGATCAGGACGATGGTGCACAGCACGGTCGTGTGCACGGTCGGCCGGAAGCCGATGAGGATGGCGATGTACGGGCCGGCGCCGTACGCCACGCTGGTGATCGTGACGAGCAGCGCCCACATGTACATCCAGCCCGTCATCCACGCCCAGCGCTTGCCCCACAGGCGGCGCGCCCAGGGGTAGACGCCGCCGGCGATGGGGAACTGGGCGACGACCTCGCCGAAGACGAGTGTGACGAGGAACTGTCCGGCGCCGGCCATCAGGAACGCCCAGATCATCGGCGGTCCGCCGGTGGCCAGCGCGGTGCCGAAGAGGGTGTAGGTGCTCACCACGGGTGAGAGGTAGGTGAAGCCGAGCGCGAAGTTGGCCCAGGGCCCCATGTCCTTGCGGAACTCTGACTTCTCCGCCCCGGCCGCCCCGGCGCCCCCGCCGTGCTCGCTGTTCCCGCCGTGTCCGCCGGGCTCCTCCGCCGCGCCGCCGGTCTGCGGCAGTCCGGGCGCCATCAGCGTTCCGTTCCGGTGGGCTTGGGGCCCTCACGGCCGGTCAGGAGGTCCGCCGCGCGTTCGGCGGCCAGCAGAACGGTGACCATCGGGTTGATCGTCGGCATGGCCGGGAAGAGCGAGGCGTCCACCACCCGCAGACCGTCCTGCCCGCGCACCCGCAACTGCGGGTCGAGTACGGCCGTCGGATCGTCATCGGCGCCCATCCGGCAGGTGCCGGCCGGGTGGTAGACGGTGTGCGCGGCTCGGCGCCCGTACTCCGAGAGCTCCCGGTCGGTCCGTACGTCCGGGCCGGGCGCGACCTCGCGTCGCAGCCAGTGCCGCAGCGGTTCCGTGGCCGCCACCTCGCGGGCCAGCCGCAGCCCGTCGACGATGGTGCGTTCGTCGTGGCCCTCGGGGTCGGTGAAGTACCGGAAGTCCAGGGCGGGTTTGTCGCCCGGGTCGGCGCTGCGCAGCCACAGCCGCCCGACCGAACGGGCCTTGGGCACGTTGGGCGTCATGCAGACACCGTGGTCCGGCGTCGGGTAACCGAGCCGGACCGTGTTGAGGGTGAACGGCACCTGGTAGAAGTGGAACATCAGGTCGGGCCGCGACAGCGCCGGATCCCGTCGTACGAACAGTCCGGCATCGGAGTCCATGGCGGAGTTGGGCGGCAGCGGCCCGTCGGTCTCCCACACGATGACCGACTCGGGGTGGTCCAGCAGGTTCTCGCCCACACCGGGCAGATCGGCGAGTACGTCGATGCCGAGGGCGCGCAGCTGGTCGGCGGGGCCGATGCCGGACAGCAGCAGAAGCCGGGGCGTGTCGATCGCCCCGGCGCACAGCAGCGTCTCGCGCTCGGACCTGAGGGTGGCGGTGCTGCCGTCCGCGTGACGGACCTGCACGCGGGTGAGGCGCCCGGAGGCGTCCGGCAACAGGCGGTACGCCCAGGTCTCCAGCTTCAGCGTGAGGTTCGGCCGGTCGAGCACCGGGTGCAGGTAGGCGACGGACGCCGACGAGCGGTGGCCGGTGGCCGGGTCGTAGGCCACCGAGAAGAAGCCCGCGCCGTCCGCGAACGGGCGGCGGTTGAAGTCCTCGACGACGGGCACGCCCAGGGCGTCGGCGGCAGCGGTCACGAAGTCCCGGGCGATCGGGTTCCGGTCCTGCTCCGCGACCGGGACGATGTGGTTCAGCAACCGCTGCCGGTAGGGCAGCACGGTGTGGGCGTCCCAGCCCGTGCAGCCGCGCAGCGCCCACTCGTCGAGGTCTTCGGGGAACGGCAGGAAGCTGATGAGCGTGTTGTGCGAGGAGCAGCCGCCGAGCACCCGGGCCCGGGAGTGCAGGATGTGCGAGTTGCCGCGCGGCTGCTCCTCGGTGGTGTAGCCGTAGTCGAACTCGGAGTCGAGCAGGTTGATCCAGTTGCGCAGCTCCAGGATGCGCTCGTCCCCGACATCGCTGGGGCCGCCCTCCACGACGCACACCCGGCAGTCCGGGTCCTCGGTCAGCCGGGCGGCCAGTACGCAGCCGGCTGTCCCACCGCCGACGATGACGTAGTCGTATCCGCTCTCGTCACTCATGCCGTCACTCATGCCGTCCTGTTCGCCCTTCCGGTGTGCGCTTCCGGAGTTCTTCCGAGCGCCGCGTCGTCACCCCTTGAACCAGCCGGAGGGCGCGGGGCGAAGGTTCTGGTAGATGTGCTTGGCTTCCTGGTACTCGCGCAGACCCGTCGGCCCGAGCTCCCGTCCGACGCCGGAGCGGCCGAATCCGCCCCACTCGGCCTGCGGTACATAGGGGTGGAAGTCGTTGATCCAGACCGTGCCGTGCCGCAGCTGGATCGCGACCCGCTGGGCGCGGCTCGCGTCGCTGGTCCACACGCCGCCGGCCAGCCCGTAACGGGTGTCGTTGGCCAGCTCGACGGCCTCTTCCTCGGTGCGGAACCGCTCCACGGTGACCACCGGGCCGAAGACCTCTTCCTGCACGATGCGCATGGACCGGTCGCAGTCGGCGTAGATCGTGGGGAGCAGGAAGTAACCGCGGGCCAGTCCGGGATCGTCGGGGCGGCGCCCGCCGGTGACCAGCCGCGCCCCTTCGGCGCGGGCGATCTCCAGGTAGCTCTCCACCTTCTCGCGGTGCCCGGCGGAGCTGAGCGGTCCGCTCTCGGTCTGCGGGTCCAGGCCGTTGCCGAGCCGGATGGCCTGCGCGCGGGCGGCCAGCCGCTCCACGAAGCGGTCGTGGACGGTGTCCTGGACGATGAGCCGGGAGCCGGCCGAGCAGACCTGCCCGGAGTGCAGGAACGCGGCGTCCAGCGCGTAGTCGACGGCGGCGGCGAAGTCGGCGTCCTCGAAGACGATGTTGGGGTTCTTGCCGCCGAGTTCGAGTGCGATGTTCTTCACATCGGGCGCCGCGGCCTCCATGATCCGGCGCCCGGTCGCCAGTCCGCCGGTGAAGGAGACCAGGTCCACCTCCGCGTGCGCGGACAGGGCCGCGCCGACGGTGGCGCCGGGGCCCAGCACCAGGTTGGCGACACCGGGCGGCGCGCCGGCCTCCTCGATGAGCCGGATCATGGCGATGGTGCTGAGCGGCGTGGTCTCGCTGGGCTTGAGGACGAAGGTGTTGCCCGCCGCGAGTGCCGGCGCCACCTTCCACGAGGCCTGCAGCATCGGGTAGTTCCAGGGCGCGATCAGGGCGCACACGCCGACCGGCTGGTAGACGACCCGGCTGAAGACGTCGGGGCCCACGTCCACGACGCGACCACCGTCCTTGTCGGCGATCTCGGCGAAGTAGCGGAAGGCGTTCGCCACGTCCTCGACATCGATCCGTGCCTCGGTCAGCGTCTTGCCGGTGTCCAGGGTCTCGGTGCGGGCGATCTCCTCCTGGTCGCGCAGCAGCAGATCGTGCACGCGGTGCAACAGGTCGGCGCGGCGGCGGGTCGGCGAGCCGGACCAGTCACCTTGCTCGAAGGCACGTTTCGCCGCCCGTACGGCGCGGTCGACGTCGCTCGCGTCGGCTTCCTCGACGGAGGTGATGACGGAGGCGTCGAACGGGTTGATCACGTCCCGCCGGCCGCCTGCCGCCGCCCGGACCCATTCGCCGTCGATGTACAGCTGAGTCACCGCCTGCTCCCTCACCTCGCGTGGCGCCCGCGGGACGGCCGGCCCGCGGCCCGTGCACGGTCCCAGCGGCCCGTAAGTCCGTACGGGTACCAACTTGGTGCAGGGCGCGGACAGTGGGCGCGGGGCACACCGCAGGGCAGGCGGGCGAGGCGGCTACGTGACCGGGACGGCCTAACGGCGGAGCGCGACGCGCGGGAGGGGCCGCCTTCGGAGCCGGGGCGCCTGCGCAGGGTCGAGGTGGAGCGGCACTAGTTCCCCGACACCGTCACCTTGTCGTCGTTCTGCAGCTCCTGCACCAGCTGCTTGACCTTGGTCTTGTCCCAGACCAGGTTGCCGCCGGTGGAGCCGGAGACCGGCATGTTCATCTGCTTGCCGTCGCCGCCCGAGACGCCCTTCATGGCCCAGAACATGGACGCCAGGTTCCACAGGCTCATGTCCTTGTCCACGATCACGGTGTCCAGGCCCGCGCCCATCACGGGGTAGAGCTTGAAGGGGTTCAGGACCGTGGAGGGGGTGGCGGTCTGGCTGGCCAGGGCTGCCAGGAACTTCTGCTGGTTCTTGGTGCGCTGCAGGTCGCTGGCTGCGAAGGCGTGGCGGGTACGGACGAAGGCGAGGGCCTGCTGGCCGTTGAGGGTCTGCTTGCCCGACTTGAAGTCGGCGCCCGAGTACTTGTCCTTGAAGCCCTGCGGGAGGTTCATCTCCACGCCGCCGACCGCGTCCACGATGCTCGCGAAGCCGTCGAAGCCGATCTCCGCGTAGTGGTCGATGTGCAGACCGGTGTTGAACTCGATGGTGCGCACCAGTAGCTCCGGGCCGTCCTCGGCGTAGGCGGCGTTCAGTTTGGTGTGCTTGCCGGTGCCCGGGTAGGTCTTGCCGGACTCCGAGCCCTTGAACGTCGGTATCTCGACGTCCGAGTCGCGGGGCAGCGAGACCATCGTGTTCCCGTTGTCCCCGACATGCAGGATGATCATGGAGTCGGTGCGCTTGCCCTCGGCGGAGCCGGTGTGCAGCTTCTTCTTGTCGGCCGCGGACATGCCTTCGCGGCTGTCCGAACCGACGATCAGGTAGTTCGTGCCCTTGCCGGTGGCCGGGCGGTCGATCACCTTCGACAGGTCGACCTCACGGCGGAGCTTGCCGTCGGCCCAGAAGTAGGTGCCGATGGAGACACCGAGGATGGCGACGACCAGGACCAGCGCACCGACCCTGATGCGACGGCCCCAGTTCGGAGCGGCGCCGGGGCGCTCGCCGGAGCGGGGGCCCGGAATGCGGGGGCCGCCGGGATGGCCGGGGCCCCTCCGGCCGTCCTGGCCGTAGACCTGGCCGGTGTTGTAACCGCTGTCGTACGGGGCGTCGTAGCCGTCGTCGTATCCCTGGGCGGGCGGCGGCACCCGGCGCTGCCCCTGAGCCCGGGGCGCACGCGGCACCTGCCGCATGACCCGAGCGCCCTCGGGTCGCGCACTCTCGCTGCCGCGTCCGTAACGGTCCCTGTCGTTCATACGGACCAGTGTGCAGTGACCCGGTGTGCTCATCACAGGGCGGGTGAGGGATCGGGGCAGGGCTGTTGCGAAGCTGATGCAAAATGGCGGCCCCGGAGCCCGCATAAGCTGGCACGTATGACAGATCTTCCGGGCAAGCCCACCTCGGCCTCCCGTACCACCTTGAGCCACATCATGACGGGCACGGACACCAACCTCCTCGGCACGGTGCACGGTGGCGTCATCATGAAACTGGTGGACGACGCGGCCGGTGCCGTGGCAGGCCGGCACTCCGGCGGGCCCGCGGTCACCGCCTCGATGGACGAGATGGTCTTCCTGGAGCCGGTGCGGGTCGGTGACCTGGTCCATGTGAAGGCCCAGGTGAACTGGACGGGCCGGTCATCGATGGAGGTCGGTGTCCGGGTCCTGGCCGAACGGTGGAACGAGTCGTCCCCGGCCCAGCAGGTCGGCAGCGCCTACCTGGTCTTCGCCGCGGTCGACGCGGACGGCAAGCCCAGGGTGGTACCGCCGGTGCTCCCGGAGACCGAGCGGGACAAGCGCCGCTACCAGGAGGCCCAGATCCGGCGTACGCACCGGCTCGCCAGGCGGCGCGCGATCAAGGAACTCCGCGAGCAGCGGGCCGCCGACGGTTTCGACGACTGAGCCGCGTGCCGGCTGACAGCCCTTAGTGGCAGACCACTTCGTCGCCCTTCACCGCGTCGAACTTGTCCGCCGCCGGCTCGTCCGCCCGGACTCGGGTCACCGAGTCGAAGTCCGACCCGATGGTCACCTTGATCGTCCCGCCGATGCCGTTGACCGCCCGTAGTTCGGCGCCCGGCAGCGCTGCGGCCACCGACTTGACCGAGCGGTCCCAGCGCGGGTCGTACTCGATGACGGTGTGCGGGTTCGGCTGCTCGGTGGCCGGGCTCGTGGCGGCCGCGGCGGCGGCGGTCGTGGTGGTGGGGACCGGGACGGCGGGGGCGGCCGGGGCGGTGGGCGCCACCGAGGCGAGGAAACCGGTGTCGTGCAGCTCCTGGACGGCCCGGGTGGCGAGGCCGTTCTTCGCCGTTCCGTTGGTGACCTGTACCAGGATCTGGTCCGGCGGCACGTCGACCCGGGTGGCCTGCCGCTGCTCCGGCAGCGGGGCCGCGATCGGCCGGTCCTCACGCAGCGCGCCGAAAAGCGCCGCGGCCTTCGACGTGTCCCACTTCACGGTGGAGCCGAGTCCCTTCACCGGGAAGCTCGGGTCGCCGACCGGCACCGAGGAGAACTCGGACGATGCCGGGGTGAAACCGCGCATAGCCTGGCCCAGTGCGAGCATCTCGTCGGTGCCGAAGCTCTTGTCCGCGCGGACCGAGTCGAAGATCGTGGAGGCCACCTCGCGGAACTTGACCGGGTTCAGCAGCACGCCGCTGCTGGTCGCCCTGGCGATCAGCGAGGCCAGGAAGCGCTGCTGGCGCTGCATTCTGGCGAGGTCGGACGCCGCGTCGAGGTGCCGGGAGCGTACGTACTGCAGGGCCTCGCCGCCGTCGAGCCTGGTGGTGCCGACCGGCAGGTCGAGGCCGGTGTACGCGTCCTGCAGCGGGTGGGCGGTGCAGACGTCGACCCCGCCGAGCACATCCACCGTCTTCATGAAACTGGTGAAGTCGACCTCCAGATAGTGGTCGATCTTCACATGGGTCATCTGCTCCACGGTCCGCACAGTGAGCCCGGGGCCACCCTCCGCATAGGCGGCGTTGAGCTTGATCGGGTGGGCGGCGCGTTCCTTCCCGGTGGCCGGGTCGGTGCGGGCGGGCACCACGGCGTAACTGTCCCGCGGCAGACTCACCACGCTCACCCGTGAACGGTCGGCGGAGACGTGCACGATCATGATCGTGTCGGTGCAGTGACAGGGGGCGCCGCCGAGGTGGTACTTCGCCTTCTCGGCCGGCGTGATCTCGTCCCGGCCGTCGGTGCCGACGAGCAGCACGTTCATGCCGCGGCCACCGGCGGGGCGGTTCTTCATGTCGTGGAAGGGATCGACCCGGCCGATGTCGTCGAGCCGGCTGACGACCGCGTGGCCGACGCCGCCGGCACCCAGCACCAGGACGGACATCGCGGTGGCCATCCGCGTGCCCCAGCGGGGCCGTGCTTTCCGCCTGCTGCGGCGGGGTGAAGGCACGGGGGACATGGGGACACCTCCGCGGAAGTCGGGCAGGGGACGCGAGCACCGTAGGCCGCTGTGATCAGCGTCCCGGGGAAGCGACCCGGGCGCCGCGCCCGGTGTCCCTCGTTCGCGGTAACGTGACCTCCCTATGAACGCCACGCCCGCTGTTTCTGTGATCATGCCGGTCCTCAACGAGGAGCGGCATCTGCGCAACTCGGTCCGCCACATCCTGGAGCAGGAGTACGACGGCGAGATGGAGGTGGTGATCGCCATCGGCCCGTCGTCGGACCGCACCGAGGAGATCGCCGCCGAGCTGGTGCGTGAAGACCCCCGGGTGCACACCGTCGCCAACCCCACCGGCCGTACCCCGGCCGCGCTGAACGCCGCGATCAAGGCGTCCCGGCATCCCGTGGTGGTGCGGGTCGACGGTCACGGCATGCTCTCGCCGAACTACATCGCCACCGCCGTCCGTCTGCTGGCGGAGACCGGCGCGATGAACGTCGGCGGCATCATGCACGCCGAGGGTGAGAACGCCTGGGAGGACGCGGTCGCCGCGGCGATGACCTCCAAGGTCGGCGTCGGCAACGCCGCGTTCCACACGGGTGGGCAGGCGGGTCCGGCCGAGACCGTGTACCTGGGTGTCTTCCGGCGGGAGGCGCTGGAACAGCAGGGCGGCTACAACGAGGAGTTCATCCGCGCCCAGGACTGGGAGCTGAACTTCCGGATACGGGACGCGGGCGGCCTGATCTGGTTCTCGCCCGAGCTGCGCGTCCAGTACCGGCCCCGGCCGTCCGTCCGGGCACTCGCCAAGCAGTACAAGGACTACGGCCGCTGGCGCCATGTCGTCGCCCGCTACCACGAAGGTTCGATCAACCTCCGGTACCTCGCGCCGCCGGCCGCGGTCTGCGCGATCGCCGCGGGCATCGTGGCCGGCGCCGCCGTCACGCCGTGGGCGTTCCTGGTGCCGGCCGGCTACGTCGCGGCCATCGTGGCGGGATCGCTGCCGGCCGGCAAGGGTCTGTCGCTGAAGGCGCGGGCGCGGATCCCGGTGGCCCTGGCCACCATGCACATGTGCTGGGGCTTCGGCTTCCTGACCAGCCCCCGGGCGCTCGCCCGGAAGGTCATCGCCAGCCGCCGCCCCGCGGTGCGGACGACGGTCTGACGCCGGCCCGGCCACCGAAGGACCGGACCGGCTTCACTCAGCACGTCACCAGGTGTACGCCGGGTCGACGTGCATGCACGCCGTCTTGTCGTCCCCATGGATCACGTCGGCCGTTCCCGGGGTGTTGCCGTCGTCTGCGGCGGCGGACGTGTAGATCGTGCCGGTGCGCCAGTCGCTGCCCACCACCACGGTGACCCCGGAGACGTCGGTGGACTTCTTCACCGAGCTGAGCGGCACCCCGATGGCCTGAGCCACGGACTGGGCGTCGCCCTCGAGGCCGGCGCTGGGGAAGAGGACCGAGGTCGTCTTCTGCGGATCCTGCCGGGTGTGGGAGGCGGCCCGGGTGAAGCCCTGGCCGCGGAGCAGGGTGGCGACGTCTGTCGCACGGTGACTGGTCGGCGTTGCCCCGTCCCCGCCGGTGCCGTTCCACACGGTGATGCCGATCCGGTCCTTGGCGGCCGCCGGATCGTCCGAGAGCTTCGGGGTCTTCTTCTTCGACGCCTTGCCGTCCAGTGGTGTGTCGTCGCGGACCATCGCGAACAGCTTGTCCGCGTCGCCCGCCTTGGGATCGACCTTCTGACCGAACCCGGGCCGGGTGGAGTTCACATTCGGCATGGTGGTCATGGTGATCCGGGACGTGGGGACCTTCTGCAACTCGCCGGCCAGATCGTAGAGCTTCTTGACGCTGCCGATACCGGTGTCGACGGTGAGCGCCTTGGTGGCCGCCTCGGCCAGGTCCATCAGCTTTCCGGGGTCGGTGAGCTTGGTGCCCTTGCGCAACTGCCGGACCATCGAGTTCATGTACTGGTGCTGGGCCCTGGTGCGTACGACGTCGGTGTCGGGCCAGAATCCGTACCGGGTCCGCAACCACTGCAGTGCCTGCTGGCCCTTGACCGACGTGGTGCCCTCCGGCAGCTTGAGTCCCGAGCCGTGACCGTCGTGGGTGTGCGAGTACACGTTGGCGTCCACACAGACCGGCACCCCGCCGATGGCGTCCGCCATGGAGACCACCCCGGAGAAATCGATCTTCATGAAGTGGTCGATGTGGATGTCGGTGAGCTGTTCCCAGGTGGCGACGGTGCAGCCGGGGCCGCCACGGCCGAGCGACTCGTTGGCCAGCGTCCACCCGGTCGCGGGGTATTTCCTGCCCTGCGGGTCGGTGCACTTGGGGATCTTCAGCACGGTGTCGCGCGGCAGGCTGACCACCGACATGTTGCTGCGGTCGGCCGAGACGTGCAGCAGCATCTGCACGTCCGCCAGCGGAGCGGCGCCGAACGTGTTCTTGGCGCCGCCGAGCTCCTGGTTCTCCTTGGAGTCCCGTGCGTCCGAGCCGATGAGCAGGATGTTGAGCGGCGTCTGACCCGCCGCGTTCGCCTTCGCCTGGGGAGCCCGGTGGTCCCCGAGATTGAGCGCGTCCTTCTGCAGATTGCCGTTGAGATGGCGGTAGTAGAGATAACCGGCGCCTGCGGTGCCGATGATCACCAGGGACACGACGGCCGCCACCCAGCGAAGTATTCGGCGTTTCCCGCGCTTGCCGCGCCGACGGCCTCCACCGTGTCGACGACCCCCGCCGCCCCCCGTGCGCGATCCGGGCCGGTCGGCGCCGCGTTGCCCGGGCAGGCCGCCGGGCCGGACGGTGTCCGGAACGCGTGGTCGCGCCCCCTCCCTCCGTGCGCTGCTCTGTGCCACCGGTCCCCCCTGCTATTCAGGTGTTTCCACGCCCCGGTGACCTGGCGTCACTTGGCGCACACGGATTTGTCGGCATGTGTTTGCGGGATGTCCTTCGGCGCCTTCGTCGGAGCGGTGATGGGTGTTCCCGCTGCCTGGAAGTCGGCTCCCAGGATGAGAGTCATCGGAGTGAGACCGACCGCGTCCTTGGTACCCGGCTTCATCGCCGCCGCGGGCAGCCCCATCATGTCGGCGAGTTTGCGGGCCTGGTCGGCCTGGTTCGGCGCGTACTTCAGGATGGTCTTCTTGAGATCCGGCTGGTAGTTCCCGCCGTTCTCGGACTTGAGTACGCCCTCGGTGTTCTGCAGCCAGTTCAGCGTGGTCTGCGCCGAACCCGCCACGGCGCCGCCGTTGAGCACCTTGACCCGGACGTCCGATGCGGCGGCCTGGGTCCCCTTGAGGAGCGCGTCCTGCTTGCTCTTGGCCGCGTTCGCCTTCTGCTTCACCTCGGTGAGCGAGACGTCGTCGTGCATCATCGAGAACAGCGGATCGGCCAGGGTGGGGTTGATGACCACCGTCGCGTGGACCTTCTCCGCCGGGTTGTCGAGGACCGGCAGGGTCGTGAACGTGACGTTCTTCGGATTGACCTTCTTGAGGTCCAGCGCCAGGGACTTGAGTTTGCTGATGCTGCCTATCTGGCTGTCGACGGTGAGCGCCTTGGTCGCCGCGTCCGCCAGCTTGTACAGCTTGGTGGGGCTGGTGAGCATGTCGCCCGAGGTCATCTTCCGGATCAGCGAGGAGAGGAACTGCTGCTGCACCTTGATGCGGTCGAGGTCGCCCTGGTTGCCGAAGCTGTGCCGGGTCCGTACGAACGCGAGCGCCTGCTCACCCTTCACCACGGACTTGCCCTCGGGCAGTTTGAGGTGTGATTCCTTGTCGTCGACGGGGTGGGCCACGCAGACCTCGACTCCGCCCACCGCCGTGCTCAGCGTCTTGATGGCGTTGAAGTCGGCCATCATGAAGTGATCGACTTTGAGGCCGGTTATTTTCTTCACCGTCGCCATGGTGCAGCCGGGGTCGCGGCCGTCCTGGCCGAGGCTGGTGTTGAAGCGGACCTGCTGGGTGCCCGGGATGGTCTTGACGCTGCCGTCGGGCTGCTTTGTCGGGCAGTCCGGGATGTCCGTTATCAGGTCCCGCGGGATGGACAGCGCGGTGGCGTTGGTGCGGTCCTTGGAGACGTGGAACAGGATGTTGGTGTCGGCGTGGCCGACGCTGCCCTTGTCGCCGTAGCCCTCGTTGCCCTTGCCGGTGCGCTTGTCCGTACCGATCAGCAGGATGTTGACGGCTTGGTTGGCGGTCGAGCCGTTGGTGCCGCCGACCACGTCGACGGTCTTGATGTTGCCCTGGAAGTGCTCGTAGAGGAGATACGCCCCGACCGAGCCGCTGACGAGGACGAAGGCCATCACCCCGCCGGTCCAGATCAGCGCCTTCCGCTTCCGCGACTTCTGCGGCTTGCGCTTGCGGCGTCCGGGCTGCGGCGGGCCGTGCAGAGCCTCCTGGCCGGCACCGGACCGCCGACTGCGCTGCGCCGGTACGTCGCGATGCGAGGGCTGCTGTGGCGCAGTCCGGCGCGACTGGCGGCCGGCCTGTCGGGGCGGCGTGGCTCTGCGAGGGGCGGATCCGGCAGCCGACCCGGAATCCCGGTTCCCCGCGCCTCCCGATTGCTGACCGGAAGGGTTCAGTCGCAGTTCGTAATTGCCGGTATCCGGGTTGAGCACCCATTGGTCTGCGGGATCGATATCGTCCGCCCGCCCACGGCTATGCGCGTCCACGGTTGCCTGTGTCCTCCGTCGGTGCCACGCGAGGCACCCTCCCCCCGGGCGCTCGGTCATTCGGTCCTGCGATCCTGCAGTGCGCGACCACTTGGCCGGATGCACCGGATCGCGTCACACTATCCGCCCACTTCAACCTCGAGCGACGTGCGTGACACATTCCACGTCCCTTACAACCGGGCATACCACCCAATCCACATGCGTCACAGATCCCGGCTTGAGAATTGTTTTACCCGCAGGCCCCCGCTGCGGCGTCGGTTCCCCTGAAAGTGGGCTGGGGGCTGGCTGTCTTCTTCTCGCTTCCCTCCCGCCCGCCGTCCGACGAGGCGCTCGCCGACGGGTCCGGCGAAGCGCTCGCGGAGGCGTCGGCACGGCCGTGGCTGATCACTATCGGGGTGTCGTCGCGCAGCAGCTGGAAGAGCTTCTTCGCGGCCGGCTGCTTGAGCTGGTCCCGGTTCGGGTCGGAGGTGTACGGCTCCCGCGGCACGGTCAGAAACTTGATGTTCTGCGTCGGGATGTCCCGGACCCGCCGTGTCAGGTCGTACAGGTCCTTGAGCGTGTCCAGTCCCGGGTCCGTGGTGAGCGACTTGGTCGCCGCGTCGAGCACCGGGTAGAGCCGGGTCGGATTGAGCAGTACCCCGTTGCTCTGCACCTTCTTCACCAGCGAGCCCAGGAACTGCTGCTGGCGGTCCATGCGTTCGGTATCGCTGCCGTTGCCGATGGAGTGCCTGGCACGGACATAACCGAGGGCCTGCTCACCGTTCAGCGTCTGGCGACCGGCCGGGAGCTTCAGGTGCGCGTCCTTGTCGTCGACCGGTTTCCTGAGACAGACCTGGACCCCGTCGACGGCGTCCACCATGCCCTTGAACCCTTCGAAGTCGATCACCATGTAGTGGTCTATGCGGACGCCCGTCATCTTCTCGACCGTGCGCACGGTGCACGCCGTCCCGCCGAACTCGAACGCCCAGTTGAACTGCGCGAACTGCTGCTTGGTACGGGTACTGTCCGGCTTGGCGCAGCTGGGGATGGTGGTCATCAGGTCGCGGGGGATCGAGACGGCCGTAGCGTTCTGCTTGTCCGCCGACAGGTGCAGCACGATCGTGGTGTCGGAGCGCTGCGTCCCCGAATCCCTGCCGTACTTCTTGTTCTCTCCCGAGCGCGAGTCGGAGCCGATCAGCAGGATGTTCTCCGCCCCGGCGGCGACCGGCGTCGGACGCTCCTTCTCGTAGGTCCGCAGCTCCGCCGTCGCGGCGTTGTCCGTCCTGATGTTGCGGTCGAGCTTGTGGTAGAACCACCAGCCGGTGCCCGCGGTGGCGAGGACCACGACCGAGACGCCGACCGCGGTCCAGCGCAGCCAGTGCCGCTTCCGTCCGACGGGGGGCAGGACGGGTGCCGCCGGGTCACCTTCCGGCGCATCCTTCTGCCGCTCGTCGTCGGGCTTGCCGGCACTGTCCGTCACGTCTGCGTCCATCCTTCACGGAGTCGGCGACGCGCTGGGTCGCCGGTCGAACGGATAGACGACTGAACCCCGCGCTTGGTTGTGCTCTCTCCCGATCATGTACCTGTGAGTGTGTGTCTCCTTGAGGACTCGGCACGCTTGGGCCGGACGAGTGGCGTTTCCGCCGCCGGGTTTCCGTTCGCGGCTACGCCACGGAGTGCGTGACCCGCTCGCTTTCGACGCGCTTCGCCAGGCCGTCCGGCGCGAGCTCCGTCAGGTTGCGGCAGAGCACCACGGAGGCACCCGCTGCCAGCGGAGCGAAGAGCCCGGCGGACAGGCCGTCCCAGCTGTCGTACGGACGGCCCGACAGGAGCCGTGCGCCGGGGGTGAGTCCGAGCGCGGCCGCGTCCTCGCGGGCCCTCCCGACCAGTTCCGCGCCGGACAACCGGACTCCGCCCACCGTGAGCGCTGTCGCGTCCGGGTCCACCGGGGCGTACGGAGCGAAGCGGTCGCCCTGCGCGGGCACCTCCACCGCGTAATCGGCGAACCCGGCCGGCGTCTGCGGGAAGCGGCCGCCCAGCGGCCGCAGGGCCAGCGCGACCCGCTCCCCGCCGCAGGCCCGCGCCCGGTCCAGCGTGTCGGGGCCGCTCACCACCACATCGGCCTGCGCCGGATCGCCGTCGATTTCCGCGACCACGCCCACGGACGAACAGGCGAGCAGCCAGACGGCGCTCTGCCAGTGCGCCGGGAGCAGCAGCGTGAGCCGGTCGCCCGGCCCGGCGGCGAGCTCGCCCTGGAGCAGATTCGCGGTCTTGGCCACCCAATTGGCGAAGGTCGCGACAGAAAGTTCGACGCGCTCGCCGGTGGCGTCGTCGTAGAAGGTGACCAGGGGGCGGGCCGGGTCCGCAGCGAGTGCGGATCGCAGCAGGTCGGCGGGGGTGCGGTCGCTGGAAGTCATCTGCGCAAGGGTACGCGGCGGGGCGGGCCGGAGGCTGCCTTGCGGGCGGATCACGCTCGCCGGAACGGCCGATGGGCCGTCAGTTTCTGGATGGACACGGTTATCTGACTATGACGAGGATTGCGGGTATGCGTTCACTTATGTCCTCTGCTGTCCTGTCCGTCTCGATCACCGTGGTGTCTGCCGCCGCGCTGGCCCTGCCGCTCGCCGCACCGGCCGGCGCTGCGACATCGGCCGCCAGGGTGTCCGCAGCCGGGGTCCCCGGTTCCACGCAGTCGCTGCGGCTCACCCCCCTCGCCTCCTCCGACCGTTCGTCGGTGGCCACCGTCGTTGGGCTGCCCCAGCGGTCCGTCACAACGTTCTCGCTGGTCGGCGTGGTCTGGGACGACCCGAAGGCCGCGCTCGACGGCAGCGCCCAGGTCCGGACCCGGCCGGTGGGCTCCAGCACCTGGACCGGCTGGCAGAACATCGAGATCCACAACGACGACCATGCCGCCGACCCCGGCACCGCGGAGGCCGACGCCCCCACCGTGCACGGCTCCACCGCCCCGCTCTGGGTGGGCCCTTCCAACGGTGTGCAGCTACGGGTCCAGCAGCACAAGCCGACGTCCGCACGGGCCACCGTGACCCCGCTCCCGCACGGGCTGCACCTCGACCTCGTCGACCCCGGGCCCGACCCCGCTCCGCAGAGCGCCGCCGATGCCCCGGCGGCCGGCAGCGCGGCCCGCGCGAGCTCCGAGGCGAACGCCGGGCTCGCGCCGCTCGGTGCGACCAGAATCCCGGCGCTCAGGAAGGAGGCCACCGAGAAGGCGCTGAACGACGCCACGAAGACCACCCCCGCCCCGGGCACCATGGGCACCGCACACACCACCGGCTTCAAGGCCTCGTTCATCGGACCCCGCCCGGACATCATCACCCGAAAGGGCTGGGGCGCCGACGAGAGCATCAGAGAAGGCAGCTTCCTCTACACCGACACGGTCAAGGCCGCCTTCATCCACCACACCGCGACCGGCAACAACTACACCTGCGCGCAGGTACCCTCACTGCTGCGGGGTATCTACCGCTACCACGTGAAGAGCAACGGCTGGCGGGACATCGGCTACAACTTCGCGATCGACAAGTGCGGCACCATCTACGAAGGCCGCGCTGGCGGGGTGGCCAAGCCGGTGATGGGCGCCCACACGCTCGGCTTCAACACCGACACCACCGGAATCGCGGTCCTCGGCACCTTCTCCACAGCCGACCCGCCCAAGGCCGTGACGGACGCTCTGACCGATCTCACCGCCTGGAAGCTCGGACTGACCGGCGCCAACCCGGGCGGCAAGGCCACGCTGACCTCCGGTGGCGGCAACCGCTACCCGAAGGGCAGCAAGGTCAGCCTCGACGTGATCTCCGGACACCGCGACGGTTTCGCGACCGAATGCCCGGGAGCGCGTCTCTACAGCGAACTCGGCGCGATCCGCACCGCGTCCGCCCTGGCACAGGGCCGCTGACCGCGGCCGCCCGAGTACAGGGCCGCTGACCGCGACAGCGATCCGCACCTCTGCCCGCAACGGCCCGGTCCCCTCTGCATACACTGGCCAGCCCGTGAACGGCCGACCCCAGCAGGAAGCAGAGACGTCAAGGTGACAGAAGCGATACTCCTGGTCGGCGGCAAGGGCACGCGGTTGCGCCCGCTCACGGTCAACACCCCCAAACCGATGGTTCCGGCGGCGGGAGTCCCCTTCCTCACCCACCAGTTGGCGCGGGCCCGGGCCGCCGGAATCGACCACATCGTGCTGGCCACCTCCTATCTCGCGGAGGTCTTCGAGCCGTACTTCGGCGACGGGTCCGCACTGGGCCTGCACCTGGAGTACGTCACCGAGGACGAACCCCTGGGCACCGGCGGGGCCATCCGCAATGTCGCCTCGCGGCTGCACTCCGGCCCGGACGAGCCGGTGCTGATCTTCAACGGGGACATACTCACCGGCCTGGACATCGGCGCCCTCGTCACCACCCACGAGACGTCCGGCGCCGACGTCTCGCTCCATCTCACCCGGGTCGAGGATCCCCGCGCCTTCGGCCTGGTGCCGACCGACAGCACCGGCCGGGTGACGGCGTTCCTGGAGAAGCCGCAGACGCCGGAGGAGATCGTCACCGACCAGATCAACGCCGGCGCCTATGTCTTCAGACGCTCGGTCATCGACACCATCCCCACCGGCCGACCGGTCTCGGTGGAACGCGAGACGTTCCCCGATCTGCTGGTCGCCGGTGCCCACCTCCAGGGCATGGTCGACTCGACGTACTGGCTCGACCTCGGCACCCCGCAGGCCTTCGTCCGGGGCTCCGCCGACCTGGTACTGGGCCGCGCACCGTCCCCCGCGGTGGCGGGCCGCTGCGGTGACCGGCTGGTGCTCGACACCGCGTCGGTCGCCGTCGACGCCAAACTCACCGGCGGCACCGTGATCGGCGCCGGCGTGGTGATCGGCCCGGGCGCCCGGATCGACGGCAGCACGGTGCTGGACGGTGCGGTCGTCGAGGCGGGCGCGGTGCTGGCCGACTCGCTGATCGGCGCCGGGGCGCGGATCGGTGCCCGTACGGTGCTGTCCGGTGTGGTCATCGGGGACGGCGCACGGGTGGGCGCCGACAACGAGCTGCGCGCGGGGGTGCGGGTCTGGTGCGATGCGGTCCTGCCGGACGCGTGCGTGCGTTTCTCGTCGGACCAGTAGCCTCTACCGGGTGGCAGGACGTTTCATCGCGAGGCGCGGCCCCGCCGACCTCGGACTGGTCCTCGGGGTGCTCCGTCGCGGCCAGGGGGACCCCACCTTCCGGGTGACCCCGGACGGTGCCGTCTGGCGCGCCAGCCGTACCCCCGAGGGCCCCGGCACCTTGCGGGTCGCGGATGACGGCGCGGAGGCCTGGGGCCCCGGTGCGGACTGGCTGCTCACGCAACTCCCCGCCTTCCTGGGGGAGTTGGACGACCATGCCGCGTTCGTGCCACGGCACAGGCTGCTCGCCGACGTACACCGCCGGCACCCGGATCTCCGGCTCTGCCGCACCGGTCTGGTGCTGGAATCGCTGATCCCGTCGATCCTCGAGCAGAAGGTCACGGTGAACGAGGCGTACCGGGCCTGGCGCCTCCTGGTCCGGAAATTCGGCACCCCGGCGCCCGGCCCCGCCCCCGAGCACATGCACGTCATGCCGGACCCGCGGACCTGGTCACTCATCCCGTCCTGGGAATGGCACCGCGCGGGTGTCGACAACAAGCGCGCATCGACCATCCTGCGAGCGGTACGGGTCGCCCGCCGCCTGGAGGAAGCCGCCGCGATGCCCCTGGCCGAGGCGGTCCGCCGCCTGGAACTCATCGCCGGCATCGGCCCCTGGACCTCCGCGGAAACCCTCCAGCGATCCATCGGCGCCCCCGACGCGGTGACCGTCGGTGACCTGCATCTCCCCGGCATCGTCGGTTACGCGCTCACGGGCCGCCGGGGTGTGGACGACGCGGGGATGCTGGAACTGCTGGAGCCGTACGCCGAGTCCGGGCAGCGGCATCGGGCCGTACGGTTCATTCTGCTGACGGGGCGGGTGCCGGGGAGGCGCGTGCCCAAGATGCCACGGGTGGACATCGCGCGGCTGTGACCCCCGGGGGCTCCGCCCCGGACCCCGCTCCTCAAGCGCCGGAGAGGCTGGACAGCACAATCAAGCCCGTCCATGGGCCCCTCCGTGGGGGTCCCGCCGGACGGAGTGTGGGGGGAGGTAGCTGGGGGAGATGGAGGACAAACGGGGGCGGAGCCCCCGCAGGGCCCGCACACCTCACCGCACCACGACGAACGCCTCCGCGTCCCGCGCCCCCCGGGCCGGAGCCGCGGCGGCGGGATGGCCCACCGCCACCGCCCCCATCGGCTCCCACTCGGCCGGCAACGACAGCGCGTCCCGTACGACGTCCCGGCAGAACATCGTCGAGGACACCCACGCCGACCCCAGCCGCTCACCGGCGAGCGCCACCAGGAAGTTCTGCACCCCCGCTCCCGTCGCGACGACGAACATCTCGCGCTCCGCCGCATCTCGCCGAGCGTGCCCGTAGGTGTGGGAGCCGTCCATCACCATGCACGGCACCACCAGGTACGGCGCCCGCCGCAGCACATCGCCCCGGCGCACCCGCTTGGCGATCGACTCCTCCGATTTGCCGTCGCGCCGCAGATCCGCGATCCAGGCGTCCCGCATCGCGTCGAGCAACCGGATGCGGGACTCCGCGGACTCCAGCAGGACGAAGCGCCACGGGGTGGTGTGATGCGGCGCGGGGGCGGTGACGGCCGCGGCGACCGCGCGGCGTACCGCACCGGGGTCCACCGGTTCGTCGGTGAAATCACGGACCGTGCGCCGCTGGGTGACCGCCTCGCGTACCGCCTCCGAGGTACCGAGCCGGAACATGTCGTCGGCGGCGATCCGTACCATCGCGGCGGCGCCCTCGTCCGTGGGGGCGACGACATGGGGGAGACCGCGGACCACCGCGACGGGAAGGCCCGCCGCCTTGCCCTTCACCAGGTCGCCCGCCGCGGCGAGTTCATCGGCGGTGGCGACGACCGTGGCGCTGAGCGGATTGCCGTGCGCGTCCGTGCCGCCGCGCAGGTCATCGAGCACCCGGACTCCGGCGGCCCCGATCGCCACATCGGTGAGCCCGTTGCGCCACGGCCGCCCGAAGGTGTCCGTGACGACGACGCCCACGTCCACGCCCAGAGCGTCCCGCAGCCCCTCGCGGATCGCGCGCGCCGAACGGTCGGAGTCCTCCGGCAGCAGCAGTACGGTCCCGGCAGGGGTGTTCGAGGCGTCGACGCCGGCGGCGGCCATCACCAGGCCCTGCCGGTTCTCGACGATGCGGAGCGTGCCACGGCGGGCCACCACGCGTACCGTCTCGGCGTCGATGGCCTCTTCGCGGTCCGCCGCCCTGACGATCCGGCCCTCGGCCTTCGAAACGATCTTCGAGGTGACGAGGACGACATCGCCGTCGACGAGTCCCGGTGACGTGCCGGCGATCAGCTTGGCGAGGTCGTCGCCCGGTTGCACCTCGGGGAGCCCCGGCACGGCCCAGACGCGGTAGGAGGTCACACCCGTACCTCTTCCGCCAGCGCCAGCGCCTCGCGGGCCATCGCCGCCGTGGCGTCCAGGTCGGACATCATCAGCGGTACGGCGCGGCACCGGATCCCCGCTTCCTCGACCCGGCCGGCGGCGGATGCGTCGACGGTGTCGACGAGCCAGCCGTCCAGCAGGCCCGAACCGTAGTGCTCGGCGACCGCGGCTGCCGTGGACTCGACTCCGACCGCCGCGAGTACCTTGTCGGCCATCCCGCGCACGGGTGCGTCCCCGACGATCGGGGAGAGTCCGACGACGGGCACGCCCGCATCAGCGATCGCCTCACGGATGCCGGGCACCGCGAGGATGGTGCCGACCGAGACGACCGGGTTGGACGGCGGGAAGAGTACGACGTCGGCGGAGGCGATGGCCTCGAGCACTCCAGGCGCGGGCTTGGCCTGATCGGCGCCGACCGGGACCACGGCATGCGCCTCGACCGAGGCCCGCAGCCGCACCCAGTACTCCTGGAAGTGCACCGCCTTGCGCTCGCCGTCCACGTCGACCGCGACATGGGTCTCGACGCGGTCGTCCGACATGGGGATGAGCCGGACACCGGGCTGCCATCGCTCGCACAGCGCCTCGGTCACCGCGCTGAGCGGGTAGCCGGCGCTCAGCATCTGGGTACGCACGATGTGCGTGGCGAAGTCACGGTCGCCGAGGCCGAACCACTCGGGTCCGACTCCGTAGGCGGCGAGTTCCTCCTTCACGGCGAAGGACTCGTCGGTACGTCCCCAGCCCTGCTCCTCGTTGATGCCACCGCCAAGGGTGTACATCACCGTGTCGAGGTCGGGGCAGACCTTCAGCCCGAACAGATGGATGTCGTCACCGGTGTTACCGATGACGGTGATGTCCGCGTCGGGCGCGGCCTGTTTGAGGCCACGCAGAAATCGAGCACCACCGATACCGCCGGCCAGAACCACAATGCGCATGCGGACAGTGTGTCAGGCGTGGTGGTCGGGCCCGGGGCACCTCCCAGCGGTAGCTGGGGGAGGGGGCTGTCAGGCCACCCCTGATCCCATGAGGGAAGCCGGGGCACACCGGGCGTTGTGCATCGGCATCTCGGTCAGGCCCGGGAAGTAGACATGCAGGCTGACCGCCGGCTCCAGCGATTCGTTGACCACTTCGTGGGCGTAACCCGGGGCGAAAACCCTCTGTGTGCCCCCGCTCAGCGTGCGGGTGCCGCGTGCGCTGTGCTCGGTCAGCCGGCCTTCGAGGACGGTGAGCACACCGGAGGAGCGGCCGTGATCGTGCAGCCCGCTGCCCTGACCGGGGACCCAGCTGAGCAGCCAGACCTCGTAACCGAGTGGGGACCGGCCGGCCCGAGCGGAACCGGGGGCCTGGGGAACGCTGCGCAGCCGGTGATACCAGCGGGAGGTCGCGTCGTACTCGACGAGGTGCTCCCACTGGGAGCGGTCGGCGGCGATGGAGCGGGCGAGGCCGGCGAACTCGGCCACGGTGGCCGGGTGTTCGGGCGCGGGCCGGAGCAGATGCTGGACGGAGAGGATGTCGCCCGCGATCTGCAGGTCGCTCTCCGTGGACACGGGACGAGGGCCGACCGGGGTGCGGCCGCCGGTGGTGAGGCTGTTGCTGTTCATGGTGCGGGGGTTCCTCGGCGGTCAATGCGCTGGGTCGCAGGCCGGGCCGTCACGGAGCGTGCGGACGGTGCTGCGGGAAGGGCGCTGGAGCTTCAGTGGCTGGGAACAGTCAGTGGCTTCAACAGCTGGAACAGCAACAGCGTGCCTGGACAGCGCTGCGGAACCCACGCACGTGGGTTGCGGAGAGCGCTGCGGTCGCTGGCATGAGGTCAAGGAGAACGGCTCGAGGTCCGGTTGTCAACTCGATGGACGATTCGGCCGCAATGTTTCACCACATCCGGTTACTCCTTCCGGAGAAAGGTTTGTCCGGAAGGGCGGGTGGAGATGTGGCGCACCAAGTCCCGTCGTAAACGCTGCGGCACTCCCGTGATCGGACTGTGATCCGGGTCGCTTCCCCGGACGGGGCGCAACAAGATCGATCTCTGTGGCGTCTTCTCCCGATGAGTGGGAAGACGTGCGGGTGAGCCTGGGGCGCGTGTCAGGTTTTTAGTGATTTGAACACTTTCTGCCTAGCCTTGGTTCTGCAGAGTGAATAAGGGACCCAATAGCAGATCTCGGCTTGACTGGCTCGGATCACACGCTTGTAATTTCACTCGTGTCGTTCGGCCGAAATCGGTAGCGACAGCAACACGGGGACGCAAAGACGGACAAGGGGCGCACATGACCGAGCTGTTCCAGCAACTGCTGGTCGAGGACGCGGACGAGGAATTCGGCTGGCAGGAGCGCGCACTGTGTGCGCAGACAGATCCCGAGTCCTTCTTCCCCGAGAAGGGCGGTTCCACCCGCGAGGCCAAGAAGGTCTGTCTGGCCTGCGAGGTCCGCTCCGAGTGCCTCGAGTACGCCCTCGCCAACGACGAGCGGTTCGGGATCTGGGGAGGCCTGTCCGAGCGCGAGCGCCGGCGCCTGAAGAAGGCCGCCGTCTAGGTCCTGTCGCACGAACGCGACCACGAACGCGACCACGAACGCGACCACGAACGCGACCAGGAACGCGACCAGCGGGTCCGTCCGGGACGCCGGCGTATGTCGCACCGGACATGCGGAACATCCGGTCCGCCGCCCGTCCCCACCCGACGGGCGGCGGACCGCTGCCATAGCCAGCCGTTAGTGTGGGGCCCCGTCCGCGATGCACCAACGTCCCCAGGGGACGCGTGCGTCCACCGCATCCGCAACCCAGCCTTCCGGGGGGACCGACCCCCGGACCCCGGCCGGAGGGGCCCGTACCTCGATGTCCGTGCACAGCCAATCGACGGCCCCTCACGAGGCCGCAACGCCAGAGTTCCCGCGCCATGTCGTCACCGCCGTGCTCGTCTCACACGACGGCGCCCGCTGGCTGCCCGACGCGCTCGCCGGACTGCTCGGGCAGGAGCGCCCCGTGCAGAACGTGGTCGCGGCCGACACCGGCAGCGCCGACGCATCGGCGGTCCTGGTCACCGAAGCACTCGGCACCGAGCGCGTACTGCACCTCGCGCGCCGGACCGGTTTCGGCACCGCCGTCGACGAGGCGGTCCGCACGGCAGGCGTCCTCACCCCCGAGGAACTGCCGTATCTGAAGCGGCCCAGCGGCTGGGACCCGGTGAGCCGCAGCTGGCGCGACGACGCCTACGACATGCCCGAACTGCCGCACGGCGAACCGGTGCAGTGGCTCTGGCTGCTGCACGACGACTGCGCGCCCGCCCCGGACGCGCTCGCCGAACTGCTGCGGGTCGTCGAGAACGACCCGCAGGCCGCCGTCGTCGGACCGAAACTCCGCGGCTGGTACGACCGCAAGCAACTGCTCGAGGTCGGCGTCTCGATCGCCAACAGCGGACGGCGCTGGACCGGGCTGGACCGGCGCGAGCAGGACCAGGGGCAGCACGACCAGGTGCGCTCGGTGCTCTCCGTTTCGACCGCCGGAATGCTCATCAGACGGGACGTCTGGGAGCAACTGGGCGGCTTCGACCGGCGGCTGCCGCTGATGCGCGACGACGTCGACCTGTGCTGGCGGGCCCACGCCGCGGGGCACCGGGTCGTGATCGCGCCCGACGCCGTACTGCGGCACGCGGAGGCCTCGGCGCGCGAACGCCGACCGATCGACTGCGTCGGACGTTCCTCCCGCCCGTCGCCCGACCGCCAGCCCTCATCGACGCGCTTCGCGCGACGCGGCGCATCCCCGCACCGTGTGGACAAGGCGGGCGCCGTCTACACCCTGCTCGCCAACACCCGGGGCAGCGGCCTGCCCTACGTGCTGCTGCGCCTGGTCCTGGGCACGCTGCTGCGGGTGATGGCGTATCTGGTCGGCAAGGCGCCCGGCCAGGCGCTCGACGAAGTCGCCGGGTTCATGGGCACCGTGCTGCGCCCCGAGCGGATCCTCGCCGCCCGGCGCAGACGCGGTGCCGGCACGGTCGACGCCGGCGAGCTGCGGCCGCTCTTCCCGCCGCCGGGTGCCACCGTCAGGGCCACCGCCGAGCAGGTCGTGAGCCATTTCGGCGGTAGCTCCGACGTGGAAGCAGGCGGGTCGCGGCACGGCGCCGTCGAGTCGGGGCCCGGTGGGGACGACGCCGACTTCCTCGAGGTCGAACAGTTCGCGCGGCTGAAGCGGCTGGCCCGTAAACCGGGACCGGTGCTCTTCGCCGTACTGCTGCTGGTCTCCCTCGTCGCCTGCCGGCAACTGCTCGGCTCCGGCGCGCTCGCGGGCGGCGCGCTGCTGCCCGCACCCGAACACGTCTCGGAGTTGTGGGACCGTTACGCCGACGCCTGGCACCCCTTCGGCACCGGCGGCACGCAGACCGCGCCACCCTATCTGGCCGTCATCGCCGCCCTGGCGGCTGTGCTGTTCGGACATATCGGGCTCGCACTCACCGTCTTGCTGGTCTGCTCGGTGCCGCTGGCCGGACTGACCGCCTACTTCGCCTCCCGTCCGGTCACCGAATCCCGGCTGCTGCGGGCCTGGGGCGCCATCGCCTACGCCTTCCTGCCGGCCGCCACCGGCGCGCTGGCCTCCGGTCGGCTCGGCACCGCCGTACTGGCCGTGCTGCTGCCGCTGATCGCCCGTTGCGCGGTGTCCGCGGCCGGTCTGAGCGGGGCGCGCGGAAGCTGGCGGGCCGTCTGGGCGTACACCTTCCTGCTGACCCTCGCGATGGCCTTCACGCCGATCGTCTGGCCGCTCGCGCTGGTGCTGGGGATCGTCGTGCTGGCGCTGAACCGGGCCGACATCACGGCGTACGGACTGCGGTTCATCGCGGTGATCGCCACCCCGCTGCTGGTGCTGGCGCCCTGGTCGCTCTCGTTGCTCGGCTCGCCCTCCGCCTTCTTCCGGGAAGCGGGGATGGAGTTCGGCAAGGGCTCCGCGTCCGCCCTCGACCTGCTGGGGATGAGCCCCGGTGGACCCAAGGCGGCGGGCGGCGTGCTGCTGGTGGGCGTGGTGCTCGCGGCCCTGGCCGCCCTGCTGCGCGGCGAGCGGCAGTTCGCGATCCGCAGTGCCTGGGCCGTCGCCCTGGTCGCCCTGGTCTTCTCGGTCCTCGCCAACAACTCGGGCTGGGCCGGACCCGCCACGCTGGTCTACGGCATCGCCCTGCTGGCCGCCGCGGTCATCGGCGCCGAAGGCGCACGCGAGCGCGTCGCCACTCAGAGCTTCGGCTGGCGCCAGCCGGTCGCCGGGCTGATCGCCGTCGCCGCCGTGCTGGCACCGCTGATCGCCGCCTTCACCTGGATGATCAGCGGCGCGGACGGCCCGCTCGAACGGCGTGACCCGGTGCAGGTTCCGGCCTTCGTCGCCGAGGAGAGCGGTACCCGCGACCAGCCCCGCACCCTGGTGATCGGCGGAAAATCGTCGGCGGAGGTCGGGTACACGCTGGTCCGTGGTTCGGGCGGCCGACTCGGCGACGCCGAGCTCGCCCGTTCGGGCGGTGGCAGCCCCCGGCTCGACAAGATCGTGGCCAACCTGGTTGCCGGATCGGGCGCCGACCAGTCCACCCAGCTCAGCGGCTACGCCGTGCGGTACGTACTGGTCCGGGACGGTGTACCGGCCCGGACGAGCCGGGTGCTGGACGCCACCCCGGGGCTAAGCCGGCTGAGCCAGCTCGACGGCAGCGCACTGTGGCGGGTCGACCGGCAGGTCGCACGGGCCACGATCGTCTCCGGTACGTCGAGCTCATCCCCGGACGCCGCCGAGCCGCAGTCCGTCGCGGCCGGCCCGGTGGACATCCACACGACCGTCCCGGCCGGCGCGTCGGGACGGGTGCTGCGCATCGCGGACGCGGTGGCTCCGGGCTGGCAGGCCACCCTGGACGGCCGCCCGTTGACCGCCACCACCGTCGACGGCTGGGCGCAGGGATTCCGGCTGCCCGAGAAGGGCGGCCGGCTCGACCTCACCTACGACACCCCGGTCACCCATACGGCGTGGGTCTGGATCCAGTGCCTGTTCGCCGTCGTACTGCTGGTCCTCGCCCTGCCCGGCCGCCGTACCGAGGTCGACGACGACCTGCCGGAGGAGGAACTCCCCGCAGCGGCCGCGCCCGCCGACGGGGAGGGACGCAGGGCCCGCCGACTGCGTGCCGCGGCATTGGCCGAGGGCGCCGAAGATTCCGAGCCGGAAGCGGGCCCGGATCCCACACCTGCGCCCGGCGGCGACTTCGAGCCGCAGTACGGGGCGGAGGTGCCTCAGCAGCCCGCATACGGTGAGTGGGAGCAGCCCGCGCAGCCCGCGTACCAGACGGCCGAGTACCCGCAGTACGCGGCGCCGGACCAGTACGCGGCACCCGACCCGTACGCGGCGCCGGACCAGTACGGAAACGAGCCGTACGGGGGCGAGCAGTACGCCGACCAGTACGGCAACGGTCAGTACCCCGGCAGGCAGTATGCCGACGAGCAGGCCGGCCACCAGCAGTACGACGCCGGCCGGCCACCGGGCGCCACCTACGACGACGGCAGTTACCAGGACGGCGGCTACCCGGGCGATCCGTACCAGCAGCAACAACCCCCGCAGGACGGCTCCTACGATCCGTACGGCTACCCGCAGCCCCCGCGACCGCCCCACCCCCCGTACCCCGACGAGAACGAGCACCGCCCCGACGGGAGCAACCAGTGAACCGCACCGCACTCGCCCTCGCCGCGGCCGTCACCGCCCTGGTGGCGATCACCGGATTCGCCTCGCTCACCGCGCCGTCGGGCAGCGACCCGACCGTGACGAAGGCGGCAGCCCGGCTGCCCGTCGAGCGCTCCAGCCTGCTCTGCCCGGCGCCCAGCACCTCGGACTTGGCGGAGACCACCTACACCTCCTTCACGCCCGCCGGTAAGGGCAGCGGGGCGACGGGCACGGCTCAGCTGCTGCCGTCCACCACCGACGACGGCAAGAAGGGCAAGGGAAGCAAGAAATCGGCGTCGGACAAGCCGCTGGTGTCGCTCAAGGAGCCTGAAAAGCCCGTCACCGACGACGAGTCGGGCGGCGAGACGCCCGCCCTCATCGGTTCGGCCGACGGCCGCCTGGCCCCGGGCTGGGCCACCCAGCAGACCACCACGGTCGATGCGGGCAGCTCACGCGGTGTGCTCGGAACCAGCTGCACCGCCCCGGACACCGACTTCTGGTTCCCCGGCGCGAGCACATCGGCGGACCGCCAGGACTACGTCCATCTCACCAACCCGGACGACACCGCCGCGGTCGCCGACATCGAGCTCTACGGCAAGGACGGGGCGATCAAGTCCGATGTGGGGGAAGGCATCACCATCCCGGCCCGGTCATCCGTCCCCGTGCTGCTCTCCACCCTGGCGCCGGATCCGGCCGACAACGTGACCGTTCACGTCAGCACCCGTACCGGCCGGGTCGGCGCGGTGGTGCAGTCCATGGAGGACAAGGTGGGCAGCGACTGGCTGTCGGCATCGGCCTCCCCGGCCGGAAAACTGGTGCTGCCGGGTATCCCGGCGGACGCCACATCAGTGCGCCTGGTCGCCTTCGCGCCCGGGTCGGACGACGCGGATCTGAAGATCCAACTGGCCGCGGAGGACGGCACGATCACCCCGGCCGGCCACGAAAGCCTGCACCTCAAGGCCGGCATGACGGCCGCCGTCGACCTCGGTGATCTCACCCAGGGCATCGCCGGCTCCCTGGTCCTGTCGCAGGACGGTGGCGGGAAAGCGGTGCCGTTCGTGGCCGCGCTGCGCGTGGTGCGCGGCAAGGGCAGCAAACAGGAAGTGGCTTTCATCCCGGCGACCGGCCCGGTCGGCGAGCGGGCCACCGCGGCCGACAACCGGTCCAAGGGGTCGGTGCTCTCGCTGACCGCGCCCGGTGCGACGGCGAAGGTGAAGGTCACGGCGTCGACGGGCAGCGGCGGCGGTGAACCGGTCGTCAAGACCTACGTCGTGAAGGGCGGCACCACGCTCGCCACGAAGCCACCGGTGCCGTCCGGGCTCAAGGGCTCGTACGCACTGACGGTCGAGCCCCAACCGGGCGGCGGCCCGGTCTACGCGGCGCGCACCCTGGAGCTCCCCAAGGAAGGCATCCCGATGTTCACCGTGCAGACGCTGCCCGACGATCGCGGGACCGTCTCGGTGCCAACGGCTCGGCAGGATTTGTCGCTGCTCAACAACTGAGGTCCTGCCGGACTGCCGGTGCGGACGTCAGCCCCGGCAGTACGGATGTCAGTCCTGAGCCGTACCGCTGTCAGTCCCGGCCGTAGAGTTGTCAGTCCTGGCCGTACAGCGGGTCCACCGACTCCGGTGCCAGGCCCAGCAGTTCGGCGACCTGCTCGACGACGACCTCGTGCACCAGCAGGGCCCGCTCGTCGCGGTTCTTGGTGCGGATCTCGACGGGCCGCCGGTAGACGACGATCTGCGCGGGCCGGCTCTTGGCGGCCGGGACCGCCGCTCCGAGCGGTACGGAGGCGTCGCCCGGCCACTCGTCGGGGCGGTCCGGGCTGTCCGTACGGGGCACGTCGAGCACCAGGAAATCCACCTCGGACAACTGTGGCCAGCGCCTTTCCAGCCGCTCGACGGAGTCCTGCACCAGATCGCGGAAGGTCTCCGCCCGGCTCGCGGAAAGCGGCACCTGCGGTGGCGCGACAGGGCCGCGCATACCGCGGCCGTGCCGGTCGCGACGGCGCGGCCGGGGCTCGGTCGGCGGGGTCGGTAGGGAGCTGTCCATCACTGACGCAGCGTAGCTCTCCGGGCGAACCGGCGAAGCGGGATGCCCGGCCACCCACCGCGATGTCACGGAATGCGCATTCCGGACATGACTTCGATCGGTTGGCCGACTGCTTTCGATCGGGTATCTCGCGGAGCGTGACTGGAATTCGCCGAACGCCGGTCGGGTTCGGTTCAGCCACTCCCTGTGCACGCCCGGTAGCCGTGCAGGTCAAGTGAGTTGCCCAGGGTGCCCGGGGAAGAGAGATCAGGCCACGACACGGTGGGGTGACGCCGGGGCGCGTCGTCGCGGCCCGCTCAAGAGTGCGGTACGGTCCCATACCGTGAGCCCTGTACGTCGCTGTTCTCGCACTGCGTGCGGCCGCCCCGCCGTCGCGACGCTGACGTACGTCTACGCCGATTCGACCGCGGTCCTCGGCCCCCTCGCCACCTATGCCGAGCCGCACTGCTACGACCTGTGCGCCGAGCACAGCGAGCGGCTGACCGCTCCGCGCGGCTGGGAGGTCGTCCGTCTCACCGACGGTTCCGCGCCCGCCAGGCCCAGCGGGGACGACCTCGAAGCCCTCGCCAACGCGGTACGGGAAGCAGCCAGGCCGCACGACCGTGCGGCCGACCCGGGTGGCGGACGGACGGCCAACCCGGTCGAGGCCGGGCGCCGCGGACATCTTCGGGTGCTGCGGTCCCCGGAACCCTGAGCCCCGGCCGCCGGAGCCCCGCCCTGAGCTGAAGCCGGGGCGCTCGGCCCTTCCCCCCTGCGGGTAGTTTGATGGACCCGAAGCGGATCTCAGGAGGACCGAAGTGGCTGCTGCCGTCGACCTGTCGCAGGTCGTGAAGGCGTACGACGTACGCGGAGTCGTCCCCGACCAGTGGGACGAGTCGGTGGCCGAGCTGCTCGGCGCCGCGTTCGTGCAGGTGACGGACGCCTCGGCGATCGTGGTGGGCCACGACATGCGCCCCTCGTCACCCGGCCTGTCCGCAGCCTTCGCCCACGGCGCTGCCGCCCGGGGGGCCGACGTCACGCTCATCGGCCTCTGCTCGACGGACCAGCTGTACTTCGCCTCCGGCCAACTCGGTCTGCCCGGCGCGATGTTCACCGCCTCGCACAACCCGGCGCAGTACAACGGCATCAAGATGTGCCGGGCCGGCGCGTCACCGGTCGGCCAGGACACCGGCCTGACCGAGATCCGTACGCTGGTCGAGGACTGGTCGGTCACCGGCGCCCCGGCGGCTGCCCGCAACCCCGGAACCGTCACCGCACGCGACACCCTGAACGACTACGCGGAACACCTGCGCTCCCTGGTGGACCTGACCGCGATCCGTCCCCTGAAGGTCGTGGTGGACGCGGGCAACGGCATGGGCGGTCATACGGTCCCCACCGTCCTCGCGCCGCTGCCGCTCGATGTCGTACCGCTCTACTTCGAGTTGGACGGAACCTTCCCCAACCACGAGGCGAACCCGCTGGACCCGGCGAACCTCGTCGACCTGCAGGCCCGGGTGCGGGCCGAGGGCGCGGACCTGGGCCTGGCCTTCGACGGGGACGCGGACCGCTGTTTCGTCGTGGACGAGCGGGGAGAAGGCGTCTCCCCCTCAGCGATCACGGCACTGGTGGCGGCCCGTGAGCTCGCCAAGCACCCCGGCGGCACGGTGATCCACAACCTGATCACCTCCTGGACCGTCCCCGAGGTCGTGCGGGAGAACGGCGGCCGCCCGGTCCGTACCCGGGTCGGGCACTCCTTCATCAAGCAGGAGATGGCCACCACCGGCGCGATCTTCGGCGGCGAGCACTCCGCCCACTACTACTTCCGCGACTTCTGGAACGCCGACACCGGCATGCTCGCCGCCCTGCACGTGCTGGCCGCGCTGGGCCACCAGTCCGGCACCCTGTCGTCCCTGGTGGCCCAGTACGACCGCTACACCGGTTCGGGCGAGATCAACTCCACGGTCACCGACCAGCAGGCCCGAATCGACGCGGTCCGGGCGAGCTACGCCGGTCTGCCCGGCGTCACCACCGACGAGCTGGACGGCCTGACGGTGACGTCGCAGGACTGGTGGTTCAACCTCCGCCCGTCCAACACCGAGCCGTTGCTGCGCCTCAATGTGGAGGCCCGGGACGAGCCGACCATGGCCAAGGTGCGGGACGACGTTCTGCAACTGGTCCGCGCCACCTGAGGCGGAATCGCCGGCGTCCGCCGATGCGGGATCGGCGGCGTCGGCTCACGTGGCATCGCCCGGAGTCCGTCAACCGCGCCGACACCCCGCACCGCCCCCGCCCCGGCGGTACGCTGACCAGGCCCAAACCGTATGTTCGAAGGGACCACCCCATGCCGCTCGAAGCCGGCCTTCTGGAGATCCTCGCCTGCCCGGTCTGTCACGCACCGTTCAACGACCAGTCGGCAGCCGAGGAGAACCCCGAGCTGATCTGCACCGGCAAGGACTGCGGCCTCGCCTACCCCGTCAGGGACGGCATTCCCGTACTCCTCGTCGACGAAGCACGCCGCCCGGCCTGACCACCGCCGGCGGGCAGTCGCACCGCCCGCGGACCCCCCGTGCCGCCGTGCCTCACCGGCGCGGCAGCCGCGTTACCGTACCCGCAAGGTGAATCGGAGGCAGACCCCGATGCTCGACGAGTCGTTGCTCGACGCCCCGGAGGCGCTGGCCCGAGCCGACCGCCGCGGGCTGCTCCGCGGCGCCGCCGAGGCCGGAGCCCGCGTCCGCACCGCCGCCCGGCACGCCACCGAGGCCGGTCTCGCGGAGCTGAAACCGGAAGGGCGTCCGCGGGCCGTGCTGGTGGCCGGTGCGGGCACCGCCGCCAACGGCGTCGCCGATCTGCTCACCGCACTGGCCGGCGCATCGGCACCCGTCGTCCGGCTGGTGCCCACCGGTGTGGCGCCCGCCGCGGGCGCCCTGCGCTGGTCCCTGCCCGGCTGGACCGGCTCGGTCGACCTGCTGCTGATCGCCACCGCGGACGGCTCGGAGCCGGGCCTGGCGCTCCTCGCCGAGCAGGCGTACCGCCGCGGCTGCACGGTCGTCGCGGTGGCACCGCGCCGCTCCCCGCTGACCGAAGCGGTCGACGGGGTGCACGGCATGGTCGTACCGATGGCGACGGCGCCGTACGAGGAGGAGACCGAAGCGCCGTTCACCGGGGCCGGTTCCGGGGCGCTGTGGGCCCTCTTCACCCCGCTGCTCGTCCTGCTCGACCGGGTCGGCCTCGTCGCCGCTCCGCCCGAGACGCTCCAGCGGGTCGCCGACCGCCTCGACTCCACCGCGGAACGCTGCGGTCCGGCCGTCGCGACCTACAGCAACCCGGCCAAGACCCTCGCATCGGAGCTCGCGGACTCGCTCCCCCTGATCTGGACCGAGGGCACCGCCGCCGGACCGGCGGGCCGCCGTTTCGCCGCCGTGCTGACCGAGCTGGCCGGCCGCCCCGCCCTCGCCGCCGAGCTCCCCGAGGCGTTGCCCGCGCACGGCGCGCTGCTGGTGGGTGCGCTGGCGGGTGACACGGACCCGGAGGACTTCTTCCGCGACCGGGTGGACGAGCAACAGGCGCTGCATGCCCGAGTGGTGCTGCTCCGTGACCGGCCGGCCGGCGGTCTCAGCGCGGCCCCGGCAGCCCGCGAACTCGCCCTCGGCCAGGACACCGCCATCAGTGAGCTCGAACCGGAGGAGGGCAGCGAGCTCGAATCCCTCGCGGAACTGCTCGCCGTCACCGACTTCGCCGCCGTCTACCTGGCCCTCGCCGCCTCGGCCTGAAAGCCCCATCTGAAAGCCACCACCTGCAACGCCCCGGAAAGTAGTGTCATGGACCGCCTCGCCAACACCGTGCGCCCTTACGCCTGGGGCTCGACGACCGCCATCCCGGACCTCCTCGGCACCGCCCCCACCGGCGAGCCGCAGGCCGAGATGTGGATGGGAGCGCATCCGGGAGCCCCCTCCCGCATCGACCGCGGGACCGGCGCGGAACCGTTGTCGGCGGTCATCGACGCCGCCCCGGAGGCCGAACTGGGGGAGGCCACCGTCAAGAAGTTCGGCCCGCACCTCCCCTTCCTGCTGAAGATCCTCGCGGCCGGCGCCCCGCTCTCCCTCCAGGTCCACCCGAACCTCGTACAGGCGAGGCGGGGGTATGAGGACGAACAGCGCAGTGGCGTCCCGATCGACGCCCCGCACCGCAACTACAAGGACGCGAACCACAAGCCGGAACTGGTCTGCGCCCTCACCCCGTTCGACGGCCTCTGCGGCTTCCGAGCCCCCGGAGAGTCCGCCGAGCTGCTGGCGGCGCTCGAAGTGGATTCCCTCGAACCGTACGTCGACCTCCTGCGCGCGCACCCCGAGGAGGCGGCCCTGCGCGAGGTCCTCACGGCGGTGCTGACAGCCGACCCGGAGGAGATGCGCGTTACCGTCACCGAGGCGGCCACCGCCGCCGGACGGCTCGGCGGGGCGCACGCCCCGTACGCGGCCATCGCCCACCACTATCCGGGCGACCCGGGCGTCATCGCGGCGATGCTGCTCAACTACGTACAACTGCAGCCCGGAGAAGCGCTGTTCCTCGGCGCCGGCGTCCCGCACGCCTACCTCAACGGCCTCGGCGTCGAGATCATGGCCAACTCCGACAACGTGCTGCGCTGCGGCCTGACCCCGAAACACGTCGACGTACCCGAGCTGCTCCGTATCGTCCGCTTCGAGGCGACCGACCCGGGCGTCCTGCGCCCGGAGGCCGCCCCGGACGGTGAGGAGCTCTACGACACCCCGATCGACGAGTTCAGACTTTCCCGCTACGTACGGCCGGAGGGCGCAGCCCCGCTCACGCTGCCCGCGTCCCCCGCTCAGATCCTGCTCTGCACGGCGGGGGAGCCCGGCGTCGGCCAACTGACCCTCGCTCCGGGCCGGTCGGTGTTCGTCCCCGCGGGCGAGAACGTCACACTGTCCGGAGCGGGCACGATCTACCGCGCCACCGTCGTGGCTTGATGCGACAATATGCGGCTGAACAGCGGCCGCAGCACGCGGTGCCGGGCCGCAGCAGCGACGAAGGGAATATGTCCACCTATGAGTGCGTCAGGCGGAACCAGGGCGATCGTGGCGGCGCTCGGCGCCAACCTCTCGATCGCAGTAGCGAAGTTCGTGGCGTTCCTCTTGAGTGGCTCGTCGTCGATGCTCGCCGAGAGCGTCCACTCGCTCGCCGACTCCGGCAACCAGGGCCTGCTGCTGCTCGGCGGCAAGAAGGCCCAGCGCGAGGCGACCCCGCAACACCCCTTCGGCTACGGCCGTGAGCGCTACGTCTACGCCTTCCTCGTCTCGATCGTGCTCTTCTCGGTCGGCGGCATGTTCGCCGTCTACGAGGGCTACGAGAAGATCAAGCACCCGCACGCCCTGGACAACTGGTACTGGCCGGTCGGCGTGCTGGTGTTCGCGATCATCGCGGAGGGTTATTCGTTCCGGACGGCCATCAAGGAGTCCAACCAGACCCGCGGCGCGCTGTCCTGGTCGCAGTTCATCCGCCGCGCGAAGGCCCCCGAGCTGCCGGTCGTGCTGCTCGAGGACTTCGGTGCGCTGATCGGTCTGGCCCTGGCGCTGGCCGGGGTGGGCCTTGCGATCGGCACCGGAAACGGCGTCTGGGACGGCATCGGCACCGTGTGCATCGGTGCCCTGCTCATCGTGATCGCGACCGTCCTGGCGCTGGAGACCAAATCCCTCCTGCTCGGTGAGGCGGCAGGCACGGAGGAAGTGGGCAAGATCGAGGAAGCGATCGTCGACCACGAGACGGTCACCTCCGTGATCCATATGCGAACGCTCCACCTGGGACCCGAGGAACTGCTGGTCGCCGCCAAGATCGCGGTCCAGCACGATGACACGGCGGCCAAGGTCGCCCACGCGATAAACGCCGCGGAGGCCCGCATCCGGGCTGCTGTGCCGATCGCCCGGGTGATCTACCTGGAGCCGGACATCTACAGCGAGACGGAGGCCGCGGCAGGAAACGACCCCGCGGCAACACCGGGGGGCCCTTCCCCCGTGCCGCCGCAGCACTGACCACGTGCCTCCGCAGCACTGACCGCATGCCGGGACGAGAACCAGCCACACGGCCCGGCCGGGCTGGGGACCACTCGACCGACCGGTGTAGATTCGATGAGAGCCAGACGTCGCTGCTGATGGCGGTCGGGCGGTCCGCGCTGCGGACCGGCCGAGGGAGAGAGGGCCTCCGACGGACTGCGCCGCGAGCGCTCGGGCATTCCTGTGCCTTCACGCCCGTCGCCGCAGCATGCAGCCCGTACATCCCAGCCGATACACCCTCGACCAACCTTCCGAGGAGCAGCCCATATGACGACTGACGCCATCACCCAGGACTTCAAGGTCGCCGACCTGTCCCTGGCGGCCTACGGGCGCAAGGAGATCACTCTCGCCGAGCACGAGATGCCCGGCCTGATGTCGATCCGCAAGGAGTACGCAGCGACGCAGCCGCTGGCCGGCGCCCGGGTCACCGGCTCGCTGCACATGACCGTGCAGACCGCGGTCCTGATCGAGACCCTGGTGGCTCTCGGCGCCGAGGTCCGCTGGGCCTCCTGCAACATCTTCTCCACCCAGGATCACGCCGCAGCCGCCATCGCCGTGGGCCCCAAGGGCACCCCGGAAGCCCCCGCCGGCGTCCCGGTCTTCGCCTGGAAGGGCGAGACGCTGGCCGAGTACTGGTGGTGCACGGAACAGGCACTGACCTGGCCGAACACGCCCACCGGCGGCCCGAACATGATCCTCGACGACGGCGGTGACGCGACCCTCCTCGTCCACAAGGGCGTCGAGTTCGAGAAGGCCGGCGCGGTCCCCGACCCGGCCACCGCGGACAGCGAGGAGTACGGCCACATCCTGCAGCTCCTCACCCGCACCCTCGGTGAGAGCCCGCAGAAGTGGACCCAGCTCTCCTCCGAGATCCGCGGCGTCACCGAGGAGACCACCACCGGCGTCCACCGGCTGTACGAGATGCAGCGCGACGGGCAGCTCCTCTTCCCGGCGATCAACGTCAACGACGCGGTCACCAAGTCCAAGTTCGACAACAAGTACGGCTGCCGTCACTCCCTGATCGACGGCATCAACCGCGCCACGGACGTCCTCATCGGCGGCAAGGTCGCAGTCGTCTGCGGTTACGGCGACGTGGGCAAGGGCTGCGCGGAGTCGCTGCGCGGCCAGGGCGCACGGGTGATCATCACCGAGATCGACCCGATCTGCGCGCTGCAGGCGGCCATGGACGGCTTCCAGGTCTCGACCCTCGACGACGTCGTCTCCATCGCGGACATCTTCGTCACCACGACCGGCAACAAGGACATCATCATGGCCACGGACATGGCCAAGATGAAGCACCAGGCCATCGTCGGGAACATCGGCCACTTCGACAACGAGATCGACATGGCCGGCCTGGCCAAGATCCCCGGCATCGTCAAGGACGAGGTCAAGCCGCAGGTCCACACCTGGACGTTCCCCGAAGGCAAGACGCTGATCGTCCTGTCCGAAGGCCGACTGCTGAACCTGGGGAACGCGACCGGCCACCCGTCGTTCGTGATGTCCAACTCGTTCGCGGACCAGACGCTGGCCCAGATCGAGCTGTTCACCAAGCCGTCCGAGTACCCGACTGACGTGTACGTGCTTCCCAAGCACCTCGACGAGAAGGTCGCCCGCCTCCACCTGGACGCCCTCGGCGTGAAGCTCACGACGCTCCGTCCCGAGCAGGCCGCCTACATCGGCGTCGAGGTCGAGGGCCCGTACAAGTCGGACCACTACCGCTACTGATACCTGTGGCAGCAGGAACCCGCAGCGGGAATCCCCAGCAGTAGGTACCAGGCAGGCCCCCGCACCCCCGTGTCGGGGGCCTGCCTCGTACCGGCCTCAGAAAGCTCCAAGGACCCCATGCCCCGCGGCCGTTATTCGCTCCATGATCTGCACGACCACACCTCCCTGGGTGAAGAACACTTTCACTGCGCGCCCGGCCCCTCCGGCTGGCGCTACGTCTCGCAGATCACGACCCCCTCCGGCGACCACGCGGGCTCCGTCGATCTGGCCATCGACGAACTCGGCCGCCCCATCCGTCTGGAACTCCACGCCGCTGACTGGCAGATCCGCGGCGCCGTCTTGGAGGGCGTCACCTGGGTCCGTACCGACCCCACCGGCGAACATGCCACCGAAGGCAACACCCGTGCTCACGGCTTCACCGGCACGTCCCCCGCCTTTCTCGTCGCGACAGCCCGACTGCTCCGTCTCACCCCCGCTTCCCCCGCCACGCGTGTCCGCCTGGTCGCCTTCACGGATCCCGTGCTGGCCCCCCGAACCGTCGACCAGTCCTGGGCGCTACTGAAGAGTGAAGCGCACACCACTGACAATGGCCCCTTGGTGGTGGACGAATACCAGGTCAGCGCACTCGACACCGGCGAGCAGTACAGCGTCCACCTCGCCGGGGACGTCGTCCTCGCGGCCCCCGGCATCGAGCTCGAGGACCTGGAGACTCCGCCCTCGGCGCTCCCCTGACCAGCCCGGCGGCAACCGCGCCGCGCACGGCTACGCAGGCGGCGCGAAGCCTGTGCCCCGGGGCGTACGAGGAGCCGGGTCACGGGCCTCGGCGACACCCGGAAGCGCGCCATCCGGACCGGCCGGCGGCGCCGGGGGAGTCGTGGCGACCGCGGGACCGGGGGCCGTCGGCATCCCCCTGTGCGAAGCCGACGGTACGGTCCGTGCCGGCAGCCCGCCCGGGACCGCGGCATGCGGTCCGTACGCCGCTCCACCCGGCGCCGATTCCCCGAACACCCGGCGCGCCTCCCGTGCCTGCCGCTCGTTGACCACAGCGGCCAAATAGGCGGCCGGTGGCACATCCGGCGGCACCCGCACCCCCGTGGCCCGCGCCAGATCGCCTGCCAACCGCTCCGCCATAGCCCCGCCCACCGCCGCGTCGAGCTGTCCCATCCGCGTCAGGTACTGACGAATGGCCAGCCACAGCCCATCGGGCACCGCGGAAAGATCAAGCTGCGCGAACCGACCGATCAGCCAGGGCGGCGGCAGCGGTACCGCGCTCACCCGGCCCGCCGGCACCCGCTCCCGTACGACCAGGGTCCCAGCGAAGACATCACCGATCCGGCGCCCGCGCGCCGACACCAGTGAGGCGATACAAGCGACGGTCCCGAAGGTCATCAGGATCTCCACCACGCCGATTGCCCCACGCACCAGCGCATGGCGAAAGCGGATGGGACCACCGTCGTCCCGCACCACTCGCAGCCCGCAGGCGAGCTTCCCCAGCGAGCGCCCATGGCTGAGCGTCTCGACCGCGATCGGGGCACCGACCAGCACCAGCAGAAACATGGCCACGGTGATCGCCGCCTGCGCCGCATCATCCAGTGAGGACGTCGCCACAAGCAGCGTGATCGACACCGCGAGGTACACCGTCCACACGAGCACCAGATCGATCACCAGCGCGAGTGCCCGGCTGGGCAGCCTCGCCGTACGCAGTCCGAGTACGACCGCGTCCCCCGTCACGAGTTCACTCACCGGTGTCCACCCTCAGTCGCCTTCCGTGCCCATCGGGGCCCCAGTCTGCCAAGCTGACCCGCACTACGCCGTACGGACCCGAGTGCCTGGAGCTGCAGCCGACGATGGACCTCGACGTATTCGTCACCGCCCACCACGCCGAGTGGGATCGCCTGGACCTCCTGCTCCATCGGGGACGTCGCCTCACCGGCGCGGAAGCCGATGAACTCGTCACGCTCTATCAGCGCACCGCCGCGCACCTCTCCGGTATCCAGTCGAGCGCTCCGGACCCGGTGCTGATCGGACGCCTGACGCAACTGGTGGCGCGCGCCCGCGCCACCGTGACGGGCACCCGCCGGGCCGGCTGGCGGGACGCGGCGCGATTCCTCACGGCGGGCTTCCCGGCCGCTGTATACCGCGCCCGACACTGGTGGGTGCCCACCGCGTTGATATCCACCGCGCTCGCGGTCCTCATCGGCTGGTGGATCAGTACGCATCCGGAAGTCCGGGCGGCCATCGTGCCGCCTGCGGAACTCCAGGGCATGACACGGCCGGGTGGCGAGTACGAGACCTACTACTCCAGCCATCCCGCAGTGTCTTTCGCCGCTCAGGTGTGGACGAACAACGCCAAGGCAGCAGCCATGTGCCTGACCCTCGGGGTCTTCTTCGGCCTCCCGGTGCTGTGGATCCTCTTCCTCAACATGCTGAACCTCGGCGTGGGAGCCGGACTGATGTCATCGGCCGGCCGCCTCGACACCTTCCTCGGCCTCGTCCTGCCGCACGGACTGCTCGAGCTCACCGCGGTCTTCGTGGCGGCGGGTACCGGGCTGCGCCTCGGCTGGACGCTCATCGACCCGGGGCCCCGTTCGCGCCGCACAGCGATGGCCGAGCAGGGCCGTGCAGCCATCGGGATGGCCATCGGTCTCGCGCTCGTCCTGTTCGTCTCCGGCGCCATAGAGGGGTTCGTGACACCGTCAGGCCTGCCGACCTGGGCCCGCATCACCATCGGAGTCGCGGCCGAGACGGCGTTCCTCCTCTACATCTACGGCGTGGGCGGGCGAGCAGCTCGCAGCGGCGAGACGGGGGACCTCGAGGACACCGGTCGCAGCGCCGGTCTCCCGGTGGCTGCGTGATGTGCGTACGACCCTGCTGACCTGCTAGTGTCTCCTTCGCCCACAAAACCGTTGACACGGGTCGCGTGGGGAGGTAGATTTAATGGGTTGCCCGGACTGGACAGGTTCGGAGACATCAGTTATCATCTCTCTCGCTCGCGGAAATCCAATTTCCTGCTGGGCCATCCGAATCCAGAGTCACGGTGCTGATTAGGTCAGCGGAAATGATTCTGATAAAGTCGGAATCGCCGGAAAGGGAAACGCGAAAGCGTGGAACTGGAAAGCGGACCCCGTCGGCCGGGAATCGGACACGAAAGAGTCTGATAGAGTCGGAAGCGCAAGACCGAAGGGAAGCCCGGAGGAAAACCCCAGAGAATGTTCTGCGGGTGAGTACAAAGGAAGCGTCCGTTCCTTGAGAACTCAACAGCGTG
>NZ_JBFBAL010000012.1:0-76133 GCF_040682175.1 Streptomyces sp. NPDC051320
GGGCCGGATCCACCCTCGGGTGGATCCGGCCCCTTCGCGCTCCCGTGCGGATTACTGTGCCGGTTCGGTCTCCGGCGCGTCCTCGGCCGGTTCGCCGGCCGGGTCCACCGGGACCTTGACGGAGTCGAGCAGCAGTTGGGCGACGTCCACGACCTGGAGCGATTCCTTCGCCTGGCCGTCGTTCTTCTTGCCGTTGACCGAGTCGGTCAGCATGACGAGGCAGAACGGGCAGGCGGTGGACACGATGTCCGGGTTGAGGGAGAGGGCTTCGTCGACGCGCTCGTTGTTGATGCGCTTGCCGATCCGCTCCTCCATCCACATCCGGGCACCACCGGCACCGCAGCAGAAACCGCGCTCCTTGTGCCGGTGCATCTCCTCGCTGCGCACGCCGGGCACCTTGGCGATGATCTCGCGCGGCGGCGTGTAGATCTTGTTGTGGCGGCCCAGGTAGCAGGGGTCGTGGTAGGTGATCAGACCCTCGACCGGGGTCACCGGGATCAGCTTGCCCTCGTCGATCAGGTGCTGGAGCAGCTGGGTGTGGTGGATGACCTCGTACTCGCCGCCGAGCTGCGGGTACTCGTTCGCGATGGTGTTGAAGCAGTGCGGACAGGTCGCGACGATCTTCTTGGCCGTCCTGGGCTTCTTCGTGGCGGCGTCTTCATCGTCCTCGCCGTACGCCATGTTCAGCATGGCCACGTTCTCCTGGCCGAGCTGCTGGAAGAGCGGTTCGTTGCCCAGACGGCGGGCGGAGTCACCGGTGCACTTCTCGTCGCCGCCCATGATCGCGAACTTGACGCCCGCGATGTGCAGCAGCTCGGCGAAGGCCTTGGTGGTCTTCTTGGCCCGGTCCTCCAGGGCGCCCGCGCAGCCGACCCAGTAGAGGTACTCGACCTCGGTGAGGTCTTCGACGTCCTTGCCGACGACCGGGACGTCGAAGTCGACCTCCTTGGTCCACTCCAGGCGCTGCTTCTTGGCCAGCCCCCAGGGGTTGCCCTTCTTCTCCAGGTTCTTGAGCATCGTGCCCGCCTCGCTGGGGAAGCTGGACTCGATCATCACCTGGTAGCGGCGCATGTCGACGATGTGGTCGACGTGCTCGATGTCGACCGGGCACTGCTCCACGCAGGCACCGCAGGTGGTGCACGACCACAGCACGTCCGGGTCGATCACACCGCCCTCTTCGAGGGTGCCGATCAGTGGGCGCTCGGCCTCGGCGAGGGCGGCGGCGGGCACGTCGGCGAGCTGCTCAGCGGTGGCCTGCTCCTCGCCCTCCATGCTCTTGCCGCCGCCGGCCAGCAGGTACGGCGCCTTGGCGTGCGCGTGGTCCCGCAGGCTCATGATCAGCAGCTTCGGGGAGAGCGGCTTGCCGGTGTTCCAGGCGGGGCACTGCGACTGGCAGCGGCCGCACTCCGTGCAGGTGGAGAAGTCCAGCAGGCCCTTCCAGGAGAAGTGCTCGACCTGCGACACCCCGAAGACGTCGTCCTCGCCCGGGTCCTCGAAGTCGATCTCCTTGCCGCCCGAAGCCATCGGCTGCAGCGCGCCGAGCGCCGTGCCGCCGTCCGATTCGCGCTTGAACCAGATGTTCGGGAAGGCCAGGAAACGGTGCCAGGCCACCCCCATGTCGGTCTTGAGGCCGACCACGATCATCCAGACGAACGACGTCCCGATCTTGATCATCGCGGTGAGGTAGATCAGGTTCTGCAGCGTGGAGACGCTGATCCCCTTGAAGGCGGCGGCCAGCGGATACGAGGCGAAGTAGGCCGCCTGGTAGCCGTGCACGCCCGCCAGCGCGCCCTCGAGGCCGCGCAGCGTGTAGATCGCCAGACCGATGATCAGGATGACGGCCTCGACGAAGTACGCCTGACCGAAGTTCGAGCCGGCGAAGCGGGACTTGCGGCCGGCCCGGTTCGGCAGCGAGAGCTGACGGATCACGATCAGCGTGAGGATGCCGAGCGTGGTCATCACCCCGATGAACTCCACGAACATCTCGTACGGCAGCCAGTCGCCGATGACCGGCAGCAGCCAGTCGGCCTTGAAGAGCTGACCGAGAGCGTTCACCAGAGTCAGCACGAGCGAGAAGAAGCCGACCGCCACGAACCAGTGCGCGAAGCCGACAATGCCCCACTTACTCATCCGGGTGTGGCCGAGGAACTCCTTCACCACCGTGACGGTGCGTCGGCCCGGCTCGTCCGTGCGGGTACCCGCCGGGACGTTCTGACCGAGCCGCACGTAGCGGTAGATCTGCGCGATGGCTCGAGCGAACAGCGCGATACCGACCACGGCGAGTACCAGCGACACAATGATCGCGGCGAGTTGCATGGGGGCTCCTCGGGCCTGCGAGGTGGGATTTCAGCAAATACTAAGCAGTAACTTAATTTGGTCCGTGCTGAGCGTACCCAGATATCCGGCCGCGATGTTACGGCGCGGGCGGTGATCTGCGTCGCTCAGGTACGCCTCAGCGGATCAGTCCGATGCCGCATATACCGCATATACCACATATTTCCGGCAGAAGGCCGGGGTATGGCGAAGGGGCCCGGCCGCAGCGTGCGCTGCGGCCGGGCCCCTTCGGCGCTCCACCGGTTCTGCACCGGACGGTGCGGGCCCGGGCGGTTCGGGCGCGGTCAGCTGCCGTCGACGGATCCGTTGCCCGAGAGGATCGGGATGTTGGAGAGGAGGTGCGACAGCGCGTCGTCGCCCTTGGCCTGGGTGGAGTTCTCCGTGCACTGCTGGTTCTGCGGCGACGAGAGGACCGGGATGTCCTGGACGGTGACCGGGACGACACCGACCAGCGAGCCGACGTCGGCCTTGGCCGGCAGGCCGATGCAGGGCTTGTTGAGCGAGCCCTGGACCAGGCTCATCTGCGGGCTCATGTCGCCGTGCGTCTCGGCGTTGCCGTACACCTGCGCGGAGTCGTTGGTGCTCCGCGTGGAGGTGCCACCGCCGTTCCCGACGGCCATGGCCTGCGGGGCCATCATCGCACCGGCGCCCGCCACGGTAAGGGTGACTGCCGCAGTGGCCATAGCCTTCTTGATCATGTCGCGTCCTTCTGTTTCTGGTGCATGGAATGCCCGCTTCCGAGCGACCTGATCAACTCCCGGCCGGAGCAATGGTTGCGCCACTTCACTCATATGGCTTTGTGATCGCCCGAATGTGACAGGCGAGTTGACGGGAGGGCGAGTTGACGGGAGAAGCTTCAGTTCCCGCCGAGCTGCACGCCGCCCAGCATCGGCGGGACGTGCGAAACGGACGAAAGGACCTTCTGCGGGGCTTCGTTCTTGGCCTTGACCACGTTGCCCGCGGCGCCGGTGACCGGAGCCACCGGGGAGTGCGGGTCCTGCAGCGTCTGCGTGGCGCCGGTCAGGCCGTCGGTGAGCGTCGTGGACGGGACGGCGCCCGCTGCGGCGAACGCGGGGGTGGCTGCTCCGGCGCCCATCGCCATCACGGAACCGGCGACGACCACGGCAACCTTCGAGTACTTCATGTTTTCGTACCTTCCTCCGGCGGCGCTGTTCGCGGCCACGACTCTCGCGCCCCGACACCATCCTGAGGATGCTGATGCGCCACCGCCGCGCTGCCTAACGACGCGTACCGGTAAGGGAAACGCGGCACGGAAACGCATCGTGGCCGTCGGGAACACGGTGGTGTTCCCGACGGCCACGTCAACGACAGCCCTTACGGGCAGCCCTCAGGCTCAGACGTTGGCGCACGCGTTGCCGAACGCCGGGTTCAGCAGCGCGATGACGTTGACGGTGTTGCCGCATGCGTTCACCGGAACGTGCACGGGCACCTGAACGACGTTGCCGGAGATCACGCCGGGGGACTTCGTGGCGCTACCCGCCGCACCCGCGTCGGCCATGGCGGGCGCCGCGGCACCCACAGCCAGCATGAGACCGGAAACGACAACAGCAGCCTTCGTGAACTTCATGTCGATCCTTCCTGTAGCGGTGCCTCCGCAGCACGACCATCGCGACGCGTTCTCAGTTTCCTGATTCTGAACACCACTGCAGGACTGGTAACGAACGGCGCCGCTTTTGGAAACCTCGGAGTTCCTTCCTGATCGGAAGTCACTCCAATGCTTGAGCGGGGTTCAGTTCAATGGAGCAATGCGTATCGGTCAGCTGCCGTCGACGGATCCGTTGCCCGAGAGGACCGGGATGTTGGAGAGGGCGTGCGACAGCGCGTCGTCGCCCTTGGCCTGGGTGGAGTTCTCGGTGCACTGCTGGTTCTGCGGTGACGAGAGGACCGGGATGTCCTGGACGGTGACCGGGACGAAGCCGACCAGCGAGCCGACGTCGGCCTTGGCCGGCAGGCCGATGCAGGGCTTGTTGAGTGAGCCCTGGACCAGGCTGAGCTGCGGGCTCATGTCGCCGTGAGTGGCCTCATTGCCGAAGGCCTGCACTGCACTGTTGTTGCTGGCCGTGGTGGTGCCGCCCCCGTTGCCGACGGCCATGGCCTGCGGAGCCAGCGTCGCGCCGGCGCCCACGATGGAGGCGGTGACGGCCGCGGTGGCCAGAATCTTCTTGATCACTGTGGTCCCTTTTCTGCATGTCGCCCGGTATCGGAGCGAGCTGATCAACTCCCGTCATTGCGTTTGGTTCCGGCCTATCACCCGATTGCCGCAGCGTGCTCGGAGCGGGGGCGGGGAGTGCGCTTTTATCGTGCGCCCTGTGTGCGCCTGCGGGAGCGCTGAAACGGTCCCGGATGGGCACCAAGCGTCCAGAGATGATCGCATGGTGGTCGAAATTGTGCGAGTCCTGCGTGATTTCCAACTGGCTTTCTGACAAAGTGCACTCCTGCTTGGTCGCTTTGATGGAAGTCGTTTTGATGGAAACGGGAGAGCCAGTCAATGAGAAGAACGACGGGTCCAGCTGCGCGCCATGTTCTGGGCGTACTGTCGTGCGTGGCGCTTTCGGCCGCACTTCTTGCGACACCGGCCGGCTCCACTCCCCGGGAAGCGGCCAGGATTCCTTTCGCGCAGCGCTATCACGCGGTGCAGCACGGCGGCATCGCCACGGCGGCCAACTCCGCGATCAGCTGTCGGTCCGCCGATGACCCGGCGGTGGCCGACTGCCGACGGGTGCGGCACGGCGGGCAGGGGGCCAACAGCGATTTCGACATGTTCTACAGCGACGTCGACAAGGACCCCCACACCTACAACTCCACCCGCGCCGAGCTGACCCTCCCGGAGGACTCTCAGGTCAGCTACGCCCGGCTCTACTGGGGTGCCAATCTGCGGGTCGGCGAGCAGAAGCCGCCGAAGGACAACGGCCGGGTGCTCATCGCCGAGCAGGGCGGTGAGTACAAGGAAGTACTGGCCGACACCCGCATCGCGCACCGTACCGCCGACGGCAGCGACGCCTTCCAGGCATCGGCCGACGTCACACCGCTGATCCGCAGCAGTGGGTCCGGCCGCTACACGGTGGCGCAGGTCAATGTCGCCAGGGGGCGGTCGGCGGTCGGCGCCTGGGGCGGCTGGACCCTGGTCGTCGCCTACCGGGACGACCAGGAGCCGAAACGTCAGCTCGCCCTCTGGGACGGTTTCGAGCCCCTCGGTACGGACCGGCAGGCGCTGTCGGTGACACTGCCCGGCCTCGCCATCCCGCCCGGGGCCGCCGGTCGGGCGGGTGTGGTCGCCTACGACGGTGACCGCAGCGTCGAGGGCGATGCGGTGAGCGTCACGGCGGGCAGCCGTAAGGCGTTCACTTTGAGCAATTCCGCCAATCCGGCCAATAATGTGATGAATTCTACCATCACAGATTTCGGCCGTTCAGCGGAAAAGCGACAACCCGCGTACGTGAATACGCTCGGCTACGACTCGGACGTATTCGACCTGAAACCCGCTCTCTCCCACGGCGGAGACAGCTTGCGTTTCCATTTCTCCGCCGAAAAGCACGGGTACTTTCTCGGTGCGCTCTTCGTGCAGGCGGATTCGCGGCGCTGACCTTCACCTTTCCGTGCTCCGTGAGCCCGCTTGCCGGGCCAGGTATCGAAGAGAGCCGCACGTGCTGCAAAAAATCACCACCGCGAGCCACCGGCTGACGGTGTTCCACCTGGTCCAGCCGGTGACCGGCGGGGTCCCCCGGGTGGTCACCGATCTGGTACGCGCCCAGGTCGGTCACGGAATCAGGGCCGTTGTCGGTTGCCCGCCGGGTACCCGGCTGTCCTGCGAGCTCGCTGCCGTCGGCGCCGAGGTGCTCGGCTGGCAGGCCGGCCGGGCACCCGGCCCGGCGCTGCCGGCCGAAACCGCGACCGCGGCCCGGCTGATCAGCGCGATCCGTCCCGACGTGGTGCACGCGCACAGCGCCAAGGCGGGTCTCGCCGGACGGCTGGCGGTACGCGGGCGCGTCCCGACGGTCTTCCAGCCGCACGCCTGGTCCTTCGAAGCGGTCGACGGTGCTGTCTCCCGGCTCGCGCTTGCCTGGGAGCGGTACGCGGCCCGCTGGGCCGACCGCATCCTCTGTGTCAGCGAAGCCGAACGGGCCGCCGGAGAGGCCGCCGGCATCGCCGCCCACTGGACGGTGATCCGCAACGGCGTCGACCTCACCGAGTTCCGCACCGACCGCGCAGACGATGCCGACCGCACCGGCGACGCCGACCCCGCGGGCCGCCCACCGGATATCCCCGCTACGGGAGACCCGCTGGTGGTCTGCGTCGGCCGGCTCTGCCCGCAGAAGGGTCAGGACGTACTGCTGCGGGCCTGGCCCGAGGTGGCCAGGAGGGTGCCCGGTGCCCGTCTGGCGCTGGTGGGTGACGGCCCCGACCGGGAACGGCTGACCCGGACGGCCCCGCCCGGAGTGCTGTTCACCGGTGCGGTGGACGGCGCCCGCGGCTGGCTGCGGGCCGCCGACGTGGTGGTGCTGCCGTCCCGCTGGGAGGGCATGGCACTCGTTCCGCTGGAGGCCATGGCCTGCGGCCGGCCGGTGGTCCTCTCCGATGTCGGCGGCGCCCGGGAGAGCCTGCCGCCCGGCCGGCAGCACCACGGACTCGTACCGCCGGACGACCCCGGGGCGCTCGCCGACGCCGTCATCCAACTGCTGGCGGACCCCGCGCTGCGGGAGTCGCTGGGCCGGCAGGCCGAAGCACACGTCCGGGCCCACTTCGATGTGCGGCACACGGCCGCCGCCGTCTCGGAGCTGTACGGGCAGCTGCTCGGCCGACCGCTGGACGGGCCGGCGACCGGCCCGGCGAACCGACCGCCGGACCGAGCGCCGGGCCGGTCCCGATCCATCACGAGAGAGCACATCAGCCGATGACGATGGACAGCGCACGCGCCCCCCACACCGGCCAGGACGGCGGCGCGGCGACGACCGTGCAGCGGCCGGCCCCCGCGATCCACCCACCGAGACGGCCGGACGCCCGGCATGCCGAACGGGCCGGAGCCCTGCGGCTGCCTGACAGCACCGGCGGGGCGCCGCTGGTTCTCGCCGACGTGCTCGCGCCCGTCCTCACCGTCGCCGCGGTGCCGGGGCTGCACCTTCCGATGCGGGTATTGCCGCTGCTGCTGCCCCTGCTGGTCCTGCAGTTGGCGCTGCACACCCGTCGGGGGCTCTACCGGCGCAGGCTCTCGCCGTCAGCCCTGACCGAACTGCCGACGCTGCTCGGCCACGCCCTGATCGTCTGGTGCGCCGCGGCGGCCGGCCTGGCGTCCGTCGGGCCGGTCCGGGCGCCGGCCTGGCAGGCGCTGCTCACCGCGGTCGCCGCGCAGACGGCCATCGGCTGCGCCGGCCGGGGCGTCGTCCACCGGGTGGCGCGCCACCGGGCGGCTCGCCGTACCCGCTCCACACTGATCATCGGCGGCGGCGCCACCGCCCAGCAGATCGGCGCCGCGCTGTACGCACACCCCGACTACGGGATGCGCCCGGTGGGCATCGTCGAGACCGGACCGGCCGCGGTGAGCGACGACGGGACTCCGGCGGGGCAGGTGCTGCCCGCCCAGCTGCCGGTGCCGCCCACCCAGTTGCCCGTGCTGTCCGGCCATGAGGACATCGGCCGGGCCGTCATCCAGACCACCGTCCGCCACGCGCTCTTCGTCGCACCCGGGCACGGCGGGGCCGGGCCTGATGACGAAGCGCTGGTCCGGCTGCTCGCCGAACACGGGGTGCGGATGTGGTTCGTCGGCCAGGCGCGGGGGTCCGCCCCCACCGGCATGCCCCCCGATCACCTCTGGGGCTTCACCGTCCGGCCGTTGCACTCCGCCCCCGCGCACCGGGTGCAGCACTGGGGCAAGCGCGGACTCGACATCTGTCTCGCCCTGCCGGTGCTGGCGGTGGCGGCGCCGGTGATGGCGCTGTGCGCGCTGGCCGTACGGGTCTGCGACGGCCCGGGCGTCATCTTCCGGCAGGAACGCGTCGGTCAGGAGGGCCGCGCCTTCACCCTGCTGAAGTTCCGCACGCTGCGCCCGGCGGACGAGCACGAGTCGGCGACCCGCTGGAGCGTCGCCCGGGACCACCGGATGAGCCGCGTCGGCGGCCTGCTGCGCCGGACCTCGCTGGACGAGCTGCCGCAGCTCTGGAACGTACTGCGCGGCGACATGAGCCTGGTCGGCCCCCGGCCCGAACGCCCCTACTTCGTGGCGCAGTTCTCCGGAGCGCACCCCGGTTACCCGGCGAGGCACCGTATGCCGGTCGGTATCACCGGGCTCGCCCAGGTCAACGGACTGCGCGGGGACACCTCCATCGAGGACCGCGCGCGCTTCGACAACCACTACATCGACACCTGGTCGTTCTGGCAGGACATCTGCATCCTGGCCCGCACCGCAACCTCTCTCTTCCGCCTGGGAGGAAGCTGACCGTGAGCGTCCTGACCGGCATCGCCCGGCCCCTCACCACCCCCACCACCGCGCCGCCGCCGAGCCGGGCGCGCCGACACCTCGCGCACTGGTGGCCGCTGGCTCCGGCCGTCGCGCCCGTACTGCTGCTGGCCGTCCCGTTGTCGTACGGGAACGGGTCGACCACCTCGACGAATGTGTCGGTGGCCGATATGGCGTCGGCGTTCCTGGTGTTGTTCTGCGCGGTGCGCCTGTTGCGCCGCCGGGCCAGGCCGCTGACCCCGGCAGCCGCTGTGGTGCTGGGCGCTCCGGCGGTGGGGATCGCGGTCGCCACCGTGACCGCGGGCGACCCGTTCGCCGCGCTGCCCGGCTTCGTCCGCTACCTGCAGATCTTCGTGCTGATCCCCGCCGCCGTCGTCCTGCTGCTCAGGGACGCCCGGGACTTCCGGGTGGTGGCCGCTTCGTTCGTGGTGCTCGCGGTGATCCAGGGCGGCTTCGGTGTCTACCAGTACGCCACCCGCAGCGGCGCCTCCTACCGGGGCTCCGACATCCGGGCGGTGGGCACCTTCGGTGCCACCGACGTCATGGGCATGGCCACGGTGGTCGCCTACGGTCTGGTGATCGCGACCGCGATCGCTCTGCGTCCCGCCCGCGGTGCCCCGCGCCGGCTGCGGCCGGTCGCGATCGGTGCCGCGGCGGCGCTGATCGTCCCGCTGGCGCTGTCCTTCAGCCGGGGCTCGTGGATCGCCACCCTGCTCGCCGGCCTGGCGGTCGTGCTGTGCGCCGGGTTCCGGAAGGCCTCCCGGGTGCTGCCGGCGGCGGTTGCCCTGGGGGTGGTCCTGGTCGGCGGGTTCGGCGTCGGGACGCAGCTCATCCAGCAGCGGGTCAGCAGCATCACGCAGGTCACCGACGCCCCCGACCAGTCGGTCACCGACCGGTACACCATGTGGGCGGCGGCGGTGCGCATGTGGCGTGCGGAGCCGGTCACCGGGGTGGGCCTCAAGGGCTTCCCCGCGCACCGCGACGGCGACGCCTCACTGGGCCTCTCCTCGGGCAGCGACACCGAGGGCGCCGGGCGGGGCTACCAGCGGCAGCCGCTGCTCTCGCCGCACAACATGTATCTGCTGGTGCTCAGCGAGCAGGGCCTGCTCGGTGCCACGGTGCTGATCGGCAGCTGGGCGGCGCTCCTGGTGGGCGCGGTGCGCAGGCTCGTCGCCGCGCGCCGGTCCCGGGACGCCGCCGAGGACTGCGGCCTGGTGGCGGCGGGGCTGATGATCTGGCAGAGCGTCGACTTCCTGTACGGGGACATCGGCGGCCCCTCGACCGTGCTCAGCGGCATCGTGTTCGGCCTGGTCGCCTGGTGGGCGCTGGCCGGGCCGAAGACGTCGAGTGGCGTATGAACGAGACGACCACGGACCTCGAACCGTCCGCCGGAGCCACCACGGCCGCCGGTCTCCCCGTCGTACCGCTGAGCAAGCTGCCGGCGGTGACGCAGGGGCCGCAGCCGTCGCCCGGCCCGGAGCGGCAGCAGGGCCCGGAAAGGCAGCAGGGACCGGAGCCGTCGCAGGGGCCACCGCGGCTGGGGAAGGTACTGGTCAGGGCGGCCGCCGTCACCGCAGCGCTGACGGTGGCGGGGTCGGCACTCGGCCTGGTCCGGGACCAGACCATCGCGCACCTCTTCGGCGCGGGCGCCGACAGCGACGCGTTTCTGATCGCCTGGACCGTGCCGGAGATGGCGGCCACCCTGCTCATCGAGGACGCGATGGCGCTGGTGCTGGTCCCGGCGTTCAGTCACGCCCTCGCCCGACGCGCGGCGGGCGACTCCCCGGACCCGGTCCGCCGCCTGGTCTCGGCCACGCTGCCCCGGCTGTTCCTGCTGCTCACCTGCGCGACCGGGGCCCTGATCCTGGGCGCCCCGGTGGTCGTGGAACTGCTGGCGCCGGGCCTCGCGAACCCCCAACTGGCCGTCGACTGCACCCGGCTGACCGCTGTCACGGTGCTCTCTTTCGGGCTCACCGGCTACCTCAGCGCCGCGTTGCGGGCCCACCGCAGCTATCTGCCGCCGGCCACCATCTACCTCGCCTACAACCTGGGCATCATCGTGACCATGCTGGTGCTGCACGCCCTCTGGGGGGTGCGCGCCGCGGCGGTCGGGGTGGCGGCGGGCAGTGTGCTGATGGTGTTGGCCCAACTCCCCACGTTCTGCAAGCACATGAGGGCAGGGGCCCCGGGTCCCCGGCGCTCGTCGCGACGCGAGCGCCCCGGGCGCTCTCCCCTCGCCACTGCCCGGCCGGCCCTGCTGGGCTTCGGGGTGCTCGCGCCCGTGGTGCTCTTCACCGTCTGCCGCCAGTCCCAGGTGCTGATCGAGCGGTTCCTCGCCGCTTCGCTGCCGGCCGGGGCCATCTCGCACCTGAACTACGCGCAGAAGGTCGCCCAGATGCCGATGGTGCTGTCCCTGATGATCTGCACGGTGACCTTCCCGGTGGTGGCCCAGGCGGTGGCCGACGGGGATGAGGGGCAGGCCCGCCGCCGGGTCGAGCGGGACCTCGCCCTGGCCGGGGTCGTGGTGCTGCTGGGCTCCGCACTGGTCGTCGCCTGCGCGCCGCAGATCATCGAAGTCCTCTTCCAGCGCGGCGCGTTCAGCGCGCGGGACACCGCGACCACCGCGGCCGTGATGCGGGTCTATGCGCTGGGGCTGCTGGGACACTGCCTGGTCGGTGCGCTCGGCCGGCCGTTCTTCTCGGCGTCCCGGCCCACCTGGTACCCGGCCGCCGCGATGGCCGCCGGGTTGCTGGTCACCACGGTGGCCGGCGCGCTCGCCGTCCGCCCCTGGGGGGTGTACGGCATCGCCGCGGCCAACGCGGCGGGCATCACCGTCACCGCGGCGCTGCTGCTCTGCGGCCTCGGCACCCGGGTGGTCTCCATCCATGTCCGCGGCGTCGCCACCACGTTGGCGAGGCTGGTCCTCGCCGCCGTGGCGGCGTGCGCCGCCGGCCTGCTGCTCACCCCGCTGGTCCCGGCAGCCCTGCCGGGCCTGCTGCTCGGCTGCCTGCTCGTGCCGGGGGTCTTCGCCGTCACCGCGCTGGCCCTGCGAGCCCCCGAAGTCGCCGGTCTCCTCGGCCTCATCAAACAAAGGTTCCGTCATGTCAACTGACACGGCGTCGCGCCACGCCTCCGTACCGGCGCCGGGCCCCAGGGGCCCGCGCACCCGTCCCTGGATCCTGATGTACCACTCGGTGGGGGACGCCTCCGACGACCCGTACGGCATCACCGTCGCCCCGCAGCGCCTGGACCACCAGTTGCGCTGGCTGACTCGCCGGGGACTGACCGGCGTCGGCGTCGGCGCGCTGCTGCGGGCCCGCGCCGCCGGCCGCGCCCGGGGTCTGGTCGGACTCACCTTCGACGACGGTTACGCCGATTTCACCGAGCACGCGCTGCCGCTGCTGAAGCGCCACGGGTGCACGGCGACGCTGTTCGTGCTGCCCGGCAGGCTCGGCGGGGACAACTCCTGGGACCCGCTCGGCCCGCGTAAACCCCTGCTGGCCGAGGCGGGCATCAGGGCCGCGGCCGCCACCGGTGTGGAGGTCGGCTCGCACGGCAAGTACCACCAGGATCTCACCGTGACGACCGACGACGTACTGCACGAGGAGACCAGCGGAAGCCGGATGCTGCTCCGCGAGATCACCGGAACCGCACCACAGGGCTTCTGCTACCCGTACGGCACGCTCGACCGGCGGACGATCGACGCGGTGCGCGACGCCGGTTACGCCTACGGCTGCGCCATCGACCCCGGGCCGCTCGACGGCGTCCTCGCGCTGCCCCGCGCCCACATCAGCCACGCCGACCGGGGGCTGCGCCTGCACACCAAACGGCTGCTGCACGACTTCCGGCAACTGACCCGGGGTGAGCACCGATGAAGGTCCTGCAGATCATCACCGGACTCGGCGTCGGCGGCGCGGAGCAGCAACTGCGCCTGCTGCTGCGCCGGATGCCCGTCGACTGCGATGTGGTCACCCTCACCGACCCCGGCCCGGTCGCCGCCGGGCTACGGGACGACGGGGTGTCCGTCACCCATGTGGCGATGAAGGGCAACCGCGACCTCACCGCGCTGCCCCGGCTGGCCTCGCTGATCCGCCGCGGTGGGTACGACCTGGTCCACACCCACCTGTACCGGGCCTGTGTCTACGGGCGGATCGCGGCCAGGATGGCCGGTGTCCGCACCATGATCGCCACCGAACACTCCCTCGGCGACCGGCAGATCGAGGGCCGCCCGCTCACCCGGGGCACCCGCGCGCTGTATCTGCGGACCGAGCGGCTCGGCACCGCGACGGTGGCCGTGTCGGCCACCGTCGCCGACCGGCTGCGTGCCTGGGGGGTGCCGGCGCAGCGCATCCATGTCGTACCGAACGGCATCGACGCCGGCAGTTTCCGCTACGACCCGGCGGCCCGCAGCGCCACCCGCGCGCTGCTCGGCGTACCCGCCGACGCCTTCGTGGTGGGCGGCGTGGGCAGGCTGGTGCCGGGCAAACGGTTCGATCTGCTGGTCCGGGCGGTGGCCGAACTCCCCGGCGCCCGGCTGCTGCTGGCGGGCGACGGGCCGCAGCGGGAGGCGCTGCGGCGACTGGCGGGACGGCTCGGCGCCGAGGACCGTATCCACCTGCTGGGTGAATGCGACGCCTTGGCCGACGGGTCGCACGACAGCTCCCCCGGCGTGCCCGCCGTGCTGAGTGCCATGGATGTCTTCGTCTCGGCATCGGCCGAGGAAGCCTTCGGTCTGGCCGTGGTGGAGGCACTCGCCGCCGGTCTGCCGGTCCTGCACGTCGCCTGCCCGGCCATCGACGACCTGCCCGCCGTGCCGGCCCCCGGCGCGGTCCGCGTCGAGTGCCGGGTCGACGCTCTGCACGCGGCGCTGGTCCGACAGCGGTCCGCCGGGGCCGGCCGGTTGCCGCCGCCACCGCTCGTCGGCCACTACGACATCGGGCGCAGCGCCGCCGACCTCCTCCAGGTGTACGCCCGCGCGGCCGCCGGGACGACCGGTGCCGTGCCGCCCGCGAAGCCCGCGCCCGCGAAGCCCGTGCCCGTGAAGCCCGGGTCCGCACCGCCTGCCACCCCTGTGCTTTCCCCGCCCGTGAACCCCCACCGGACCGAAGAGAAGTGAGCGCCACCATGTCCGATTCGCCGTCCGATTCATCCCAGGAAGAGCGCCCCACCGGCCGGGGCAGTGCCGCCGCACGGAAGTGGCTCACCCCGGTACTTCCCTGGTGGCCGCTGCTCGTGTGCGCTCTCGTCGGCCTGCTGGGCGGCACCGCCTACGGGCTGCTCGCATCGCCGCAGTACGCCGCCACCACCTATGTCGTCGCGGTGCCCGCCGCCGGCTCCGACCCGGCCACCGCGCTCGGCTTCGCCCAGGCGTACGGCCGCATCTCCACCAGCACCGCCACCCTGGCCCACGCCCAGGACGCCGCCGGCGTCCCGGTGCGGACGCTGGCCAGGCACGTGCAGACGGATACCTCGCCGGAGTCCCCGATGATCGGCATCACCGGCACCGCGACCACCGCCGGCAAGTCCGCCGACATCGCCAACGCGGTCGCCGACTCCCTCACCGTCACCGGCAACGCGGCGGCCAAGAACACCGGGGTCCGGCTGGTGCTGTTCTCGCAGGCCGTCGCCCCCTCCTCGCGGATGTCCCCCTCGCTCCCGATCGGCATCGCCGTCGGCGGCTGCGCGGGCGGACTGCTCGGCGCCCTGCTGCTCCTGGTACGGCGGCCCGAGCGCGAGCGGTGGACACCCGGTGCGTCGGTGCCCGCACCCGCCGGTCCTGCGGAGCCCGCACGGTCCGGTGAGCCCGCACGGTCCGGTGAGGCCGCGTCGTCCGGCGAACCCGCGTCGTCCGGCAAGGCGGCGGGCAAGACGGCGGGCAAGGCCGCGGTCAAGGCGAAGGAACGCGTCTGATGACGGGAGCCACCAGGCCCCCGCGGGGCTTCACCGTGACGCTCTGCCGGGACGGCAGGCAGTTCGCGGAGCTGGATACGGAGTGGGCCGTGCTGCACCGCGGCTGCGCCACGGCCACCCCGTTCCAGAGCCACTCCTGGCTGCACTCCTGGTGGCTCTCGTACGGCACCACCGGCCGACTCCGGGTGATCCTGGTGCGGCGCGACGGCCAACTGGTCGGCGCCGCACCGCTGATGCTCGTGCATCGCCCGCTGCCCCTGCTCGTGCCGCTGGGCGGCGGGATCTCCGACTTCTCCGACATCCTGGTGGACGACACCGACCGGGCCCACACGCTCGGCGCGCTGGCCAAGGGGCTGCACCGGGCCGCCCGACGGGCGGTGGTGGATCTGCGCGAGGTGCGCCCGGGAGCAGCTGCCGAAGCGTTGTTCGACGTCTGGCCGGGGGTACGGCGCAGACTCGACGACTCGGTGTGTCTGGAGCTGCCCGCCGAGCCGATCGACGACCTGGTGAAGCGACTCGCCTCGCCCCGGGCGCAGCGGGTACGCGCCAAGCTGCGCAAACTCGACGCGCTGAACATCGAGGAGCGCGCCGTGGCCGCTCACGAAGTGCCGTACTCCATCGAGGAGTTGCTGCGCCTGCACGAACTGCAGTGGCGCGGACGCGGGGTCACCCCGGAACATCTCCGGCCGCGCTTCGCCGAACATCTGACCCGGGCCACCCAGCGCATGGTCAGGGACGGTGACGCGGCACTGACCGAGTACCGGCTGGACGGCGCCGTGGTGGCGGCCAATGTGACGCTGCAGTCCGCGCAGCTCACCGGCGGCTATCTGTACGGAGCCGACCCGCAGCTGCGCAGCAGGAAGGTCGACGTCACGACCATGCTGCTGCGCCGCGACGCCCGGCACGCCGCGGAGTCGGGCCGGAGCGTCATCAGCCTGCTGCGCGGCACCGAGCCGTACAAGAGTCACTGGCGCCCGGACACCGTCATCAACCAGCGGTTGCTGCTCGCGCCCGCCGCGCTCCGGCCGGTCCTCAGCCTCCACGCGGCGCAGGTGGGCGCCCGCGCCCGGGCCTCCGCGTCGCTCCGCACCCTGCTGCCGGCGGTACCGGAATGGCGGCAGCGGCTCAACGACTGGCGGGCTGGTGGCCGATGGTGACCACCCACCCGCCGCCGCGGGTCGCCGCTCCGCCGCCGGCATCCGGTGCGCCGGTGCGTCCCGGCCGGTCAGAAGTCCCAGCCGGTGGTGCTCAGCCGTCCGTCGCGATACCACACCGGGACATGGGCGCAGACCTGGGCCGGACTACCGCCGCCCAGGTCGATCGGCAGACACCACTCGCCGGTGCCGGACGGATCCGGGTCCGGCCGGGGCCCGGTGCCCGGGTCGGTGCCGGTTCCGGGCGGCGGCTCGTTCGTCTGTGCTGCCGGGTCCCCGCCGGTCTCCGCGGCGATCTTCGTGCGGAAGATCTTCGCCGCGTGCGGGTTGGTGCCGCACTGCCACACGCCGTGCGGGCAGTAGTCGGTGATGGTCTGGTAGAGCGGCTTGTGCCGGTCGAACCAGGCGAGCATCCGCCGCATGTATTCGGTGTCGTCACCGTTCTTGAAGAGGCCCCACTCCGGGTAGGAGATCTGCTTCTTGTGCGCGGCGGCGAAATCGACCTGTGCCTGGAGCCCGTACGCTCCCTTCACCTGCTCGTCGAAGGTGTGGCCGGGCGGTTGGTCGTAGGAGTCCATGCCGATGATGTCGACGGTGTCGTCGCCCGGGTAGCACCGGGTCCAGGGGATGGCGTCCGGCCCGCGGTTGGGCGCGAAGTCGAATCTGAACTTCTGTCCGTGCACCGAGCGCATCGTGGTGACGATGCGGTTCCAGTACGTCTTCCAGGCCTGCGGATCCGGACCGCAGCGATGGGTGTACGTGGTGCCGTTCATCTCCCAGCCCAGCACGATCACCGTGTCGGGCAGGCCGAGCCCGACCAGTCGCTTGGCCAGCTTGCGGTAGTGGCTGTCGAAGTCTCCGCGCGCGCCCTGCTTCAGCAGTCCGCGGACCTGGTCGTCGGAGACCCGGTCCTCGTTGTGCTGCTGCATGGGCACATTGAGGACGAACATCCGGTCCGCCTCGGCGCGCCGCCAGCGGGCCCAGCTCTGCAGAAAGCCGACCCGGCCCTCGATGCCGGCCCAGGTGTCACCCGGCAGGTAGGTGTGACCGACACGCAGATTCGCACCGCCCAGCCAGCGGGAAAGCCCGCCGATCCGCTGCACGCCCAGCACACCGGAGTCCAGGAAGGCGCCCACCGCGGGCTCTGCGGTCCGGTGAGCGGGCGGCTGAGCGCCCCGGGGAGCGGGCGGCTGAGCGGCCGGGGGAGCGGCCGGAGATGCGGGCGGGGACGTGAGCACGGTCACGGCCGGGTTCGGTGCCCGGGCGGCGGCCGGGGCCGGCACAGCCGCAGCGGACGCGGGGACCGACGCGGTCGGATAGGCGATGCCTGCTCCGGTCGCGAGCAGACCGGCGGACATGGCCGCGATGCAGGCACCTGTCAGCCGGCGTCGATGAGGCATGAGCTCCTCCTCCTGAAGGCGACCGATTCGATGAATTCATCAGCCAGTACCGAAACAGTCCTATCAACGGGCTGTCTGGGCATTCCGCGGTAGGCCATTCGCGACCAGGTGACACCCAGTCAGCTCCTTACAGGTGAAAGACGTGACGTAAATGCCACCGCTCGACACCGGGACGCCGGCCCTGCTTCTCCGGCTGGACCGGAACCCGCTGCACCACGGCACCCTGGGAGCCGTCAGGTCACTGGGCCGGTCCGGGGTGGAGGTCCATGCCGTCGTCGAATCGGCAGACTCCCCGGTGACCAGATCGCGCTATCTGCACCGGTCCCACATCCGGCCGCAGGGCCGCATCACACCGGACCTCTTCCACCGGACCCTGCTGCGGATCTCCGAACGGATCGGCCGGCCTGCCGTGCTGATCCCGATGGACGACATCAGCGCCATCCACGTCGCGGCCATCGCCCCGCGCCTGGCGGGCCGGTACCTGCTGCCACAACAACCGCTCGATCTGCCGGAACGCCTGGCCGACAAGGAGGAACTGGCCGGTCTCTGCCAACGCCTCGGCATCCCGCACCCCGCCACACTGATCCCGGGAAGTGCCGCCGAGGCCGCCGCGGCGGCCGGCGAGCTGGGACTGCCGATGGTGGCGAAGTGGAGCAGACCCTGGCTGCTGCCCAGCGGCAGCGGACTGCGCAGTACCACCCTGGTGCGCACCGCGGCCGACGCGGAACGGCTGCACGAGCGGTCGGCGGAGGCGGGCAGCACCCTGCTGCTCCAGCGCTGCCTGCCGTACGGACCGCGGAACGACTGGTTCTTCCACGGCTACTTCGCCGATCAGAACCGGTGCCTGATGGGCGGAACCGGCCGCAAGGTGCTCTCCTGGCCGGTCCGCGCCGGTCTGACCGCGATGGGCCGCTGGGAACCCAACCCGCGGGTGGAGCAGGCCGCACTGCAGCTGGCGTCGCACGTCGGCTACCGCGGCATTCTCGATCTCGACTTCCGCAGGGACCAGGCCTCCGGAGCGTTCCACCTGCTCGACTTCAACCCCCGCCCCGGTGCGCAGTTCCGCCTCTTCACCGACCGCACGGGGCTCGACGTCGTACGCGCCCAGTACCTCGACCTGACGGGCCGTCCGGTGCCGTCGCCGAGCGGCGGACCGGGCCGCCGCTTTCTCGCCGAGAACCACGCCGTGCTCTCCCTGCTGGCCTCCGGCGGCCGACCGTGGCCGTTCGGCTCCGGTCGTGTCCCGGGCGACGCGGCGGACGAGGGGGGACGTGAGCGGACCGAGTACGCCTGGTTCGCCGCGGACGACATGGCGCCCTTCCTGACCATGGCGGGGGTGTGGTGCGGCAAGGGCCTGCGCCGGGCGGCCGGCCGACTGCGCGTGCGGCCGGTACGCGTGGACGACGTGGCGGTCCGCCTGCCCTCCGCACCCCCGTCCGAAGGGAGTTCCGTCCCGCATCCCGAGAGTGCACCGCTGCCCCGATGAGACACCACCCCGGTCACACACAGCCCGGTCACACACAGCCCCAAAGAAAGAGCGAGGACCGAACCATGTACGACCTGACAGTTGTCGGCGCGGGACCCTACGGACTCTCCATCGCCTCGCACGCCGCCGCGGCCGGACTCACCACCCGGGTGCTCGGCAGACCGATGGCAGCCTGGCGCGACCATATGCCGCAAGGCATGTTCCTCAAGTCGGAACCCTGGTCGTCCAACCTGTCCGATCCGGCGGGCCTGCACTCCCTCGACGCCTACTGCGCGGCCCGCGATCTGCGCCCCAGTCACGGGAACCCGCTCGCCATCGGCACCTTCACCGAGTACGGCCTGTGGTTCGCCGAGCGGGCCGCGCCGCCGGTCGAGGACCTCACCGTCACCCGGGTGGTGCCCGAGCCGGCCGGGTTCCGGGTGGAGACCGCCGAGGGCGAGCACTTCCGCACCCGCACGGTGGCGGTCGCCGTGGGGGTACTGCCGTTCATCCATCTGCCCGACGCGCTGCGGGGACTGACCGCCGATCGCTGTAGCCACAGCAGCAGCCACCAGGACCTGAGCCGGTTCAGCGGACAGCAGGTCGCGGTGGTGGGCGCCGGCCAAGCGGCGCTGGAGACCGCCGCGCTGCTCGCCGAACAGGGCGCGCACCCGCGACTGATCGCCCGCCGTAATCAGCTCAACTGGAACTCCCCGCCGCAGCCGCTGCGCCGGAGCCTGCTGCGTTCCTGCCGCGACCCGCACAGCGGTCTCGGCACCGGCTGGCCCAGCTGGGTCTGGTCGGAGGCACCGGGCCTGGTACGGCACCTCCCGGGCAGCACCCGCGTTCGCATCGCGGCCACCGCGCTGGGCCCCGCCGGTGCGTGGTGGCTGCGGGAGCGCTTCGAGCGGCAGGTACCGGTGGAGTCGGCGCAGGAGTTGCTGAGCGCAATCGACACCGGAGCCGGGGTACGGCTCACCCTCCGCACCGCCAACGGCCGTACCGACTCCGGAACGGTCCGCACGGTCGAGGCCGACCACGTGATCGCCGCCACCGGTTTCCGGCCGGGCCTGGGACGGCTGGCGATGCTCGACGAGCAGCTGCGCCGTTCACTGGTCACCGTCGGCCCCAGCAGCTCTCCGGAACTGACCGCCGGATTCGAGTCCTCGTATCCCGGGCTGTTCTTCGCGGGGCTGCTCGCCGCTCCGTCGTTCGGCCCGTCGATGCGTTTTGTGTACGGGGCCACCTTTACCGCGGGACGTCTGGTGCGCGGCGTACGCCGTCGGCTGACCTCGGCCGGGCCCGTTCCGGCGGAGCCGGCGAGGGCGCCCGAAGCACTGTCGCGGTAGGGCGGAAACGCAACGCGGCTTCCACGGAGGACACAGGACAGAGGACAGAGGACATGAACCGTCTGAAATTCGTCGTGCTTTCGATGCTGCTGCTCGGCCTCACGGCCTGCCAGAGCACCCATGCCGTCGGCAACGCAGCGCACGGGGACCGTGCGCACCCGTCCACCTCGCCGGCGGTCAACGCGAAGGGCAGGCCGGGACCCGGCGCCCAGGACGCGGCCGCGGACGGCGCGTTGCGGCTGGGGGACACGGCTGATCTGTACAGTGCCGGGTCCGCCGGGCACCTCAGGATCACCGCGGACGCGGTCGTCGACCCGGCGGTCGCGGTTCCGGCCGTGGCCGAACCGGCAACCGGGCCACGCCGGGTGGGCATCGAGGTGGAGACGGTCAATGTGGGCGGAACCGTCTACGGGGTCGCCCCCGGGTCCTTCTGGGCCGTCGACAGCGCCGGTGTCCGTCACCTGCCGGTGCACAGCGGGGAACTGACCACCGGACCCCCGCTGGCGCTGGAGGCGCCGGCCGCGGGGGACACGGCCGTGGGCTGGCTGGTGTTCGAGATCCCCGGAACGGCCCGGCCGGTTTCCCTGCACTACCGCACCACCGCGAACTACCGCAGCCGCACGTTGGTCTGGGGAATGTGACATGAACGACTTCTTCGCATCACCCTCCGCACCGCCGCCATCGTCGTCACCGCCTCCTTCGGAACCGTCCCCGAAACGGCGGGCCGTTCGCGGCGCCAGGGTCTCCGGCCGGCAGCTGGCCGCCACCGCGCTGACCGTGGTGGTGGCGCTGGCGGTGTTCGAGGCCGTGCACACCGTGTCGAGTCCGGCTCCGACCGCCGGCCACAGCGGTGCCCCGCCGGGCACCGCGGCCTCCGTGTCCGGCAACAGCGGCCCCGCGGCGGCGCGCGGCATGAATGTGCTGCTGGTCGGCCTCGACGCGCGGGACGGCGTCACCGCGCAGCAGAAGTCCGAGTTCCACCTGGGCGGAGCGGCCTGTCACTGTACGGACACCATGATGCTGGTCCACGTCGCGGAGAACCGCCGGCGGGTGAGTGTCGTCAGCCTGCCGCGCGACTCGCTGGCCAGGATCCCCGCGTACACCGACGAGAAGGGCAAGGCACACAGGAGCCGATCGGCGAAGCTCAACGCGGCGTACGCGAAGGGTGGTGCGGCGCTCACGATGCGGACCGTCGAGAAGATGACGGGCCTGCACATCGACCGTTTCCTGCCCGTCGACTTCTCCCGCTTCATGAAGACCGTCGACGGACTCGGCGGCCTCGATGTCTGCACCGACCGGCCGCTCGAGGACGCGGCGACCGGACTCGACCTCCCGGCGGGCACGACGCGCCTCAGTGGTGGCAAGGCACTGCAGTACGCCCGTTCGCGTCATGTGGACGACCAGGCGGATTTCGGCCGCATCAAGCGGCAGCAGAAGTTCATCGTCTCCTTCGTCAAGGAGATCGCCGACGACGGAACGCTGCGCAGCCCGGCCCGGATGGCCATCCTGGCCTCGGTGCTGCTGCCCGAGGTGACGGCGGTACCGACGGAGCGGGCCTTCACCGTGAAGGACATGGTGCTGCTGGCCCACGACCTGCGCAACGTCAGCCTGGACTCGCTGGAATTCTCCACCGTCCCGGTCAAGGGATCCCTCACGGTCAAGGGCGTCGGCTCGACCGTCGTCTGGGATGCGGCCCGGTCCGCCGCCGTCTTCCGGGCGGTGCGCGCGGATCAGTCGCTGACCACCGCCACGGCGGCGAAGCCCGCGGGGCAGTCGCTGACCACCACTGCGGCGGCGACGCCCGCGGGGCACCCGGCCGTCGCCCGGCGGAACGAATTCGTACCCGTCAGGGGTTCCGAACTCGCTTGCCCGTGATCCCGATTGGGCCATCCAGGTGAACGCGGCCCGGACGCCCGCCTGCCCGCCGCTAGGGTGCCGAGCCATGACCGCATCCGAAACCAGCACAAGCGGCGTCCAGCGCGGGCAGTTGGGCACGCTCTCGGTGCTCGCCTGGGCAGGCGAGCCCGAGACGCACCAGAACCCGTATCTGCTGGCCTACTCGCTCGGTGACGGGACGGACGGGCCGGTGGCCGGGACGGCTGCCGTCCGTACGCTCTTCGCCGAACTGGGCATCCCGGTGGACGGTCAGGTGGTGGACGGCAGCCGGCCCGGGTTCCCGGTCCGGCTGCTGGTCGAGGGGGGACAGGCGGTGCTCAACATGCCGTATCTGAACGCCCAGTGCACCGTCCCGCCGGAGTGGCTCCAGGCCGCCGCCGAGCAGTCCACGGTGCACTTCATGTTCGCGAGCCGGCCGTGGCCGCAAGCGGTGCCCGGCAGGCCGGTCTCCGAGGAGATGCTCACCGCGTTCGTCGACGAAGACCTGCTCACCACCTCGGCGCACTGCCTGCTGCCGGTCGGCCGACTGCGTAAGTAACCCGGTCAGGAGGCCGGCGGGTCGAAGGCGAACGGCAGGGCGAGCACCCGGTTGTCGAAGTTCGAGTGCGCCAGTTCGGGCGGCCCCACCGCACGCAAGGCCGTCGGCCGGCTCAGCAGTTCGCGGAAGAGCGCCTTGATCTCCTGGCGGGCCAGGTGCGCACCGAGGCAGAAGTGCGGGCCCCCGCCGCCGTATCCCAGGTGCGGATTGGGGCTGCGGGTGATGTCGAAGACGTCCGGGTCGGTGAAGACCGTCTCGTCGCGGTTGGCGGACGCGTAGTAGAGGACCACCCTGTCCCCCGGACGGAAGGTGTGGCCGCCCAGCGCGTGCTCCGCCCGCACCGTCCTGCGGAACTGGATGATCGGTGTCGAGTGCCGCACCACCTCCTCCACCGCGCCGTCCGCGTACCGGTCGAAGTCCTCGGCCAGCAGCGTCCGTTGCTCCGGGTGATCGGTCAGCAGGGTCAGCGCGTGCGTGATGGCGTTACGGGTGGTCTCCACTCCGGCGACCATCAGCAGCGAGAAGAAGGCACCGAGCCGACGGGCATCGAGCGCCTGGCCGTCGACGTCGGCGCGGACCAGGGCGGAGATCAGGTCGTCGGTGGGCCGGCTGCGGCGTTCGCGGGCCAGCGTGGCCATCATCAGATGCATCCGGGCCAGCGCCCGCAGCCCCCGGCCGGGCACCCGCAACCGGGCGCGGAGCGGGCGGTCCACGCCCACGTTCTGCGAGGCGTGGTCGACCCGCCCGGCGATCTCCGGGCGGTAACGCTCCGGGATGCCCATCAGGTTGCAGATCACCTCGAACGGCATCCGGGAGGCCACCGACGCCACGAAATCGTCCGGCCGCTGCTCCAGCATGTCGTCCACGATGCGCGCGGCGACCCGGCGGATGTCCTCCTCCGCGTGGGCCAGCAGCCGCGGGGAGAAGGCCCGGGAGACCACCCGGCGCAGCTGGGTGTGGTCCGGGGCGTCCAGATTGACCATGGAGTCACCGAACAGGAAACGCACCCAGCGGGCCGGCTCCGGCGTGGTCACGCCGGGAGCGCTGGTGAACACCTGCGGCAGCCGGCTCGCCTGCACCACGTCGGCGTGTTTCACCAGCGCGTAGAAGCCCCGCTCGGGCCGGCGCCGAGCGGCGGGCCGTTCCACGAAGTAGGCGGGACGGTCGAGCCGTCTGAGCGCCGCGAAGGCGTCCAGCCGGGCGGCGTGCGGCAGTTGCCAGAACGACGGGTCGGCCGGGTTCACCTCCGGTGACCGGGGATACTCCACCGCGGACTGCGCCGGGACCGTCATGGGCCGACAACCTCCCTTGCTTCCGATCGCACCGGTGAATCCGCCGGCTTCGGCGGTCATCGTGGCGCATCGGCCGGGCCGGCAGCGCCGCGTTCCCGACGCCGGAGCGAGATTCCTGCGGGTGGGCGCGCATCTTCGCCCGTACGGCCCCCTGGGCGTCATATGGCTCTTGTCCGAAGAACTGTTTCGCGACGTCCTCGTTGTCCCCGACAAGGCGTGGCGGCTCGTGCACCACTCATGACGGCGCGCGCCGGTCAGCGGGCCGACATCGGAGGGAGCCGGGCATGACAGCAGCCACGCGGAACAGGGCAGGGTCGAGGTGGCGGGCGCTGCCGACCCGGCGCAGCGTGCTGCGGGCGATGTTCGGGGTGGGGGTCGCGGGGGGCACCGCGGCGGCGCTCGCTCCCGTCGTGACGGCCGACGAGGACGGCGTACAGGCCCCCGCGCAGCGGCTGCGGAACACCTTCGACGAGATGTACCGGGGACGGCGCATCCACGGCGGCAGTACCGCCGAGTACACCGAGATCTCGGTCGACGGCAGGCCGCTGCATGTGATGCGGCGCGCCGACGGCAGCTACCTCAGCGTGGTGGACCACTACCGGTCGTACCCGACGCCGCTCGCGGCCGCGCGCGGCGCCGTTGACGAACTCGGCGGGGCCCAGCTCTCGCCGGCATCCATGCAGCAGCTCTGACGGGGAGGTCGCGCAGTCGTGTACACCCGCAAGAACCAGAAGCACCTGACCTCCGCGGAGAAGAAGCGGTTCGTCGGAGCCGTCCTGGCGCTCAAACGCTCGGGGCAGTACGACGACTTCGTCCGGACGCACGGCAAGTACTACGTGCCTGACGGGTCCCGGGGGCCACGGGTCGCCCATATGGCGCCGACCTTCTTCCCCTGGCACCGCCGCTTCGTCCTGGAATTCGAGCGTGCGCTCCAGGCCGTTGCCCCGGGCGTGACCGTCCCGTACTGGGACTGGACGGTGGACAGGTCGCCGGCCGCATCGCTCTGGGCCGACGACTTCCTGGGCGGGAACGGCCGTCGGGGCGACCAGCAGGTGATGACCGGCCCGTTCGCGTACCGGCAGGGAAACTGGGAGGTGCGGGTCGGCGTGACGACCCGCCGGTTCCTCACCCGGAACTTCGGCCGCCCCGCCGATCCGGTGTCGCTGCCGTCCAAGGCCGATCTGGCGCGTGCGATCGAGCAGCCGGTCTACGACGCGTCGCCCTGGGACTCCACGGTGGCCAAGGGATTCCGTAACACCTTCGAGGGCTGGTCGGTCGGCGGCGGCCCGCAATGGCGCAATCACAACCTGGTGCACCGCTGGGTCGGCGGACTGATGAACTCGGCCACCTCCCCCAACGACCCGGTCTTCTGGCTGCATCACTCCTTCGTGGACCTGGTCTGGGACCGCTGGCAGCGGGCGCATCCGCACGCGGGTTTCCTGCCGAAGCACGAACTGTCGTCCGGGGACCCGCAGTACGGGCGGGTCCACAGCCTCGACGAGCCGATGCCGCCGTGGGACGTCCGGCCGTCGAGCCTGCTGAGCCACGAGGGCATCTACCGGTACGCGTAGTCCTACGTCCGGGCGGACGTACCGGGCGGTCGTTCCGGGGTGGAGCCGGGGATGCCGGACGGCGGGCCCGTACACGCCTGCGGCCACCCCCCGGAGGGGATGGCCGCAGGGACACGGGACGGGAGCCCTCCTTCGGGCAGCGCCCGGTGAGGCACTCAGCCGCCGTAGCCACCGTCGTCGCTGTCCTGGTGGCTGTCGGCGTTGAGGCAGGTGTTGCCGAACGCCGGGTTCAGCGCGCCGATGACGTTCACGGTGTTGCCGCAGACGTTGACCGGGATGTGCACCGGGACCTGGACGAGGTTGCCCGACGCCACGCCGGGGGAGCCGGCAGCGACACCGGCGGCACCGGCATCGGCCATGGCAAGACCGGCGGAGCCGGCCAGCACTGCGCCGGTGCCTGCGAGTACGGCAGCGGCCTTCGCGATACGCGACATTACGTTCTCCTTGGAGCCTTGGATGGGAGCCTTGGAACGGTGGAACATCGGGGTCCCCGCAGAGTCTCGCGGCCTCGACACCCGGTTCAACGCGGTAGCGCATCCTCGGTAACGGCGGCGATCGAACTCGGGTCGGCCGACCCGGCGCCGTGGGCGGCCCCCGACGGGGCTGCGCATAAGGTGCGGATAAAAGTTGAGCCGACTCGGCTCAGGTCATTTGACTGGCCAGGATCCTTCATGCACTCTTGAGCCAGTTCCACTCAAGTCAGCTGGAGGATTCACCATGGCACGTGCGGTCGGCATCGACCTGGGCACGACTAACTCCGTCGTCAGCGTTCTCGAAGGCGGCGAGCCCACCGTCATCACCAACGCAGAGGGCGCCAGGACCACGCCGTCCGTCGTCGCCTTCGCCAAGAACGGCGAGGTGCTCGTCGGCGAGGTGGCCAAGCGCCAGGCGGTTACGAACGTCGACAGGACCATCCGGTCGGTCAAGCGCCACATGGGCACCGACTGGAAGATCGAGCTCGACGGCAAGAACTTCAACCCGCAGCAGATGAGCGCCTTCATCCTGCAGAAGCTGAAGCGGGACGCGGAGTCCTACCTGGGCGAGAAGGTCACCGACGCGGTGATCACCGTCCCGGCGTACTTCAACGACTCCGAGCGCCAGGCGACGAAGGAGGCCGGCGAGATCGCGGGCCTCAACGTCCTGCGCATCGTCAACGAGCCCACCGCCGCCGCGCTGGCCTACGGGCTCGACAAGGACGACCAGACCATCCTGGTCTTCGACCTCGGTGGCGGCACCTTCGACGTGTCGCTCCTGGAGATCGGTGACGGCGTCGTCGAGGTGAAGGCCACCAACGGTGACAACCACCTCGGCGGTGACGACTGGGACCAGCGCGTCGTCGACTACCTGGTGAAGCAGTTCGCCAACGGTCACGGCGTGGACCTCGCCAAGGACAAGATGGCTCTCCAGCGTCTCCGCGAGGCCGCGGAGAAGGCGAAGATCGAGCTGTCGTCCTCGACCGAGACCACGATCAACCTGCCGTACATCACCGCGTCGGCCGAGGGCCCGCTGCACCTGGACGAGAAGCTCACGCGCTCGCAGTTCCAGCAGCTGACCTCCGATCTGCTGGACCGCTGCAAGAGCCCCTTCCACAACGTCATCAAGGACGCGGGCATCCAGCTCTCCGAGATCGACCACGTCGTACTCGTGGGTGGCTCGACCCGTATGCCGGCCGTCGCCGAGCTCGTCAAGGAGCTCACCGGTGGCCAGGACGCCAACAAGGGTGTGAACCCGGACGAGGTCGTCGCCATCGGCGCCTCGCTCCAGGCCGGTGTTCTCAAGGGCGAGGTCAAGGACGTCCTGCTGCTCGACGTCACCCCGCTGTCCCTCGGTATCGAGACCAAGGGCGGCATCATGACCAAGCTGATCGAGCGCAACACGACCATCCCGACCAAGCGCTCCGAGATCTTCACCACGGCTGAGGACAACCAGCCGTCGGTGCAGATCCAGGTCTACCAGGGTGAGCGCGAGATCGCGGCGTACAACAAGAAGCTCGGTATGTTCGAGCTGACCGGCCTGCCGCCGGCCCCGCGTGGTGTCCCGCAGATCGAGGTCGCCTTCGACATCGACGCCAACGGCATCATGCACGTCGCTGCCAAGGACCTCGGCACCGGCAAGGAGCAGAAGATGACCGTCACCGGTGGCTCCTCGCTGCCGAAGGACGAGGTCAACCGGATGCGCGAAGAGGCCGAGAAGTACGCGGACGAGGACCACCAGCGCCGTGAGGCCGCCGAGTCCCGCAACCAGGGCGAGCAGCTCGTCTACCAGACCGAGAAGTTCCTCAAGGACAACGAGGACAAGGTCCCCGGTGAGGTCAGGACCGAGGTCGAGGAAGCCGTCACCGAGCTGAAGGAAAAGCTCAAGGGCGAGGACACCGCCGAGATCCGTACGGCCACCGAGAAGGTCGCCGCGGTCTCGCAGAAGCTCGGCCAGGCGATGTACGCGAACGCCGAGGGTGCGGCCGCCGCGGGCGGAGCCCCCGGCGCCGAAGGTGCCGAGCAGGCGCAGTCCGCCGACGCCGGTGACGACGTGGTCGACGCCGAGATCGTGGACGACGAGAAGGACAGCGGTCAGCAGGGAGGCGCCGCATGACGGAGGAGACTCCGGGCTTCGAGGAGAAGCCCGACGTCCCCTCCGGCGCGACCTCCGACGACGCCGCGCCACAGGCGGCCGGGTCCGACTCCGACAAGGAGAAGGGCCCGGCGGCCCCGGCAGGGGACGCACAGCAGGACGTAGCACTCACCGCACAGCTGGACCAGGCGCGCACGGCACTCGCCGAGCGCACCGCGGACCTCCAGCGGCTGCAGGCCGAGTACCAGAACTACCGCCGCCGGGTGGAGCGGGACCGGGTTCAGGTCAAGGAGATCGCCGTCGCGAGCCTCCTGTCCGAACTCCTCCCGACGCTCGACGACATCGGCCGGGCCCGGGAACACGAGGAGCTGGTCGGCGGCTTCAAGTCGGTGGCCGAATCGCTGGAGACGGTCGTCGCGAAGATGGGCCTCCAGCAGTTCGGCAAGGAGGGCGAGCCCTTCGACCCGACGATCCACGAAGCCCTGATGCACTCGTACGCACCGGACGTCACCGAGGACACGTGCGTGGCGATTCTCCAGCCCGGGTACCGGTTCGGCGAGCGCACCATCCGCCCCGCACGGGTGGCGGTGGCCGAACCCCAGCCGGGTGCTCAGCCCGGCGCCCAGGCCGCCAAGGCGGACGAGGCTGCGGACGAGGACGACGGTGGCCCGGACAAGGGTCAGAAGTAACCGGAAGGAGGGACGTCGGGGATGAGCACCAAGGACTTCGTCGAGAAGGACTACTACAAGGTTCTCGGCGTCCCGAAGGACGCCACCGAAGCAGAGATCAAGAAGGCGTACCGGAAGCTCGCCCGCGAGTTCCACCCGGATGCCAACAAGGGTGACGCCAAGGCCGAAGGGCGCTTCAAGGAGATCTCCGAGGCGAACGACGTCCTCGGCGACACGAAGAAGCGCAAGGAGTACGACGAAGCGCGTGCTCTCTTCGGCAACGGCGGCTTCCGGCCGGGTCCGGGCGCCGGCGGCGGCTCCTTCAACTTCGACCTGGGTGATCTCTTCGGGGGCGCTCCGGGCGGACAGCAAGGAGGCGCGGGCGGCTTCGGCGGCGGCCTCGGGGACGTGTTCGGCGGCCTGTTCAACCGGGGCGGCCCGGGTACCACCCGTACCCAGCCGCGCCGCGGCCAGGACATCGAGTCCGAGGTGACGCTCAGTTTCACCGAGGCGGTCGACGGGGCCACGGTCCCGTTGCGGATGTCCAGCCAGGCGCCCTGCAAGGCGTGTTCGGGCACCGGCGACAAGAACGGCACCCCCAGGGTCTGCCCGACCTGCGTCGGTACGGGCCAGGTCTCGCGGGGCAGCGGCGGCGGTTTCTCGCTGACCGATCCGTGCATGGACTGCAAGGGCCGCGGGCTGATCGCCCAGGATCCCTGCGACGTCTGCAAGGGCTCGGGGCGCGCCAAGTCGTCCCGGACCATGCAGGTCCGTATCCCCGCGGGGGTCGCCGACAACCAGCGGATCCGGTTGCGCGGCAAGGGCACCCCCGGCGAACAGGGCGGTCCGGCCGGTGACCTCTATGTGGTCGTCCATGTCGACGCCCACCCGGTCTTCGGCCGCAGGGGCGACAACCTCACCCTCACGGTGCCCGTCACCTTCACGGAGGCGGCGCTGGGCGGTGAGGTGAAGGTCCCGACGCTCGGTGGCCCTCCGGTCACCCTGAAACTACCCGCGGGCACCCCGAACGGCCGTACGATGCGGGCCCGTGGCAAGGGCGCCGTACGCAAGGACGGCACCCGGGGGGACCTGCTGGTCACCGTGGAGGTCGCGGTGCCGAAGGACCTCAGCGACAAGGCACGTGAGTCGCTGGAAACCTACCGCGAGGCCACCTCGGGGGAGGACCCGCGGGCGGAGCTCTTCCAGGCCGCGAAGGGAGCATGAGATGAACGGCCGGCGACATCGCGAGAATTCAATGGGTTACGAGCTGACCGACGAAACGCCCGTGTATGTCATCTCGGTCGCCGCTCAGCTCTCCGGCCTGCACCCGCAGACCCTGCGGCAGTACGACCGCCTCGGCCTGGTCTCACCGGGCCGCACGGCGGGCCGTGGGAGACGGTACTCGGCCCAGGACATCCAGCTGCTGCGTACGGTGCAGCAGCTGTCCCAGGACGAGGGCATCAATCTGGCCGGCATCAAGCGCATCATCGAGCTGGAGCACCAGGTCGCCGCCCTGCAGGCCCGGGTCGCCGAGCTCTCGGCGGCGGTGGACGGAGCGGCGGTGGCCATGCAGCAGCGCGAGGCGCAGGTCCACGCCTCGTACCGCCGCGACCTGGTCCCGTACCAGGAAGTGCAGCAGACCAGCGCCCTGGTGGTGTGGCGGCCGAAGCGGCCGTCGGACTGAGCAGCAGGACCGATCCGTGCGTGCGTCCGAGGGCCGATACCTGACCGGGTGGCGGCCCTCGGACGTGTCGGGATCGTCGAGCATCCCCGACTGAGCGATGTGCACACCGAGTTGCACCCGGTTGGTGGTGCCGAGCACTTCCGAGAGGTGAGCTATGTGCTTGCGGCAGGTCCGGACGCTGATACCCAGCCGTCTGGCGACGGCTTCGTCGGCGTTTCCCTCGCCGAGCAGCCGGGCGACGGCGTACTGGCGCTCGGAGGTGCCCGGTGCGGCGGGCACCGGTGGTGCCGGCTTGTGCAGGGGGAGGCCCTGCCGCCAGAAACGCTCGAAGACGGTGGCCAGATAGGCGACGAGCGCGGGGTGACGGAGTTCCAGGGCGATACTGCCGTCGGCGTTGCCGGGGATGAAGGCGACCGCCCGGCCGAAGATGATCATCCGTTCCGGAAGGTCGTCCAGACTGCGCACCTCGATGGCGCTGCCCATCTGGGTCAGGTAGTTGCGCAGGCCCGGAGTGTGGAGCGAAGCACGCTGGTACAGAGTGCGGGTGTGCGCGCCGCGTTCACGCGCGGACAGGTCCCTGACCAGCGCGGTGCGCAGGACAGCGTCGCTGCGCGGGCGCGGCTGGACGCACAGCATCTCCGTGCGGCAGCTGTAGCTGGCACGGTCGATCGCGGTGTTGATGCGGGGGAAGCCCTCCAGCACCACGACCCCCGGTGTGGTCCTCGGCAGTTCCGGAGCCACGAGCGAGGTGAACTGCTCGAAGGTCTCCGCGATCCGCACTTCCCGTGAACGTCTGATGTGGATCTCGGCCTCGATGTCGCGAAGGAGCACCTGGAGCGCCAAGGAAGGGGGCGTGGGGACCAAGCGCTCCGGGTCGTCCGGGTCCGGATGCAGAAGCCCCAGGTCGATCAGGCAGGGGGCGGTGCGCGCAGCCGTCCGGCTGATGCTTCCGTGCTTCAGCCCGGCGGCCGGCCGCGCAGAGATCCTCCACGCTGTGTACGTGCTGTGCCGGATTCACCCTTGTTCCGCCCACTCGATGCATGATCCACAAGTGATCGCTTCCGGTAACCTTACGCACCTGCGTTCTTACCGTGCGGAGGGACCGTGACCCCCGCTCATCAAGTTGCAGAGCAGCAAGTTGAGGGTGGCAGGGCCGACGCCGACCCACCAGAATCAGTGCCCATGGAGCATCGGGAAGGAGACCGGATCACGGGTGCTGCTGCAGAATTCCCGACTTGGCCAGCAGGTAGCCGAGCTGGGCCCGGCTGTTACTGCCCAGGGTCGCGGACAGCTTGGCCACGTGGGCCCGGCAGGTCCGTACGTTCATCCCCAGGCGACGGGCGATGGCCTCATCGACATATCCCTCGACAAGAAGCTGGGCGATCGAACGCTGCACACCGGACACGCCATCGGGGGTGGGCTCGTACGGTACTTCCTCCAGGAGCGGCACGGCGCGCCGCCAGAGCTGTTCGAAGACCTTGGCCAGGTATTCGACAAGCCCGGGATGGCGGATCTCCAGGGCGACCTGTCGGTCGTCACGGGTGGGTATGAACGCAACCGAGCGATCGAAGATCATGAGCCGTTCTATGAGTTCTTCCAGTGTGCGGATCTCCACCTTGCCCTCCGCCATGCGCTCCGCGTAGGCGAGGGTGCCCTGGCTGTGGCGGACCGTGTGCTGGTAGAGAGTGCGCATTCCGACACCGCGGTCGATGAGGTCCTGGCCCCGCTGCAGAGCGTCGGTGAGGGCGTGCTCGCTCCGGCCGCCCCCCGGCTGGACGGTGAGCACCTCGTAGTGGCATTCGGTGGTGGCCAGATCGATGGCCGCGTTGATCCGGGCGAAGCCTTCGAGCACGGTGATGGCATGCGTCGTCGGCGGATCCTGGGCGCTGATGGCAATGAACGGCTCAAAAGAGTCTGCTAGTTGGGTAGCGAGGTCCCGGTGCGCTTGAATTTCGCGTTCTATGGGGTGTACGCGCTTCGCCAGCGCGGCGATCGGTGGGACGGGCTGGAGCCAGCGGGCATCGTCAGGATCAGGATGGAGCAGGGCGAATTCCATGAGGCAGGGCGCCGTGTGCACTTCTGAGCGGGCGATACGTCCGGAACGCAGCGCACTGGCGTAAAGACGCTTCCCTTCGTCACACAAATCTGTCACGGCATGGGGATGTGCCCCATTTGAGTCAATTGTGGCCATAGCTCCACCCCCCAGGGTCCTGTACGTGCAAGAACATGATGCATCGTTCCGGTGGTGTTGACGTGGGTGGATGAGCGATCGTCTTGAAGGCGGGGGAGAAGAAACCTTTCAAGTGAGGACGAAGCCGACTATGGGTAAGAGATTGCTTCGCTCGGTGCTTGCCACTGGTCTTTCCGCAGGGCTGGCTCTCGGTGGGCTGGCCGTTCTTGACCTCGGTTGGGACATCGGCCCCGGGGGGGCGCAAGGCACCACCGCGCAGGCGGCGGACCTTGGCTGGGACGTGGCCCCCGCTCGGACTGTGGCGGCGCAGCCGGCGGACCTCGGTTGGGATGTGGCCCCCGGCCGGACCGTGGCGGCGCAGCCGGCGGACCTTGGCTGGGACGTGGCGCCTGCTCGGACTGTGGCGGCGCAGCCGGCGGACCTCGGTTGGGATGTGGCCCCCGGCCGGACTCTGGAGGTCGGTCCGCAGGACCTCGGTTGGGACAGCCACCCGGCGGATACGGCAGCCGCATGACGGTCCCCCCGGACGACCGGGTCTTTCAGCGCGAGATGGCAGTCGCCTACCGCTCCGGGTGGCATTTCATCGACCTCGTCACGGCGATTCCACACCGTGGTGACTCGTTGATGGTCACCCTGTTCGGCGAGCCGATCGTCGTCGTACGCGAAGAGGACGAGGACGTCCGTGCATACCGGTGTCTGCGCAAGCCACGGGGCGCCCCACAGCCCGTCCGCTGTGCCATCCGGTACGGCATGGTGTTCGTCAACCTGGACCGGCGCGATCACGAACTGATCGAGCCGGAGCCACAAACAGCTATCCCCCACAGCGCCTGAAGCGATTCCCCCGTCGTAAAAGATCGCTCAGGTGCTTCCCCCACACAACGGCGCCATCGTGACCTGAACACGATGGCGCCGTTGTGCTGCCCGCATCACCTCGTGCAACGGGCCGGCCGGTCATCTCAGGCGCGGCCCAGTGCCCGGTCGACGGTGATCTCGATCAGTACCCGGTCCGGGTTGACGGACGGGGTGCGTCCGTACCGCTCCGCGTAGCGGCTTTCCGCGTCGGCGATGAGTTCGGGCTCCGTACGGACCACCGCGCGTCCCTCCAGCGTCGCCCAGCGGCGGCCGGCCATCTGACAGACCGCGACCCGCGCGCCGTCCGGTCCTGCCGCCAGCACGTGGGCGACCTTCCGCGACGACTTGTTGGTGATGACCCGGGCGAGCCCGGCCGCCGGCTCGTAGGTCACCCCGACCGGCACCACGTGCGGGGTGCCGTCCTGGCGCAGGGTGGTCAAGGTGCAGAGGTGGTGCTCGCGCCAGAAGCTGAGATAGGTCGCGCCGGGGTTCCGTGGGTCAATGGCCATGGGGCGAACCTACCCGGCGACTCCCGTTCGCATCTTGAGTGGAATAGACTCAACTTTGTGCACGTTGCCTGAGTCATTGGTGCGCAGCACAGCTGAAGACATCACTGCTGAAGACATCACAGCTGAAGGTCATCACGCCGCAGCCCTGCAAGGAGGAGAGCGCACACCGTGGACGCCGAGCTGACCAACAAGAGCCGGGATGCGATCAATGCGGCGAACAGCCGGGCCGTATCCGACGGGCACGCCGACCTGACCCCCGCACATCTGCTGCTGGCACTGCTCGAGGGCCAGGACAACGAGAACATCGTCGATCTGCTGACCGCTGTCGAGGCGGACCAGGCTGTGGTCCGGTCCGGCGCCGAGCGGCTGCTCGGCGCGCTGCCCAGCGTCACCGGGTCCACCGTCGCGCCACCACAGCCCAACCGCGAGACACTGGCCGTCATCGCCGACGCCTCGCAGCGGGCCAAGGAACTCGGCGACGAATTCATCTCCACCGAGCATCTGCTGATCGGCATCGCCGCCAAGGGCGGCCAGGCCGGTGAGCTGCTGACGCAGCAGGGCGCCGGCGTGAAGAAGCTGCTGGCGGCTTTCGAGACGACGAGGGGAGGGCGCCGGGTGACCACACCCGACCCCGAGGGTCAGTACAAGGCACTGGAGAAGTTCGGTACGGACTTCACCGCCGCGGCCCGCGAGGGCAAGCTCGACCCGGTCATCGGGCGGGACCAGGAGATCCGCCGGGTGGTGCAGGTGCTGTCCCGGCGCACCAAGAACAACCCGGTGCTCATCGGTGAGCCCGGGGTCGGCAAGACCGCGGTGGTGGAGGGGCTGGCCCAGCGGATCGTCAAGGGCGATGTGCCGGAGAGCCTGAAGGACAAGCGCCTGGTGTCGCTGGACCTCAGCGCGATGGTGGCCGGCGCCAAATACCGTGGCGAGTTCGAGGAGCGGCTGAAGACCGTCCTCTCCGAGATCAAGGAGAGCGACGGCCAGGTCATCACCTTCATCGACGAGCTGCACACCGTGGTCGGCGCGGGGGCCGGCGGTGACTCGTCGATGGACGCGGGCAACATGCTCAAGCCGATGCTGGCCCGCGGTGAGCTGCGGATGGTCGGCGCGACCACCCTGGACGAGTACCGCGAGCGGATCGAGAAGGACCCCGCCCTGGAGCGGCGCTTCCAGCAGGTGCTGGTCGCCGAGCCCTCGGTCGAGGACACCATCGCCATCCTGCGCGGACTCAAGGGACGCTACGAGGCCCATCACAAGGTGCAGATCGCGGACGCGGCGCTGGTCGCCGCCGCGGCCCTGTCCGACCGCTACATCACCTCCCGTTTCCTGCCGGACAAGGCCATCGACCTGGTCGACGAGGCCGCCTCCCGGCTGCGCATGGAGATCGACTCATCGCCTGTCGAGATCGACGAACTGCAGCGTGCCGTCGACCGCCTCCACATGGAGGAGCTGGCCCTCAAGAACGAGTCCGACGCGGCGTCGAAACAGCGGCTGGACAAGCTGCGCCGCGATCTCGCCGACCGTGAGGAGGAACTGCGCGGCCTCACCGCACGCTGGGAGAAGGAGAAGCAGGGCCTCAACCGCGTCGGCGAGCTGAAGGAACGGCTCGACGGGCTCCGCGGCCAGGCCGAGCGTGCCCAGCGCGACGGCGACTTCGACACGGCTTCCAAGCTGCTCTACGGCGAGATCCCGGGCCTGGAGCGGGAGCTCGAGGCGGCCTCCGAGGCCGAGGAGGAAGCCGCCAAGTCCGCCGAGGCCAAGGACACCATGGTCAAGGAGGAGGTCGGCGCCGACGACATCGCGGACGTGGTCGGCTCCTGGACCGGGATCCCGGCCGGGCGTCTGCTGGAGGGCGAGACGAGGAAGCTGCTGCGGATGGAGGAGGAGATCGGCAAGCGGCTGATCGGCCAGAGCGAGGCCGTGCAGGCCGTCTCCGACGCGGTGCGCCGCACCCGGGCGGGCATCGCCGACCCGGACCGCCCCACCGGCTCCTTCCTCTTCCTCGGCCCCACCGGTGTCGGCAAGACCGAGCTGGCGAAGGCGCTGGCCGACTTCCTCTTCGACGACGAGCGGGCCATGGTCCGTATCGACATGAGCGAGTACGGCGAGAAGCACTCGGTGGCCCGCCTGTTGGGCGCGCCCCCCGGCTACGTGGGGTACGAGGAGGGCGGCCAGCTCACCGAGGCGGTGCGCCGGCGCCCGTACAGCGTGGTGCTGCTCGACGAGGTGGAGAAGGCCCACCCGGAGGTCTTCGACGTACTGCTCCAGGTACTCGACGACGGGCGGCTCACCGACGGCCAGGGACGGACGGTGGACTTCCGCAACACCATCCTGATCCTGACGTCGAACCTCGGCAGCCAGTATCTGGTCGACCCCCTCACCAAACCGGAGGAGAAGAAGCGGCAGGTCCTGGATGTCGTACGGGCGTCCTTCAAGCCGGAGTTCCTCAACCGCCTGGACGACCTGGTGGTCTTCTCCGCCCTCTCGAAGGACGAGCTGGCCCACATCGCGGGCCTCCAGATCGACCGCCTCGCGACCCGCCTCGCCGAGCGCCGGCTCACCCTGGACATCAGCCCGGAGGCCCTGGCGTGGCTGGCCGACGAGGGCAACGACCCGGCGTACGGCGCCCGGCCGCTGCGCCGGCTGATCCAGACCTCGATCGGCGACCGGCTGGCCAAGGAGATCCTGGCCGGCGAGATCACCGACGGCGACACGGTGCGGGTCGGCCGCTTCGAGGACGGGCTCAGCGTGGGCCGTGCGGAGCAGCCGCAGTAGTGACCCGGCGGTCGTAGGCCCGACCGGTCTAAGCCCGCAGCGGATAGTCACCGATAGTGCGGGGCGGGACTTGCCATGCCCCGCCCGGCATGGGGGAGGATGGAAGGACTCGTAAGAAGGGCAATACAAAGATGACCATCGACCCGTCCTCCATTCCGAACTTCGGGGGCCAGCCCGATCCGCAGGACGCAGGACCGGCGGGCCCCGTCGTCCCCGACCAGGATCTGGTCAAGCAGCTTCTCGAGCAGATGGAGCTGAAGTATGTCGTCGACGACGAGGGTGACCTCGCCGCGCCGTGGGAGGAATTCCGCACGTACTTCATGTTCCGCGGCGAGGACGACCAGCAGGTCTTCTCTGTGCGGACGTTCTACGACCGCCCGCACAACATCGAGGAGAAGCTGCAGCTCCTCGAACTGATCGACGACTGGAACCGCCGCACGCTGTGGCCCAAGGTCTACAGCCACACCCACGACGACGGCAGCGTCCGCCTCATCGGTGAGGCCCAGATGCTGATCGGCACCGGGGTCGCGCTGGAGCACTTCGTGTCGTCCACGGTCAGCTGGGTCCGCGCCTCGATCGAGTTCGACAAGTGGCTCGTCGACCAGCTCGGTCTCGAGCAGGACCTGGAATCGGGCTCCGGCGACGACAAGCCGGGCGACGACGCCTGAGCCGGCCGCCGGGCCGGCAGGAAGCCCGGCCGACCGGGCGCTTCGGCGCCGGGCCGGCCGGGCTTCCGCGTGCCGAGGCGATCACCGCTGGGGGGAGAAGGCCGCTTCCTTCCGCCTGCCGGGCTGCTCGCGCTTGTGCCGGTCGATCAGGGTGGCCGCGACATGCGCAGGGGAGCGCTGCCTTGACTTGGACCGCGCTCCAACTCGTAGCGTCCGGGCTATGACAACGCCTCAGCACAAGATCGGCTCCGGCTTCGGAGCCCGCAGCACCGCGAACGATGTCCTGCGCGGGATCGACCTCTCCGGGAAGCTGGCGATCGTCACCGGGGGTTACTCGGGGATCGGACTGGAGACAACGCGCGCGCTCGTCGGCGCCGGTGCCCGCGTCGTCGTTCCGGCCCGTCGGCGTGCGACTGCCCAGGAGGCGGTCCATGGCATCGGCGGTGTCGAGGTCGACGAACTCGACCTGTCCGACCTGGCGAGCGTCCAGGGATTCGCCGAGCGCTTCCTCGCCTCGGGACGCGGCATCGACATCGTCATCAACAGCGCGGGGATCATGGCCTGCCCGGAAACCCGGGTCGGACCGGGCTGGGAAGCTCAGTTCGCGACCAACCACCTGGGCCACTATGCGCTCGTCAACCGGCTGTGGCCGGCGATCGCGCGCGGCGGAGCGCGCGTCGTCGCCGTGTCCTCCGCCGGTCACCACCGCTCGGGTATCCGCTGGGACGACGTGCAGTTCGAGGGCGGCTACGACAAGTCACTGGCCTATGGGCAGGCGAAGACGGCGAACGCGCTGTTCGCCGTGCACCTCGACGCGCTCGGCCGGGACGCGGGGGTGCGGGCTTTCTCGGTGCATCCCGGCGCAATTCTCACGCCGCTGCAGCGCCACCTCTCGCGCGAGGAGATGGTTGCCGCCAGCTGGATCGACGCGGACGGCAATCTGGTGGACGACACGTTCAAGTCGCCCGAGCAGGGCGCGGCGACGCAGGTGTGGGCGGCGACCTCTCCGCAGCTGGACGCCATGGGTGGCGTCTACTGCGAGGACTGCGATATCACCGAACCGGCCGGCAGCGACGGCGCCGTGGCCGGCGTGTGTGACCATGCGACCGATCCGGGGGAGGCCGCGCGTCTGTGGACGCTCTCGGCCGAGCTCACCGGCGTCGACGTGTTCCGGGCGACCGCGTAGCCCGTCCGCCCGGAACGGCGCCCCGTCCTGCGGCCAATGTCCTGAGGTCGTGGAGCGCGGCGTGAAGAGGCCGGCCGGCTGCCAGAGGGACCCCCTGGCTCGTCAGTCAGCCTCCCCTTCCGGGCCCTGGGAATCATGAGGACTCCAAGTCGTCGGGGAGCAGCCGGAACGCGGCGTGACCGGTCAGTGGCTGGATCATCCGGAAGTCCTTGTCGGACGTGAACAGTGCATCCGTCTCGTATGCCTTGGCGAGCGCGACGTTCATGGCGTCCGTGACGCCGATACCCCCGCCGCTGCGCGCGTCCTTGTACGCCTCGGCAACCGCAACGGCTGTGCCCATGTGCGGGCCCACGTCAGGGATGACGAATCGGTTCATCGCGTGCTGGTTGGTCAGGAACGTCATCGCTCGAAGCGCGTACTTGGATGACTTGGCCCGAGCGGTGATCAGGTAGTCCAGCTCGGCGAGAACCATCGGTGAGACGACGAACTGCCGGACGAGTGGAAGCGCGGCCTTGTGACGCGCGTGTTCCGACTGCTTGGGGCGCAGCAGGTTGTACAGCGCGTTCGTGTCAGCGATGGCGATGGGAATGCTCACACGCCGCCCATTCCGCGCAGGGTGTCGTTCATGTCCTCGACGCTGAGGTCATCGTCGTCAAAGTCGAGGTCGGGCAGCTCGATGTCACCGATCGGCGTCGCAGGGTAGGCGGGGACACAGCTACGCACAGGCACGATGCGAGCGACGGCCTGGCCGTTGCGTGTCACGGTGACTTCCTCGCCGCGCGCCACTTCGTCGAGCAGCCTTGACGAGTGCTGGTTGAGTTCGCGTGCGGTGGCTTCCATGTAGTACAGCGTACTACCTTGATGGGGCAGGGGCACCGCAGTTCGTCCCCCTGGGGACCACCGGGAGCCGACTCCTTCCCGAAGCCCTCCGGGACGAAGAGGCCGTGAGTTCACGACGCCAAGCGTTGCAGGCGGCCCGTGGCCTCGTGGAGAACGTCGTCCTTCTTGCAGAAGGCGAAGCGGACCTGACTGCGGCCGGCGTCCCGATGGTCGTAGAAGACGGCGTTCGGGATGGCGACGACGCCACAGCGGCCGGGGAGCGCCCGGCAGAAGGCGAGGCCGTCCTTCTCGCCGAGCGCCGAGATGTCGGTGGTGATGAAGTACGTGCCCTGCGGCCGGAAGACCTCGAAGCCGGCCGCGGTGAGGCCGTCGGCGAGGATGTCCCGCTTGGCGCGCAGCTCGTCGCGCAGCTCGGTGAAGAAGGAGTCCGGCAGCCGCAGTGCCTCGGCGACGGCGTACTGGAAGGGGCCGGCCGAGACGTACGTCAGGAACTGTTTCGCCGAGCGGACCGCCGCCACGAGTGCCGGGGAGGCCGTCAGCCAGCCGACCTTCCAACCGGTGAACGAGAAGGTTTTGCCGGCCGAGGAGATCGAGACGGTCCGTTCGCGCATTCCGGGGAAGGAGGCGAGCGGGATGTGCTCCCCGTCGAAGACCAGGTGTTCGTACACCTCGTCGGTGATCACCAGCAGATCGCGCTCCACGGCGAGCGCGGCGACCGTGGCCAGTTCGCCGCGGGTCAGGACCTTGCCGGTCGGATTGTGCGGGGTGTTGAGCAGGATGAGGCGGGTGCGGTCGGTGATCGCGTCCCGGAGTTCGTCCAGGTCGAGGTGGAAACCGCCGTCGCGCGGGCGGAGCGTGACGGGGACCCGGGTACCGCCGGCCATGGCGATGCAGGCGGCGTACGAGTCGTAGTAGGGCTCCAGGGCGATCACCTCGTCGCCGGGTTCGACCAGCGCCAGCAGTGCGGCCGCGATGGCCTCGGTGGCGCCCGCGGTGACCAGGACCTCGGTGTCGGGGTCGGCGGCGAGGCCGTACCACCGCTGCTGGTGTTCGGTGATGGCCGTACGCAGCTCGGGGACCCCGGGGCCCGGCGGGTACTGGTTACCGCGGCCGTCGCGCAGCGCCCGGACCGCCGCTTCCCTGACCTCGTCGGGGCCGTCGGTGTCGGGGAAGCCCTGGCCGAGGTTGATCGCCCCGGTCCGCACGGCCAGCGCCGACATCTCGGCGAAGATCGTCGTTCCGAACTCGGCCAGGCGGCGGTTGAGCAGCGGCCGCCCGGTGGCGCCGCGCGTGGAGCTTCCGGTGGAGGTCATGGCCGCCATCCTGCGCCGAACCTCTGGACTTCCTCAACTCCTGCTTGGTCCGGCGCCGGCCGGGGGATCCCCCAGTCACGCACCAAGTCCGGCACCGGAGCGAGGGACCAACGGGGGACCCCGCTGCATCGGGCGAAAGGCAGGTGGGGGCCATGGGGCCGTTCATCTTCGTCGCAGTGATCGTGGGGGTCGTCCTGGTGGCTTCGGTCGCCGGCGGCGGCAAGGCGGCCAAGGGAGGTAAGCGCCGCGGCAGGAGCGGTACCGCGGCCGGCAGTTGGTGGGTGGGCGACAGCGCCGGCGGTTCGGGCGGGGGCGGGCACCACTCGGGCGGCGGGTACCACTCGGGCGGCGGACACCATTCCTGCGGCGGGGGCGGTCACTCGTCCTGCGGCGGCGGTTCGTCCTGCGGAGGCGGGTCCTCCTGCGGTGGCGGAGGCGGCTGCGGCGGCTCCAGCTGAGGCGGACCAGCGGGAAACGGCTGACACGGGGCAGCTGATTCCCCCACGGAGGCGCCCGGCGGACCAACCCCCGCCGGGCGCCCGCATCTTGGCGGACGGTGCCGATGGCTGGGTCGCCGGTAGTTGAACGTATGAACAGCAAACCCCCCGAGGGATGGAAACCCCGTCAAGTTGGGTAAAAAGGCTGTGAGCGGCACGTACTTCGTGATTGCCTCCCCGTTGAGAAGAACATGGTGAGAAAGACACGCTGCGAAGGACCTGTTGCCCAGCACCTGCTGAGAAGAACCCCGCTGAGAACAAGCCAGACCGCTGGCACCACGCCCGCTGAGAACGAGCCCGCTGAGAACACCCCTGCTGAACCCTGCTGAGAACAAGCAGCCCTCGGACCGAGACCTGACCGTGGCCCTCGCCGGCGTCTCCTTCCCTGGCACCTGCTCCGGGGAGAACCCCGTCCATCTGCCGATTGTCTGTTTGCGGAGCCCACCCCATGCTCACGACGCTCAATACTGCCTACACCGATACCCGCGCCGCCGATCTGGCCTGGGCGCTGGGCCGCGAGCCACTGCCCGCCCTGGCTGTCCTCGATCTCGAACTGGCCGGAGCCAAGCTCCAGATGAGACTTCTCGGCGCCTCCCACCAGGTGCTCCTGGAAGAGGCGGGCGGCGTCTGCTCGGAGACCGTCGCTTGTCTCCCGGGCGGCAGCACCCCCTTACCTCTGGGCGTCGCCGAGCGTGTCGGTGACTGGGGTTACGAGTTCGCCGCCTGTGTGGAGACGCTTTCCGCGTCCTCCTTCGCCGGGCGGGCTCAGGAACTCCTCGCCCTGGTGACCGACCATCCGCACGGCCTGGCCGGTATGTTCCCCGGCTCGCCGCACGCCTTCACCGCGATGCTGGCGCAGCGCCGTGACGGCCAGGTGCACTGGCGCACCTGGCACGCGTACCCCCAGGAGGGTCAACTCGTGGTGACCCGTACGAAGGTGGGCGTGCGTACACCTGTCGTGGCCTGATTGCACTCGCGCGGGTGACGAATCGGGTGCGTGGTGTGACGTAGCGTTCTGTACGTGATCGACCTGCCCGTCTCCCCCGAATGTCAGCGGACACGGCTGTCCGTACGGCCGGGGACCGGCAGGCTGTTCGTGCTCGCCACGGTCTTCCTCTGCGCCGCTTGCGGACTGGTCTACGAGCTGGAACTCGTCGCTCTCGCGTCCTACTTGATCGGCGACTCGGTCACCCAGGCCTCCGTGGTGCTGTCCGTGATGGTCTTCGCGATGGGCATCGGTTCACTGCTCGCCAAGCGGCTGCGGCTCCGCGCGGCGGTGGGCTTCGGACTCATCGAGGCCACCCTGGCACTGGTCGGCGGCTGCTCGGCCCTGGTGCTGTACGCGGTGTTCGCCTGGACCGGCGGCTCGCGGTACGCCCTGGTCGGCTTCTCGCTGACGATCGGTGTGCTGATCGGGGCGGAGATCCCCCTCCTGATGACGCTGATCCAGCGGGTGTCCCGGCAGGACCCGGGCGGCGCGGTCGCCGACCTGTTCGCCGCCGACTATGTGGGCGCGCTGGTCGGCGGTCTGGCCTTCCCCTTCTTCCTGCTGCCGCTGCTGGGGCAGCTCACCGGCGCGCTGCTCACCGGGACGGTCAACGCGGTGGCCGGCGGGGCGCTGGTGCTCTGGCTGTTCCGTCATGATCTGACCCGGCGCGGGCGGTGGTGGCTGTTCGCCGTCAATGCGCTGGTGCTCGTGGTGCTGGCCACCGCGGTCGCCCTGGTCGGCGACTTCGAACAGGCGGCCAGGCGCGCGGTGTACGGGGCGCATGTGCGGGTCGCCCTGCAGACCGGCGTGCAGGAGATCGTCCTCACCCGGTCCCCGCACGGCACGCTGGATCTCTTCCTGGACGGCCGGCTGCGGGTCAACAGCCGGGACGAGCGCCAGTACCACCGGGCCCTGGTCGACCCCGCGATGCGCGGACCGCACCGGCGGGTGCTGATCCTCGGCGGCGGGGACGGGCTCGCGGCGGCCCAGGTGCTGCGACACCGGGGGGTGACGTCGGTGACCGTCGTGGAGCTCGACCCCGGCGTCGAACGGCTGGCCCGTACGGACCCGGGACTCTCCGCGCTCAACGACCACGTGTACCGGGACCCGAGACTGCGGGCGGTCACCGGCGACGCCTTCGCCTGGCTGAGGTCGCCCCGGCCGCGCTACGACGTGATCATCTCGGATCTGCCGGATCCCGGCATCACGCCGAGCACCAAGCTCTACTCGTCGGAGTTCTACGGCCTGGCGGAGCGGGTGCTGGCCCCCGGTGGCCGGCTGGCCGTCCACGCGGGGGCGCTGGGTACCCGCTCCCGCAGTTTCTGGACGGTCGAGGCGACGGTACGGACGGCCGGCCTGCGGACCGTGCCCTATCGGGTGACGGGCCGGGTGCCGGGGTCCGCGGACGGACCGGACCGCACGAACGAAGCCGCCGGGACTCCTGGCGACTGGGGTTTCGTGCTGGCCTCCCGGGCACGACCGCGGCTGGGCGCTCCCGGTACGACGGGGCACTGGGCACAGGTGCGGGACCGGGCCGCCGGTGTGCCGCCCTCGACGCTGGTGCATCCGCGGTACGGGGATTGACGCGAGCCCGTGACCGGGGCGCCGGCAGCCGGGAGCCGGCGCCCGCCGAGTCGGCGCGTGAGATCCAGGGGTGGCCGAAAGGCAGACGTGTCGGCCGTGGCTGAGTACGCTCGGTTCCTATGGAGCATGAGGTGTTCGTTCCGGTTCCGGCAGAGTCCGTTCGTCAGGTGTTGGTGGACCCCGCGCGGGTGGCCCGCTGCGTACCCGGCCTCCAACAGGCCGCGGACGCCACCGAGGGCGGTCCGGCGGGCCGCCTGAAGGTCCGTATCGACGGCCATACGATCACCTACCGCGGGGCGCTGCGCATCGCCGCCCAGGAGGACGGCTTCACCATCGAGGGCGAGGGAACGGAGGCCCGCGGCACCGGGTCGGTGAAGCTCTCGCTGACGCTGGCCCTGGCGGAATCCGCCACCGGCACCACCTTGACCTTCTCCGGTACGGCCCACGGCGAGGGTCGGCTGACGGACCTCGCCCCGGAGGCGGCGCTGGCAGCGGCGCACCGGTTGCTGGACCGGTTCGGGGGGCAGCTCGAGACGGAGGCCGCGACGCCCACCGAGGCCGCACCCACGGATGGTGCCGAGGCGGACGACGCCACCGGGACGGAGGGCGCAGCCGAGGCGGCCGAGAGCGAGAGCGAAGCCGCGCAGGACGCCTCCACCCCGTCGGTGTTCGGCGCGGAAGTGCCGCCGCCCTCGCTCGACCCGGTGTCCGAGGCGGAGTTCATCGCCGCGGCGGACGCCCCGGTGGAGGCCGCGCACGCCCGTCGCACGATGATCGGCCGCAGCGCGGAAGAGGTCGATCACGCGCCGCCGCGCGGCCGCTATGCCCCCGTGGCGGCCCCGTCGGGCAGCACCGCGGTCGCGACGCTGCGCTGGGCGGCCCCGGCGGCGGCGCTCGCGGTCGCGTCGGCCGTCGTGGTGGGCCGGGCACTGCGGCGTCGCCGCTGACGCCGCCGCGGAAGGAGCGCCCATCCCGTCGTCAAACCGCCTCACGTCTCGAGCCCTTAGGGTCGAGACGTGAGTAGCGAAGAGGTCCGGCTGACCGCCGGCGACGTCGAATTGACCGTGACCCCCGAGAACGGCTGCCGGATCAGCAGCCTCCGCATCGCCGGCACCGAACTCCTGCGGCAGGGCGCGAAGTTCGGTTGCTTCCCGATGGTGCCCTGGTGCGGGCGCACCAGGGAAGGGCGGTTCAGCAGCGGTGGGGTGGCGCACCAGCTGCCGATCAATTCCCCGCCGCACGCCATCCACGGAACCGGCCGCAACACCGCCTGGAAGACGCTGAACGCCACCCCCACGGCGGCGGCCTTCGCCTATGAGCTGGGCGATCCCTGGCCGTACCGGGGTCAGGTAACCCAGACGTTCGAGCTCACCGAGGACACCCTCACCCTGGCCTTCGGCGTGGAGACCGCCCGGGACTCGTTCCCGGCGCAGGCCGGCTGGCACCCCTGGTTCCACCGCAATCTCGGTACCGGCGACGACGTACGGATCGATTTCGCACCCACCTGGCAGGAGGAGCGCGGCGACGACCACCTCCCCACCGGACGGCGGATCGACCCCCTTCCCGGACCCTGGGACGACTGCTTCGGGATGCCGGACGGCGTGGACGTCACCCTCACCTGGCCGGAACAGCTGGAGCTGACGGTGCGGAGCCGTGAGGAGTGGGTCGTGGTGTACGACGAACAGCCGGAAGCGGTCTGTGTCGAGCCGCAGACCGGGCCGCCCAACGGCCTCAACACCACCCCGCGTCTGGTCACCCTCATCGACCCACTGGAGATCGGGGCCACCTGGACCTGGCGCCGCCTGCGACCCTGAGTTCCCCGCCGTGCGGCCGCACCAGGTCGTTAAGACCGGCCGGTCTAAGCTCGGTGGCATGACTGACGTACGCGCTGATCTGCTCCAGCACATCAAGGACAAGGCCGTGGTCCACGGCAGGGTGACGCTCTCCTCGGGCCGGGAGGCGGACTGGTACATCGACCTGCGCCGGATCACCCTGGACGGCGCAGCCGCTCCCCTGGTCGGTCAGGTGATGCTGGATCTGACCGCGGATCTGGACTTCGACGCGGTCGGCGGGCTGACCCTCGGCGCGGACCCGATCGCGGACGCGATGCTGCACGCTTCCGCCGCCCGCGGAAGGACGCTGGACGCCTTCGTGGTGCGCAAGGCCGCCAAGACGCACGGGATGCAGCGCCGTATCGAGGGACCGGACATCAAGGGGCGCCGGGTGCTGGTGGTGGAGGACACCACCACCACCGGCAATTCCCCGATGACCGCCGTGGAGGCCGTCCGGGAGGCCGGCGGCGAGGTGGTGGCGGTTGCCACCATCGTGGACCGCGATACCGGTGCCGATGAGGTCATCGCCAAGGCCGGGGTGCCCTACGTCTTCGCGTACACCCAGGGCGACCTGGATCTCTGAGGCCACACAGCGGCTCTGACCAGCGGTGATGAGTGCGGCGACGTGGACATCGGCGGTGTTTCACGTGAAACACCGCCAGCGCCGCGCGTGTCAAGCCCCCACGCCAAGTCGAGTCGCGCCAAGAGTCTGGAAAGATGGGCGGCGACGATGACGTCGCCCCCAGGTCAGGGAACCCGCAACGCAACCCGCACATCCCAAGGAGCGGACAGATGCCCATCGCAACCCCCGAGGTCTATAACGAGATGCTCGACCGGGCGAAGGCAGGCAAGTTCGCCTACCCGGCCATCAACGTGACCTCGACCCAGACCTTGCACGCGGCGCTGCGCGGCTTCGCCGAGGCCGAGAGCGACGGCATCATCCAGATCTCCACCGGCGGTGCGGAGTTCCTGGGCGGTCAGTACGCCAAGGAAATGGTCACCGGTTCGGTCGCGCTCGCCGAGTTCGCGCATATCGTCGCCGAGAAGTACCCGGTCACGATCGCCCTGCACACCGACCACTGCCCGAAGGACAAGCTGGACGGCTATGTACGTCCGCTGCTCGAGGTCTCCCGCAAGCGGGTCGAGGCCGGTGGCAACCCGCTCTTCCAGTCCCACATGTGGGACGGCTCCGCCGAGACCCTCGCGGACAACCTGGCCATCGGCCAGGAGCTGCTCGCGCAGGCCGCCGCCGCGAAGATCATCCTTGAGGTCGAGATCACCCCGACCGGCGGTGAGGAGGACGGCGTCAGTCACGAGATCAACGACTCGCTGTACACCACCGTCGACGACGCGCTGCGCACCGCCGAGGCCCTCGGCCTCGGGGAGAAGGGCCGCTACCTGCTGGCCGCCTCCTTCGGCAACGTGCACGGCGTCTACAAGCCGGGCAATGTCGTGCTCCGCCCCGAGCTGCTGAAGGACCTCCAGGAGGGGGTCGCCGCCAAGTACGGCAAGGCCTCCCCGTTCGACTTCGTCTTCCACGGCGGTTCCGGCTCCTCCGAGCAGGAGATCGCCACCGCGCTGGAGAACGGCGTCGTGAAGATGAACCTGGACACCGACACGCAGTACGCCTTCACCCGTCCGGTCGTGGATCACGTCTTCCGCAACTACGACGGTGTCCTGAAGGTCGACGGTGAGGTCGGCTCGAAGAAGACCTACGACCCGCGCACCTGGGGCAAGGCCGCCGAAGCCGGCATGGCCAAGCGAGTCACCGAGGCCTGCGCGAACCTGCGCTCCACCGGTACCCGCCTGAAGTAGTCCGTGCGCGCCTGAAGCAGTCCGTACACGCTTGAAGCAGTCCGTACGCTCCACGCAGCCGTACACCGGGCCCGGCACTCCGACCAGGGGTGCCGGGCCCGGCGCATGTCCGACCGCTTCGCGCCTGGTCTCCGGGACCCGCTGGTATGGCCCCACGCCGTCGTACCGGCCATGCTGCTCGCATGGCCGATTCACCCGCGGACGCCGGGTCCGCACCCACCGCGACGGAGACAGGCCCCGCGCAGGGCATCCTGCGCGCCGCGTCCCCGGCCGGCCGCTGGGTGCTGCTCACCACCGTGCTCGGCTCGAGCATGGCCCTGCTCGACTCGACGGTGGTGAACGTCGCGCTGCCAAGGATCGGCACCGATCTGAACACCGACATGGCCGTCCTCCAGTGGACGGTGACCGCGTACATGCTCAGCCTCGCCGGGCTGATCCTCCTCGGCGGCGCGCTCGGCGACAGGTTCGGGCGGCGCAAGGTGTTCGTCATCGGGGTCATCTGGTTCGCCGCCGCCTCCCTTGCCTGCGGGCTCGCGCCGAACGCGGGGGTGCTGATCACCTCCCGCGCGCTCCAGGGTGTCGGCGGCGCGCTGCTGACGCCGGGCTCGCTGGCACTGATCCAGGGGTCCTTCCACCCGGACGACCGGGCCCGCGCGGTCGGGCTCTGGTCCGGGTTCGGCGGCGTCGGCGCCGCGATCGGCCCGTTCCTCGGCGGCTGGCTGGTCGACGGACCCGGCTGGCGCTGGGTTTTCCTGCTCAACGTGCCGCTGGCCGTGCTCTGCGTGCCGATCGCGCTCCGCCACGTACCGGAGACTCGGGATCCCGCGGCTCACGGGCGGTTCGACGTGCTGGGTGCCGTGCTCGGGGCGGCGGCACTCGCCCTGGTCACCTATGCGCTGATCGCGGCACCGGGGCACGGCGCGTCCCCGGTGGTGTTGGGTACGGCCGCCGTCGGGCTGGTGCTGGGCGTGGTGTTCGTCCGGGTCGAGCGCGTCAGGCCCGACCCGATGCTGCCGCCGTCGATCTTCGCCGTACGGCTCTTCACCGCGGTCAACCTGGTCACCCTCTGCGTCTATGCGGCGTTCGGCGGGTTCTTCTTCCTCACCGTCCTGCAACTCCAGGTCGTGGCAGGCTACTCGGCACTCGGTGCGGGCGCCGCGATGCTGCCGACCACCGTGCTGATGCTGCTGTTCTCCGCGAAGTCGGGCGCTCTCGGACAACGCATCGGACCCCGCATCCCGCTCACCGTGGGCCCGCTGTGCTGTGCCGCCGGGATGCTGCTGATGATGCGGGTCGGTACGGACGCCTCCTACCCGGCGGACGTGCTGCCCGCGCTGCTGGTCATGGGGCTCGGCATGGTCATTCTGGTGGCGCCGCTGACCGCCACCGTGCTGGCCTCGGTGGAGGTCGGCAGGGCGGGACTCGCCAGCGGGATCAACAACGCGGCGGCCCGGGCCGCCGGGCTCGTCGCGGTGGCCGCGCTGCCGCTGCTCGCCGGGATGGGCCCCGAGGCGTACCGCTCGGCGACGGAGTTCGCCGCGACCTTCCGCCGGGCGATGCCACTGTGCGCGGGCGTGCTGGTACTGGGCGCGCTGATCGCCTTCTGCACGGTGCGCGCGCCGCGCGAGCAGCGCAGCGGCACCGAGTGCCGGATGCACTGCGGGCTGGGTGCGCCACCGCTGGAGGCCGGCGAGTCGGCACGCGAGTCCTGAGCCAGGCAGACTGGCACCCATGTCCATTCACGAGAACCTGCTCGGGGGCCCTCCCCCGACCCATCTCCCCGACGACCCGGAGCCCCGCGAGCTGCTGGCCGGTGGCGCCGCGCCGTCCGACGTCGCCGCGAAGTACCCGACGTCCTGCCTCGCCTGGGCGCAGCTGGCCGATGACGCCTTCGAGCACGGTCGGGTCGTCGAGTCGTACGCCTATGCCCGTACCGGCTACCACCGCGGCCTCGACTCGCTGCGCCGGGCCGGCTGGAAGGGGCACGGACCGGTGCCCTGGGAGCACGAACCGAACCGGGGCTTCCTGCGGGCCCTGCACGCGCTGGCCCGGGCGGCCCAGTCGATCGGCGAGAACGCGGAGTACGAGCGTTGCACCGTCTTCCTGCGGGACTCCTCGGAGGCCGCCGCGGACACGCTGGGCTGACCGCCACCGCAGTGACGCGGCACCCGCACAGCAAGGGCCTGACCCACGACCGGACTCCCCGAAACGTGGGTCGGGCCCTTGCCTGTCTTGCCGTCGAGCGCACAGGGCACCGATGATGAAGGTGGGGACCGGGGCCCACCTGTCGACGGAAGGGGCGGACCGCTACCTGGAGCACCACCGAGGAGACAGCGATGTCTACGCCTTCGCATGAGCACCGGCAGGACCGGGCCCCCGCGCCGGGAACGGTGTCGGAAAACGCCCCGAATTTCGACTTCGCGGGCACCACACCGTACGAGGACTACGTCCGGGCGGACGTCCTCACCCATCTTCAGCACCTCCTCTCCGAGGACCCGGGGGAGATGGTCTTCCTGGTCACCACCCAGGTGATGGAGCTGTGGTTCACGGTGATCGTCCACGAGTGGGAGACCGCGTCGCAGGCCCTGCGTCGTGACGATCTGCCGGTCGCGCTGGCCGCGCTGAAGCGCTCCACCTACGAACTGCAGTCGCTCAACGAGTCCTGGCGTCCGCTCGCCCAGCTGACCCCCGCCCAGTTCAACGCCTACCGCGGATCGCTCGGCGAGGGCTCCGGGTTCCAGTCCGCGATGTACCGCCGCCTGGAGTTCCTGCTGGGCGACAAGACGGCGTCGATGCTCGTCCCGCACCGGGGCGCGCCGCGGGTCTACGCGGAGCTGGAGAAGGCGCTCCAGGAGCCGAGTCTCTACGACGAGGTGCTGCGGTTCCTGGCCCGGCGCGGGCAGCCGGTGCCGGCCGCCGTACTGGACCGCGACTGGGCGCAGAAGTACGAGCCGTCCGCTGAGGTCGAGGCGGTCTGGACCGCCGTTTACACGGGGGAGCAGGACAGCGACCTGGTCCGGCTCGGCGAGGCGCTGACCGACGTCGGAGAGCTGGTCTGGCGATGGCGCAACGACCATCTGGTGGCCACCCGCAGAGCGATGGGTTCCAAGACGGGAACCGGCGGTTCGGCCGGGGTGGCCTGGCTGGAGAAGCGTGCCACGAAGAACGTTTTCCCCGAGCTGTGGACGGCCCGAAGCCATGTCTGAGCGCACCATGACCGAGCCGACCGGGCCGACCGGGCCGACCGGGCCGACCGGGCCGACCGAGTCGGCAGGCCTCGCCGGGAAGGCCGCCGAGCTCGACGCCACCGACCCGCTCGCCGCCTGCCGTGAGCTGTTCACCCTGGACACCGGCACCGTCTACCTCGACGGGAACTCGCTGGGCGCCCTGCCGAGCCATGTCCCGGCCCGGATGCAGGAGGTCATCACCCGCGAATGGGGCGCGCTGCGCATCCGTTCCTGGGAGGAGTCCGGCTGGTGGACCGCTCCCGAGCGGATCGGCGACCGTATCGCACCGATCGTCGGCGCCGGCCCCGGCACGGTGGTGGTCGGTGACTCGACGAGTGTCAACGTCTTCAAGGCCCTGGTCGCCGCGGTCCGGACCGCGGAAGCCGACCGTGACGAGATCCTGGTGGACGCCGCGACCTTCCCCACGGACGGCTACATCGCGGAGTCGGCGGCCCGGATGACGTCCCGGCGGCTGGTCCCCTACACGCCGGGGGACCCGATCGGTCCCCGTACCGCGGCCGTGCTGATCAACCATGTCGACTACCGCACCGGCCGCCTGCACGACCTGCCCGGGCTGACCGCGGCGGCACACGCGGCAGGCGCCAGAACGGTCTGGGACCTCTGCCACAGTGCCGGCGCACTGCCCGTCGGGCTCGCCGCGCACGGGGTGGACTTCGCGGTCGGGTGCACCTACAAGTACCTGAACGGTGGCCCGGGTTCACCGGCGTTCCTGTATGTGCGCCCCGGCCTCCAGTCCTCCTTCGACTCCCCGCTGCCCGGCTGGAACTCGCACGCCGACCCGTTCGGCATGGCCCCCGGGTACCGTCCCGCGTCCGGCGCCCCGCGCGGCCGGGTCGGCACCCCGGACATCCTCTCGATGCTCGCCCTGGAGTCGGCGCTCGACGTCTGGGACGGCGTATCGATCAAGGAAGTACGAGCCAAGTCACTCGTCCTGACGGACTTCTTCCTGGAATGTGTGCGGCATCTGCCGGTCGAACCGGTGACTCCGGCCCCGCACGCGGAACGCGGCAGCCAGGTCTCGCTGCGGTGCGAGAACGCCGGTGCGGTCATGAAGAAGTTGATCTCCAGGGGGGTGGTGGGCGATTTCCGGCAGCCGGATGTGCTGCGTTTCGGATTCACCCCGCTCTACGTCGGTTTCGGCGATGCGCTGCGTGCCGCGCGCGTTCTGGGGGAGGTCCTGGGCTGATAGCGTCCCCGCTGGTCAGGGCAATTGGGCCCGTGCGACGAGAGGTTGGAGCAGTATGTCGGACGACGCCGAGGCCGATGCGGTCTTCGCGCATCCCGCTGTCGCCCCCGAGGCCACCGCTGCATACGGCGATCACCCCGACCAGATCATGGACTTTTACGCGCCGCACGACGGCGAGGGGACGGCCGCCACGGCCCCTCTCGTCGTCGTGCTGCACGGCGGAGTCTGGCGCGAGCGGTACGACCGGCAGCACATCGCCCCGTTCGCGGGCTTCCTGGCCCGCCGGGGCTTCGCGGTGGCCAACGTCGAATACCGGCGCGGTGGGGTGGAGCCGGGCAGCGCCGGTCGCTGCCCGGACACCCTCGATGACGTCGCCGCCGCCCTCGACGCGCTCCCCGGGCTGGTGGCGAGCCACCTGCCGCGGGCCGATCTGCGGCGCACGGTCGTCACCGGTCACTCCGCGGGCGGCCACCTCGCCCTCTGGGCGGCAGCGCGTCACGTGCTCCCGCCGGAGGCGCCGTGGCACCGCTCCACGCCGCCGTTCCGCGGGGTGGTGGCGCTGGCGCCGATCGCGCACTTCGGCGTCGCGCGGGAGCTGAAGGTGTGCGGGGGCGCGGTGGAGCAGTTCCTCGGCGACAGCGGGAACGAGGCGTGGACGGATCCGGCGGTGCTGCTGCCCACCGGCATCGCGACCACGGTGATCCAGGGCCGGGCCGACGAAACCGTCCCGCCGCAGGTCACCGAGGCGTATGCGGACGCGGCGGCCAAGGAGGGCGAACCGCCCGGGCTGACGCTGCTCGACGGGGTGGGCCACTTCGCGCTGATCGATCCGGCCGCCGACGCCTGTGCGGTGGTCGCCGCGGAAATCGAGCAGCTGGCCTGGTAGCCCGGTTCGTCCCCGGTGTAGTCATCTGCGTAGACCCAGGTCAGCCCCGCTTCGGGCCTGGTAGTCCCTGAGACGGACCCCGCAGGATCAGCATCAGTACGGACGACCGCCACCCGCCGGGCGCCTACCGTTCTGTATGTGACCGAGACCAAGACCCACAGCCCCGAGTACCGGCTGGCGCAGGGCGCCCTGGCGGGGCTCCGCCAGGACCTCTTCACGGACGCCTTCGCCTACCGTCCGCTGGCGCCGATGCGGACGGACGGGCCGATCACCCGGCGGTTGCCCGGCCGGATACGGACCGGCGCCGGATGGGCCCCGCACGCCGTGGTGCTGGGCGTGGCCCTGTTCACGCTGCTGCTCACGTACACGACGGGGGGCGGCACACTGACTCTGCTGTCGGCCCTGCTGCTGGCGGGCGCCGTGGCGATGACTCTGGTCAGGCCGGTCGGCGCCTGGTGGACGGTATTGGTGGCCACCCCGGTGAGCTGGGTGATCGGCAGCTCGTCCGAGGGCTGGCCCTGGCCGCCCGGCGCGTTCCTGGCCCATCTCACGGTGGTGACGGTGGTCGCGGCCAGGAGCCGGCCGCGTACCGCTGGGTGGATGTGGCTGGGCACGGCGGTGTACGGGATGTTCGCGGGAGCGCTGCACAACTCCTTCGATACCGACACCCTGGAAATGCTGTTCTTCGCCGCCGTCGCTCTGCTGATCACCACCACGGTGCAGGTCCGCCGGGAGGCGAAGCACGAGGTCACGGTGCAGCGGACGGTCACCGCCATCGAGCGGGACAAGCGCACACTGCTCGAGGAGCGCACCACCATCGCCCGTGAGCTGCACGACGTGGTCGCCCACCACATGTCGGTGGTGGCCATCCAGGCGGAGGCGGCGCCCTACCGGGTGACCGACCCGCCGCCGGAGCTGACCAAGTCCTTCGAGGTGATCAGGGAGAACGCGGTCGCCGCCCTGACCGAACTCCGCCGGGTGCTCGGTGTCGTACGGGCGGAGGATTACGAGGCCCCCGACGCCCCGCAGCCCACCCTCGCCGAGCTCGAGGGCCTGCTCGCGAATGTGCGCAGTGCGGGCCTGAACGTCGAGAAGACGGTGACCGGCGCGGTGCGGGAGCTGCCGCAGGGCGTCGAGCTGTCGGCGTACCGCATCGTCCAGGAGGCCCTGAGCAACGCACTGCGCCACGCGCCGGGCGCCGAGGCGCGGGTGGAGGTGGCCTACGTGCTCGGCGGCATCGGCCTGCGGGTGGTGAACGGCCCACCCCGGGGCCTCGTGAAGCCTTCTCCAGGGGCCGGGCACGGCCTCACCGGGATGCGGGAGCGGGTCACCATGCTGAACGGCGAGCTGACGGCCGAGCCCACCGACGACGGTGGCTTCGAGGTCGCCGCGTTCCTTCCGGTGCGGCGTTCCACCGAGGAGTCCGGATGACCGCGCGGACCGAGGGCGCAGCCGCCACGGGCGGAACCATCAGGGTGCTCGTCGTCGACGACCAGATGATGGTCCGGGAGGGTTTCTCCGTCCTGCTCAACGCGATGCCCGGCATCGAGGTCATCGGCGAGGCGGTTGACGGCCGGCAGGCCATCGCCCAGGTCGCGGCCCTGCGCCCCGACGTGGTGCTGATGGACATCCGGATGCCCGAGCTCAACGGCATCGAGGCGACCCGCGAGATCGTGGCGGCCGACTCGGCGGCGAAGGTGCTGGTCCTGACGACCTTCGACCTCGACGAGTACGTCTATCAGGCCTTGCGGGCCGGTGCCTCCGGCTTCCTCCTCAAGGACGCGTCGGCGCGCCAGCTGGCCGACGGCGTGCGGGTGGTGGCGTCCGGCGAGGCCCTGCTCGCGCCCACCGTCACGAAGCGGCTGATCTCCGAGTTCTCCCGGCTCTCGGACACCCCCAGGCAGCCCTCGCTCACCCAGCTCGGCGATCTCACGGAGCGCGAGACCGAGGTGCTCGTGCTGATCGCGCAGGGCCTGTCGAACGCCGAGATCGCCTCCCGGCTGGTGGTCGCCGAGTCGACGATCAAGACGCATGTGAGCCGGATCCTGGTGAAGCTGAGCCTGCGCGACCGGACCCAGGCGGCGGTCTTCGCGTACGAGACGGGGCTGGTCAGGCCGGGGTGATGATCACTAGTGGGGGTGACTGCTGCCTGTTTTCGGCTCGCTCCGTTACAGGCACGCCACACTGGTGCTCACACAGAAGGGGGTGCACCATGACGCTTATGGCAGAGCGCACGTCGCAGATGACGGTCGAGGAATTCGAGAAGATCGCCGCGTTCGCCGCTGTGGAGTCCGACGCCTTCAGGCCGGAATTCATCAACGGGCGGATCGAGGACAAGGGCGTGCCGGACGGGGATCACAACGAGATCGGGATGTGGCTGCAGGGAGTCTGTATGCAGCACCGGCCCGAATGGGGGCTGTACGGCAGCGACCAGGGTTTGAAGGTCGAGTCGTACCGCAACGGCCGGGCGCGTCCGGACGGCACACTCGCGCGGCGCGGGAATTTCGCCGGACAGGGAGAGTGGGCGGAGCCGGACGGTGTGCTGATGACGGTCAAGATCACCTCGTTCGACTCCGACACCGACCGGCGCGACCGCAAGGAAAAGCCCGCCGCGTACGCCGCAGCGGGCATCCCCGTCTACCTGCTGATCGACCGTGACGCCTGCACCGTCACCGTGTTCAGCGAGCCGGACCCGGACGGTGCCGGCTACCGCGACTCGCACGCCGTGGCGTTCGGCGAGCAGCTGGCGCTGCCCGACCCGGTGGGCTTCGAGCTCGAAACCGAAATTCTCAACACGTACGTACGCTGACCATCGGAACTTTCGCTGAGCCGCCGCGCCTGACCGGAGGCGGCTCAGCCGCTCATGTCCCGCCGCCGCAGCCCCGCCACTCCCGCGGCCACCAGCCCCGCCGCGATCAGCAGCAGCACCAGCACCGGTGTCCAGGCCATCTCCCCGCCGGGCAGCTTCGGCAGTTGCCCGAACGGTGACAGGTCCATCACCGCCTGCGGCAGTTTCAGGGCCGGCCCGAGCCACCCGAGCGCCAGCACCAGCCCGGCCACCGCCCAGGCCCCGACGGCGGCCCGCGGCACCGCCCCGTACAGCAGGACCGTGAGGCCGCCGAGCACCCAGATCGCCGGGAGCTGGACCAGTGCGGCGCCGATGACCGCGGCCGGGTCGTGTCCGTAGCCCACAGCGAGGCCGATGCCGCCCGCCAGCATGACGGCCGCCGATCCGGCGAAGGCGATGACCAGGTGGCCGCCGGCCCAGCGCAGCCGCCCGACCGGGGCGGCCAGCACCGGCTCGGCGCGCTGCGAGGTTTCCTCGGCGTGCAGCCGCAGCACCGAGGCGACGATGTGCAGCGCGGCGACCATGCCGAGCACGCCGACCATCGCGGCGAGGAACGCGTCGGTCAGCCCGGACTGTCCACCCATCCGCTCGAAGATCTCCCGGGCACCCTCGTTGTCGCCGACCAGGTCGCCGGCGCCGTCGGTGATCCCGCCGAAGACGACTCCGGCGATCAGGAAGCCGGCGCTCCAGCCGTAGACGCTGCCCCGCTGGAGCCGCCAGGCCAGCGCGCCGGCCGTACCGATGGTGCCCCGGGCCGGCCCGGGACGGGCCGGCAGGAAACTCATGCCGATGTCCCGGCGCCCGGTCAGTGCGTACGCCAGCACAGCCTGCACGGTGATGGCGGCCGCCAGGACCAGCAACACCCACCAGCGCTCGGTCGCGTAGGCCCGTACGTTCTCGGCCCAGCCGATCGGTGACAGCCAGGTCAGCACGGACGAGCCCGCGTCCGCTGTGGCGTCCCCCGCGGCCTTCAGTACGAACGCGGCCCCGATGACCGCCGCGGTGAGGCCCTTCGCGGCGCGGGCGCTGTCGGTGAGCTGCGCCGCGATCGCGGCGGTACAGGCGAAGAGCATCCCGACGCCCGCGACGACGAGCCCCACCGCCACCGAACCGGCGCCGGGCTGACCGGAGCCGACGAGTCCGGCGGCGGTGACCGCGGCCAGCGCCGTGTTGGCGGTCAGTGCGGTCAGCAGGGCGGCTGTCAGCGGCGCCGGCCGCGCCACCATCGCCGAGGAGAGCAGCTCCTGCCGACCTGTCTCCTCTTCCTCCCTGGTGTGCCGTACGACGATGATCAGGCTCATCACGGCGGCCAGCGCGGAACCGAAGCCGGTCATGCGCCAGGCGGTGAGTCCGCCCACCGATTCGCTGAACACCGGCCCGTACAACGCGCGCAGCGAGCTGTTGATGCTCATCGAGTGGGCCAGGTCGGCACGTTGGGCCGCGGTTGCGTACAGCGAGGCGAAGGAACGGGCGACGGAGGAGAAGGAGCCGCCGAGCAGCAGCGCCCACACCGGGATCATGACCCGGTCCCGACGCAGCGCCAGCCGCAACAGCGTGCCGGTGCCCGCGAACCGGCGCGGACCGCCGACCGCCCGCAGAGGAGCCGCCACGGCGGTCATCGCGCCACCGCCGCCGTGCTGCCGGTGGTGCTGTCGTCGGAGCTGCCGGCTGCGCCGTCCACCGTGTAGTGCCGCAGGAACAGCTCCTCCAGGGTGGGCGGTGTGCTGGTCAGTGACCGCACCCCCGAGGTGCTGAGCGACTTGAGCACCGCGTCCAGCATCGCGGATTCGACCTGCAGCCGGACCCGGTTGCCCCGCACATCGAGGTCGTGCACGCCGGGCAGCCGGTCGAGACCGTCGGGTGCACCGGTCAGTTCGGCGGTGATGCTGGTCCGGGTGAGATGCCGCAGTTCGCTCAGCGAGCCGGTCTCCACGGTCCGTCCCTTGCGGATGATGCTGACCCGGTCGCACAGCGACTCGATCTCGCTCAGCAGGTGGCTGGAGAGCAGCACGGTCCGTCCCCGGTCGCGTTCCTCGGCGACGCACTGCTGGAAGACCTCCTCCATCAGCGGGTCGAGCCCCGAGGTCGGCTCGTCCAGGATCAGCAGGTCGACGTCCGATGCGAACGCCGCGACCAGAGCGACCTTCTGCCGGTTGCCCGTGGAGTACGTCCGCCCCTTCTTGGTCGGGTCCAGCTCGAACCGCTCGATGAGCGTGGTCCGTCGGGCCGGGTCGAGGCCGCCGCGCAGCCGTCCGCACAGGTCGATGACCTCGCCCCCGCTGAGATTCCGCCACAGGGTGACATCGCCCGGTACGTAGGCGATGCGCCGGTGCAGCTGCACGGCGTCCTTCCACGGGTCCCGGCCCAGCAGTTGCGCCGCGCCCGAGTCGGCGCGCAGCAGTCCGAGCAGTACCCGGATGGTCGTGGACTTCCCGGACCCGTTGGGGCCGAGGAAGCCATGGACCTCGCCTGCCTCGACGGTGAGGTCGAGGCCGTCCAGCGCCTGCGTCCGGCCGAACGACTTGTGCAGTCCGGCGACGGTGATTGCCTTGGTCATTTTTCTGAAGCTACAGTGATTTCACAAACTTGTGAAGTTAAGGAAACGTATAAACTTGCCGTGGTGCCACCAGTTGGGGAGATGATCGGGCGATGACGACGAACGACGCGCAGCCGCAGGAGCGGGCCGGCCGGGAGGCGGCGGTGGACCGCTTCATCGAGCGTTTCGCCGCGCAGCTCGTCGAGGCCGGTATGCAGCGGATGCCGTCCCGTATCTTCGCCGCGCTGCTCGCGTCCGACACCGGTGCGCTGACCTCCGCCGAACTGGGCGAACGGCTGCAGATCAGCCCCGCCGCGGTCTCCGGCGCCGTGCGGTACCTGACCCAGGTCAACATGGTCACCCGCGAACGCGAACCGGGCTCACGCCGGGACCGTTTCCGGGTGCACAGCAACCAGTGGTACGAGGCGCTGACCAGTCGCGACATGGTGCTCAAGCGGTGGGAGAGCGCTTTGCGGGAGGGCGTCGCGAGCCTCGGCACGGAGTCCCCGGCGGGGCGCCGGCTGGCTGAGACGCTGGCCTTCTTCGAGTTCCTGGACGGCGAGTTGGCAGCGCTGATGGAACGCTGGCGGGTGCACCGGGACAAGCACTTCGGATGAGCCGGGGAGCCGCGCCTCACCCCGTCGGCAGCGTCAGTCCCCACGCACCCGCCCGGACCCGCCAGGTCCGGGTCCGCACCGGGCCGGTGACCACGCCGTCCCGCCGGTAGCGGAAGTCCGGCCCGGAGACCGTCACGGCCAGCGCCTCGGCCATCACCTGGCGTCCCGACGACATCACGACGGCCACCTCCGCCTTGCCGGCACCGCTCCGGGAGGACACCGTCACGGCGGAGAGCAGCTCGTCGAGGTCGGTGAGGAGCGCCCCGTCGGCTTCCACCCGCAACCGGTGCACCGCAGCGGGTGCGCTGGGCGGTGCCGGGCGGACCAGGGTCCGCACCAGGGAACGGCAGGTGGTCCAGACGGACGGCGGGGCGAACCGGTCGGCGCCCACCTGGCCGGGGACCGCCCCGGTCGCGGGACCTGCCGGGATCCGCAGATCGCCGAGCACCACACCGTCGCTTTCGTCGACCAGCAGGTCCAGCCAGCGGACGTCCCCGTCCAGTACCGAGCGGGCGGCGGCGACCGCCCCCACCGGGACGCCGAGCGACCGCGCGACCTCCAGGGCAGACGGAGGACCGACCGGGACCAGCGACAGGGCGCGGCGGGCCCGGTTCCGCTCCCGGTGCAGCAGGGTCACCGCGCGCAGCAGGGCCCGGTCGTCGCCGACCACCACCAGGCGCCGGTTGCCCCGCCGGGCGAGCGCCCGCGCGAACTCCTCGGGCCCGTCCGGCAGGCACACTTTGGTGTGCGCGCCGGCGCTCAACACGTCCTTCGTGATCCGTACCGACTCGCCGTCCGCGCGCCGGGCGACCGGGTCGATGACCACCAGCAGCTGGCGCTCGGTGCTCGCTGCGGGATCTGGAGCCGACACCTCGGTCCTTCCTCGGGTAGCATCTTTGTGCAAGAGCCCCTTGCGCTATTGCGCCAGGGGCTTCGTCTATTCCGGGGCAGCCGGTCCGACGTTCGGGTATCGGCGCACGACACACGTGCGCCCCCTGACCTTGGACATGCCCCGCCCGGAAGGGGTGTACGCCTGTGCCCGCACTTGTGCTGCTCGGTGCTCAGTGGGGTGACGAGGGCAAGGGAAAGGCCACCGACCTCCTCGGTGGATCCGTGGATTACGTGGTGCGCTACCAGGGCGGCAACAATGCCGGCCACACGGTCGTCGTAGGCGACCAGAAGTATGCGCTCCACCTCCTCCCTTCCGGAATCCTCACACCGGAGTGCACTCCGGTGATCGGAAACGGAGTCGTCGTCGACCCAGCGGTCCTGCTCTCCGAGCTGAGCGGACTCAATGAGCGCGGCGTCGATACGTCCAAGCTCCTGATCAGCGGTAACGCTCATCTGATCACGCCGTACCACACCACCGTGGACAAGGTGACGGAGCGGTTCCTCGGCAAGCGGAAGATCGGCACCACCGGCCGGGGCATCGGCCCGGCCTACGCCGACAAGATCAATCGCGTCGGCATCCGCGTCCAGGACCTCTACGACGAGTCGATCCTCGTGCAGAAGGTCGAGGCCGCGCTCGACGGCAAGAACCAGATGCTCGCCAAGCTCTACAACCGGCGGGCCATAGAGTCCGGCCAGATCGTCGAGGAGCTCCTCGGCTACGGCGAGCAGATCGAGCAGTACGTCGCGGACACCGCGCTCGTCCTGAACAACGCGCTCGACGCCGGCAAGGTCGTCCTGATGGAAGGCGGCCAGGGCACCCTGCTGGACGTCGACCACGGCACGTACCCCTTCGTCACCTCGTCGAACCCGACCTCCGGCGGCGCCTGCACCGGCACCGGCGTCGGCCCGACGAAGATCAGCCGGGTGATCGGCATCCTCAAGGCCTACACCACCCGGGTGGGCGCGGGCCCGTTCCCGACCGAGCTCTTCGACGAGGACGGCGACAAGCTGCGCTCGATCGGCCGCGAGTACGGCGTCACCACCGGCCGGGACCGCCGCTGCGGCTGGTTCGACGCGGTCATCGCGCGGTATGCGACCCGGGTCAACGGCCTCACCGACTTCTTCCTCACCAAGCTCGACATCCTGACGGGCTGGGAGCAGATCCCGGTGTGTGTGGCGTACGAGATCGACGGCAAGCGCGTCGAAGAGCTCCCGTTCAGCCAGACCGACTTCCACCACGCGAAGCCGGTGTACGAGTACCTGCCGGGCTGGACCGAGGACATCACCAAGGCGAAGACCTTCGCCGACCTGCCGAAGAACGCGCAGGCCTACGTGAAGGCCCTCGAGGACATGTCCGGCGCGCCGATCTCGGCGATCGGCGTGGGCCCGGGCCGCACCGAGACGATCCAGATCAACTCGTTCGTCTGACCCGCGGCACGCGGCACGCAGCAGGACACGGCGCCCCGGCAGATCCGTCTGCCGGGGCGTTCCGTTACCGCTTCACCTATCGCTTCACCGCGCGCAGGATCACGAACTTCGGATCGCTGGTCACCACCTGCGCGTTGCCGAAGATCCGGCGCAGCGTCACGTGGTAGCCGAGGTGCCGGTTCCCGACCACCCACAGTTCGCCGCCCTGCCGCAGCGCCTCGTGTGCACCGGTGAACATCCGCCGGGACGTCTGGTCACTCATCGCCTGGTGGGTGTGGAACGGCGGGTTGTTCAGTACGAGGTCCACCGAACCCGGCGCCACATCGGCGAGCGCGTCGCCCACCCGGAACTCGGCCTTCGCGTCGGGGCCGGTGTTCTTCCGGAAGGTGGCCTCCGCGGACGCCACCGCCTGGAACGACTCGTCGGTGAACACCACTTCGGCCTCGGGGTTGGCGAGTGCGGCGGCCGTGCCGACGACGCCGTTGCCGCAGCCCAGGTCCACCACCCGCTCCGGGCCCCGGCGCCGGGGCAGGTGCGGCAGGAAGAAACGGGTGCCGATGTCGAGGCGTTCGGCGCAGAAGATCCCGGCGTGGTTGACGACGGTCCGGCCCGAGGCGATGCCGACCCCGTCGGGCAGCTCGTAACTGCGCGGCCAGGGGCTCGGGGTGGGTGCGATGGCCTGATCGGGCGTGCAGAAGATCAGCCGGGCCTTCTTGACCGCGAGGGACGTCCTGGTCGGCCCCAGAATCCGCTCGAACAGGTTGAGGGTGGAGGTGTGGATCTCTTTCACCATCCCGGTGCCCACCACCACGGTTCCGGCGTGCACGGCCGGCGCGATCCGGTGCAGCTGGTCCTCCAGCAGCGCCAGGCTCTTCGGCACCCGCACGATCAGCACGTCGACCCGCTCCGGTGGGGCGTCCCGGGTGGACAGCAGTTGCACCGCGCCGCGCGGGACGTCGTTGCGCGCCAGATTGGCCCAGGTCGCCTCCTGCGCCAGGAAGGAGTCGGTGATCTGTACGAGTTCCGGCCCCTCCGGGACCGCTTTCCGCTCGCGGGACGCGGCGAGCGCGGTGGTCAGCGCGCCCCAGCGGTCGCCGATCACCGCGACGTCTCCGGTGACCGGCGTCTCGCTCGTGTCGAGGTGCTGCAGCAGGTAGTCGTCGGCGGCGTCCCAGGCGCGCAACTGGTCGCGGGGGTCCTCGGGGAAGCGGGTGAGGGCGAGCGTGCCTGATGAGGTCGGCAAATGGTTCATTGCCGGTCAGGCTAGTCGCCTCACTGAGCGAACGTCGTCTCGGCCAGTTTCTGGAACTCGCCCAGGTCGTAGTTGGCCAGGGCCGAATCGAGGTTGGTGAGGGCGCCGAGGTGTTCCACGAAGCCCTGGGGGTCGTACTCGATCTGGAGCGTGACCCGGCTCGACGTGTCGGTGAGGCGGTGGAAGGTGACCACACCGGCGTGATGCACACCTTCGGTGGTTCGCCAGGCGATCCGGTCCTCCGGCACGACCTCGGTGAGCTCGGCGACGAAGTTCTTGTCCGCGCCCGGGAGGGAGAGCTGCCAGGCGAAGCGGCGCCCGTCGATCGGCTCGACGAGCCGCACATGGCTCAGAAACGCCGGCCAGCGGGTGACATCGCTCCACAGGGCATAACTCACGGCGACCGGGGCGTTGATGTCCACGGTCTCGACCAGCGATGACGACATGAGGTCACTCCTCTTCGGTCTCTTCGTGTCTTCCGTCCCGCGTCCGGCTACCCGGAGAGTCGTCGGCCACACGACAAGCCGGCGGCCGGAAACGGGACGGAACCGGCCGGCTGCGGGCCCCGGGTACCGGACCCCCGTCAGTGCGTCTTCGGCGACGCGATGGTGCCGCGTACCGCAGCGGTCGTCTCCGCCGGCGCGGCCAGCGTGGCCATGACGTCCGAGAGCCGTTCCAGCACCCGTACCGTCTCCGCGAACTGCTCCGGGCCCAGCGCGCGGGAGAGCCGCCCGGCCAGCTCCGCATGACCGGGTGCGATCTCCTGCACGGCGGTCCGCCCCGCGTCCGTGGGGCGGAGGAGTTTGGCGCGGCGGTGCGCCGGGTTCGGCAGGTACTCGGCGAGCCCCTGGGCCGCCAGCAGGTCGGCGACGCGCTGCACGCTCTGCCGGGTGATGCCCATGGCCCGGGCGATCCCGGCGACCGACAGCGGCTCGTGCAGTACGGCGCCGAGCACCTGCCACCGGGCCGCGGTCAACCCGGCCGGGCGGGCCAACTCCTCCGACACGGCGAGGAACTGACCATTCAGCCGGAATACCCCGACAGCGGTCCTGCTGAGCGCTTCGCGGTCTGCTGCGTCCCGGTCTGCTGCGCGGTCCGTTGCCGCCCGGTTCATGAACTCAGTACCTGGTACGCGGCGGGGTCCGAGTCGTGGAAGAGCCGGTACCAGGCGTCCAGTTTCTCCGGCCCGTACACCCCGAGCCGCCCGAAGATCTCCCGGCCGAACGCGACCGGCTCGGTGGGCCCCGCCGTGATCAGGTCGCCGTCGGTGACGGCATCCGCCTCGACGTACCGCTCGCCGCCGCCGTAGCCGGTGGCGGCGAGATAGGAGGAGACCGCGCTGGTGTGCGCCCGCTCGTCAAGCAGCCCCTCCCGGGCCAGACCGACGGTCGCCCCGCAGATCGCGGCGACCGGCACACCCGCGTCCAGGAAGGTGCGCGCCGTACGGGCGAAGGGGGCCAGTTCGTCGCCCGCGTCCCAGAGGTCGGACCCCGCCAGGATCAGCAGGGCGCTGTCCTCGGGGCGCACGGAGTCGAGGGTCAGATCAGGCTGGATCCGGAGCCCACCGAGGGTGGTGACGGGATCGAGGGTGGGACCGACGGTCCGGACGGTATAGCCGTTGCGGACGAGATAGGCGGTGGTGTGGCCGGTTTCCCAGTCGGCGAAAGCGGGATAGACGGCGAGATGTGCGGTTCTGCTGGGCATGACGTGCTCCTCGGTGCTCGAACCGGTGCTCGACTCGGGGTTCGACGCCACGGCGACCGGCTCGTGCGGCGCTTATGACAGCATACTGTCATCATGGCGGCAGCGCGCATGCGGACGGTGGTCCGGCGGGGCCGGGCCGCCGGACCGCAGTGAGCCTGCGCAGAAGGCGACATTCTGCCGACCATTCCCGCCGAGGCCGTACACGATGGCCATGTCCGTCCCCACCTGCGGTTCCCTACGCTGGAACGCATGACCCCTCAGATCCAGCAGCCCGATCCCCGGACAGGTGCGGCCGTCAAAGCCGCCGACCGCGCGCATGTGTTCCACTCCTGGTCCGCCCAGGACCTGATCGACCCGCTCGCCGTCGCCGGCGCCGAAGGGTCGTACTTCTGGGACTACGACGGCAACCGGTACCTCGACTTCTCCAGCGGCCTGGTCTTCACCAACATCGGCTACCAGCACCCGAAGGTCGTCGCCGCGATCCAGGAGCAGGCGGCCCGGATGACGACCTTCGCGCCCGCCTTCGCCATCGAGTCGCGCTCCGAGGCCGCACGCCTCATCGCCGAGCGCACCCCCGGCGACCTCGACAAGATCTTCTTCACCAACGGTGGCGCCGAAGCGGTCGAGAACGCGGTCCGGATGGCCCGGCTGCACACCGGCCGGACCAAGGTGCTGAGCGCCTACCGCTCGTACCACGGTGCCACCGCCGCCGCGATCAACCTCACCGGTGACCCGCGCCGCTGGCCCTCCGACACCGCGTCCGCCGGGGTCGTGCACTTCTGGGCGCCGTTCCTCTACCGCTCGCCCTTCCACGCGAGCACCGAGGCCGAGGAGAGCGCCCGCGCCCTCCAGCACCTTGAGGACACCATCGCGTTCGAGGGCCCGCAGTCCATCGCGGCGATCATTCTCGAGACCATCCCGGGCACTGCGGGCATCATGCCGCCGCCGCCCGGTTACCTCGCGGGCGTCCGGGAGATCTGCGACCGCTACGGCATCGTCTTCATCCTCGACGAGGTGATGGCGGGCTTCGGCCGGACCGGTACGTGGTTCGCGGCCGGGCTGTTCGGCGTCACGCCCGACCTGCTGACCTTCGCCAAGGGCGTCAACTCGGGTTACGTACCGCTGGGCGGCGTGGCGATCTCCGCCGAGATCGCCGAGACCTTCGCCCGGCGGCCCTACCCGGGCGGTCTCACCTACTCCGGCCACCCGCTGGCCTGCGCGGCCGCCGTCGCGACCATCCGGGCGATGGAGGACGAGGACATCGTCGGCCACGCGGCCCGCCTCGGCACGGACCTCTTCGGCCCCGGACTGACGGAGCTCGCGGCCCGGCACCCCTCGGTCGGCGAGGTCCGCGGCGTCGGCGCGTTCTGGGCCCTGGAACTCGTACGGAACCCGGAGACGCGGGAGCCGCTGGTGCCCTACAACGCGACGGGCACGGACGCCGCGCCGATGGCGGCGTTCGGTGCGGCCGCGAAGGCGCGGGGCCTGTGGCCGTTCATCAACATGAACCGGACCCACGTGGTGCCGGCCTGCAACATCTCCGAGCCGGAGGCGAAGGAGGGGCTGGCCGTGCTGGACGAGGCGTTGTCGGTGGCGGACGAGTATGTGAGCGCGTAGCGGGGCGGGGGGTGCTGGTCCGGGGACCGGGGCAGAGCCCCGAAAGGCCCCGCGCAGCCGATGAGTCCGGGCCGCCACGAGAGTCTCCCTTCCGACCGCACTCAGAGAAGGTGGACCGATGCCCGACCTGCACAGCACCCTCACCCAGCACGTCCGCAGCGGATCGCTGCCGGGCGCCGTCGCCCTGGTGGCTCGCCCCGACCGTGTGGAGGCGGAAGCCGTCGGCTCCGTCGACATGGAGGGCACGGCGCCCATGGCACGGGACTCGATCTTCCGCATCGCCTCGATCACCAAGCCCATCGTCGCCGCGGCGGTCATGGCCCTGGTCGAGGACGGCCGCATCGCACTGGACGACCCGATCGGGAAGTGGCTGCCGGAGCTGGCGTCGCCGATGGTCGTACGCACGCCGGCCGGGCCGCTCGACGACGTGGTCCCGGCGGCCCGGCCGATCACCGTCTTCGACCTGCTCACCTTCCGGGCCGGCTACGGCTTCCCTTCGGACTTCTCGCTGCCGGCGGTCGCCCCGCTGTTCAGCGAGCTGAAGCAGGGGCCGCCGGAGCCGCAGCACGTCGCGGAGCCGGACACCTGGATGGCGGTGCTGTCCCGCATCCCCATGCTGCATCAGCCGGGCGACGCCTGGCTCTACAACGCCTGCTCCGACATCCAGGGCGTACTGATCGCCAGGGTCTCGGGCCGTCCGCTGCCCGAGTTCCTGGCCGAGCGGTTCTTCGAGCCGCTCGGGATGGCCGACACCGCGTTCGCGGTGCCCGCCGACAAGCTCGACCGCTTCACCGGGTACTACCGGCCGGATCCGGCCGGCGGTCTGCGCAGCGTCGATGCCCCCGACGGTCAGTGGAGCAGCCTCCCGGTGTTCCCGTCCGGTGCCGGCGGTCTGGTCTCGACCGCCGACGACTGGCACGCCTTCGGGAGGATGCTGCTGGCCGGGGGCACGGCCGCCGACGGCCGCAGGCTGCTGTCGCCGGAGTCGGTGCGGCTGATGACCACCGATCACCTGACCCGGGCCCAGCGGTCGGCGGGCCAACTGTTCCTGGAGGGCCAGGGCTGGGGGTTCGGCGGCGCGGTCGACATCGAGACCGTCGATCCCTGGAACGTGCCGGGACGTTATGGCTGGGTCGGCGGCACCGGAACGGCGGCGCACATCATCCCGGCCACCGGCACGGTGACCGTGCTGCTCACCCAGGTGGAACTGACCGGCCCGACCCCCACACCCCTCATGCGGGACTTCTGGCGTTACGCGGCCGGCGCCTGAGCCGGCGGGTCACCTCCGCTCCGATCACGGTCCGCGCCCGTCCCGGAAACCGCCCCCGTGCCCCGTCGTAGGGTGTGCGGAGTCGGACGAGGGGAAGGCCCACCATGCCCGCGAGCGGAGCGGTCACCCGCAGTACCCTGCGGCAGCAGATCGCGGATGCGCTGCGTGACGAAGTACTCGCGGGGCGTCTGCAGCCGGGTGAGGAATTCACCGTCAAACAGATCGCCGAGGGATACGGGGTCTCCGCCACCCCGGTCCGGGAGGCGCTGGTGGATCTCTCCGCGCAGGGGCTGCTCGACTCCGACCAGCACAAGGGGTTCCGGGTCCACGAGTTCTCGGTCGACGACTACTGCGGCATGGTCGAGGCGCGCTCGCTGGTCGTGGACGGCATCTTCCGGAACCTGACGCACCGGGGGGTCTGCCGGGAGCCGCTGCTGTCCGTACGCCGCCGGGCCGAGGAGGCCGGACAGGCCAGCAGGTCCGGGAACCTGGACATTCTCATCGGCTACGACCTGCGGTTCTGGCGGGAACTCGCCGCGCTCACCGGCAACCGTTACATCGCCGACTTCCTGCACCGGCTGCGGGTGCAGTGCTGGGTCTTCGCCGTGCCGTACCTGCGCGGGCGCACCGACCTCTCGGACGGGCTGTGGCAGGGGCACGAGCAACTGGCCGACGCGGTGGTCCACGGGGACGCCGACACCGCGCACGCGGTGATCAGGGAGTCGAACGCGCACGGTCTCGCCTGGGCGAAGAAGCTGAGAGATCTGACCACGCCCGGCCGGCCGGGCGAGTGACCGCGGTGGGAGACGCAGCCAGGGGAGATGCGGCCGTGGCGGCGGTGCAGCTGTCCGTCATCGTGCCCGCGTACAACGAGGAAGGGCGGCTGCGTCCCACTCTGGACGCCATCCGGGGCCACCTCGACGGCCACCCGGGCGGCTGGGAACTCATCGTCGTGGACGACGGCTCGTCCGACGGCACGGCTCGAATCGCCGGCCGGGCAGCGGCGGCCGACGCCCGCATCCGGCTGGTCAGCAGCCCGGCGAACCGCGGCAAGGGGCATGCGCTCCGGCTCGGCGTGGCCGCGTCCGCCGGAGAGCGCGTACTGGTCACCGACGCCGACCTGGCGACCCCGATCGAGGAACTCGACCGGCTCACCAAGGAACTCGACACCGGTCACGACGCGGCGGTCGGCTCACGCGCCCACCCGGAATCGCGGGTCGAGGTGCACCAGCGGCGGCTGCGCGAGTGGCTGGGCCGGATGGGCAACCGCCTCATACAGGCCGTCGCCGTCCCCGGTATCCGGGACACCCAGTGCGGGTTCAAACTGCTGGACGGGGACAAGGCGCGGGAGGCGTTCGCCGACGCCCGGCTCGACGGCTGGGGAATCGACGTCGAGATCCTGCAGTACTTCCGCCGACAGGGCTGGCCGGTCGCCGAGGTCCCGGTGCGCTGGGCGCACCAGGAGGGTTCCAAGGTCGGGCCGCTCGACTATCTGCGGGTGCTCGGCGAACTGGCACAGCTGAAGACCCGCGCGCTACGGCGGGTCGACCTGGTGGTCTGCGGACTCTTCCTGCTCGCTTCGGTCCTGCTCTACAAGAACCTCTGGGCGGACCTGGGGCACGGCTACCTCGCCGACTCGCTGCAGGACCAGAACCAGTGGGAGTGGTTCTTCGCGGCCACCGCGGACAACGTCGCGCATCTGCACAACCCGCTCTTCACCGCCGCGCAGAACTACCCGGCCGGGGTGAACCTGATGGGCAACACCCCGATGCTGGGGCTCTCCATCCCGCTCGCCCCGGTGACCCTGGCGCTCGGCCCGACCGTGACCTGGGCACTGGTGCTGACCGGCGGTCTGGCCGCGACGGCGGTGGCCTGGTACTGGCTGATCGCCAAGCGCCTGGTGCGCAACCGCTGGGCGGCCGCGCTGGGTGCGGGGCTGGCCGCGTTCGCCCCGCCGATGATCTCGCACGGCAACGCGCACCCCAATTTCCTGGTGCTCTTCATGATCCCGGTGATCATCGACCGGGCGCTGCGGCTCTGCGCGGGAGAGTCCGTCGTACGGGACGGGGTGCTGCTGGGCCTCTTCGCGACCTACCAGATCTTCCTCGGCGAAGAGCCCTTCCTGCTGGCCTCGATCGGCATGCTGCTCTTCGCACCGTGGTACGCCCTGGCCCGCCGGGACGTGGCCCGGGCCGCGGCCCGCCCGCTGCTCCAGGGGCTGGGCGTCGCGGCGCTGACCGCGCTGCCGCTGGTCGCGTACCCGCTGTACTGGCAGTTCTTCGGCCCGCAGAGCTACCACAGCGTGCTGCACGGCGACAACGCCGGCAACAGCCCACGGGCGCTGCTCGAATTCTCCGGCCGGTCCCTTTTCGGCAGCGATACGACGGCGGACCCGCTGGCGCTGAACCGGACCGAGGAGAACGCCTTCTACGGCTGGCCGCTGGCGGCGCTGGCCTTCGCGATCACCGTACGGCTGTGGCGGCACGCCCTGGTCAAGGCCCTGGCCTGCACCGCGGTGGCCGCGGCGGTGCTCTCGCTGGGGCAGAAGATCCGTATCCCGTACACCGATGTGGTGTTCCCCGGCCCCTGGCGGGCGCTGGCCCACCGGCCGCTCTTCGACTCGGTGATCGAGGGCCGGGTCGCGATGATCTGCGCCCCCGCGCTCGGCATGCTGATCGCCCTGGCGGCCGACCGACTGGTCCGCGCCCCGGTCCATGGGTACCGGATCGTGGGCCTGGCGGCGGTGGCCGCCGCCCTGCTGCCGATCGTGCCGACCCCGTACCCCGTCCAGGCGCGCCCCGATGTGCCGGCCTTCATCGCCGACGGCATGTGGAAGCAGTACGTCGCCCCCGGGGAGTCGGTGGTCCCGGTCCCGCTGCCCGACCCGGGCAGCGCGGAGGCCCTGCACTGGCAGTCGGCCACCGGCATGGACTTCCCGGTGCCGGGCGGTTATTTCAACGGGCCGTGGGGCCCGGACCGTATCGGTATCTACGGGGCGTCACCCCGCTACACCTCCAATCTCTTCCACGACGTCCGCTACGGCGGCAAGGTGCCGGAGATCGGCGCCCAGTGGCGGGCACAGGCGCGGTACGACCTGGCGTACTGGAAGGCGGGGGTGGTCGTGATTCCGCCCGAGGACAACGACGCGGCGCTGTACGTCACGGTGGAGAAGCTGCTGGGACGCCCCGGCAAGCAGGTCGGTGGGGCGTGGATCTGGCCGGTGGGCAAGGGCAGCTGACCACGGTGTCGACCGGGGTCTTCGCGCAGCGTGCGCGGCGGACTACGCTGGTGCGACGAGCCCGCTCGGGGGGTGACCCCCGAACCCCGCTAGGAGCACCGTTGGCCTGTGACCTGTGGCTTGTCCCCCTCGTCGATGTGCTGTGCCACAGCCCTGACAACCCCTTCGCGGAAGAGATAGCCGGCTACGACCAGGCCCTCGGCGCCGCCGGCCTGCCCTCCGTACCGGTCTTCGCCTACATGCCCGGCCTCGCGGGAGACGTCGCCCCCGTCGCGGGCTTCGACTACGACGCGCTGCACTTTCTGCGGCGTGCGTACCTGCTGAAGATGTGCGGTCTCGAGGTCGCACCGGTCGACGCACTCGGCGGCGACTACGAACAGCTCCTGGAGATGTTCGAGGCCACGGCCCAGCAGTCGCACCTGGTCTGGCACTACGATCACGCCGGCGCCTACGTCCCGGTCGACTTCGCCGCTCCCCTCTCCAACGACGACCTGCTGGCGGGCGGTGGTCCGCTGGGCTCGACCCAGGGCCTGCTGCGCGAACTCGCGTTCGTCGCCCCGTCGATCGGCATCGACCCCGCCAACCCACCGGCTGCACCGGAGCCGCCGGAGCGGCCCACGACGTTGGAGGAACCAGCGGGGGCGGCGCCCGTGGAGGGCGGGCCCTTTGGGCGGGAGCGGCATGTCTGGCTGGGGTTGCACGCGGCTGCTACGCGGAGCCTGGGGCAGGGGTCGATGATCGTCTTCAGCTGAGCGGTGGGGGGCGGTGCCTGCGGCGCTGCTCCCCTGGAGTTGGCTGAGCTATCCGGATATCGCTCAGCTATCGGGGCGTGCCGCTGAGCTGTGCAGCTGACGCCAGCCGCATTCAAGCCCGTCCGGCGATTGAGGACCCGGGGCTCGGGGGCGGCGCCCCCGGTTCGGGAAGGGGCGGGGAGAAGGCCCGCCGCAGGCGCTACCGCGGGGGCGAGTCCGGCGGCCGCTGCCGCGGCATGTGGGGGCGGGTCAGCACCGTGGACACCCCCCGCCCCGACAACGGCTCCGCATCCGCCCGAGCCACCCCCACCCGCACACCCGCCGGCACGGACCCCACCCGGAACCCCACCATCCACTCCACCGTCTCCCCCTGCACCAGCTCCGTCACGTCCTCGGCGAACCGCCGCAGCACCCCCAGGCACCGCTCGGCCGCCTCACTCGCCGTGCCCTCCGCGGGGCCCAGCACCTCGCGCACGCTCTCCGAGGCCCAGTCGAACTGGAGGGACTGCAGGCGTCGCTGCACGGCCTGTGCGGTGGCCACGTCCCGCATCCACCCGGCGGTCAGGCCGAACCAGCGGTCGCAGGCCGCGCAGGCGGCTCCGCCGAGCAGCGCCAGATAGCCCCAGGGGGCGGCGCCGTCCCAGCCGGCCGCCAGGTCGAGGAGCGGCAGCGCGGCCCCGGCCAGGCCACCGGCTGCCGTGCCGAGCCGTAACGCCCGGGCTCCGCGGCGCTTCCAGCGGCGGTCCGCGAGGTACCAGCGGGCCGTTCGCAGCGCGTCCGTCTCCACGAAGCGGTACAGCTCGTCGAGGCGCACGGCAGGCTGCGCCCAGTCGCCGTGCGGGAACGGCTGCCCGGCCAGATCGGGCCCTGTAACGGCAGCCGAGGCGGGCCCGGGCCCCGGCCCGGGCGCGGCCCCCCGCCGTCCGGTGTTCTCCTCGGGCTGTGGCATGTCCGGGTGGCCCACCAGCCTCCCCCCTCCGTGACGTACGGTGCGCGCGTGGCTACCGCGGCGCCCGTTCTTCCTACCGCCGAATGGTGGGTCCTGGCGCCGTTATGGCGGGGTCAACCCGCGGAAGTAGCCTGTGATCAGGTAATGGAGTCCGCGCGTCTCACCCGAAAGAGTTGGTCCCCTCGGGTTTCCCCGGGTATCCATCCGGCTTCCTCAGGTCTTCCCGGGCGGGGCGCGGTGCGCCCGGCGACCACGTAGGCTCGTTTCACCGGGGAGTGCCCGTGGCAGCCCCCGGAGAAGTGCCCGTCAGAACGTCGTCGAACAGCCTCGGAGTGACCCGTGATTCCCGGTGGTGGCCAGCCCGACATGCAGCAGTTGCTTCAGCAGGCCCAGAAGATGCAGCAGGACCTCGCGCAGGCGCAGGAGGAACTGGCGAGGACCGAGGTCGAGGGGCAGGCCGGCGGCGGCCTTGTCAAGGCGACCGTCACCGGCTCCGGTGAGCTGCGCGGCCTGGTGATCGACCCGAAGGCGGTCGATCCGGAGGACACCGAGACCCTCGCGGACCTGGTCGTCGCCGCGGTCCAGGCCGCCAACGAGAACGCGTCCGTGCTGCAGCAGCAGAAGCTCGGTCCGCTGGCCCAGGGGCTCGGCGGCATGCCGGGTCTCGGTATGTGAGGACGGCGACGTGAGGACAGCGACGTTCCAGGGGTGCTGAGGGAACCTCCCAGCAACTACCGTACGTTTCAGAGCAGAACGAGAGGCGCTCCGTGTACGAAGGCGTGGTTCAGGACCTCATCGACGAATTGGGCAGGCTGCCCGGCGTCGGTCCCAAGAGCGCGCAGCGGATCGCCTTCCACATCCTCCAGGCTGAGCCGACCGACGTCCGACGCCTCGCGCACGCGCTGCTCGAGGTGAAGGACAAGGTCCGGTTCTGTTCGGTGTGCGGCAATGTGGCGCAGGCGGAACTCTGCGGCATCTGCCGGGACACCCGGCGCGACCTGACGATCATCTGTGTCGTCGAGGAACCCAAGGACGTCGTCGCGGTCGAACGCACCCGGGAGTTCCGCGGCCGCTATCACGTGCTCGGTGGCGCCATCAGCCCCATCGAGGGCGTCGGCCCCGACGATCTGCGCATCCGTGAACTGCTGGCCAGGCTCGCGGACGGCAGCATCACCGAGCTCATCCTGGCGACCGATCCGAACCTGGAGGGGGAGGCCACGGCGACGTACCTCGCCCGCATGATCAAGCCCATGGGTTTGAAGGTCACACGACTGGCCAGTGGTCTACCTGTCGGGGGAGACCTGGAATATGCGGACGAGGTAACGCTCGGCCGTGCCTTTGAGGGGAGACGACTACTCGATGTCTGACGCCACGCTGAATGAGGTCAGAGAGGACCCGAACGACTTCGCGGTGCAGATCGCCGACCAGGTCGAGTCCTTCATCGTCGCCGTCACCGAAGTGGCGAAGGGCGACGAGCCGGACAGTGCGGTCCCCTTCCTGCTCCTGGAGATCTCCCAGCTGCTGCTGGCCGGCGGCCGTCTCGGCGCCCACGAGGACATCCTCCCGGCCGACCGCTACGAGCCGGACCTCGGTCCCGAGCCGGACGCGGACGACCTGCGGGAGCGTTTCGCGGCGCTGCTCGAACCGATCGACGTCTACTCCGAGCTCTTCGACCCCTACGAGCCGCGCACGGCGCCGGTGCCGCGCCGCATCAGTGATGACCTCGCGGACCTCGTCACCGACCTCCGCCACGGCATGGCCCACTACCGTGCGGGCCGGGTCACCGAGGCGATGTGGTGGTGGCAGTTCTCCTACTTCTCCAACTGGGGCTCCACCGCGTCGGCGGCCCTGCGCGCCCTGCAGTCCCTGGTGTCCCACGTCCGCCTCGACCAGCCGCTCCCGGCGCTCGACGGCCTGGACACGGACCAGGACCTGAGCGAGGAGGCGCTGGCCGAGGAGGCGGGGAAGGTGATGGTCGAGGAGATCGGCGGACAGCTGGGGCTGGGCCGGGCCTGAGTCGTGCCGGGCGTTCACTCGACGGTGGCATTCCGGTTGTCTGGCGACCAGGCCAGGCCCGTGTGCGCCCACTGGTGACCGAGACCACCGCCCTCGGCACCGCACCGGTCGCGGGCCCGGCACTCCGCCCGGCCTGCCGCCCGCGAGGTCGTACTGCCCCCGCTGTCCCTGGCGGAACTGTCGGCGCTTCCGGAGTTGGCGACGCTGCCGGAACGTGCGGAACCGGCGGCGCTTCCGTGGTCCGCCGGGACGCCGCACTGGTTGCTGCGCAAGGTGTACGAAACCAGCGCCGGGCCCCGCTGTTCGCCCTCGAACTGATCCGCGCCGTGGCCACCGTGCCGGAGCCGCCCGCCGGCGGGATCTACCGCAAGGCCGGCGTCCGCTCCCGCACTGAACTGGGCGTACTGCCGCACCAACCCGCCGCGCACCAGCCCGCCGCGCACCGGCCGCCGGGAGTGGTCACGCCGCGGGGCAGCCCGGTGCGACCACCCGGATTCGTACGCGGCGACGACCGCACGCGCGTGGTCCGGGTCCCGGGTGGTGCGGACGGTCACGCCGACTCCCGTACCACCAGCTCCGGTTCGAAGATGACCGACGTCACCGGCAGGTCAGGATGCTCGATGCGTTCCTGCAACAGCCGCGCCATCTCCGCCGCCATGTCCTCAACCGGCTGCCGCACGGTGGTGAGCGGCGGCCGGCACGTCCGGGCCGTCGAACCGTCGTCGACGCCCACCACCGCGACATCCTCGGGTACCCGCTTGCCGTGCTCCCGCAGGACCAGGCACGCGCCCTGTGCCATCAGGTCGTTGGCGGCGAACACCCCGTCCAGGTCCGGGTTTTCGCCGAGCAGCCGGGCCATCGCCCGCTCCCCGCCGTGCTGTGTGAAGTCACCCTCGGCCGCCGGGACGTACGGGTGGCCATGGCGCGCCAGGGCGTCCCGGAACCCTAGGAGCCGCTCGCGTCCGGCCGAAACGCCTTGCGGACCGGCAATGCTGACGAGGCGTCGGCAGCCCCGGTCCAGCAGATGCGCCACCGCCAGCTCCGCCCCGTCCCGGTGGGCCAGGTCCACATAGCTGAGCGGCACCGTCCCGGTCGGCCGGGCGAACAGCACGGCGGGCAGCCCGGCCGCCGCGAACATCCCGGGCAGCGGGTCCTCCCCATGCGTGGACACGATCAGCGCGCCGTCGGCGCTGCCCTGCCGCAGGTACGTGACCACCTGGTCGCGGGCGTCCGACGTCTCGGCGAACATCAGCACCGGGTGCATCGACCGGGGCCGCAGATACCCGACCACTCCGGCGGCCACCCGCCCGAAGAACGGGTCGGCGAAGATCCGTGAGGCGAAGGCGTTCTGCTCGGCCTCCGAGGCGTCACCGGCCCCGGAAACCACCAGGGCGATGGTTTCGGCGCGCCGGGTCACCAGGGCCCGGGCGGCACGGTTCGGCGTATAGCCGGTCGCGGCCACCGCATCGCGTACGGCCTGCTGGATGGCCGGGTCCACGTTGCGGATGCCGTTGATGACCCGCGAGACGGTCGCGCGGGACACGCCGGCGGCACGCGCCACGTCTTCCAGGGTGGGCATGGCAGCCGGCGCCACGGTCTCTCTGCTCATGGACGCACTGTAGTGGGAGATGATGGAGAGCGCTCTCCCCGTGCTCTTCGCGCCGTTCTCCCCGCCGGGTGGCGGAGCGTCAGGTTCCGCAGGCAGGCGACGCCGTTCGGGCGATGTGACGTGCCGTCCTACGAGTGAATATCTGTACCCACGGAACCCGTTGAGCCCAGCCATCACCCCCTTGCGCCCTCCCGGATGGCGGGGCGTCAGATTCCGTTTGATGGTGAGGACGTCGCCACTGCGAACCGATGAGCCGACGAACCGTCAGCCTTCGTGGTCGTGACGAAAGGATCCTTCCCCATGCGCACTACCCGCACGTTGCTCGCTTCGGCCGCCATCACCGCGGCGCTCGCCATCTCGACCCCTGCTGCGTATGCCCTGTCCTTCTCCGGCACGCCGGCTTCGGATGGCGGTTCGTCCTCCAGCAGCGACCACCGTGACCACTCCGGCCAGGACCAGGGTGACCAGGACCAGTCCGCCGGCAGTGACACCGGCCGCGGCGACCACGACAACGCCCGGCCGCACGGTGGTATGCACACCGGTGGTGGCGCTCTCGCCATGATCAAGGGGGACGACGGGAACTCGGACCAGGGTGCCGAGGACCAGGCCGGCCGTGACCACCACGGCCGTGGTGACGGCGACAACGCCCGGCCGCACGGTGGTATGCACACCGGTGGTGGCGCTCTCGCCATGATCAAGGGGGACGACGGGAACTCGGACCAGGGCGCCGAG